>CAZBUJ010000112.1:0-15385 GCA_964495075.1 uncultured Phycisphaeraceae bacterium
GTGCAGGGAGTCTACTACAGCGTTCACGTCAAGCGCGACGCGCCGGAAGACCATCCGCGCACCATGCGGGTCGATTACTGCGTCGGCTTCAACGACTACCGCAGCGAATGGGTCTGCCCCGAACACACCGGCTACGCCAGGGGCAGGTTCGAGGCCTGGTGGCGGGCGCGGTCCCGCGAGCCATTCCCGGAATCGTCCGAACAGGCGGTGGCGATCTGCGAAGCCGGCGGGGTCGCACCTACGCTGGCGATCACCGTGCGCTCGGTGAGCGGGGAAAAGTTCGACCGCATCACGAAACACCAGCTCGGACCGATCCCGCCGCTCCTGGATGGCAGCGAGGAGCGCGATGACGGCAACCTTCCGGAATACGACGGGCCGCAGGACAGTGAGGTGCCTTTTTGATCGCGGATCGGGACACCCTCCAATCTGCGGCGGCCAGCTACCTGTCCGCCGGCCTCTGTGCGCTGCCCGCGCGCCGGGCGGAAAAACGCCCGGCGGTGGGCCAGTGGAAGCAGTATCGAAAGAGACTGCCCACCGAAGCCGAAGTGTCGGCCTGGTTCGCCAACAGGCCGGACGCGCTGTGCATCATCTGCGGGCGGGTGTCGGGCAACGGCGAGATAATCGACTTCGATGCGGGCGGCGAGTCTTTCGATGCCTGGGCGCAGCGCGTTCCGCCCCACCTGCTGGCCAGTCTGGTCATCGAAAGCACGCAGCGCGGAGGGCGGCACGTGTGGTACCGCTGCGAAGCCGAGGTCTGCGGCAACATGAAGCTGGCCCAGCGCCTCGATGGCGAGAAGGTCATCACGCTCATCGAGACCCGTGGCGAAGGTGGGCTTGTCCTCTGCGCCCCGACGGCCGGGTACGAGCTGATCCAGGGCGATCTGGCGAATCCGCCCGCGCTGACCATGGCCGAACGCGACGTGCTGCTGCAGGCGGCGTGGGACCTGAACGAATATCTGCCGCCGGCGGTCGATGGTCCAACGCACAACGGCGATCTCGGCCCGAGAAGCCCATCATCGGGCGGACATGGCCAGTTGTCGGCTGAGAATTCGCACAGCGGTGATTGTCCGTCGGACAATGGCGTTGTCGGCCAGAGAAGTGCGCTCTCCGTCGGGCAAGCGGATTATCCGCCAGAGAATGGCAGCCGGCCGGGCGATGATTTCAACCGTCACGGAGATGTGCGGGCTGTGCTGGCACAATGCGGATGGTCGCGGGTGCGCGGCGGGGAGAACGAATACTGGCGCCGGCCGGGCAAGGATTCGGGCACTTCCGCGACGCTGAAGGGCCGGGTCTTCTACGTGTTTTCCTCCAACGCGGCCCCGTTCGAGCCCAACCGGGCCTATTCGCCGTTCGCCGTCTACACACTGCTCAACCATGGCGGAGATTTCGAACAGGCGGCGCGCTGCCTCGGACAACTCGGCTTCGGCAGCGATTCTCCGGCCGACAGCGCCGCCGGTGCGGACATCTCGGCCATTGTGCGAATGTCCGCCGCACCCGGCGATTGTCCGTCAGACCATGCGGCTCTCGGTCGGACCACGGCCATGTGCGACGGAGAATCCGCACCTGCGCCGGAGATCGCCGACCCCGGCCCGATGCCCGCCAAGATGCTGCGCATGCCGGGCTTCATCAACGAGGTCATGGACCACACCTTGGCCATCGCGCCTTACCCGAACCAGGTGATGGCCTTCGGCGGCGCGCTGGCCCTGCAGGCGTTCCTGGCCGGGCGCAAGGTGCGCGACGCCGGGGACAACCGCACGAACCTGTACCTGCTGGGTTTGGCGCATTCCGGGGCGGGCAAGGACCAGTCCCGCAAGGTCAACTGCGACATCATCCACGCCATAGGGCTGGGTAATTGCCTCGGCCTGCATTTCGCCAGCGGCGAGGGCATTCAGGACGCGCTGTTCCAGACGCCGGCGATGCTGTTCCAGACCGACGAGATCGACGGGATGCTCCAGTCGATCAACAAGGCCAGGGACGCCCGGCACGAGGCGATCATGGGCACGATGCTGACGATGTATTCGTCGTCAAACAGCGTGTTCCCGATGCGCCGCAAGGCGGGCAAGGAATCGCCCGGCGTTATCGACCAGCCCTGCCTGGTGATCTACGGCACGGCCATCCCGAACCATTACTACCAGGCGCTCAGCGAACGGATGCTGACCAACGGCTTCTTCGCTCGAATGATCATCCTCGAAGCCGGGTCGCGCGCGCCCGGGCAGGAACCGAGCATCCGCGACCTGCCGCCGCGTGTACTGGCCACCGCGAAATGGTGGGCCGACTACCGGCCCGGCACGGGCAACCTGGAAGACTGGCACCCCGTGCCCACCATCGTTGCGCACAGCGACGAAGCCAGGCGGCTGCTGATCGAGACGCGGCTGGAGGCCGAGGCCGAATACGGCAAGGCCGAGCAGGTTGGCGACTCGGTGGGCACGACCGTATGGGGCCGCGTGAGCGAGCAGGTGCGCAAGCTCGCGCTGTTGCACGCGGTCAGCGAAAACCACCAGGCGCCGCGCATCGGCCTGGCCGCCGTCGAGTGGGCGTCGCGGTTCGTCATGCACCAGACCCGGCGGATGCTGTTCATGGCCGCGTCGCACGTGGCGGACAACCCGTTTCATGCCGAGTGCCTCAAGTTGCTCGAGAAGCTGCGCGACGCGCCCGGCAACGTGCTGCCGCACAGCGTGCTGCTCAAGCGGATGAAGATGGACGCCAAGACGTTCACTGTGCTGATCGAAACGCTCGTCCAGCAAGGCGACATCGAGGTCTTGACCGTACCCAGGCCCGGCTGGCACACGCGATCCTACCGGCTGACTCGAGGGGTGAACCATGACGGTGAAACTTCACCAGGGGGTGAAACTTGAACGGCCACCAGCGGCTCATGATTCCCCAAGCTTCACCCAAGTTTCACCGGGGCAGTGTGAAACATGAGAAACGCGAAAACAGCATATATATAGATAAAAACAACAACTCTCTCTTCATATTACACCCTTTCACCCCCACCCCCGCGCGCGATGCCTGTCCGCGCGTATACGCGTGTGTATGTAAGGGGGTGGGTGAAAGGTGAAACATGGGTACGGTTCCTTCCCGGCCACCCGGACGGAAGATGGCCGCGGGAACAGCCACCAGCATAGGGAGAGTTTGTTTGGCGTGTCCGGTTTTTCAGGCGACCCCGACGCGCAAGGGAGAAGCAAACATGACGGTGAAGACCTTTGACGTAGAACTGCGGCCCATTGACGCCGTCAGGCCTTACGAGGGCAATCCCCGCATCAACGACGACGCGGTGGACGCCGTGGCGGCGAGTTTGAGAGAATTCGGTTTCCGGCAGCCAATCGTCGTGGACGCCGAGGGCGTGATCATCGTCGGCCACACGCGCTGGAAGGCGGCGCAGAAGCTCGGCCTGGCCCGGGCGCCGGTCCACGTCGCCACCGACCTGCCGCCGGAGAAGGTCAAGGCGTACAGAATCGCGGACAACCAGACCGCGACGCTGGCGGAATGGGACTTCGACCTGCTGCCCATCGAGCTGAAGGACCTGCAGCAGGCCGATTACGACCTGAGCCTGCTCGGCTTCGGCGAGGACGAGCTGGCCAAGCTGCTCGACGGCGACGTGGCCGAAGGGCTGACCGATCCGGATTCGATTCCCGAACCGCCGGATGATCCGATCACGCAGCGCGGCGACATCTGGGTGCTGGGCGACCACCGCCTGATGTGTGGTGACAGCGGCTCGCCCGAGGATCTTGATCGCCTGCTTGACGGCGCGATCATCGATTTACTGGCCTGCGACCCGCCGTATAATGTTCGCGTCGAACCGCGCAGCGCCACCGCCATTGCCGCCGGCCTTTCCTCCTTCCAGAACAAGCAGGCCCAACGGCACCGCCAGGGATTCGATCAGGCACAGGGCGTCACCAACCCGAAGAAGACCCGCAAGAAAATGCGGGCCAAAGACCGGCCGCTGGAGAACGACTTCGTCAGCGATGAGGCGTTCGACCAGATGCTGCTGGCGTGGTTTTCCAACGGCTCGCGCGTGCTCAAGCCGGGCGGCTCGTTTTGCATCTGGGGAGGGTACGCCAACCTCGGCAACTACCCCGCGCCGCTCAAGAAATCCGGGTTGTATTTCAGCCAGGCAATCGTGTGGGATAAGCAGCATCCGGTGCTGACGCGGAAGGATATGATGGGCTGCTTTGAGCTCGCGTTTTATGGGTGGAAGGAAGGCGCCAGGCATCACTTCTATGGGCCGAACAACGCCACAGACCTATGGCACGTCAAGAAGGTCAACCCCCAGGCCATGGTCCATTTGACCGAGAAACCGGTCGAGCTGGCCGTCCGCGCCATTCAGTATTCCAGCAAGCCAGGCGAGAACGTGCTCGACCTGTTCGGTGGAAGTGGGAGCACGCTGATCGCGGCCGAGCAGACCGGGCGACGAGCGTTCGTGATGGAACTCGACCAGGCCTACTGTGACGTGATCGTTCAGAGGTGGGAGCAGTTCACCGGGGAGAAAGCCGAACGAACTCGGGCCGAAGAGGAAGCCCCGGTGAGCACCGAGGCTTCGGGGGAGGGTCTGTGATGCGATCAGCCCTGCTGGCCGAGGGCGTAGAACTCGAGCATGGCGTCCTCGAACAGGAATGTGCATGCCGGGTAGCTCCGGCGGTGCTCGGTCGTCACGCAGCCGCGTTCCTTCCAGAACGCCAGCGCGACGGCCGCCTGGGTCATGGGCAGCTTCGCGTGTCCGGCGAGTTCCTCGACCGTGAAGCCCGCGTCGCCGATCTCGTCGGCGGCCTGCGCGAGCTCTTCGTACGACACCAGCGGGCACCGATGCACGTACGGCTTGCCTCGTGTCGGGACCACGTTCCGTACGAGATACTCGCGGCGGACCTCGAACCGTTCATCGCGTTCACGTGTCGCGGGCATCTTCCAGCCTCCTCTCCGCGTTGCGGTGCGCATGGGTCTCGTTCATCCCTTCGCCTCCGCGTTGAACGCGAACAGCCCGCGATCGACCTTCTTGAAACGTGCCGCGGCGCACTTGTCGCGGGCCTCGCGCAACATGGCGGCGTACAGCGTGGCGTGTGGCGTGCTGCCGGCAGGACTCTCCCACAGCCCTTGCTCGGCCATCGCGACGATCAGCTCCGTGGCCCGCATCGGCCTGCCGGCCTGCTTGAGTACCTCGGCCGCCGCCTCGAGCGCGCCCATGCGCTTGGGCTTGGCGTCCCCCCTCGCCGTGTCGCCGCCACGTTTGGCCCGTGTGGCGTCGGGCGCAGGCGCCTTGGCCGCCGGGATCACCTTCGTCGGCGGTTTCGCCGTGGGCGATTGGTCGGGCTTGGGCATCGCGGCCTTCGGCGCTTCCGGCTTGGGCACTTCCGCCTTGGCCGGCTCCTTCGCGGGCGCGGCGGACGCCCGCAGGCGCTCGGCGCTCGTGATGTGGATCCGCTTCTGGGTGGCGAGGTTGGTGGCGTTCCAGCCCTTGCCGCTGGAGTGCTTGCTGTCGATGTGGACCTTGGTGAGCCGGTCGCTGACCTTCGCGGTGTACGTCTCGCCAATCTTGATCTCGTTCTGCTTCATGGTGACGTTCCTGTTTTGGGGGTTTGTGGACTACTCCATCATCGTCACGTTGGCGATGGCTCACTTCCAACCGATCTCTATAGCGACCTGCTCGGGCAGGTAGCCCAGCTGGCAGCCTTCAACCAGGTAGATCACGGTCGCGCAGTTGCCCTCGTCGTCGATGGCCCGGTGGACGGGATTGGCCGCGTCGTCGTCCGGTTGGACCGCGACGACCCGGGCAATGTCGTATTCGAAGGGCCAACTCGGCTCGTGCGCGACGCGGACCTCCGCGTCATCGTCGAGGCCTTCCAACATCTGCTTGAGTTCGCCGACCGTCATGGCCATGGCTCCTTGGTGGTGGTTCCGGAGGGCGTTGGTCGCCCTCCGGGTGGTTGCGGCTCAATCCGCCACGCGCCGAATCTCGCGGAGGTACGCATGGATGTCGCTGTTCGTGCCGCGTACGCCGTCGCAGCGGCGCTGCACGATCTCGGCGATCTTGTGGAACTCGTCGTCGCCGGTTCGGCTGGGGATTTCCCAGGTCATCCAGGCCTGCTTGCCGCGAGGCTCGCGGAGGATGCTGTCGATCCGGATGGTGGCGCTACCGCGCTGGCGTTCGATAACGACGTGCCCGGCGCTTCCTTCAAGTTCGATCCGTCTGGTTCGCATGGCTCAGTTTCCTCCGCTCTGGAGGTCGTGATGCGGGTCGGCCGCTTTCCGGCCCGCCTCGTAGGCGGCTTCGAGGGCCCTCTTGACCTCCCAGACCGCCACCTCGTGGAAATCGAGGCTGTCGCTCCTACGCGTGGCCAGCGTCTCGATGTCGAGGTGCCGGGCGGCGATCTGTTCCAGGGTCCTCTGCGTTCGGTTCTGCTCGCGTCGCGTCATGGCGATTCTCCTTGGCGTTGCGTTCGTCGCAGCCATATGAAGCCAGGACGGCGTAACAACATCAAGGCAATTAAACGCCTGTGGTCAAAGAAGTTACGGCTTTTCGTAAGCATGCCTGGGGGCTAGAGAATATGACCGCCAAAACGCCGAAAATCACGGCCCTGACGCTCGCCCAGGCGGCCAAAATCCTCGCCGCCGCAGGCAGCCGCCGCATCACCGAGGCGATGGTCCGCGCCGACATCGACGCCGGAGCGCCCACCAACGCCGACGGCACGGTCAACTTGGTGCATTACGCCGCCTGGCTGGTGCGGGAGGTGGCCGGTGGCGATTGACCCGCGCCAATTGCGACCGTCGGTGTTGACGCGGATGCTGAACTCCACGCCTCTGGGCGAGGTGATCAGCGAACGGCAGCTGCGCCGCCACCGCAACCGGGCGGGCTACCGCATCGGCGACGAGAAGCACGTCGATCTGCTGCGCTATGCCGCGTGGCTCGTGTGGCTGCGGCACAACCCCGAGCCGGACAGGCAGTCCGCCGACTATGAGGCGATGAAGGAGGCCGCCCGCGCCCGCAACGCCGAACTGTCGGCCATCGGCCGGGACATCGGCGACATCTCCGGTGTGGTCGTTCCGCAGCGCAAGGCACAGGCGCGCGAGGATTTCCGGTTCTTCTGCGAGACCTACTTCCCGGAGAGCTTCTGCCTGCCGTGGTCGGACGATCACCTGAAAGTCATCGCCAAGATCGAGACCGCTGTCCTGCACGGCGGCCTGTTCGCCATGGCCATGCCGCGCGGCAGCGGCAAGACCACGCTGGCCGAGACGGCGTGCATCTGGGCGATGCTCACCGGCGCGCGCGAGTTCGTCTGCCTGATCGGCTCCGACGCCGGGCACGCCCGCAACATGCTCGAGAGCATCAAGGTCGAGTTCGAGACCAACGAGCACCTGCTGGAGGACTATCCCGAAGCGGTGTACCCGATCCACGCCCTGGAGCGGATTCACAACCGGGCCAAAGGCCAGCTCTGTAACGGTAAGGCCACGCGGATCGTCTGGACCGCCGACGAGATTGTCCTGCCGACCATCGAAGGCAGCGCAGCCTCCGGAGCGATCATCCGCGTGGCGGGCATCGAGAGCCGGGTTCGCGGCATGAAGTACAAGCGCGCCGACGGCCGGGCGGTGCGCCCCTCGCTGGTCGTGCTGGACGACCCGCAGACCGACGAGTCGGCGCGCAGCGATCAGCAGGTCCGCTCGCGGATGGAGACGCTCAACGGCGCGATCCTGAACCTGGCCGGGCCGGGACAGAAGATCTCCGGCATCATGCCCTGCACCGTGATCCGTCCGGGCGACATGGCCGACCAGATCCTCGATCGCGACAAGCACCCGGCCTGGCAAGGCGAGCGCACCAAGCTGGTCTACGCCTTCCCCGACAACGAGAAGCTCTGGGACGAATACGCCCGGATTCGCTCCGACAGCTTCCGCAACGACGGCGACGGCCGCGAGGCCACCGAGTTCTATCGCCAGCATCGCCGGGAAATGGATGCCGGCGCGGTCATCGCCTGGCCGCAGCGCCACAACGAGGATGAACTGTCCGCCATCCAGCACGCGATGAACCTGCGGTTGCAGGATGAGCGGGCCTTCTGGGCGGAGTACCAGAATGAGCCGTTGCCGCAGGACGAGGGCGATTCCGATCAACTTTCCGCTGACGCCATCGCCGCCAAGACCAACGGCCACCCGCGCGGCCAGATTCCGATCGGGGCCAATCACCTGACGATGTTCATCGACGTGCAGGGCAAGCTGCTCTTTCACACGGTCATCGCGTGGGAGGATGACTTCACCGGCTACGTCGTGGACTATGGTACGTATCCCGATCAGCAGCGCGGGTACTTCACGTTGCGGGAAGCGCAGAAGACGCTCGGGCGGGCCGCGCCGAGTGCCGGCCTGGAAGGGTCGATCTACGCCGGGCTGGAGAAGCTCACCGACGACTACCTGACTCGCCGCTGGCGGCGCGACGACGGGGCCGAGTTGCGGATCGAGCGGTGTCTGATCGACGCCAACTGGGGTCAGTCCACCGACGTGGTCTACCAGTTCTGCCGCCAGTGCGCGCATGCAAGCCTGGTGATGCCCAGCCACGGGCGCTACGTTGGCGCGTCGAGCATCCCCTTCAGCGAGTACAAGCGCAAGCGCGGCGAGCGGATCGGTCACCACTGGCGGATTCCCAATGTGCAAGGGCGCCGCCAGGTGCGGCACGTTTTGATCGACACCAACTACTGGAAGAGCTTCATCCACGCCCGGCTGTCGGTGGCGATGGGCGATCCGGGCTGTCTGTCACTCTTCGGACGCAAGCCCGCCGAACATCAGCTCATTGCCGAGCACCTCACCGCCGAGTACCGCGTGCGCACGGAGGCGCGGGGTCGGGTGGTGGACGAATGGAAGCTCCGCGCCGGCGGTCCGGACAATCACTGGCTCGACTGCCTCGTCGGCTGTGCGGTGGCCGCGTCCATCCAGGGCGCGGTGCTGCCGGGCACCGAGGTCAGGGCCGCCCCCGCGCGGCAGCCCATCCGCCTGTCGGAAGTTCAAAGGAGCAGGCGATAGATGCCCCAGGTCAACGACAAGCACACGCCCAAGCCGAAGCGCGGCCTGGAATGTCCCAATTGCGGCTGCGCTCACTTCCGCGTGCTCTACACCCGCCGCGCGCTGGGCGGCCGGCTGCTGCGCCGCCGGGAATGCCGCTACTGCGGCCGGCGCATCACGACGTATGAACTCACCTCCGCAAGCCTGCCGCAGCCCTGATTGCACGGTGCCAGGTTCTAGATGCGGAACAATTTTGCGTTCGGCGAGGGATTCCCAGGCTCGCGCGGTGCGCTGCACACATCGCGGCATAGGTAACCAGTGGCAGGGTACTGTTGCCGGAGCACGTACATGGGCGAAGAGCTCGACAACTCGATCAAGACCAACGCCGCAGGGCCGGCCAAGGCCAGCGGCGATTCCGGCAGCGTCGAGCAGCACAAGCTTACCGAGCAGATTGCGGCGGACAAGTACCTCGAATCGAAGAAAGCCAGCCGGGCCAAGGGGCTGGGCGTCAAGCTCGCGAAGATCTCGCCGGGAGGGACCGTTTGATGTGGCCGTTCCGCCAGACCAGGAAGGCTCGACGGTCCCGCCCGGCGGCTGCGCCCGCCGTCTTGCGAGCGCGCTACGACGCGGCGCAGACCACGGCGGAGAACGCCCGCCACTGGGCGATGGCCGACGCGCTGTCGGCGGATTCGGCGGCATCGGCGGACGTGCGCAAGAAGCTCCGCGAACGCGCCCGCTACGAGGTCGCCAACAACAGCTACGCCAGGGGCATCGTGCTGACCATCGCCAACGACTGCATCGGCACGGGTCCGCGGTTGCAACTGCTCACTGATAATGCTGAGGTCAACCGCGCCGTGGAAGCGGCATTCGCGGAGTGGGCCCGGGCCACAAGATTGGCCGAGAAGCTTCGCACCATGCGGATGGCCAAGGCGACCGACGGCGAGACGTTCGCCGTGCTGACGGCCAATCCGGTGATCGATTCGCCCGTGGCGCTCGACGTTCAACTGGTCGAAGCCGACCGCGTGGCATCGCCGGTCATGTCGATCTGGCCAACCGCGAACGACATCGACGGCATCATGCTGGATGCTTGGGGAAATCCCCAGACGTACACGGTGCTGCGCCAGCACCCCGGCGACCTGGTGGCGTGGAAAACGCAGTACGACATGGTGCCGGCCGAGGCGGTGGTTCACTGGTTCCGGTCCGATCGGCCGGGCCAGCATCGGGGCGTTCCGGAAATCACGCCGGCGCTCCCGCTGTTCGCGCAGTTGCGGCGCTACACGCTGGCCGTGATCGCCGCGGCCGAGACGGCCGCGGATTTCGCCGCCGTGCTGTTCACCGATGCGCCGGCCAACGGCGAGGCACAGGCACTCGAGCCGATGGACGTGGTCGAGCTAGAGAAGCGCATGGCCACCGTGCTGCCCGACGGCTGGCGGCTCGGACAGATTGAGGCCCAGCAGCCGACGACCAGTTATGCCGAGTTCAAGCGCGAGATCCTCAACGAGATCGCCCGCTGCCTGAACCTGCCGTACAACATCGCCGCCTGCAACAGCTCGGGCTACAACTACGCTTCCGGGCGACTCGACCACCAGACCTACTACAAAGCCATCCGCGTGGAGCAGGCCCACCTCGCCGAGGCGGTGCTCGATCGCATCTTCGGCGCCTGGGTCACGGAGGCCATGCTCACCACCGAGCTGTCGATGCTGCGGCGCATGCGCGGCCTTGCCCATCAGTGGTTCTTCGATGGAACCGAGCACGTTGATCCGGCCAAAGAGGCCAACGCGCAGGCCACGCGCTTGACCAGCAACACCACGACCCTTGCCGCCGAGTATGCCCGCCAGGGGAAAGACTGGGAGGTCGAGCTGCGTCAGCGTGCCAAAGAGAAGCAGTTGATGGCCGAGTTGGGGCTCACGGAGGAGCCCCGGCCGGTCATCGACGATGACGACCAGGAGGTCGACACGGATGTCGAAGACCGACAAGCAGCCTGAGTACTTGACGTTCCGCTGCCCGCTGACCGTGGAAGCGGCCGGCGACGCGGACAAGCAGATGCCGCGGTTCCGCATGGTGGCCTACACCGGCGGGACGATGCGGATCACCGGATTTTCCTACCCCGTCGTGGTCGATTTGGAAGGCCTCACCATCGAGCGGCAGGACATTCCCATCCGTCTCGATCACAACCCGCGCCAGGGGGTGGGCCACACGAAGCGCGTGGCCATCGAGAACGGCCAGGTAGTGGCCGAGGGTCTGATCAGTCGCGACACGAGTTGGGCTCGGGACGTGGCCAAGAGCGCAATTAACGGTTTCCCCTGGCAAGCCAGCATCGGTGCTGCCGTGGTGGATGCCGAGTTCGTGCCCAACGGCCAGCGCATCACCGTCAACGGCAGGACGTTTGACGGGCCAGTCCATGTGGTCCGTCAAGCTGTCCTCAAAGAGATCTCGTTCGTCGACAGCGGCGCGGATACGGCCACCTCGGCCCGGATCGCCGCACAGATCAAGGAGCAACCGTCCATGGACGACAACAACGTCACGACTGCCGAGCACACCCCGCCGCAGAACGCGACGCAGACGGACGACAACGGCGCGTCCAACAATGGCGACCCATCGATCAACTCCGAACCGAAGGCGGACAAACCACGTGAGCCTGCGCCGCAATCGGGGCCCGCGTCGGCCACGCCCAACGCCGTGAATGCGTCCGCTGCCGACCACGATCCCGTCGTGCAGATGCGTCGGCAGTTGGCGGCCGAGACGCGCCGCGTCGAGGCCATCCGCAAGGTCTGCGGCGGCAAGCACCCCGATATCGAGGCCCAGGCCATCGAGGAAGGTTGGGACGAGACCCGCACCGAGCTGCACGTGCTTCGTGCTTCCCGACCACAAGTGTCGGCGACGCAGACGCGGTCGCGCAACAGCAGCCCACAGGTCTTTGAAGCCGTCGCCTTGATGGCATCGGGTCTGCCCAACTCGCGGATCGAGGCGATCTTCGCGGGGCCGATCCTCGAAGCGGCCGACAAACTGCGCGGTGTGGGTGTCCAGGAGTTCTGCGAGCTGGCCTGCGGTCAGCAGCTGCCCCGCTTCCGCCGCGATGCTTCCGGCTGGCTGGAGGCGGCATTCAGCACCCTGAGTCTGCCGGGCATCCTCAGCAACATCGCCAACAAGATGCTGTTGGAGGGCTACAACTACGTCGAGGACGCCTGGCGCAGGATCGCCAAGATCGCCAGCGTCAACGACTTCAAGGAACACACCCGCTACCGCATGACCGGCAGCTTCCAGTTTCAGCAGGTCGGGCCCGACGGCGAACTCAAGCACGGCAAGCTGGACGAGCAGACCTTCGGGCAGAAGGCCGACACCCACGGGATCATGTTTGCGTTGACGCGCCAGATGATCATCAACGACGACATGGGCGCATTCACCGACATCCCGCGTCAGATCGGTATGGGCGCGGCCGAGGCGATCGCCGATGCGGTCTGGGGGCTGTGGCTGCGCAACCCGGTCCAGTCCGACGGCAAGGCGTTCTTCCACGCCGACCACGGCAATTACGTCGAAGGTGCGGACTCCGCGCTGTCGGTCGACGGCTTGACCGATGCGGAGGTGACCTTCGGCAAGCAGACCAAGCCCAACGGCAAGCCCCTGGGCATGCCCGCCCGGATCCTGCTGGTCCCCACGGCGCTCAAGGTCCCGGCCGAGATGCTCATGAAGAGCGTCCAGCTCAATGAGACCACCACCGCCAACAAGGCCAAGCCCTCGACGAATCCGCACGTGGGCAAGTTCGAAGTGGTCTCCAGCGTGTATCTGTCCAATGCGTCGTTCACCGGCGCGTCGAGCAAGGCGTGGTACCTGCTGGCCGACCCGAATCGGCTGCCGGCCATCGAGGTCGCATTCCTCAACGGCGTCGACCGGCCCACGGTCGAAAAGACCGACGCCGATTTCAACACGCTGGGCATCCAGTTCCGCGGGTACATCGATTTCGGGGTGAGGGAGCAGGACTACCGAGGTGCGCTACGGATGAAGGGCGAAGCGTAATCAGGCTGCAGGCTGCAGGTGAAGCAGTCGTGACCAGCCCTTTCCTGAAGCCTGAAGCCCGAAGTCTGAAGCCTACAAGGAGTGACGCACAATGGCACTGGTTACATTCATACATGACGGCAACAGCGTCGACTACACGCCCGGTTCGGCGGTGACCGCCGGGCAGGTGGTGGTCCAGGGCGAATTGCTCGGTGTGGCCAAGGTGGACATCCCGGCCAACGCGCTCGGCGCGCTGGCGGTGACCGGCGTCTTTGACTTCCCGAAAGCCACCGGCGGCGGCAGCGGGATCCCCGCCGGGGCGAAGGTCTACTGGGACGTGGCCGACAATGAAGCGAAGACCGACGACGAAACCGGCGCCAACAAGCTCATCGGCAAGTGCGTTCGCGCCGCGGCCGACGCCGATGCAACCGTGCGCATCCGCATGATGCAGTGAGGAAGAGGCTGTAGACCGAAGGCTGCAGGCGCGGGCAAACCGACTCTTACGGCGGACTCTGACCTACAGACTACGGTCTACAGACTACGGACTGACAATGAACCTGCTCGAACAGGGCGCGGCGTGGCTGGAGGCGCAGCGTCACGCGCACATGACCCGGACGGTGGTCTATGAGCGCAGCGCCGACTCGGTGGAGTTGCTCGCGACGATCGGCCGGACGGAGTTCGAGCAGGCCGACGAGTACGGCGTGATCCATCGGATCGAAGCACGGGACTTCATTGTCCGCGCCGCCGACCTGGTGCTTGGAGGCGAAGCCGTGCTGCCCAAGGCCGGTGACCGGATTCGTGAGCCCGAGGGCGCAGTGGCGCATGTGTACGAGGTGATGGCGCCGAGTGGCGAACCGCCGTGGCGCTACAGTGATCCGTACCGCATGGCGCTGCGGATTCATACGAAGCACGTGAAGACGGAGGCACTGTGATGACCGTCGCTCAGCGCATCAATGGCCACGCCAAGTGGGTGGCGACGATGGCCGGCTTGATCAGCCTGGTGGTCGCAGGCACGTACCAGCATACCCGCGCCGTCGAACAACTCGCCGGTATCAAGGCCGACGTGGCCCGGATCGAACGCGCCCAGGTGGAACAGGGCCGCACGCTTGAGTCGCTCAAACGGGCGGTGTGGACGCTGGCGGCAGCGCGTGGCGTTACTGTTCCCTCGGAAAGAGCGACGCAGCCGTGAGTACCATGATCGATGTTGCCGATGCCGTGGTGGCGAGTCTGAATGCCGGCTCGTTCGGCATGCCATTCACCGCCGTACGGAAATACGTCCCTGCCGTTGAGCTGTCGGACCTGGCCGACCTGCACGTCTTGGTCGTGCCGAAGTCGGTTGAGATCACCACGGCCACGCGCACCAGCAGTTACTTCGACTGCACGATCGACATCGGCATCCAGCAGAAGGTCAATCCGGACGAACCGGCGGAGCTCGATGCTTTGGCGGACCTGGTTGAGCAGATCGTCGATCACCTGCGCCTCCAGCCGCTTGATGCGCTACTCGAGGCGGCGTGGTTGTCCATCGCCCACGAGCCGGTGTTCGCCCCCGAGCATCTCGATCAGCAGCGGGTCTTCACCAGCGTCGTGAGCGTCACGTACCGCGTGAGGAGATAGAGACGTGGCCAACAATGCCGTTCTGCGAAGCATCGATCTGACCAGCACGTGGGTCCCACTGGCCGACGAGCCGCTGGTGGCGAATGTCACGCTCATTTTGACGTCGACGGGTGGTTTCGCGGCGTCCGATGCCGACTTCATGATCCGGCAAGGCGCGGCGACATCGCGCTGGCCCATGGGTGATTCGGTGCGAGTGTCGGGTGTTGATCTGAGCACCGTTGAAGTGCGCTCGACGTACTCGAACATGCGGCTATCACTGATCGGCAATACGCGCTAAGGAGGGCGCAGCATGGCAATCAAGCTGGGCATGAATGGGAAGATGTACTACCTCGGCAGCGGAACCCGGGCCAGCTGGGGCACTCCCGACGCGGATGGCATTCACGGCGGCGCGGCGCCCTCCGGCCTGACAGAGATGGGCAACGTCCGCGACGTCACGCTCAACCTCGAAGAGGGTGAGGCCGACGTGACCACGCGGGCCAACAACGGCTGGCGAGCCACGGAGCCCACGCTCAAGGAAGGCAGCGTCGAGTTCGAGATGGCCTACGACCCGGGCGACGCGGGCTTCACCAAGGTGCTTGGTGCCTGGCTGAACCGCACCGCGGTCGCCATGGCGATTCTCGACGCCGACAAGGATCTCGTGGGCACCATGGGTCTGTGGGCCGACTTCAAGGTGATCAGTTTCTCCAAGGGCGAGCCGCTCGAGGAAGGCCAGATGGTGAGCGTCACGATCAAGCCGGCCTACTCGGATGTGGCCCCGGAATGGGTGAAGGTGACGGCGTGATGAGGCGACGGGCTTCGGACTTCA
>CAZBUJ010000113.1:0-15331 GCA_964495075.1 uncultured Phycisphaeraceae bacterium
GAACAGGAGGATTCACAATGGGAAGGAATGCGATTGCGGTAGCGCTACTGCTGGGATTGGGGGTGGTAGCGATCGCCCAGGCCACGCCGGTGATCGACAGTGCCATTATCAACACCCGGATTTTCAATGACGACCCGACTTCTGTGCTGACGACGTGGAATGACTACCCGACGAGCCTCTGGATTCAGGATGCGAGCCTGGACGGCGACGGGGCGGGGGGCTGGGCAAACCGCCATAACTTCCGGCTCTCGGACACGGGCGGCGTGTCGGAGGCCGTGTTCATGAACGGGGACGCGTTCGAGTTCTACTCGGACGTGACGTTGACGGGCACGGCCGACATGGAGGGCGGGTTGAACCTGTCGCCGTGGTGGTCTCAGCAGGTGGACGGGGTGTTCATGCTGCGTACGTCGGATGGTGAGATTTCGTGTTGGGGCGGGCGGTTGCCATTCTACAATTTTACGGCGGAGCAGGGTCTGACGTACACGCTGGGTGAGACGGTTCGGCTGGGCATGATCTACGACCCCAACAGCCTGACAGAGGAGGATCCGGCCACGATCGAGTACCTCATCTGGCAAGGCGGGACGCAGTACACGAGCGGACCTCGGGCGTTCGACATGGGCAATCCCGACGAGGAGGATCCGTACGGTCTGTGGGGCATACTGAACGACGCGCGGGTCGGCGGGTGGTTCCAGCCGCAGATCGACGTGGCGGACCCGGACAACTGGGGACGGATCGACTTCGGGACCATGGAGTTTGTGCCCGAGCCGGCCGCGCTGGTGCTGCTGGGCGTGATGGGCCTGGCGGTCGTGCGGCGCCGCTAGACCGTTGCCGTTGCCTTGACCTTGTTCAGTCACCGGAGGGCTGGGCGTGCAGCGAGTCGACCGTGCGGGTGGGGGCGTGGCGTTCACGATACAGTGGCCGCGTCGTACCCATCAGAGGGAGTTTGTTGTCGGAGGATACAGGCCGTGAGGAGATCCACGCAGGGGGCGGTGGGGACAAGGCCGGACGCACGTGATCGCGGTTTCACGCTGATTGAGTTGCTGGTAGTCGTCTCGATCATCGCTCTGTTGATCTCGATCCTGCTGCCCTCGTTACAAAAGGCACGGGACCAGGCGCGGGACACGGTGTGCAAAACGGGCATGCACCAGCTCGGCCTGGCGATCGAGTTCTACACTGGCGACAACAACGGCCGGCTGCCCTGGCTGAGCGGGCGCGGCGAACTGCGCAACGAAGCGCCGTACACGCAGTATCACCAGCTTTTCTACCTGTTGCCGTACATCCGGGATTTGGACATTTTCATCTGTCCACAGGCGAAGTTCGGCGACATCGCCGGGCACCGTGCGGGGCGTGGTCCGCAGTCCGTGACGGGCTACCGCGTCTACGGCGATCCGGGCCCCGGCACGGGAATCAGTTTCTACAAGGTTCGTCGCGCGGACGACCGGTGGCGCGAGTTCCGGGCGATGCATTTCCCGTCGATTTCGTTGACCGGTGACGAGTACGTGGAGGAATTGTACACCGAGTACTGGTTCAACGACTGGAGCCCGGGTGCCAGCACGGGAGACTTTGAGATACCGGCGATCAACGGCAACCTGGTGAACCACATTACGTACCCGCAGCACGCGGTAATGATGGCGGACGCGGTGAACTGGAACCCGCGTCACGTGGGCGGGTCGAGCAGTCACTTCCTGTTCGTGGATGCCCACGTGAGCCCCATTCGATCGGTCAATTACTTTGACTGGGAAGGTAACGAAGCCGGCGAGCGCGGGTATGAGAACGCACTGGACAAGGATGCGTTCGGCAATCGACCTTACTGGTCGTGGGGGTTGGGGAATTCGAAGCACCCCGTCAACGGGGACATGTAGCTCGGCGGCGCAGGAGCGAGGATTGGGACGCGCGGGGCCATCCCCGCGCGGCGGGACGAATCAATCACATCGACCGACGGAGGTGGTTAGATGCTATCGGTCAAACGGTTTGGGGTTGCGCTGATTGTGGCGAGTCTGTTGGTGCCCTCGGCGTTGATGGCGCGGCAGAACATCGTGCGGAACGGCAGCCTGGAGTTCGGTCCGGGGCAGGGCGGACCCAACCCGTTCATTCCGGCGGGCTGGACGGAGTTCGGGGAGAACGTCGAGCGTTCGCGGGAGGTGAATCGCACGGCGGACGGCGAGGCGTCGTTGAAGGCCTTCGGCGACTCCGTGAACCCGGCGGCGGGCGGTCGGCAGGAGGTGGCGGCCGAGCCGGACGACCAGGTCACGGTGACGGGGTGGCTGTACACGCGCAGCACGGACAAGCTGAGCGGTTCGGGCGAGGCGGGCATTCGGGTGCAGTTCCTGGGCCTGTTCGGCTCGGTGCTGGCCACGCACGAGGCCATCGTAGTGGACGCGGGTTCGCCGGGCGACACGTGGATTGAGGCCAGCATCGGTCCGGTGACGGCGCCGAGCGGCACGCTGAACGTTCGCGTGATCTGTGTCCTCGACTACACGATCGGCGATATCCGCGGGTCAGTTTACTGGGACGACGTGGTCATGACGGGGGCGTCGGGCGGCGAGGTCGTCAATGGCGACTTCGAGACGGCCGGCATCAGCACGGACCCGAACCCGACGGGCATTGACGAGTGGGTCGGGTTCAACGACCAGCAGAAGTCGGACGAAGCGGCGTACCATGGCGGGTCCAGCGTCAAGCTGGGCGTGGAGGAGCCGTACTCGGGTCTCGTGCAGGAGATGGGCGAATTGACGGGCGGCGACCGGATCGTCATGACGGCGCGGGCGATGATTCCGTCGAGCGATCCGTTGAACGGGAACGCGCGGGTGGGCATCAAGCTGGAGTTCGCCGACTCGCTGATCGGCGTGGAGGAGAACCTGGCGTTTGACGAGGACGCCACGACGAATTCATGGATCCCGGTGGAGTTGAGCACGACGGTGCCGGAGGATGCGTCCCTGGCGAGGATCGTATGCGTTTACGCGGGCGGAGAAGGGACCTCCGGGTCGGTGTTCTTTGACACGGCGGAAGCGCGGCGCGACGGTGGTTCGAACCAGTTGCTCAATCCGAGTTTTGAGGAGGGGTTTGGCGGTCCGGGGGGCCTGGATCACTGGACGGAGTTTTTCAGCGACGGCGTATCGTCGGCGCGGAAGAGTTGCCTGCTGCCACCGGAGATCATTGTTCCGGCGGATGGCGACTGCACGATGCGGGCGAGGGGGCAGGCGGTGGCGGGCGTGTGGCAGGAGATCGAGGTCGTGCCGGGTGAGACGCTGGACATCAGCGCGTTGCTGTATTCCTCGTCGGCGGATCCGCTGTCCGGGCCGGGGAGTGCCGGCATGAAGGTGGAGTGGCGGGCGGGCAGCGTGCCCGAAGGCGTCGATATCGTTCCGGGCGGGCCGAACACGATCGATGCAGGCGACCCCGAAGACGTGTGGCACGAGTTGACGATCGACTTCACGATGCCGGAGGGCACCGCGGCCCTGGCCAAGTTCACGAACATCATAGCCAGGGGGAGCGCGACCACCGGATCGGTCCACCTGGACGGCTGTGAGGCGGTCGTGCTCAACCGGTTCGACGGGGCGGACGTGGATGGCGACGACGATGCGGACCTCGCGGAGTTCGCCGTGTTCCAGGATTGCTTCGTGGCGACGCCGCCGCCCGACGGCACGCTGGCGTGGCCGTGCCACGTGTTCGACCACGACGAGAACGACGTCATCGACATGGAGGACTACGCGTACTACGCGACACGGATCACGGGGCCGCAGTAGGTGGTTCGAGCGGTCCGGTCCGCGATTGCGAGCGGGTGACAAAGCCACGCGGTCCACCCCACGCCGGGGCGGACCGCGTTTTTTCGTGCCAGCGCTTCATCGCGAGAGCTGTGTCGATGGTGTCGCGGGTCGGGTGGTCGTCTTCCCGGCGAATTCGATCTTTGCCGTTTCCCGCAGCTTCGCCACGTACTTGTCCCGGAGTTCCGCCAGCCGCTCGGCGACGAGTGCATCCCGGATGAGGGGTGTGGCCTTTTCGAGCGTGATCGTCGAGGCTTCCTTTCGATCGGTCACCTTGATGACATGGTAGCCGAATTTCGTTTCGACGACGTCGCTGATCTCGTTGGGCTGGAGGGCGAACGCGGCGGCGCCGAACGGTTCGACCATCTGTCCTTCGCGGGGGAAGAAACCGAGGTCGCCGCCCTGCGCCTTGGACGGGCAGGCCGAGTTCTCGGCCGCCAGGGCGGCGAAGTCGGCGTCCGGCTTGCGGGCTTCGGCGACCAGCACCTCGGCCCGTGCCCTGGCGACTTTTCTGTCCTCGTCCGACTCGGCGTTCTGGGTAGAGATGAGAATATGGCTCGCCCGGACCATGGCGGGCTTCGAGTAGACGCGTTCGCGATCACGTTCGTAGCGCGTCTTGATCTGCTCGGGCGTTACGTCCAGTTCCTTGGTGAACTGCATTCGGATGAGTTTCGCGTGGCGAACGCTCCGCTGGAGATCGGGGCTGGCCGCCTGCTCGCCGAGGAACTCCGCCAGCGATTTTCCGGTGTGGGCCTTGACCTGCTCCTCGAACTCGGCGCGGGTCAGTTCAGACAGCACGAGATGGGCGTTCAGTTGCTTCTCGAGTTCGGCCATGACCTCTTGCGGCGTGGCCGCCACTTTCTCCCTGGTCACCGCCTGATCGATCAGGAGATCGTTGGTCATGGCTTGAATGATCTGCGGTTCCATTTGCTGGCGGAGTTGGGCGAGCAACGGTTCGGGGAGCGGTCGAGCCTGGGATTGCAGCTGGAACGCGCGGCGGAACATCGCGTCGACCTCGCTCTGGCGGATCGGGGTTCCGTTGACCGTGACCACGACCGCGTCGTTCGCGGCTTGTTGGTCGGTTTCGGTCGGCTGCGAGGTCGGAGGCGGCGTCTGGGCCCGGGCGGGCATTACGCCGAGTCCCACGAGAATTGTGATGCTGAGGATCCTGATGCAGTTCATGATCCGACTGATGTCCTTTCTTTGGTTTAGTGTTTATCCGATGTTAAGGTTACTCCGCGGCGGCCACGGCGCCGGGTTGCATGGCGGTCAGGACACCTTCGCCCGCGTAAGCGGACGCGCCGGTCAAATCCGGTGTGGGCAGGTGTTCGATCGCCCAGTTCACTTGCTGTCGGCTGACCGGGTCGACCATGGGGATCCGCGCTGGCTGCAGGCCGTCCCAGACTTCGATGGGTCCGCGCTTCAATCGTCGCGCCCAGTGCATCATGCGTGGGATGGTAAGGGTCAGGCCGAGGATTCCCACGATCTGCATGGCGACCTGTTTGCGGGCCACTGCTCCTCGTGGTGCGGCCAGGAGTGCGCGGAGCAGGTTGATCGGGTTGTAGAAACACATGTAAGCGCGAAGCAGGTTCGTTTGCTTCGTCCACGGACGCGGGTGCAGGGACGCGGCGACGTGATTTCCGTCCTGGAACGCCTGCGGCACGGGTTTCTTCCCGACGTTCCGGAAGATGGCCCGCGCCTTGGCGGCGGGTTCGAAGTCGCGGGTGCCCACGGCCGGTCCGAGGTAGGTGCATTGATAGGTGACGGCGCCGCGAGCGAACACGTAGCGGGTCTGATTGAGCAGTCCGTTCAGCGTGTTGGCCGGTGTGCGCAGAGGTTGGGCATCGCTGTGAATCAGCATGGCGTGCGGTTCGATGCCGAGTCTGTGCAGGCGGGCGAACAGGTCGGCCGTCGCGTCGGGGGTTTGCCCCTTGGCGACGAGGTCGGCGGTCAGGTCTTCAATCCCGAACCATAGTCCGCGGACGCCGCTCTCCCGGCAGAGCGGCAGGAGATCCCGGTTCTTGACCACGTCGAACTGGGTGGCTTCGGTGTAGAAGGCGATCCGCTTAGCCAGCGGCACGCCGCGGGTGGTGGTTCGGGCCATTTCCGTCAGGGTGTCGATAACCACCTGTCGGTCATTGAAGAAGTTGTCGTCGGTTCCGAAGAACTTCACAATGCCGAATTCGTCGTGGATGTGTTTGATTTCGGCGGCGATTCGTTGGGGGCTCTTGTGCCTCCAGGTTCGCTGGTTGAACGCGGGGATGGGGCAGAACGGGCAACGGAACCGGCATCCTTGCGTGGTGAGCAGCGGCGCGATGGATGAGTACTTGCCCGCGGTCCGGGCATTGCACGGCCTGGGGCTCAGTTCGGGGCGCCGGTGCGGTGGTTCGAGCATACGGAATCCGGCGTCGGGCAACGGGAGTTCGTCGAGATCCCTGAGCAGGCGCTGGACGCCGGTATTGACGGCGAAGGGACGACGGGGGGGCGCGTCCGGGTGGAGGTAGACGAGGCCGGGCACGCGGTCGATGCCGCCGGCGCGGCGGGCTCGTTCGAATGCATCGCGGGCGGTATCGCCGGCACGGCGACAGTGCAGGACGGCCTCGAGGAGTTCGAGCAGCACGACGACTTCACCGGTGACCACGCCATCGGCGCCGACGCCGGGCCTCGGGCCCAGCTCGAAAAAGTCGGTCGGTTCGTAGATGGCCTTGGGGCCGCCGACGAGGATGAGCGGGCGTCGGGGGCCCAGGGAGTGAGCGTCGCGAATCAGGTCGTAAGCCGGTTCGGCGTGGACCTGCATGGCGGACACGAGAAGAACGTCCAGCGGTTTGCCGTCCAGTATGGCCATGCTGGGGCGGATGTTGGGCGTCCACTGTTGGAGGACGATTCGGATGTGCTTGAACCCGGCCGCGTCGAGGCAGTCGCCGAGGATGCGGACGGAGCACGGTGCCATGCGCTTGTCGGCGAACCAGTAGGGAAGCATGCGGGTCCGGAAGTCGAAGGCGTACACGATCCCGATCCGCAGTTCGTGCGCATCGGTTCGTCGGCGCAGGGCATTGACGGCTTGAGTGAAGGCGCCTCGGGGCAGGAATACGTCATCGCGGTTTCGTCGTGGCAATTCCACCGTGCTGCTCACACCTTCCGGCTGATCGTCGAAGCGGACGTGTGAACGCCGCTCGGTCTCTCGCGCCGGCTCGATTCCGGTGTCGGGCCCTCGCCTTCCGTGTTCCCCTGTCGCCGCGCCACCGGCCGACGGAGGATCCGCATCCGTGAAGCCCTTCACGTCTCCGGCTGGCGCTATTGTATCCCGTGCGGCGGCACCCGCCACCGTTCTCGGCCCGGGGGCGGGCGATATCGCGTTAGTTCCGGCGGCGATCCACGGTTCGGGCGCCGGCGGAACGGGTTACTCCGGGGCTTCGTCTTCATCCCCGGCTCGGATGGTGAGTCCGGCGCCTTCGACATCGAGTGTGTCGCCGCCGAGCAGTTCGGCAATCTGCGCGTCGAGCAACAGGACGGTCCGGCCATCATGCTCATGCACCTCATCACCGGGCTGCTTCTGATCGGGTCGCAGTGCCAGGCCACCGCCTTCGACGATGATCCGAATCGCGACTTCGGCAGGGAGTTGCTCGTCCTGGAGTATCTGCACGAGGTGGGCACCGGCGGCTTCGGTGACGGTAAGCATGGTTCCGTTCTCCTTCGGGTCGAGTGGTCCAGTCGGCCTGCGCATTGCACCGTAGTGTCGACGTCGATCCGGGATGTCCGGCGACGGCACCGCGATCCAACCCCCGGCACGCCGCCACGTCGTTGCGGCGGCGCGGTACAGGTCGTTGATCATGATGCGGCCACGCTCTTCGCCAAGTGCGGAGGCACACGTTGTTGTCTGGCGACTCGGTGGTTTTCGATTCGCCGGGGCACGTGAGCGCCCGGGCGCGTTCAGGTAACGGTCACGTCGACGACAATGCGCATCGGACGTGCATAAACGAGCACGCCCGATTTCGGGCGTTAAACGACGTTCGAGCTTCGTGACCCGTCCAGTTCAAGAGAATATGCCCGCGGGCACAGGCAGGTCCTCGGGAAGAGGAAAGATCAGAAAGGGTCGTTGATCGTGCCGGATTCTAACCCGGTGGCGGTGAAGCGTAAAGCGCAAACCAGGGATTCCGGGGGGTTTGGGAGACGGTCGAGGGGGTGACGGCGTGGCGTGGGTGGCTCGAACCGGGGGAGTTGGTGGTGGCGAACCGGGAATGCGAGTGCGCGTTTCGGGGCTGGCAAATCGCTTTGATTACAGTCATACTCGAACACGTCGCGGCCTGGTGGCTCACGGACGCCGGCCGCGGATAGCTCGCGCGGGGCCGCGTGCCGCCACGGGGCGATGGTGACGGCCGGGTTTCGTTTGGCGGCGTGTCGTTGCGTCGATCGCAGAGGGAGGACGGCCCATGGGTGGACTGCGGCTGCACGATTTCGAGGCGTTGACGTTCGACTGTTATGGCACGCTGATCGACTGGGAGCGGGGGATTCTCGACGCGCTTCGCCCGTGGCGAAAGCGGCATGGATTGATCCTTGATCATGACACTCTATTGTCACTCTACTCCGAGCTGGAGCCGAAGCACGAGGCGGCCACGCCGGGAAAGGCTTATCCGGAGATCCTCCGCGCGGTGTTCACCGACCTGGCCCGGCGGGTCGATGCGGACGTTCGGCCATCGGAGTTGAGCGCGTTTGGCCAGTCGGTGCGTGACTGGCCGGTGTTTGACGACAGCCCGGCGGCCTTGGGCTACCTCAAGCGTCATTTCAAGTTGGTGGTTCTTTCCAACATCGACCGCGCCTCGTTCGCCCACAGCAACGCGAAGCTCGGCGTGGTGTTCGACGCCATCATCACGGCGGAGGAGGTGGGCAGCTACAAGCCGGACGTACGCAACTTCGAGTTCATGCTTCGTAGCCTGGCGTCGATGGGCGTGGAACGTGGGCGCGTGCTGCACGTGGCCCAGAGTCTGTACCACGACCATGTGCCGGCCAAGGGGTTGGGATTGCCCACGGTGTGGGTGGAGCGGCGGGCGGGCCGGCGGGGCACGGGGGCGACTCCGAGGCCGGGCGAGGACGTCCGCCCCGATGTGGTGGTGCCGGACCTGGCCGCACTGGCGTCATTGCATCAGGCGGAAGACGGCTGACGTCCTGGTTCGCGTTTGGGGCGGTCGAAACCGGGTCACCGTTGTTGGATGCCGAGATAGTCGATGCCGACGATCGGCTTCTTGACGGCCTCGGGGGCGCGGTGCCATACGACGGTCATGACGTGTTCGCCTTTCTTCAGTTCGATGGTCTCGGTGCCGAATTGCCGGGCCCGCACGCGATGCGCGTCGTACAGGTCGATTGTTTCGCGTCCGCCGAGCGTGACGGGTTTGCCGTCGAGTTGAGCGGAGATGGTGCCGGCTTCGGCGTTCAGGGCGAGTCCGAGGTGCAGGCAGAACTTGCCGTCCTCGGCGATGGGGAACCGCAAGTCGAGTTTGTCGTCCGGCCCGGCGGGTTGCCATGCGAGCAGTTGTCCGCCGGCCCAGAGGTTGTCCTTTTGGAGGGTGACGCGCGGTCCGGGCGGGACGAGGTCCTCGGCGTGGTGATACACGGCGTTGTGCATGCCGAAGCCCGGACCCGGCTGCCAATCGGGTGGCAGTTGGAGGTGCCGGACATCGTCGTCGGTGATGGCGACGTGATCGTCCATCAGGCCGGGCCTGGCGTAGTGGTACGCGATGCGGGCGTAGGACATCCCGGTCACGTCGTCGTGGGGATAGAGTTCGATGTAGAAGGCGAGACGGTTGCGGAACGGCAGGTCGTCGAGGATGTGCCAGCGCTGGTTCGTCACGAATCCGCGGTTGCCGGGTCCGTCGTTTCGGGGCTGGCCGCAGTAAGCGTAGGTGAAGATGTCGGGCACGGACCAGGCGTAGTTGAAGTAGTCTTCGCTGCCGGTGCCGAAGGTCGACGGGAACGTCTCGTCGTCGACGAAGATCTTCTCGTCTCCTTCTCCCCACCATCCGCCCCAGGGGGTGGGGATCCGGCAGGGGTTCATGAGCATCAGGACGGTGCCGACGAGCCGGCCGGACCCGTGGGCGAGGACGAAGGGCATGTCCTGGACGGCTCGGGGGGAGGCGAATACGTCGTGGTTCACCCGCCAGCGGGCCCGCAGGTGCATCGAGCGGTCGTTCCACCGGTAGTCCATGGGGAGGGCGGAGCCGCTCACGGTGACTGGTTGTCGGCCGCGGTTGTCGAGCACGATTCTGATCGACGACTCGAACGGCATGACGTAGCGGCAGGTCATGGTGCCATCGGGCGTCACTGTAAACGGAAGTTCGTTGTAGGGGTTGATGCCCGGCGCCGCGCCGAAGAAGTCGCCGATCGGTGCCTGCACCTGGCCCCAGGGATACTCGTCGCAGACGACGTGGAGCACGGTCTGGCGCAAGGCGAGTGACGTGTCGCGGGCGTCCACCTTGAGCGTGAGTCGTTCCAGCGCCTGGGGGCCGTCGAGCTTCAGCACTTCTTGTTTCTCGCCGGGGGCGAGCGACGCCTGGATGGGGACGGCCGGTTTCGTCGATCCAGGTTTGAGTTCGCGGGCGGGGTCCGCGAGGATGCGGGCCGCGTCCTGGACGTCCTTGGCGAAGGTCTTCAGGTCCTGCGGCGTGAAGGTCGTGACGGCGACGCCGGGCTGGTATTGTCGGATCTGGACGTGGTAGAAGTGCAGTTTCTTGACTTCGCCTCTCCAGACCATTCGGCACCGTTTGGCGAACGGGATCGGGCAGTAGGCGGCCTGCATCTGCTTGAAGGTGTTTTCGAAGAGTGCCGGATCAATGGCACTCTCTTCGGCGAGCGACTGGTACGGGCAGGCCAGGAACTCGGCTGCCGGTCCGTCGTAGAGCGGTTGTTCGGCCCCGTCGAGATGGACGCGGATGTCGCCGTTGATGCCGGCGGTCCACGTGCGCACCACGGCACCGGGTCCTTCCACGTCGCATACCAGGTACTCGCCGACGCCGTTCTCGTCGGGTTCGGTGAGTACGGCCTCGAAATTGGGGACCGTCTCGCCGCCGAAGCCGTCGGAGTTGGCGAACCAGGCGGGTCCGCCGGCGAGGCGGCTGGCCCGATCGTAGGAAGAGAACTGCACCGTCTTGTACGGCGGGGCGGGGAACTCGGCGAGTCTCGTCATGTCGGTCATCTGGCGGAGGAGATGGCCCGTGTTGATGGTCTTTGTATCCATGGCGGCGCAACCTGTCGTACTGACGGCGAACAGCAAGTATTTCATGGCGATGATCATCGGCGTGTCCTCCTCGCGGTGCCGGCGTTTCCGTCGCGGCCTTTCCTCAGGATTCGTCGAGGCGGGCGAATCCTCAACCGGCAACCTTACTTGACGGGTTGTCGTCTGCCAAGGTATGGCGGCGGGGCCTGGACGGGTGGGGGCGCCGGCATGGCAGGTTTGACGCGGCGGGCGGAGTCACGGGCCGTGCGGGTCGGTGGCGCCGGGGACCGAATGGGCCTGCCGAGGGCACGGCTGTTGCGTCGCCCGCCGTGCCGATGCAACCTGGCGCCGTGTGTGGTCCGGCGTGCTTATCCGCTCGGGGTGCCGATCGGTTCCGGTGGCCATGAGGTCCGGCGGGCGGCGGCCAGCGCGTTCAGGCCGGTCAGAACATCTTCCACGAGATCGTCCGGATCCTCGATGCCGGGCGAGAGTCTCACGAGCGAATCGGAGAGTCCGAGTGCGGCGCGGGTCTCCGGCGGGATCGAGGCATGGGTCATGGTGGCGGGGTGACAGATCAGTGCCTTGACACCGCCCAGGCTTTCGCCCAGCGCGAAAAAGCGGCGATCGGAGACGAATCGGCGGACCTCGTGGGGGCCGGCCCGCAGTTCCAGCGAGACCATGCCGCCAAAGCCGGTCATCTGCCGCTGGGCGACGTCGTGCCCGGGGTGGGTCGGCAGCCCGGGGTAGTAGGCGCGGCGGACGGCCGGGTGGTCGGCCACGGCCTCCGCGATGCGGCGGGCGTTTTGAGCGTGGCGCAGCACGCGGAGTTCGAGCGTTTTGAGGCCGCGGAGGGTGAGCCAGCAGTCGAACGGACCGGGCACGGCGCCGCAGGCGTTTTGGATGTATTTTATCTTCTCGAACAGGGCGGTGTCACGGCAGAGGACGGCCCCCTGGATGACGTCCGAGTGGCCGGCAATGTACTTGGTGACACTGTGGACCACCAGGTCGGCCCCCAGTCGGAACGGGCGTTGAAAGACCGGCGTGGCGAACGTGTTGTCCACGACGACGAGAACGTTGCGTTCATGGGCGATGCGGGCGAGGGCCTCGATGTCGTAGACGAGCAAACGCGGGTTGGTCGGTGATTCGATCCACAGCAGTCGCGTGCGGTTGGAGATGGCGCGGGTCACCGCGCCCAGGTCGCCGAACTCCGCCGGCGTGACGACGTAGCCCGACGGTTCGTAGACCTGGTTCAGCAGGCGGTGGGTGCCACCGTAGACGTCCGGCGGGATGACCACTTCATCGCCGGGCTTGAGAAGCGCCTGGAAGACGGCGTTCTCCGCGGCGAGGCCGGAGGCGAAGGTGGTCGCATGGGGCACGCCCTCCAAGTCGGCCAGCACCTGTTCGAGGCGGGTTCGCGTCGGGTTGTTGGTCCGTGAGTACTCGAAGCCGTGATTCACGCCGGGTTCCTGTTGTTGGAAGGTGGACGTTTGGTAGATGGGGGCGATCAGCGCGCCCGTTGACGGGTCGGACGGCTGTGCCGCGTGAATGGCCTTGGTGGCGAGTTTCATGAGTCGTTCTCCTCGTGCAATCCTGTCAGCCGTGTTCTGGTAACGCCGGTATGGCTTTTGGTTTCGTTCAGCGTGGCGCGGCGGCGACCGGCAGATCCGGTCCGTCGATGGCCGCCGGCGCCGCGTCACCGACCGCGGTCGCATGGTCGTCCGGGTTGAGGCTTCGCACGACGAGCGGACACCGATGCGTGCGTGCCGCCCGCAGGGCGGCCACCTGGACGAGGTCGCAACCGTCCTCGGCCATGCGTAGTGCTTCGCCGTAGCTCAGTCGGGCGAGCGGGCGGGCGTCGCCGAAGCGGTTGGGGTCTTTCGTGAAGTAGCCGGGCACGTCCTTGACGAGTTCGCAGCGGTTGGCGTGCAGTGCGCGGGCCAGCAGGACGGCCGTCAGGTCGGATGCCCCGCGGCCGAGCGAGACCACCGCGTTGCCCGGGGCCCGGGCGAGAAAGCCGGGCACGACGACCACGCGGTGTCGGCCCAGGTGTCGGCGCAGTGGGTGGGCGTCGATGGCCACGTGATCGGCGTCGGGTGCGCCGTCGGTGGCGTGAAGTCCGCACTGGTGGACGTTGAGGCCGATGGCGTTCACCCCGCGGCGGCGCAGGCAGAGCGTCAGCAGAGCGACGGAACGGAGCTCGCCCGTCGACCAGAGCAGGTCGAGAGCGGCCGGGTCCGGCGACGGGCAGACCGATTCGGCGAGGCCGAGCAGTTGGTCGGTGGTGCCGAATTCGGCGGACACGACGACCACGGTGCGCTCATCCGGATGATGGACGATCCATCGCTGAAGGCGGTCCGCGCAGCGTGGGTAGGCGTCGAGGTCCGTGAGCACCGAGCCTCCGAGCTTGATGACGGCAATGTCGTTGACCGGTACGGCGGGTTGGGGCATCGTATTCTCCTGGTTGCCTTGCCTCTTCTGGGCGGGCCATCGGAGTCGCTGACTGATCGATGCCACAGGATGGCACTAAGCGCGCACCACAAGCGCGTCGTTTCAGTCGGCGCAATCGATAACCGTGCGACCTTGACGATCGTTGGGCGGCGCCCGCCGACACCGGCGTGCCGCGACAAACGCAGTTCGGGAGATACCTGGTTTTGGTCAGTCAACCTTTTGGAAGGTGACCGATCCGCCATTCATCTCTCCCGATCTCTCGGGCAGGAGTTAGCACCTTAGTCCAGGCGACCAGGTTGCTGTGGCGTCACAGGGCCTGTTCCCTCAGCCACTCTTGATAAACAGCTGACCGGCGTTGCGGACAGCTGTTTGTAGATTAGCACGGGATGGGCGGGCAGTCAAGGCACTTTGCGTCTTCGGGCGCAGAATGATCGGCGGTGGTTCGGTCGGGGGACAGGGACGAGGGAGGATTGCCAATTGCCGTTCGCCGATTTGCGCGAGGCGTTTTTGGCGGGCGGCTACTGGCGAGCGGAGGTGGTGAGTGGGGCTTGCGAGTATGGCGGGCGTCGGTGCGCGACTCGAAAGCCGTGACCGGGTCACTGGATTCGAGCTGTTGTCTGGTGGGCCGGCTCAGTGGGCTGCGAGCCAGAGAACGGCTTGTGGTCCTATTTTCGAGTTGATAGGATTTCAAAATCGGTGGGGGCCGTTGTTTTCGTCCCTGGGAACAAGGAAACGTCGGGCGCGGGCCGGCCGGTTGATTCGCAGCCTGACGGCCAAAGAGAGAGCCCAGCGTCTCGAGGTCACATTCACGACGGCCCAGCGTGGCCGCCCGGGCGTGCCGTGGCGGGGCGGCGTGATGGTTGGCGTACGTGGGGACGATCTTCGGAGGAATGCCCGGTGAGCGGTAAAAGAGGTGGCCGGAGGATTCATTTCCTGCTGGCGTGGAGTGTTCTGCTTGGCGTGACGTCATCGGTGGTGGACGCGGACGTGCGACTGCCGCACGTGTGGGGGGACCACATGGTGCTCCAGCGGGACATGGCGATTCCGGTCTGGGGCTGGGCGGCTCCGGGCGAAGCGGTGGCGGTGACGTTCGCGGGGCACTCGGTCGAGACGACCGCCGATGATGGAGGCCGTTGGGCGGTTCGGTTACCGGCCGTGCCCGCGGGCGGTCCGCACGAGTTGGTGGTGCAAGGTCGCAACCTTCTCAAGCGGAGCGACGTACTGGTCGGCGAGGTGTGGTTGTGCTCGGGTCAGTCGAACATGGAGATGGGCGTTGGCGCGGTGATGAACGCGGAGCAGGAGGTGGCCGCCGCCGACTACCCGCGTATCCGGCTGTTCGAGTTGCCGCGTAATCCCGCGGGCGAGCCGGTGGATGACATCCAGGCGGAGTGGCGTGTGTGCAGTCCGGCGACGGTGGCGGCGGGCGGCTGGGGTGGTTTCTCGGCGGTGGGGTACTTCTTTGGCCGCGAGTTGCACCGGGAGCTCGGCGTGCCGATCGGTTTGATCGACTCGTGCTGGGGCGGCACGCGCATCGAGCCGTGGACGCCCGTGTGCGGGTTCAACGCGGTGCCGGCGTTGAGTCGCATCTGGCCGGAGGCGGCGCAGAAAGCGTTGGCGTACCGAGCGATACGCCTTCCCGCCCAACTGGAGGCGATCGAACGATGGATCGCGGAAACGCGTGCCGCGCTGGCGGACGAATCACCACTCCCGCGGTCGCCGCACTGGCCGCGTCATCCGCTGGAGAACGAGCGGGAGCCGACGGGGCTGTACAACGGGATGATACACCCGCTGGTACCGTTCGCCATCCGCGGCGTTATCTGGTACCAGGGCGAATCGAACGTTCATTCCGACGACGGCATGATGTACTTCGAAAAGATGAAGGCGCTGGTGGGGGGTTGGCGCGAGGTCTGGGGGC
>CAZBUJ010000114.1:0-14993 GCA_964495075.1 uncultured Phycisphaeraceae bacterium
CGCGTTTCTGGCGTTCCATCGCCGGTGTCTTTCCAAAGTCCGACAGGCTCCTAGCGAACTACGATTCGGCGGGCACGTGCAACGGCAGGCGAACGTGGAACTCGCAGCCGCTCGGCTCGCGGTTCTGCACGGAAATCGTGCCGCGGTGGAGTTGCAGCACCCCTTTGGCGATGGCCAGGCCAAGGCCGGCACCGGTCGTCATGCCCGCCCCAACCGGCGCCGTGTAGAACCGGTCGAAGATGTGGTCGATATGCTCCTCGGGGATGCCGGGGCCGCAATCCCGAATGGCCAAGGTCGCCTCGTCAGAATCCAAGGTCACGTCGATTTCGACGGGCGAATCCACCGGCGAATAGCGGATCGCGTTGCGAATCAGGTTCGTCAGCATGACGTGCAGCAGTTCCGGGTCACCGCGCACCAGGGGCTCCGGCTGGTCGGGGTCCGGCAGGGCCAGCTTGGTGACCAGGCGAACCTCTTTCTGGCGGGCTTGCGGCTCGCAGGTCTGGACGGCGTCCGTGACGATGTCGTTCAACGCGAGGGTGGTGGCCGCGGTTGGTGAGATACCGGCGTCCGCGCGGGCCAGCGTGAGCAGACTCTTGACGAGCTGCCCGAGGCGCCGCATTTCGTCCTGAACGCTGGCCACGAACCGCTGGTACTCCTCGAGCGTGCGGGCCCGCTGGCTGAGCACCTGGGCCTCACCGAGCAGCACCGCCACCGGCGACCAGAGCTCGTGGGCCGCGTTCGCGATAAACCGCTCCTGCCCCTTGAACGCGTTCTCCAGCCGACCGAGCATCTCGTTGAGGGTCTGCACCATCTCCGCCACTTCGTCCTTGCCGGCCGGGATCGGGATCCGGCGGTCCAGATGGGCCACGGAGAGTTCGCGGGCCTCCTGGGCGATCTTGCCGATCGGGCCGAAGGAGCGACGGGCGAGAAACCACGCGGCCAGGGCCGCCATCGCAAGCCCGGCCGGCAGCATCACCAGGGACAGCCGCCGCAAAGCGGCGATCGATTCATCGACCCGGGCCATGCTCACCGCCACCTGCAAGTAGTACGGATCGCCCGGCGGTTGATCGCGGTAGAGGGTCAGAAGGCGGGCGGCGTGCCGGCTCGACCCGAGGAAGGCGGCGGCGTCGCGGGCCAGCGTCTCGAACACCGCCGCGTGCGTCTGCCTGGATCCTTGACCCTTCGGGGTGAACGGCAGGTCCACGTCGCCCAGATTGTGCGACCGCTCCAGCACCTGGCCCGACGCGGCCCGAAGCTGGAAATAATAGCCCGGAAACCGAAAAGGGTTCAGCCGGCGCGGCCGCCGGGGCGCACCACCGGCTTCCTCGGCGATATCGATGGCGTCGACCATGGCCTGGGCCCGGTCGGCCAGCCGCTCGTCGAAATCCTCCCGGAGTTGCCGGTCGCGCACGGTGATCACCACCACGCTCAGAATGGCAAAAATGACTCCGAACACGATCAGATACAGCAAGGTGATCTTGGCTCGCAGCGTCTGGAGCTGTTGCCAGGGTCGAGACATGCGCGTGCCGCCAGTCAGGCGTCGGGGCCGTCTTCGCTCATCACGTACCCGGTACCGACCACGGTATGGATGAGCGGCTTCTCGAAGCCTTTGTCGATCTTCCGCCGCAGCATGCTAACGTAGACGTCGATCACGTTCGAGTCGCTGTCAAAGTTCATATCCCAGACGTGCTCCCCGATGGCCGTGCGGGAGAGCACGCGGCCCGCGTTCCGCATGAAATACTCGAGGAGGGCGAACTCGCGCGGGGTCAGTTTGACCCGCTCGCCGGCCCGGACGACCTTCCGCGAGTGCAGGTCCACCTGCACGTCGCCGAACCGCAGGACCGAGGCTTCCTGGGCCTGCCCGCGCCGCATCAGAGCGCGAATCCGCGCGACCAGCTCGTCGAACTCGAACGGCTTGGTCAGGTAGTCATCCGCCCCCGCATCAAGACCGGTGATCTTGTCGGCGGTGGTGGCCAGTGCGGTGAGCATCAGGATCGGCGTCTTCACGCCCCGGCGGCGGAGGTTGCGGCAGATCTGGATCCCGTCTTCGTCGGGGAGCATCACGTCCAGGATGATCGCGTCGTACAGTTCGCTTGCCGCCTGATCCTCCCCTTCGTGCCCGCGGCAGGCCACCTCCACACCGTAGCCTTGCTCGGCCAGCCCCTGCTGGATAAAGCTCGCCATTTTCGGATTGTCTTCAACGACCAGGATCTGCATGCCGCCGGCTCCGCTCCATCGAGGACGGGCCCCGATCTCAACGCCCTGCGGAAGTGAATCGGCCACCGGCCACCGTGCGCGGATTGTATCGGTCGGGGTGAAGCACAACAAGGTCGCCCGGCCCGGCGGCCCGTCGCCGGCGCTTCGGGCCCGGAGTTACGGACACATGGGGGGCAGGTCCTGGCACAGGGCACGCAGCATTTCGTTCGCTTCCTCGATTCGCGTCGTGATTTGCTCGATCTGCCAAACCGTCTCGCTGGCCGTCATCCGGTCTTGGTGATACGCGTCCAGCGCCGACCGCACGCGCCGCCAGAACTCGATGTAATTCGCACCGGCCAGCATGCAGGCCAGAGTCCGGGCTGCTTCTCGTTCCGCGTCATTCATTCCCCTCTCGCTCCGTTTCGCGAGCGCCGCGCGGCGGCGTCAGGCTCGGTACGGGCGTCACGCGCGACGCCGGGGCCGCTTGTGCTTCTCCAGGTCGGTATACCGGATCGGAATGCTCCCGGACCGGTCGCGGGGTGGTGCGACGCTGTTCTCGGACGAGCGGCGAGTGACATTGACCACGCAACGGACCGCACCCCCCAACCGGTACAGCCGCGACACGTCGATCGGACGCACCTCGTACCCGAGGGCCCGGTACACCTGCTCCGCAAACCCGTCCAACCGGGGCAGATTGTAGGTCGGCATGTACACGACCTTGCTCCCGTCTCGCGTTTCCATGAGCACGTTGTTGTACGTGACCATCCAATCCCCGTCACCGTAGGGAACAACGGGCAGGCGGAACACCTTGTACCCGAGATTCTCCATCTGGGACGCGACCGCGTCGAACGACTCGTCGTCGACCGAGTCGAAGCACCCATCGCTGTCATCCGTCGATGCCCCGTCGTCAAGACTTTCGCCGTCCAGCAGGGCAAACCCCACCGCCGTACTGCCGACCAGCACCGTCTCGTTGTCGACGGGCGTCAGATACATGTCAACATGGCACCAGGGAACGTCGCCCCGGCGATCCTGCACCAGGATGATCTCGCGGCCAAGCACGCGACGAAGCTCGGAGAGAATCAGCGACGACGTGTTCCGCGTCCCGTTCTCCTCGAGCACGTTGATCCCGACGAACGCGTGCTTCTGGTTCGACACGACATTGCCGCCCTCGAAGTGGATCCAGGTGTTGCAGATGGCAGGCCCGAGCTGCGATGCGCGGATCATTTCCGGCACGTACAACTCGTTGAGCCGCTCGCCGCCGTATGCCGGATCGGGCGCCGGGACCACGTTGTCGGGCCGGCCGAACGCGTCGTCCGCCGACCGGGCAAGAACCCGATCGCGAGCCCATGTCGTGAGGCCCAAGCCCACGTTCACGATGCGAACCCGACGGCCTTGCGCCTTGGCGGAAGAGCCCCAACGCAGAATGAACTCCCGCGCGGACGCCTGCGATTCGCAATGGACGCGGATGTCGATATCGCTCGGCAATGCCTCAAACAGGTCCCGGAACATGGGGCTCGTTTCCCAGGCCAGGTCGGAATCGTAGTTCATCACGATCTCGGTGATGGCACCGCACGTATCCGGAAGGACGACCCGGTGGGCCAAGTCCGCGCGGTTCCCGGCGGCGGCCGACGGGACCACCGCCCAAGGCAACACCCAGGACAGGGCGAGCATCAAACACACTGGCGTGCGGAGTAAACGGTCGACTGCTTTCACGATAACTCCTTGGTCGTCATGCCTGAGGCAGCGGCGGCAACCACATGGCCGCGACCGGCCGCCTGCCGACGGTCCCCTTTCGGGCCCCCGGCGCGCATCCCGGGCCCCGAATTCTCAGTATCCACGGAGCGGTTGAAGGGGAGGTGAGAACCGGATGAGGACCTTTTAATCTTCGACCAAGCTCGTTCCGAACCGAGAACCTTACGCCGCCCGCCGTCGCTTTTTGGCGCCGCCTCGGATGGGCTTCGGCACCTTCGTGATGCGGGAAGGGCGCGGTTTCGTCGCTGGCGGCGGCACGACCAGCGGTGGCGGGGCAAGGAAGTCCGTCAGCCGCTGTCGCTGCGGCACCATGAGGGCCAGGGCGCCGAGCATCAGCCCGGACACCGACATCATGATGCCGGCGATCACCGCACCGTCGGGCTTGAACGCCAGGTATAGCCCGAAGCCCATCACGGGAACCGCCACGCATCCGATCCAGACCATCATCAGTTTTCGCATCATGGTTGTCCGGCCTCGCCACCGCCGACGATGGCCGGTGGGACGATGCCGACCGATTATTGGTCATCACCGGCCAATCGTCGCGGCTGTCTGTAGTGTGCGGGGTCGGGGTGAGGGTCGGGTGAAACGCAGGTTAATTTGCGTTCACCCGCCGGCGCCCACCCGGGCAACAGGCCGGTCGCACCGGACATCGAGCGGCCGGTCACCACCGCCGCCGCTTGGCGCCGCGGCCCCCGATTCGGGCACCTAATACGCATAATCGTCCGGTGGTGCCGCGGGACGTCGGCGGCGGCGGTGCGAGCGAGGATGGCGCCCGCCGTCGTCGAGCCCGAGTTCGTACTCGAGCCGGTCCAGTTCGCGGAGCAGCTCCGCTTGCCGCCGGGTGTGGCCCCGGCGGACCGCCCCCGTGGAACCGTCGGTAATTTGCTGAAGTTCCTGTTCGATTTCGGCACAGCGCCCTTCCAAATCGCAGCGTTGTTTTGATGTCATGGCTGCCTGAAACTCGCTTTGGTTGGGGTGAACGAAACCACGATCCCTGCCGGCGACGGCCACGGACCGGCCGCCGGCGCGACCCGGACTATCCCTCCGCGGAAATGACCTCGATCTTGTAGCCGTTGGGATCGAAGATGAACGTCTGATAATGACCGTCGTACACGCGGGGCGCGGTGGCCGGCACGTTGTTCGTCCGCGCCTTTTCGTACACGGCGATCACGTCGTCGTCGGTCGACACCGCGAAGCTCACGTGATCGACGCCGGACACGGGCACGCCGTTGGGGAGACCTTCCGCCAGGACAATCGAGAAGTACGCCCCCGAGTCGGTCAGGCCCCTGCACTCGCACGTCTTCTCGCTCGGCGGGGTCACCGGCCGCCGCTCCAGACCGAGCAAATCGGCGTAGAATCTCGCACTTTCGTTCAGGTCTCGGACTCGCAATTCGACATGACTGATGCCTTGCACGACTACACCCTGTGCTGACATGAATTCCTTCCGCCTAGCCCGTTGCCACAGCACCTACCCGAGTATGCCGCCGCGCCATGAAGTCCACATGAAACGATCATGAAACCCTCTTAATCCAAACCGCCCGCCACCTCCCGAGAACCCGTCGGCCGCCAACCCTCGCCGCGGCACCGGCGGGTAGCCGCGCCTCTCAAGAACGCCTTCTGGGCTTCTCGTGGGTGTTGAACCGGGGCTTCACGGACCACGTTCGCGGAGAGGGAATCGAGACAGATAACCCGCCCACAGGACACAACGGTGGACGGCCGCCGGGTAGCGGGCCGGGCCCCGTCGGCCGAGGCCGACTCGGCCCTCTCCCCCGGGCGCAGCGACTACGGTTCCCAACCGAAGCCGGGTCGGTCGTTCGGATAGAGCACGCCGTCCCGGAGGATAACGGCGTCGTGAGACGGATCATCGAGCAAGTCGAAGTGCCCGTCCAAGTCGGCGTAGGCGACTTCTTTTCGGGCGAGGGCATAGTGCAGCCCGGCGGCAATCGCCAGCCCGGCCTCATCCATGCAGCCGACCATGACCTCCAGGTTGGCGGCTCGCGCCACGGCGTTGATTTGCAGGGCCTCGAACACGCCGCCGACCTTCATGAGCTTGACGTTGACCATGTCGGCCAGGTCGTCCCGGGCCAGCCGGAACGCGTCACGCAAGGACATCAGGCTCTCGTCGGCCATGACCGGCACCGGCACGGTTCGGCTCACGCGGCCGAGCACGTCGGGGACACCACGGGGCGTCGGTTGCTCCAGCAGTTCAAGGCGGACGCGTCGCGTACGTTCGACGAAATCGCGGGCCTGTTCCACGGTGTAACCCTGGTTGGCGTCGAAGCGGAGTTCCACGTCGGGGCCGACGTCAGATCGAACGGCCAGCACGCGTTCGACATCCTGGTCGACGTCGACACCGCCCTTGAGCTTGAGGCATTGAAATCCCCGGCGGATGTACTCGCGTGCCCGCCGGACCGTCTCTGCGCAGGGCAGGATACCCACGGTCACGCTCGTGCGCACCGAGGGGCGAAACCCGCCCAGGAGTTTCCAGACCGGCAGGTCGCATGTCTTGGCCACAATATCGAACAGCGCGATGTCCACCGCCGCCCGGGCGGACGGACTCGACGGAAGCAGGCCCGCCAGCCGGTCCAGCAACCAGGCGTAGCGGAACGGATCGGCGTGCTGGAGCAGCGGAGCCGCCACGTCACGAAGATCGCCCATGACCCCGTCGGCCGTTTCACCGGTGACCGCCCGATCCGGTGCGGCACAGCCGTAGCCCACGATCCCCGCATCCGTGTCGACGCGAAGAAAGACATTCGTCGTCGACTCGATCGTCTCGTACGCGATGGTGTACGGCTCGGCAAGTCGCAGCGCTACGGGCCAACATTCGGCGTGTGTGATCTTCATGGCCGCCATCAGAAGCGATTGCGTTCATGGATCTCGTCGAGACTCATGCGCTTGAGATGCTCCACAAACTCCACCAGGTTCTTGATCATCACGTCCCAGATCCGCTCGCCTTTCTCCCGGCTGGCCCGGCTGGGGTCTCCCATGACCCCACTTCGGGAAATCTTCGACGTGCGGGCGTACCAGTCCACGCTGCGCTTGGAGCTGAAATCCAGGTACCGGCTGGAGAACTTCGGCACGCTCTTGCGGGCTTTCCGGATGTCCACGAGATGCGGCCGCGTGGCCAGCGACGTACTCGTCTCGATCTCGCCCGCGTGAACGTCGCCGGCGGTCTCGATCATCTGCTCGACGTCCATGTCGCTCGTCTCGCCCGAATCCACGCACGTGAAAATGTGCGCATCCCGATTGATCATCTGGGCCGCGAAATGGAGGGTGGCCGCGTTGCCGCCGTGCCCGTTGACGATGATCATTTTCGTGATGCCGTGGCGGGCGACGCTGATTCCCACCTCGTACACGAAGCGGGACAGCGATTCGTTCGTCACGCTGATGGTGCCGCGGAAGTCCTCATGGTGGTACGAGACGCCGTATGGAATAAGCGGCAACACGAACGGCCTCGGCTCCGTGCACCGCCTGGCCACCTCGATGGCCAGATGCTGGGCGTCGAAGGCGTCGGTGTCCAGCGGCAGGTGTGGCCCGTGCTGTTCGATCGCCCCCACGGGCAGCAGCGCCACGTCGACCCGTTTGAATCGGGCATCCGCCTCCGGCCAGGTCATTTCGCCCAGCACGAAATCGAACCGGCCGTTGCGGTCCGCCTCGGCGACGCCGGGCGTGATCGATTCGGGTTCGGCGGCCGCGGCGGTCTTGCCAAACGGATACGCCTGGGCGAGGGCGACCGGCGCCATCGGATCAAAGTCGACCCAGCACCGACCGCGTTTCTGCGCCGCGCCGTGCGCGTGCCCCAGCAGGATGGGGTAAAGGCGGGCCCGCAGTGATACGGGGACGGCGTTGACGGGTGAGTGCTCGCGGTCGAATCGCAGCTTCATGATCTGCGGACGGCTATGGGCCGGTACGCCGCCCAGGCCGGTGGCTTGCACCAATCCCCGCCCGCGCAACAAGTGGCCGAGGTGCTCCACACCTTCACGCTCCTGGTGAGCGCCCCGCCGTGCAAGTTCGGACAGGCAACGTTCGACCTGTTCCTCCCGGTACCGGCACAGGGCCGGATCGCGACCGAGGGCCACCAGCATCCCGACAATGCGCCGGCACTTCTCACACTTGCCGCAGGGCCATACGCGATCGCCCTCGGGGTGCGTGGCGTGGCACGACGTCTGCACGCGAAGCAAGTCGGGGTAGCGTTCGGCCAGCGTCTTCTCGATAAGCAGTTCCGACAGCGGGCGCAGAATCGAGAACTGGTCAATGCCCCACCCCTTGGCCGTGTAGTAGCGGGTCAACGCCTCATCAAAATAGCGGCTCTGATCATAGAGGCCGTTGTAGTGGGTGATGCCATCGTACGTTCTCCGATCCGTGCAGTCGTACTCGTTGCCGATGATGATATGGGCCAGCCCGCGGCTTCTGGCCGTCGGCAGCGCGCCGAAGAGGAACACGGCGACCGTCCACAGGCGAATCGGATAGTCATCGGACCGGATGTCGGCGAAGTCCCGTCGAACGAAGGGAAACCGGCGCAGCATCCAGCTAAACAAGCGGTCGGCGTTGGTCCATACCCGCCCGGTATTCGCGACGTTGGCCCGGAAGTGGCGATACGCATTGAGCGCCGTGAACCAGTGCTTTCCCGATTCATTCACGAACACCGGATGCACGTCGGTCCCGATTTCGCGGAGTAATCCGAAGGCGAGCAGGCTGTCCTTGCCGCCGCTGGAAAGGACGAGGTACCGTCCATCACCGCGAGACCAGCACGCCGGTCGAGGGCCACCGGACCCGTTCACGGAGCCGAGGCGGTCGGAATCCTCGAATCGCAACTCCGCGAGGCAATACGAAGGCAGTTTCAAGGCCGGCAAATGGGCCGCCTCTCCGACGAGAAACGGGTTGGGCTCGAGGAACTTCTTGACGTAGATCTCCCGCGCCGTGTTCTCCGCCATGTCCGCCAGGAACCGCCGGTCGGCGTTGTCGTACAGGCCCCGAAAAACGATCGCCCGGCAGAAGAGCCCGTAGTTCAACGCCACCTGGGAGATAATCATGCTCCCCAGATTCCAGTCCACCTCGTCGTGGGGCTGGAAGACATCCTCTTCGTACCGAAAGGCCAGTTCCACCGTCTCGCTGGTTTTGCCGATCTGTGCGGTGTACTCCGCCACCAGCCGTCGTGGCTCGAGCCGGACCAGTTCGACGGTAAGGCAATCGATGACCCGCAAAACTCGGGCCAGACTTTGCGGGTCTGGACTCACCACGGTGTCCGGCGGCGAGGAGTGCCGTTGGTGCTTGTCGCTCATGCAGTCACCGCTTTGCCGGCCAGGTGCTTGCAGATGACACCGGCCAGTCTTGTGGAGCCATCCCGAAGCACGTCAAACGCCGGTCGTCCGGTAGTACGGCGAATCTGCTCCGCGGCACGTACGAGTTCCTCTCTCGTCAGATTCTCGTGATTGAGCGTTATCGCGACGACCGGCTTGCCGGATATCAACTCGATCGCACGGATCTGCTGATTGAGCGGATGGAGGCGGTAACCGGGGAACCCATCGTACTCGGTCCGGGCCGGCGCATGCTGTAGCACGATCACGTCCGGTCGGCCGGCGGCGAGGATCTCGAACCCACCCGGATAGGCCGGGTTCATCAGACTGCCCTGTCCCTCGATCACGATCACGTCCGGCCGGACATCGTTCCACGCGCTCCAGATCGCGTGCTCGATTTCGCCGGCCACGAAGTCGTTGATGAGCGTATCGAGAATGATCCCGTACCGCACGCCCTGCATCCAGGCGGTCTGCCCCGTCCCGATCATCTCGGCCCCCAGGCCACGCCGGCGAAGCCCGTCCACGAGCAGGAGAGCGGTGGTCCGCTTCCCGATGGCCGAGTCCGTACCCAGCACGGCCACCTTGAGGCAGTCGACCAGTTCGATCTTGCCCGAGAAGAAGTGGAGTTCTTCGCGACGTCGCGGCCGGCGGATGTCGCGGATCTCGACGCCGCCCTGCACGGCCAGCGACAGGAGTTCCGGATCATCGGTCAACAGGTCGTGAAGCCCGCTGTCCACGTTCAGCCGGTGACGAAGTGCGCACCGGACGGCCTCGCGGGCGTCGGCGGGCAGGCGCCCGCCGTCCGGGGCCAGCCCGATGACCAGGTGGGTGGCCGGGGTGTCCGTACCCGCGCTCGCTTCGACGGCCTGCGTCACGTCGGCCATGATGGGGATGCCGTTGGACCGTTCGTCGAGCACCTCGCCCGCATCCGCGCCCGCGTAGCGCGAATCGACCACCGACAGCACACGATAACGTTCCGTGCGGCGGACCAGGCCGTGGGCCGTCTTGCCGTGGGGAGTCCCCCACGCCCCCTCGCAGTAGATAATCGCATTTCCTTCGGGAAACTGGTTCATGCGTTTTTTCCTGTGATCACGACCACGTACCGGTCGTTGGGCAACGTCTGCCGCCGGTGTCCTTCCACGAGGGCGATGAGTCCAGCGGTGGAGGCGGGAAGCACGCTGAGCCCTTCCTTCTCCCGCAGTGTCCGGCAATAGTGCAACAAGCTCTTGTCGCTGGCGTAGCCGGCGAATCCGTCGGTCTGGCGAATGGCGTCCAGTGCCAGGTCGCCATCGATGGAATGCCAGTTGATCAGCGGCTCGTTCACCACCGTTTCGCGGACGCGTTCCGGAGCGAGATCCTGACACTGGGCATGGTTCTTCATGCACGCGTGGACGATCGGGTTCTTGCCGAACGACGAGCCGGCGAACAGCCGCGGGATGCGAGAGGTGCGACCACGCCGGTACAGGCTGACGAACCCTTTGTAGATGCCGGCCAGCGTGGTGCCGTTCGAGACCGGCACCGCCACCCCGGCCGGAGCGTCGCGAAGCTCATCGTAGATCTCGTAGGCGATCTGGCCGTAGGCGTGCAGTTGAAGGGCGGTGTTGGCCCCGCCGGGGTTCGCGTCGTAAATTTCCTCACGCTCGGCCCGATCCCGGGACACCGCAACCGTGTGTTCGTAGTCGCCGGGGACCCGGATCAGCTCGACGTGAGGGAGGTCCATGTCGGGCAGACGCTTGGTGTGATAACCTTCGGGCAGGTGGATCAGGCATCGCAAGCCGGCCGCCGACGCCGCCAGGGCCATGGCCGCTCCGTAGTTGCCGCAGGTGGCCACGGTGATGGCGTCAAAACCTCGCCGCAAGGCATCCATCGCCTGGGCGAAGGCGATCCGGTCCTTCTGCGTTCCGGTCGGGTTGCCGCCTTCGAACTTCAGGTACAGTTGCCGGATTCCCACCTCACGCTCGACATTGCGCGCGCGGGTCAGAACCGTGTCCCCGACCTCGGAATCACTGATGTCCTCAAACGCTTCCAGACGCTGGTCGAGGGGGCGTCGGCAATCCGCCGCGATCGCCTGGCGACCAGCGAGGTCGGCCGGAATACCGGCGGACGCCGCCGTCGCGCCATCGAGTATGGCGTCCATTTCGTCCGGACCGCTCTCGGAGAGCCGGTCGGGGGCGGATACGTCAGGAGTCGGCATGGATCGTCTCTCCCGCGTCGTGTCGCGTCTGCATGAAATCACTGGAAATCAACGACGTCTGCACGGCAGGGCCGATGCGCTTGCCCGCGAGCAGGACCGGGCCCTCCGCCTCGCGGATGACCTGCTCGGTGACACTGCCCAGCGTCACGTGGTACAGACGCGAATGACCATACGCGCCCATCACCAACAGCGTGTCGGCCACCGCCTGATCGACCAGGACTCTCACTGGATCTCCCCCGGTCGACGTGAACGAGATGTCACGCACCTGTCCCCGGAGCAGGGTGTCCGCCTGATCGTGAGCGTCCCGCAAATGGGCCAGATTGTAGCCCACGGTGATCACCGTCAGTGGGAGCTTCAGCAATCTGGCCATCCCGGCCGCCGCCTGGACCGCCGGCATGCCACCGTCCTTGCCGGCATACGCCAGCAGGACGCGGGCCATCGGCCTGAATTCGCCCGGCGTCAGCAACACCGGTCGCCGGGTCCGGCGGACGATCAGTTCCGTGTTGCTGCCCAGCAGCGAGCCACGGTACGCACGCTGACCTCTTTTCCCGAGGATCAGAAGAGATGCATCACGGCCCGCTTCGACCAGTTGGTCATGGGGGTTGCCCTGGACGCGATCCACCGCCAGCTTGACCTGGGCATCGCGAGCCAGTGCCAAGGCGTGACGGGCTACGTTTTCACCCACCGCGCTCGCCAGCCGCTCCGCCCCCTGCACGAGTCGGGCCAGGTTCTCACCATGCGTCAGCGCCATCGCGGCGCCGTAGGCCAGCTCCTCGACGACGACGGCGCGGAGCCCGGCCCGGGCTCGTTGGGCCAGGTCCAGGCCGTATCGCAGTGCGCTAAACGACCGCTCGGATCCACCAACGCCAACCACCATCTGGCGGAACAGGCTCTTGTGATCAGTCAGGCGGGGCAGAGAGTCTGTCATGCTGCGCTCCTTCGTTGACTTCGGCCGGCCCTTCAAAAGGATCACAAGGAAAACGACAGCCTCCCGGCTCGGCCGTGCCGGCTTGGCACGACCGACTTCCGGCAGGCGGTCGGCAGTCCGCCCGCCCAATGCCCCTAAGCGTAGTCCCGGCCGGTGAATGTTCGTTGAAATCGAGGTTAAAGAGCACTCATGTCGCATCGATCCCACGCCTCACGGCGGAGCGGGTCGTGGGCCCGGTGACACAAGCCACCGTGCAACGGTCCGGGCGGTGGGCGGTGCCACGAGTCGGCGTGCGTGGAACAGCGTTCATGCCGAATTCAGCGAGGATTCACCAGCAGACTCGATACGCCCACGGGCAAGCGGCCGGGACGGGGCGGGTGGCCGTCGCGATCCGGACCGAACGAGTCGGAGAAGGACCGCCATGGTGAGTGCCATCTCCGACCGCGAGGCAGGTTTCATTCGATCACCGCATCCATGCGCCTGCCGGCTGGCGGTATCCGGACATTCACGGACTTGTCCGAGCTCGCCAGCCCGAACGTCCCCGGCGACGCAACGCTGTGGGTTGACGTCGAGCCCCCGGACGACGACTCGCTCGGGACACTCGATCGCATGTTCGGCCTGGACGGCGCGATCAACGCGTCCCCTCCCGTGGCCTCGCCACGGCAACGACCGCGGAGGGTCGGAGCCGGGCGAAGCCGCGGTCTCCGTACGCGCGGATTAAAAGAATCTCATGGGCGTTTAACAACGGGTTCACGGCGAGGTCGTAGGGTGGTTGCGGAGCCGGACCGACAGCCCAGGCGAACCGCATAGGGCTGCCCGGTGTTCCGGCTGGGTGACACAACGGTGCACCGTCCGTGATTCGCCTCCTTCACGAGGTCTCGATGGTAGTTTCGGCCGCTATCCAAAGCCTCCAGGCCAGCCCGTGGCTGCCCGTCGCCATATTCGTCGCACGTGTCACTGACGTTTCGATCGGAACGATCCGCCTGATCGCGGTGACTCGCGGTCAACGAGCGATGGCGGTGATTCTGGGGTTCTTCGAGGTGTTCATCTGGGTCCTGGCCGTCTCCTCGGTCATTGGCCAACTGGACCAGTGGGCCAACATCCTTGCCTACTGCCTGGGTTTCGCGGCGGGCAACGCGGTGGGCATGTGCATCGAGAAACGGCTGGCCGTCGGCACGCAGGTCGTCAGTCTCATATCGCGGGGCACGGCCCAGGCCGTGGCGGCGGGGCTGCGGTTCGCCAGCGTACCCGTCATCACGCTGGACGGCAGCGGGCGTGACGGTCCCCTATCGTTGTGCATGGCGATCATCCCGAGGCGGCAGACGGCCACTGTGCTTCGCATTGCCCGCTCCATCGATCCGGACGTGATCGCCACCGTGGAGAACCTGGCCGATTGCTCGGTGAGCCAGGCGAGGCGGTACCTGCCGGGGAAGATCCCGGCGCTGCTGGGCAGTCCTTTCCCGCGGTCTCACGGACACGGCCGCTCGCTCATGAAGTCCAAAGTCACGGCGGACGGCACCCATGACGTCGCGCCCGCGGCTTGAGCGGCGGGAGGCGTTTGCGGTCGGGCAATTCGCCCGACGTCCGAATGCGGCTCGAGACGGCCGGCGTCTCCCCCATCAGCGATGGTCCGGAAAAGCATCGGGCGGTTTCGTGGGAAGCTCCGGTTCACCGTAGTGTTCTCGGTCGTCGCTCCAAAAATGCCGACGCACATCTTCCGCCTCCCGTTCGGGAAGCCATCATGATGTCTCCCGCGCCTGGCCCGGGTGATGCGCCGCCTTACGGAACCATCGCCCTTACCTGAGATGCCCGAGACGCGTGGCAATCAGGCGCAGCAACCGGCGCCCGTGCGTCGCCCGGCGCCGGCACCGCGGCGGCGTTGGCTTGTCGGTCGGAGACGCGACGGGCCCGCCGCTGCGCTTCCACGCCGCATAACGCTGCACCATGTATTGACCGGCCGCGAAGACGATTCGCCTCGCCAGCCGGGCCCAGGCTTCGTCCGTCACGCCGTGGTGACTGCCCTTCGCGCTGGCCACGCTGTACACGAATCGCAGCAACTCGTTTTCCTCGGCGTCGATCAGGCCGGCGTCCCGTAGATACCGGCGATAGTTGCGAAACGCGGTGCCGTTCTGCGCGCCGTTGCGGGCGCCATTGCGAGCACCGTTGCGGGTGCCATTGGGGACGCCGTCGTCCGCGCCGCGGTCCCGGGCGTCCCGCTGAACCGCGTGCACGACGTTGACCACCAGGGCCTCCAGGAACGAGCGGGCCTCGTTGATCGCCGCATGGCAGTACCCGTCGGCCGCCGTCGCGTCGGACTGCTGGAGGTGGTAGGCCAGCGTTCGCAGATCGAGCTCGGCGTGCGGTTGCAGGTCACGCAGCAGCGCCGTCAGTGCGAAGCACGGCGGGTGCGGGGCATGGCCCATTCCCTCCAGTCCGACGCCGATGCCGTCCACACCATTGACGTTGAAGCCGAGAACGCTGTTGCCGCCGCCGCTGACGCGGTCACCGCTGATGCCGGTGCCGCGGACACCGATCCCGTCGGCGCGGTGGTCGTTGGCGCCGCGGGCGTGAAAACCGCGGCCGTGGGCACCGTGGCCGTCGAGGCCTTGCGTTGGGTTGACGTTCA
>CAZBUJ010000115.1:0-14601 GCA_964495075.1 uncultured Phycisphaeraceae bacterium
GTGGCAGGGCACCGCCAGGAGGGAGGTAGTCGTCACGCGTGCCGTCGCGAGTGGATGCGGATGCCCATCCACAACAGCATCGACAGCGACAGCATGATCAGGCCGATGCCGTTGAACACGCCGCACCCTTCCGCGTTCCCCGTGGGGACCGGCTGAGTGGGCGCCGGCGCCGGCGGCTCTTCGCACGCGTCGCCGACACCGTCGTTGTTCGCGTCGGTCTGCGACGCGTTGGCCACGTCCGGACAGTTGTCGCACACGTCGCCGATCCCGTCCTGATCGCGGTCACCGTTGGTGGAGTCCGCGTCGTCCGGGCACAAATCGCACGCGTCAAACACGCCGTCGGCGTCCGCGTCGGCGTTGGGCCCGAGGTCGCAGTCGTCACAGACGTCGCCCAGCCCGTCGTCGTCGGCATCCGCCTGGTTCGCGTTCGGGTCGTCCGGGCAGTTGTCGCAGGCGTCGCCGATGCCGTCGTCGTCATCGTCGTTCTGCGCGCCGGTGTTGGCGTTGCGCGGGTTCACGATGTCCGGACAGTTGTCGCACAGGTCGCCCACGCCGTCCCCGTCGCCGTCCGCCTGCTCGGCGTTCGCGTCAACGGGACAGTTGTCGCAGACGTTGCCGATCCCGTCCTCGTCCGCGTCGGCCTGGTCGCGGTTGGCCACCTCTTTGCAGTTGTCCTCGTTATTGCATACGCCGTCGCGGTCCGTGTCGGGGCAGCCACCGCCGCCGCCGCAACCGCCGGTGACCGTGACCTTGAACGTGCACGTGTCGTACCACTCTCCATACCCGCGAAGATCGTACGCGGTCCAGCAGCGCACGTACGTGTCACCGATGGGGAAGTTGTCGCCGCTCTCATGTGAACAGTACGTGTAGCATTGGCTGGTGCCGGGATCGCCGGCCGGCGGATCGACCGGCGCGTCGGTGCAGTAGCAGTAACCCGCGCGAGTCGGGCAGATGCACTCCTGGCCCTCGGCGCAGTCTTCGTCGCCCGAACACTGGCCGTAGGGCTCGCCGTAGCACTCGTCGTAATCCTCGTCGCACTCCTCGTAGACCTCGCAGGGGTAGCCACTCAGCGTGCACACGCCGTCAGTGCAACTCGGCTCGCCGGTGCAGAACAGTCCATCGTCCAGGTACAGGCAATCCTCGTCCGACCCGCACGGCGGGACGTAGCATTCGAACTGGCACCCCGATCCGTCGGGTGGCTCGAAGTTGACCACGGCGCCGCTCGAACTCTGGCAGGGAACGACAATGTCCGCCATGCACGCACAGTATGGACATTCCGTCTCTTCGCACCGCGAGAAGTGGCCCTGGTATATGCCCAGGCGATTGAAGCAGTGGTCGGGGACCAGTTCTTCGCAGGTGCCGTCGGGCAGGCAGCACGCGCCGGTGGGCGTGCAATCGACGGCGTCGCACGTCGTGTCATCGCCCTGGTACCGCCCGTCGATCCCGGCACACCCGTTCGACGTCATTTCCTCGCAGTAGGTGCCGCCCTCGCCGATTGCGCAGCACGCGCCGTAGGGCTCCGGCGGCGGGCACGGATTGGGATCGCAGCCGGTCCCGTCACCCTGGTAGCCGCCTTCCTGAGCGGCACACTCACTCGATGTCATCACCAGGCAGACGCCGTCCGGCAGGCAACACGCCCCGTCGCTCGCTCCGCACTCGGCCTCCATGCAGGTGATGTCGTAGCCGATGAACTCGCCCTTCGCTTCGGCACATGCCGCGAACGACACTTCCGCGCAAGTGACGCCCTTGAAAAAGACGCAGCAGGCCCCGTAGTTGGGCCCGCAATTCGCCGTTTTGCAGTCCACGCCGTCGCCCTGGTAATCGCCGCCGAGCAGGGCACACTCGCTCGACGTGATGAACATGCAGCCCTCCGGATCCAAACAGCATGCCCCTCCGGGTTCCGCGGCCATCACCGGCCCGCCGGTTGCCACCCCCACCAGGGCCCCCACCCTCACCAGGGCCCACAGCCCCGCGATGACGAACGGACCATACGTTTTGCCCACCATAGTGCATCCTTTCATTTGTGACTCCTCCAATGCTGGCCCTTTATCATGCAACGGCATGGCCGCTCCTCCGAGCTTCGCCGGTGCAGCGTTTGGGGTAACTTCGCCGGTGGCGAAGCAGTGTCAGTCAGGCGTCATTACTTTGCGAAGTGCCGTGCTTCCGCGCGGCGGACGGTCCCCACGAGGAGAGCCGAGCCCGGCGGAATCGTTCCATCCCCCATTGGCAACCCTACGCACGCATCACCCCTGTACCCCGTCGCGCGGCGAGGACGCCGCGGGCTCCCCGTTGATCACAATACGCGTGAAACGAGCGCGAATGGGTCGAAGTGAGCGAGGCCGCAACCACGCTCTCCCCATGGGCGCCCGATCAGAATCCCTCGGACCGGAGCCGGCGATTTCGATCTGCGCCGCGCCCCGCCACCTTCGTTCGAGCCGCGCCACCCGGCGCCCGAGGGCGATCATCGTATCCCGAAGTCCGTCCCAAGTGAAGTGCGCAACGGCGCATTTTCGCCGCGCTCGAATCGATTCCTGGATACGCGTGTCCCGGAACGGGCGCCGGACGGCGCCGTGGTTCGGCTCCCCTGACCCGTCGTTGGATGATTCTCCGCACCGTTACCGCGTGGTTCGTGATTGCAGGCACGATGTGGCCGGCGTCCTCCGCCCAGCGACGCCCGCTGACACGCTCGCCGCAAACGCCGGGTTCGCGCGACGATGATTGACAGGGTCTTCGGGCCCGTCGTACACTGACCCAATAGCGGAATCCCGCCAGCCGCGTCGCTTCGGCGGACGATACGATGGGAAGCGGCGTTGGCCGGCTCCGCGTGGGCGAACGTGGCACTGGCTCCAGGCGGGGGGCAAGGTGCAGTGGCTCCATCACCGGAAACTGATGCCGTCGCGGCGGGGGGGCGCCCGGGTCCGATACGCCCCGATCTGGTGTTCGAGCTGGACTGTGCCGGTCACATTCTGGATTACCACGCTTCGCATCCCGATCTCTTGGGCGCGGCACCCAAGGAGTTCCTGAACCGAACTCTGACCGCCGTCTATCCCGCCCCGGCCGCCGACGTGCTCGCCGAAGCCGTCCACCGCGTCGTCGAAACGGGCGAGCCGACCTCCGTCGACTTTCACCTGACGACCCGGGCCGGGCCCGGCGTCTTCGAGGCGTTCCTCCTCGCCAAGGGCGATACCGCCGACCCGGATACCCGGATCCTGCTGGTCATCGCGGAAGTGACGCAGCAACGGCAGGCCGAGGCACGGCTGCGCGAATCGGAGGACCGCCACCGGACCGTGCTCGACGAGATGCAGGAGGCCGTCGTCTTCGCGGACGAGAACAACATCATCCGGCACATCAACGCGTTCGCCTGCCGCTACCTCGGCACCACCCGGGAAGAAACTGTGGGAGTCGATCTGATCGCCTTTCATCCGCCGCACGTCCGATCGCGGATCGACAACATCGTCCATGCCTTCCGGTCCAACCCGGACGCACAGGTGGTCAGCTGGCAACGCTCGCTCGGCGACCGCGAGCTGATCTTCCGGTTCTCTCCGGTTCGCGACGCGGAGGACCGCTACCGCGGAATCATTGCCAACCTGATCGACGTGACCGAGTTCCGCCACCTCCAGGTCCGGCTCCAGCAGGCGGAACGGATGGACAGCATCGCCCGCCTCGCCGCCGGCGTCGCCCATGACGTCAACAACCTGATGGTCAGCGTAATCGGACTGGCCACCCACGTGTTGCGCCACCTGGGTGACGGTCACGAGCAGGCCGAGAACCTGAGCGACATCAAACGCGCCGGTGAACGGGCGAGCGAACTGGCCAATCAACTCGTCGCCTATTCCCGTACCGATGCCATCCGGCCGCTGCGAATCAACCTCAACGACGTGGTGCGGCGGGTCGTGCAGACACTCAAAGACAGTGTGCCGATCTCGGTGCGGCTCGCCTTGAACCTCGACGACGCGCTGCCGGACGTTCATGCCGACGCGCTCAAGATGGAGCAGGTCGTGCTCAACCTCTGCAAGAACGGGTTGGAGGCCGTCGAGGGGCCGGGGCGGATCGACGTTCGTACCTGGTCCGGCCGACTCAGCGGTGAACTCGCCAAGCTCCACCCGGAGGTGGCGAACGAGACGCTGGTGTGCCTGTCCGTCCGCGACGACGGCTGCGGCATGGACGCCGACACGAGACGGCGGGTGTTCGAACCCTACTTCGCCACCGGTGCCGACCGGCGAGGGCTGGGGCTGGCGTCCGTGCACGGCATCGTGACCAACCACCACGGACACGTCGACGTGCAGTCGTCGCCCGGCCGCGGATCCACCTTCACCGTGTACTTGCCGGCCTTCGCGGAGTCGGACGGCGAAACCGCTACGTCACCCGGACCGGGGCCGGTCGTTTCCTAATACAAGATTGAAGCGGAGCACGGGGAGGGAGCGTCTTTGTCCTGCTCCCATTCGCGGCGCACGAGTTCGAGGCCGTGGGCGCAGCATTCGAAATCCTCGCTGAGCTGGCGAAGCAGTGCCCGCGGCGGCGCGGACTCGTCGCTGCTCAGGTCGGACGCGATGGCGTAGGACCGCTTGCCTTGCTGCACGTAGTCCAGCAACCGGTCCTTCGTGCGGGCCGCACGACGGGACCGCAGGCTCTCCGGGTAGACACCGCTCCAGAACAGCGTGTAGTCGCCGATGTGACGGTAGATGACTTCTTTGCGACGGACCGACGCGACGGACTCGCCCCGTGTCCGCGCGATCAGGGCCAGCATCTCCGCGATCTGGTCGAGCGGCTTGCCGTCGGCGTCGCGGATGGCCCGGAGCCGGTCCACGTGGATGAAGTCGGTCAGCAACGACGCGAGGTAGTCGACCAGGACCGGACTGCACATGCCCAGGTCGGCGGCGAACACGTTCTCGATCAGTCCCCGAAAGAATCGTTTGAGCGGGTGATCTTCTCGAACCGGTTTCATGGCTGCACCACTCGGTACCGGCGACACCCGACCCCACGCCGCCTTCCGCGCTGGCGGATGCCCGTCGCTAGAACCATACATCGTCCATTAAAATGCTAGAATTCAGCATCGGCTCAGACAACATGGGCTTCATCAGGATCCACGCGACGCCCGATACTTCACGCCCCGCCGCACGCGCTTGCCCAACAGGACCGGGCGCTTCGCCCTCGTCGATGGTGGAATAGGCAATCTGGACGCACGTGGACGTCGACCCACCCGCCGCACGTCGCTCGTCCCGCCCGCTGGCGGCGCGCAGGGCTTCTGCTATACTGCCGCCGTGGTCGTGGACGGCCGGAGGGCGGATCCGTGGATTTCCAGCAGTTACTTCGGTTCGCCGTCGAGAACGACGCGTCCGATATCCACATCCAGGCGGCGTCCGCCCCCATGATGCGGATCGCGGGGCAGATCCAGACCGTCAAAGGCGAACCGCTCACCGACGAGGAAACCCGGACTTTCATCGGGTCGATCGTCCCGCCACGGCAGCAAGGCGATCTGCACGAAGCCATCGTCAAGGGACTTGATTTCTCGTACGCCCGGGAGGACGGCTCCCGGTTTCGATGCAGCGCCTACTCCCAACTGGGCCGGGTCGGCATCGTCATGCGCGTCATCAAGACGGAAATCCCGTCGATCGACGCCCTCAACCTGCCCAAGGTCGTTCACGACATCGCCCTCGCCGGCCGCGGCATGACCCTCGTGACCGGCACCACCGGCAGCGGCAAGAGCACCACGCTCGCCGCCATGATCGATCTGATCAACAACACCCACCGGGCCAAGATCATCACCATCGAGGACCCGGTCGAGTACTTGCATACGTGCAAGAAGGCCCTGATCTCGCAGCTGGAAGTGGGCAGCGATACGCCGTCCTTCGACCGGGCGCTGCATCAGGCCCTGCGGCAGGACCCGGACGTCATCCTGGTCGGCGAGTTGCGCGACGTGGAAACGCTTCGCATCGCCTTGCGGGCGGCGGACACCGGCCACCAGGTGTTCTCCACCGTGCACAGCTCGAACGCCGCCCAGACCATCGAGCGAATCATCGCCATGTTCCCGCCCGCCGAGCACAAGCTGCTGCTGTCCCAGCTCGCCGCGTCCGTCGAGGCGATCATCTCGCAGCGGCTCCTGCGAACGCATGAGAGCGGCCGCCGGCCGGCCATCGAGGTGCTGCGCGGGACCCCGGTCACCGAAAAATACATCCTCGAAGGCCGCGTCGGCGACCTGGAAGACTACATCCAGACCGGCGAGTCCGGGATGCAGACCTTCGATCAGCACCTGTTGAAAATGTATCGCGGCGAGATCATCTCGGGCACCGAGGCCCTGCGGTGGGCCACCAACCCCGAAGGCCTCTCGATGGGCATGCGGGGGATTCAACGGACCGGTGGCGGCCCGAAGGCGAGCGCGTAGGCGCGGTCATGACCGCGGGCTGAATAGGGGACGACGTTGCGGCACCCACACATGGCGATGCCCGACACGGAGAATCGAAGATCGGGGCAACGAATCAGCAAGAGTGAGCTTCAGCATGTCCGATTGCGAATGTGTAACCGTCCAGCCGGGTGACGAGATTCTCCACGCCGTCGTGGAGTGCGCCGACATGGATGACGAACGAACCCGCGAGGTCCAGGCGAAGATCATCGAGGCCGGCGCCCAGGCCCGGCACCTGCCCGTCGTCTTGGACATGACCAAGGTGCAGTTCGTGCCGAGCCTGTCGCTGGCCGCCCTGGTCACGACGCTCCGCGAATTCAGACAGGCCGGACAGCGCTTTATCCTGGTCGGCGTGCAGCCGACTGTCCGCGGCACGCTGGCCATCACGCACCTGGACCGCCTGTTCGAAATCTACGACGACGTCAACGATGCCCTCGAGCAGATTCGAATGCCCGACAAGTAGACCGGGGCCCGCCACCGCCGCCTGCCCCCGTCGTCCCCGCCCTCCGTTCAACCCGGGACGGCGGGCCGGGTCGTGGGCACCGGCTCCATCGTCCGGAAATCGAGCTCCGACCCCTTGACGCTGTGGGGAATGATCCAGATCACCAGCGACACCGCCGACGCGGCCAGCACCCAGCCGCGACCCTTGCCCTTCCGACGGGCGGCCAACGCGGCGATCAGCCAGAACACGATGGCCACCGCCACCTTGTTGTCCGTCAGGTCTGTGCCGATCGGCCAACCGGTCCAGTAGGCATTGAACGCGAACTTCTGCACGAACGGGCCGAGGATCAGACCGCCGATGCATAAAAACAAGAACGACGCCAGGGTGTACGGGAACACCCACCGCCCCTTGACGAGAGCCTCCAGCCCCGCCCGGGCGGACATCAGCATCACCAGGATCATCGAGTACACGTGAGGCAGCAGTACGTACTCCGGCACGGCGCCCTTGAACCGGATTCGCACCGGCTCGTCGGTCAACGCCACGGGCTTGCCCGCTCCTTTCCGCAGGTGGATCTGATAATCCACCTTCCCCGCCGCCGGTTGATGCGGGATCCACGCGATCAGGTCATCGCCGTCCCGCGCCAGTGGTTTCGTCGCCCACTCGTCGTTGCTCTTGTACCGCCGGAACGTCACGGTACCGCCGATGGCGCGATCCGGAACCGTGACCCGCACCGCCGCGTCACCCTCGCCCCCGTGACTGCGGAGCAATCGAAAACGTACGGACGTGTCCCCCACCATGACCGCACCACGCCGCGGGTGCGTCGGCCCGGTCAGCCTCTGGTACACGATCGAGGTCGCCGCGATCGCGATCGCGAGCGCCCACAACACGACAGATCGAAGCATCACAATCACCCTGACGCCGCCCGTGAGGCGGCGTTCCACTCGGACGCCGGTCCGTCGCCCGGCCCCGTGTCAATGACGTCTTGCCCGATGCGACCGGCACCGCCCGTGCTAGAGCATACCCAGTTGCCACATCAGGAATACCCAGTCCTCGCTCTGATGCGCGATGCGCATGGAGAGCGGTTTCCCCGCGCCGTGCCCCGCCTTCCGCTCGCACCGGAGCAGAATCGGACGCATGCCCGACGTGGCCTCCTGCATCCGCGCCACCATCTTGAACGCATGCGCGGTGTCGACGCGGTTGTCCGCCTCCGCCGTCACCACCAGCGTCGCGGGGTAGTCCACCCCGTTCTTCACGCTGTGGTACGGCGAGTACGCGTACAACCACGGAAACTCGTCGGGGTTGTCCGGGTCGCCGTACTCGTGAACCCACTGTGCCCCCATGCCCCAATGGTGAAAGCGAACCATGTCCATCAACGGAACCTGCGACAACGCCGCCTGGAACAGATCCGGCCGCTGGGTCACCGCCGCCCCGATCAGCAGACCGCCGTTGCTGCCCCCTTTGCACGCCAGCCGGCTCGGCCGGGTGTACTTCTGCCGGATCAATTCCTCCGCCGCCGCGTAGAAATCGTTGAAACAATTCTGCTTGTACTCGCGACGACCGCCGTCGTGCCACGCCTGGCCGAACTCGCCGCCGCCGCGGATGTTGGCCAGCACCCACACCCCGCCCCGCTCGAGGAACGGGATGATCCGTGGGCGGTAGTTCGGGTAGAAACTGGCGTTGAACCCGCCGTACCCGTAGAGCAGGGTCGGGTTGTCGCCGTTGAGCTTCACATCCTGGTTCGCCACCACGAACATCGGGACCCGCACGCCGTCCTTCGACTTGCACCACAACTGCTTCGTCTCGTACTCGCTCAAATCCACCGGGCAGGCCCGTTGATGAAGCTGCTGAAGCTCGTGCGTCCGTAGGTCGTACCGGTACGCCGCCGTCGGCACGACCCACGATGCAAACGTGAAGAACAGGTCCGGCTTGTCGAGCGAGCCCTCCATGCTCGACACCGTGCCGATTCCGGGCAACGCGATCTCCTCGATGAACGTGCCGTCCAACGCGTACACCAGCAGCCGGGAGTGAACATCTTCACTCACCCGCACGATCAACTTGCGGTCCACGATCTCGCAGGCGTCGATCACACCCCGCTGCTGCGGCACGAGATCCTGCCAGTGCTCCGGGCCCGGCCGGTCGACCGTCGTGGTGCAGATGCGATATCGCGGGGCCTGGTAATTCGTGTGCAGGAAGAGCCGGCCGTCCACCACGTCGCCCCGCGTGATGGCGCCGAGCCCGTCCGCCACCGGCTGGAGCGGCTCCGCGATGTCCATCCGTCCGAAGAACAGATCGTTGTTGGCCGGGTCGCGGAAGAAGTTCAGCAACACGTACTCGTGATCGCTCGACGAGTACGGACGGGGCTCCTCGTCGTACGGGCGCCCGATGCCCCAGACGTAGCGATCGTCCGTCCAATCCGTACCCACGCGGTGGAAGTACACCCGCATGTGGAAGTTCTCTTCCCCTTCCGGCACGGTCTTCGGGTCGGGCGACCGGTTGTAATAGAACCCCGTGCTGTCCGCGTTCCACGCCACGTCGCAGTATTGCGTGAACGGAATGACGTCGGGTCGGTCCGCCCCGGCGGCGACGTCGCGAATGTGCAGCGTGCTCTTCTCCGACCCGTTGGGGGATGTTCCATACGCCACCAGCGACCCGTCCGGCGACGGGTACCACCAGTCCATGGCCACCGTGCCGTCCTCGCTGAACGTGTTCGGGTCGAGGACCAGCTCCGCCTCGGCCTTGTAGCTTCCCACGCGAACGAAGATCCGGCTATGGTTTTCGAGGCCGGCCCGGTGCGCGAAGAAGTATCGATCCGCGTAGGGCTGTAGGTTGGACACCGAGTCCACGCCGTACACCGCTTCCAATTCGCGGGCGATCGCCTCCTGCTGCTTCTCAAACGGGGCGAGCACGTCGTGCGTCAACCGGTTCTCCGCCGCGACCCACGCCTGGGTCTCCGCGCTCTCCTCCTCCTCAAGCCAGTTGTAGGGATCCTCCACCCGGGTGCCGTGCATGACCTGCACGACGTCCTCGCGTCTCGCCTTGGGGTACCGGGCGGGCTCGATCCCGGTCGGCGCGGATTTCGCGGACTGCGACAGGCGTCCCTGGCCACCCGTCCCGCCCGTTTCCGATTGTGAACAACGGACCTGTAACAGGGCCAGGGCGCCGGCCAACACCAGTCCGGTCAAGGTCTTCCGGCTGGACATCCAACGTCGGTTCACGGTGCAACTCCTTAGGCAATAGTAGACCCGACAACCCCCAACATCTGCGAGGACGAGCGGGAATCCTACCACAATCCCCGAGCTCCGGCACCCTCGCAATTCACAGCAACCAATCACAGGGCGCCCCGAAGCGGCTGATCCGGGCCCAACACCGTTGTACGATTCCGACACGCCGTGCTACAGTTGCACGGGTTGGTTCTGACGCTGGAGGAGTGTGCATGCCGCCCGATGCCAACACGATTCATACGGGAGACTGCGTCGCCGGCCTGGGCCGGCTCGAGCCCGACTCCGTCGATCTGGCCTTCGCCGATCCTCCGTTCAACATTGGCTATGACTACGACGTCTACAAAGACAAACGGGAATACGACCACTACCTCGACTGGTCGCGCGAGTGGATCCTCGCCGTCCACCGGGCCCTGTCACCGACCGGCACGTTCTGGCTGGCCATCGGCGACGAGTACGCGGCCGAACTGAAACTGATCGCCCAGCGCGACGCGGGCTTCACCTGCCGGAGCTGGGTCGTCTGGTACTACACCTTCGGCGTCAACTGCAAGATGAAGTTCAGCCGGTCCCACGCCCACCTGTTCCACTTCATCAAAGACCCCGACGACTTTACCTTCAACGCCGACGTGATCCGCGTACCCTCCGCCCGGCAGCTTGTGTACGCCGACGCCCGGGCCAACCCCAAAGGCCGCCTGCCCGACGACACCTGGATCCTCCGCCCCCAGGACCTGCCGGACGGCTTCCAGCCCGACGACGACACGTGGTACTTCCCCCGGGTGGCCGGCACGTTCAAGGAACGCAAGGGGTTCCACGGCTGCCAGATGCCGGAACAGTTGCTCGCCCGGATCATCCGCGTCAGTTCCAATCCCGACGACCTCGTGCTCGACCCCTTCACCGGCAGCGGCACGACGCTGGCCGTCGCCAAGAAGCTGGGCCGCCGCTGGCTCGGGTTCGAGCTGTCCCAGGACTACGCCCGCCAGGCCCGCGAGCGTGTCAAGAAAGTGTCACACGGTGACACCCTCGACGGCGCCCCGGAGCCGCTGGTGAGCGCGCCGAGCACGGCTGAAGGCAAGCAGCGCGACAATGAGAAGCAAAACGAACGCCGGCTGCGCGGGGGCAAGACCCGGGGCGAGCACGAACCCACGCTGTTCTGAGAACGCCCCTTTCGCTCTTCGCTACTCAAAACAAAAGACGCCGTTGATCGGCAGGTGCGCGGTTTCGGCCGGTGGCGCCGGCTCCGATGCGACGACCGCCCGACGGCTCTCGCCGACCACGGTGGCGCCGACGAGCAGAACCGGCGATAGAGCCGCCGGGCGCGATCGGTACGCCGTAAACACGGCAATTCCCCTTGATCGTGAACGTGTTCCGTTGGACGCCGTCCCCGCCCCTGCCGGCGTTACTCATGCTTGGCGGCCGGACCGTGGCCGCAACAACCGACGTGCTCCTTCCGGTACTTGTCGCGGGCCCCGCGAGCCAGCAGCAGCGGGAACACGATGTCGCTCAGGCAGCACGGCACCATCACCGCGATGATGATGAACAGGAAGAACGTACCCACCGACTCGATCCATTCCAACCGCCCGAACGGCCCGATCAGGTAGAAGATGCTCGCCATCGTCGACGAGAACACGTGGAGCGAGTGCGAGAAGAACGTGCTCTGCTCGACGCTGATCGAGGCGGTCAGCCCGACCAGGATCCCCACCGCCGCGAACGACACCACCATCCGCGGATGCAGGATCAGGCAGATGTGCCAGGGCACGTGCTTGCCCATCATCGTGATCGCCGCCTGGGGCATCACAATATCACTGAGCCCGCACACTCCGATGGCCCCGACCAGCCCCACGATGACCGCTTTCCACACACGCCGCTCATAACGCCAGAACATCGCCGTGGTCGCCGCCGCCGAGAATAGCATGTGCATCGGATGAAACAGGTGAAACAGGCTCAGAAACGGATTCCCGGCATGGTCGTGACCGGCATGCGGGTCCGCCGCCGCCGCATCGCCCGGCGGCGTCGCGTGCACTTCCCCGCACCCGGGGCGTGCCGGGCCGGTCTCACCCGGGACAATATCCGCCGGCGTGAGGAAGCACACCATCCCCGCGATCACCAGCCCGATCGCCACCGACGATACGGAAAACGGAAGATGCTGCACGAGTTCCTGGTACAGGGGGACTGTCTTCCCCGACAAGCCGTGCCCGTGAGGGTGATCGGAGTGTTCATGCATGCGTGAATCCTCGGTTCCGCGATTCGGTTACGACCGACTTCGATGGCGTGGGTCGCGACGCCCACGCCACTAACGCCGGTGCTTCGTCCGTCTCCGCCGATGCGAACAGACCAGGTGAACCTCGTTGCACTCGTCGCACTGTTCGACGGCGTGATCCTTGGCGAATGCTTCCCAGTGCTGTTTCTGGTCGGCCGTCAGAATGCCCGAACCCGCGCACAGCGGACACGCGTTTTCGAGCGCCGCCAGAATCGCCGACCGAATGAACGCCGATCGGTTGGGCACGCCCCGGAGGGCCGCCACCAGCGATTCCTCTGCCTTGAACGTCACAATGGCCTGTTTCTGCTGAGGCATGTCAATAACTCTATTAAACTCAGTACGTTACGATTCCGCCTCGTGATAGTATTAAGTAATACCGCCATTATCGCGCCCCCGGGGCGCCACGTCAAGCCATCCCGTCGCCCGCCCGGGCGGTACGGCAACAGGTCTGGGAATGGCAGTTCGAAGAAGGATCGTCAGCTTCGGCGGGCCTGCCGAATCGTCGTGCAGTCGGTGCAGGGCCCGGACGCGGAACGATCGCCCCCCACGATGCGGCGAGCGGTGCGGAACCCCTCGCTGTTGAACGCCTCGTGCCATGACGACGTGGTCAGACTCCCCCACACAAACCCCGTGTGCCAGGCATTGCAGCATGGAAGCACACTGCCGTCCCAATGGATGGCGGGGAAATCGTACAGATCGGTGCAGTAGGGCGGCGTGGCCTCCGTATCAGACGCGGTCGGCGGTTGCGGTCCATCCGGCGTCCAGATCTGGCCGTTGCGGGTACCCGGCGCCACCGCGAAATCATCCACCCCGATCCACGCGGCGAGGTACTCCGCCTCCTCAAGCTGCCCGAGATTGTGGGGAAAGCACAACATTCGCCAGATGATCCGCGGGGTGGACGAGCCCTTGGCGTTCCGCACCCGCACCATGGTGGCGAGATTCTCCATTGCCTCGTCGCATGAGCCGCCGACCCGATACTGCTCGTAGACCTCCTGCGTCACGCCGTCGATCGAGGCCACCAGGTAGTCGAGGCCGGCATCGACGATCCGCTCCGCGAAGCCGGCCGGCAGGCGGTTCATGTTCGAGTGGACGTGCGTGCCGACCCCGTGCCGGTGCACGGCGGCGATCAGCTCCGGTAGTTGCGAGTGCAGAAACGGCTCCCCCCAGTTGAAGAGATTCACTTGTACGAGGTAAGGCCACAGGTCGGCCAGGTAACGATCGACGTCGTCCGGCCCGAGCACGCCGCGCGGCAGGTCCTGCCTGTGCGTCAGGCACTCCTCGCACCGCAGGTTACACGCGTTGACCGGCTCGAGGATCACCCGCCACGGCCACGCGTCGACATGCTCTGCGCAAGCCACGGTCTGTCGGGCCAGCCGCCGGGCGTTTTCGAGCTTCTCGTGGGTGCCGTACCGGTCCCAGAGCGAGCGTCCGATCCGGGACAGGTCCGGCAGGTCTACCGTCAGCATGGGCGAATCCTCCTGCCACGCCCGGGGTCCGGGCGGGCCGCTCTTTCTCATCGACGCCACCCGAACAGAGGCTTGAGTGCTCTGCTGGCGGCGGGCTGGCACCCGGGGGCGACCTCCGGATTGACAGCCCTGGGCCCCTCCCGTAAAAAGGCCGATTCTCGTCAGTCTGGCCGGTCGTGTCGGCGTGGTCGGCGGACGCTGGGACCCTGGGTGCGCCGATCGCGGGGCGATGCCACGGCGGGCCGTCGCCGATCGTCAAGGAGAAGCCGATGAGAACGCCATTCGTCGCCGGCAACTGGAAAATGCACAACACGCGGGCCGAGGGCCGCGAGCTGGTGCGCGCGATCCGCGACGGGCTCGGCGCCCCGCCGGTCGACGTGGCGGTCTGTCCGCCGTTCACGGCGCTGACCGCGGCGGCGGAGGAGATCGAGGGCTCGCCCATCAAGCTCGGGGCGCAGAACGTATACTGCGCGCCGAAAGGGGCGTTCACCGGCGAGATCTCCGCGGACATGCTCACCGACGCCGGATGCTCGCACGTCATTATCGGACACAGCGAGCGCCGACAGCACTTCGGCGAGACGGGCGAACTGCTGCGGCGGAAGGTGCGGGCCGCGATCGAAGGCGGGTTGGACGTGATCTACTGCGTCGGCGAGACACTCGAGGACCGGGAGGCGGGCCGTACCGAGGCCGTCGTGGCCCGACATCTCGACGAGGTCGTCGCCGCCGACGTCCCAGCCCAGCGGCTGACCATCGCGTATGAGCCGGTCTGGGCGATCGGCACGGGCAAGACGGCCACGCCCGAGCAGGCCCAGGAGGTC
>CAZBUJ010000116.1:0-14573 GCA_964495075.1 uncultured Phycisphaeraceae bacterium
CGGTCACCTCACCGGAGAGGACGCCTGCCGTGGAGACCTGTTGATCGTGCTGCGCGCGCTTCGGCGGCGGAAACTCATGCCCACACTCCGGGCAGATTCCGTAGGCCGCGTGGATCACCGCCTGGCATTGCGGACACTCCTTCGCCGGCGCTTCGCCGGCCCCTGCGGAGCGGTCCTTGATCTCCAGTGCATCGACCGGACCGTGACGCAGGATGTTCCCGCCAAAGTCGAGAACCAGGCAGTTCTCTTTCGACGGGTCCAGCCGGAAACCTCGACCAACCATCTGGTAATAGAGGCCCGGCGAGTTGGTCGGGCGCAGCAGCGCCACGCAGTCGATGTTGGGCGCGTCGAAGCCGGTGGTCAGCACGTTCACGTTGCACAGGTACTTGAGCTCGCCACGCTTGAAGCGCGCCAGCGTTTCGGCGCGATCGAACGGAATCGTGTCACCGCAGACGAACCCGCACTCCTGCCCCATGCCGCCCAGCACGCGCTGCACGTGCATGGCGTGCTGGACACCGGAGGCGAAGATCAGCACGCTGTGGCGGTCCTGCGTGTACTCGACGATCTCGCGGCAGGCCGACCGCACCAGCGAGTCGTCATCCATCAGCGCTTCGACCTCGCCGGCGATGAATTCGCCGCCACGCACGTGCAGGCCCGACGTATCCACCTTGCGCCGGCCCGCCTTGCTCTTGAGCGGACACAGGTAGCCCTGGACGATCAACTCGCGGACGCCCACCTCGTAGCAGACGTGGTTGAGCAGGTTCTCCGGCGAACAGATCATGCCCGTCGTCATGCGGTACGGCGTGGCCGTAAGGCCGATCAGCCGCACGTTGGGATTAACCACCCGCGCGTCGGCGAGGAACGTGCGGTACATGCCCTCGCCGTCGGGCGGCAGCATGTGCGCTTCATCGATCAGGATCAGGTCGAAGCGGTCCAGTTCGGCGGCGCGGCGATAGGCGCTCTGAATGCCCGCCACGATAATCGGATGCTCGGTGTCCCGGCTCTTGAGGCCCGCCGAGTAGACGCCGATCCGATGCCACAGGTCCGGGGCCATCGCGTGCAGCTTGTCGACCGCCTGCTCGAGCAGTTCTTTCACGTGCGCGAGAATCAGCACGCGGCCGTCCCACCTGGTGACCACGTCGCGGCAGATATGCCCCATTACCGGCGTCTTGCCCCCAGCGGTGGGGATCACCACACAGGGATGATCGTCCCGCTGACGCAGGTGGTTGTAGACAGCGCCGACCGCCTCGGTCTGGTACGGGCGAAGCTGGATCGCGCCGGAGGGTGCGGCCGCGGTCGTCATGCCACCACCTCCGCCCCATCGGGCAGGATACAGCGGTTATTCATGATCGGGATGGTGTAGAGCGTGTCGCTGCGCCGGCCGAGGTAGCCGAGGATGAACGCGTTGACCCATTCGACGGGCCGGCCCGTGCCATAGAGCGGAATCGGCTTGCACAAGCATCCGGCGGACCGCGCCTGGATCACGCTGCCGGGCGACCATATGTTCTGGATGATGCTCGCATCGGCCCGGTGCGTGTGACCGTGGATGACGCTCTTGCCCTGACTGATTTGCAGGTGGTTCTTCGTCGCGTGGCGGGCGTAGGACCAGCCGTGCACCGCGATGATGCGCGAGTTGATCGCGTAGTGCGGATATCGCGCGGTGGCGGAGCCGTAAGGGACGTAGGTGAACTTCGACCGGCCCCGCGACAGTTGCCGCCGCGGCGCGAGCATCGAGTAGGCTCCGCGCCCCTCACTGGTCGCTGCCGCCCAGCGGTCGAGGCGATATTCATGATTGCCTTCGACCATCACGAGTCGATCACAGCAAGCCTGCAGACGATCTAGCAGCGCGTTGGCCGTCTTGAGGTCGTCATGGTAATCGGACTCGGGCACGCCGTGGGTGGGCGGGTGCGAAGAGAACTGGCCGCAGTCGAGCAGGTCGCCCAGACACACGATCAGATCGGGCCTGATCCGCTCGGCCGCGCGGCAGAACACCTCCACCGCCCGCGGGTTCTGATGCGGAACGTGGACGTCGCCGAAGGCCAGCATGGTCTTGCTGTGGGCCTTGGCCATCATTCATCCCCCGCGACCATCGCTGCCGTCCGCGCATAGCCGGCGATATCGATCAGGTTGTCGCGCTTGTGGTTGTAGACCTGACGTGCGAGCTTGATGGCGATCATGCACAATGGGATGTCTTCAGCCGTGATCCGCTGATCGGCGATCAGCTTCGGACGCAGAATCCCCGTCCACATCAGCGCCGCCCGCGCGAAGTCGTCACTGGGATGGCCGTAGTCCTCCCGCCGGTCGCCGCTGGTGATCTTCCTGGCGCTATCGAGGATGGACGCCGTGCCGTGCTCGGCTGTGTAGGAGGTCCGTGGCGGCGCTTCCATCTGCGTCCCGGACCAGGCCTCGAAGAACTGCAGGCCGATTTCCCTGGCGAGGACCACTTCCAGCGTCGCGCCGGCCGATCTCTCCCAGCCCGGCAGCAGCGCGATGGCATCGCACTGCGCCAGCATGGTTATGTCCGCGCGGAGATACGCTTCGCGCGGCAGGTCCGTGCGCCCGCCGAAGTTCTCCGCCGGGTTGGCCACATCCCACCCGGCCTGGCGAAACCGTCCCGCGGCAGCGTGAAACGCCGGGAAGTTGTGGTCGTCATGGCCGGTCATCGGACCGGAGATGTAGATGCGTCGGGATTGAGCCATCGGTCAGTTGTTCTCCGCGATGAGGGGAGCGCCGCAGAGCAGGCAGCGTCGCAGGGGCAGCGCATCGAGCTGGATTTCGATGTGCCCGCATTTGGTCACCTCGCGCCGGCGCGTGACCAGCAGGTCGATCTGGCTGTCGTCCTCATATACGCCCGCGTGCTCGAGCGCGTCGAGAACCGGCTTCTGGATGTTGTCCAGGTCGCGGCGGCGGCGATCCGGCGGAAACGCATCCATCGCCAGTGCGACGCGCCCGTCCGCCGGCGGCTTACACGGTCCGTTTCCGCTGCCCCGAGCCAGGAGGGCGCAGACGTTCCGGCGAAACGTCCGGCCCTCCCGGCTGATCAAGGTCCGCCGGCCAACCCGCCGCCAGTAGTGGTTGATGGTCGGGGGATAAGGCAGGTTGAGCATCACCACGGCTCACCACCTCACTTCCTGGTAGCCCCAGTCGGAGCTTTCCAGCTTCCAGAACAAGACGAGCACGACGGCCAGCAGCGGCATCGCCGGCCCGTAGATCACCGAGAACGTGATGGCCCAGATCCGGTCGTTGCGGGTCCACCGGCTGCCCATCGCCCGAATGGACCAGCGGGCGAAGAAGTATCCGACGGGCGCGCTGAGCGCCCAGACGCTGGCGAAGATCAGGATCACAATGCTGGAGGTCATTGGTTTCTCCTTCGGTTATCGTCTCCAGGGCGGGGTGTTGTCGGTCACCGGCGCTTGGGGCTGCTGACCGTTGGCACCGGCGGCGTCCTTGCGGGCGTAGCCTTTGACCTCGTTGACCAACTCGCCGGTGTCCTCGCGTTTCTTGAGCTTGACGGTGATCACCAGCGGCAGGTTGTGCAGCTCCACGCTGTCGCGCGGCTGCATGACGCCCACGGCGTGGCAGATGGCAGACAATTCCGACCGCGCGATCTTCACCGCCGTGGCATTGGGGTTGTTAAGGTTCAGCCGCGCCCAGAGAATTCGATTCTTGCACTCGCCCTCCAGAATGGTGAAGGCCAGCTGGAGGTAACTTCCCGACCCGTTCTTGGTGGGCTTCATCTCCGATTCGGTAATCGCGGCCAGGTACTTGCCGGCCGGGATTGGCTCAAACGAGGCGTTCGGTTCGACTTCGTGCGCATTAAAGCCGTTCAGGTTTGCCATGGATCAGTTCTCCTTGGGGCTGGTGTTTGCGGACTCGTCAATGCCCACCACGCGCAGGCCATGGACGGGCGCAGGGCTGGCAGTCAGCGCCTGCATCAGCGCCGACCACGACAGGGGCAGCTCGGCCGGCAGGTCGTAGCGGTTCTTCGCCAGGATCACGTTGGTGCCCTGGGTCAGCAGCGTGCGCCGGTCGCCGTCGCGGGAGGCATATAACACCGCGTCGGCCCACTCGATGAACGGCGGCGCGATCCAGTGCGGCAGATCCGGCGCGGCCAAGCGCAGGTCAAACCCTTCTGGCGCGGTCATCTTGGTGTTAGCGGCATGGGCCAGAAGGATGACCGCCATGCCGTTGTCGGTCACGGCGTTGAGCATCGGCAGCAGATCGCGGTAGACGATGTTCTGCACGATGTCGCGGGCCTTGAAGTAGCCGCCGTGGGCCGTGCCGAGCGTGTTGGTGATGTTGCCCGCCGACTTGCTGTCCAGGTCGAGCACCACGTGCTCGACGATCCGCTGGACCATCCAATCGATGGTGTCGATGGCTAGGGCGGAAACGCCATCCGGCGGCGTGGTGGCGATCTCGACCAGCCACTGGCGCATCTGCGGCCAGGATTGCAGGTAGGGCGTGCGTTTCAGGCCGGGCACGGCGCCGGCCCCGTTCTCGCAGTCAATCAGAATCGCATCGGCCGACGCCGCGAAGGTCGTCTTGCCGACACCCGGCTGGCCGTAAACGATCATCTTCGGCGGCGCGGGCGTGGTCGTGGTGATCAGTGAGTCAATCAGTGGCATAAATGTCCTCCGTTTTTCGGGGTTGCGTTCGTGTCGGCGGTCTCCCGCCCGGCCGGCGTTTTCAAAGCAATGGCAGGTGTGGGAGTCGAACCCACGTCCCGAGGCCTTTCCGAAAACAAGGCCCCGGTAGCCCGGCCCTGCCGAAGTGCGCCCGAGGGGTGGCCGTCGCGGTGGGTAGACCCGCCACAAGCCGCTCGGGCGCGAGTAATGCTCAGGCGACATCGAGCACGCGAATCTCCTCGTAGCCCGTGGGCCAGTGGTCACGGCGTTGGCAGACCTGGAGCCGACGGATCGCGGCTTCGTTTTCGCGTTGGGCGATGGCGAGAGTGTCATCGCTGACGCGCCACACGCCGCACCGGAATGGCTCTTTCTTTTCGATGGCCACGAGGTGAACGGGCACCATCAGGCCGCCGAGAGCCTGGGCCAGAACGGCCCGGTAGAAGGCCATCTGCCGGTGGTAGCCGAAGCGCCGCGCGTCGGACTCGAACCAGGTGAGGTCGTCGCAGGTTTTGAAATCCACAATGCCGCGGTGCGGATGCACCCAGTCGATGCGAATCTGGCACGGTGTGCCGCAGTATTCCGCGCGCACGACACCTTCGGCCCGGCCATACAGAAGCAGGTCGACCGCCTCATCATTCATGGCCACGCCGCGGGCCATCTGCTCGATCAGTTCGGCCTGATCATGCGACAACACCGGCCTGCCCTGGGCCTCGGCCCATTCGGCAAAGGCCTTGGTATTGGCCCCGAACGGCTTGTTCGTCCGGGCGTTGATCGGCCCGCCAAGCGCGAAGGTGGTCTCGTACACATCCCGGCCTTCGAGGATGCGCACGTGCGCAGCGCGCCCGACCAAGTACGCTGGCGAGTCCTGATCCTCGATCAGTCCGAGCGCCTTCTTGCGATACAGCAGCGGGCACTTGACGAAGTCCAGAAGCTGGTGGCTGGAGAGATACTCCTTGGCCTTGGTGTGGTATTCCTCAGCCGGTTCAACGTCCAGGATGTCCAGGTCGATGGTCAGATCCATGGTTCTCACTCGCTTCTGCCGTCGGTGCGCTTCGTCCATTTCCCGGCCCCCGGCCCCTCGGAGGCTCGCGATGTGTCGGCCTCCGAGGGGCGGTGGGAGTTCTCCGCTCTCTGGTTACCTATGCCGCGCCGAGGCGCGGTGCCCGGTCAGTTGCGGTCGAGGCCGGCTTTCTCGAAGCGGTCACGGATGCGCGCCATCGCGTTGTCCACCTGCCGGCGGGATATCCCGAAAGTCCGGGCGGCACTGGCCACGCCATGTTCAGACACATGGGCGAGGAGCGCCCGGTCGTCCGGCGCCAGACCCTGCATCGCATGCTCGATGGCTTCGCGCAGCTCGAAACTCTCGATAGGCGAGATGGGGGAGGACTGCGTGCGACGCCCGCCGTCTTCTTCCAGCAGAACGGCGCCGAGCGAGGTGACGTTACCGTCGCATACGACCGGCGTGCGTTCCAGCGAAACCGCCTTGTACGACTCCCGGCGCTTCTCGCGCTTGCGGTAGCGAAGCTGCATCGCCACCCAGGTATTCAGGGCGTTGGTGACGAAGGCTTCGATGTTCCCTCGCAGGGGGTCAAACCGATGCGCCTTCTCGATCAGGTACAGGCGCATGTCCTGCCGCAGATCGTCGTAGTCCGACGGAGAGAAGCCGGACCGGCGACAAAGCTGGCGGGCCTTGATGCGGATCAGCGTCGTGGTGTAGCCGTCGAGCAGTACGGCAGTCGTGGTTTGCGTTTTCATCATTCAACCTCCCCGGCCGGAGGCTGAAGTGCGGTGGGTGTCGACCGAACACAGCGCGCAGGAATGGCACTGGCCGCGACGCAGAGGTTGGGCGTTCGCCGGCGTCGGCGACACCCAACGACCTCCGCTTCGCGGCCAGTCTGTTGGCGAGTCGATTGATCAGTTCTTGTCTACAACGTTTGCGACAGCGTCAGACGTCCACGTCCTCTTCGACGATGACGTCCGTTGGCAGACCATCCTGCACTTCAATGGTGACCACTCCGTCGGTCACGCTGCGGATCCTGTGGATCATCTCGAGGTGCTGCCGCTTGAGCTTAAAAGGCCCGGCCATCAGCCGACTGCACCGACCGCTGTCGGGTTTTGCGAGCCGATGCCGGCGTCTCGTATGCACCTTGAAACCAAGGATCACTTCTCCGTGCCGGACCGAGATGTTGCCCAACGAGCCATACCCGACCCGCCGGACCATCTCGAGGAGGCGCCGCTCGCTGTCCTTCAGCATCTGCGTTGTGATGTTCGGACCAGGCGGGCTGCGTGAGCGCGAAGGCGAGGCAATCGCACGCATTCAATACCCTCCATGAGTTTTTGGGCGGGGGACTGCCGCCAGACCCGGCGGGCGCGCATCCAGCAACCGCAGGCCGAACTCACGAGCGGCCAGACGATCAGCGCTATCGGATCAGCATCGCTTCCCCCGCCGCGGCGAAGCACGCTGCACGCGTGCCTGCCGCCCAGACACCGGCGGCCCCCATCCTTGGGTGGCAATTCCTTGGCCTGCCGCCGGCCAGTTAAGGCTGGCATCGACTGACGTCCTCCAGTCGATCACATGTTAGGTTACTGTTTGGGACACACCGAGTCAACCCCTCGCCAGAGAAAAGCCGCAACGTATTGTCAGATAATGAATTGGAAGAGGTGGCGACCCCAACCTGCGAGCGCGACATGCGCCAGGGTGGAGCTCATTCGAGGTTCTCGCACAACCGCCTTCTCCTAGCGAGTTACTGACTCAGCAAGACGACCGATCCGGCCCGTTTTTGAGTGTTTACTGACATGAGCATGCCGCTTGCCAATGCGGTGAAGAAGTTGTTCGTTATGGCTGATCATAACATCTTTAGTTGCAAATGGATATGACTTGCACGGCAGGATTCCCCGCGGCGCCGTCGGTGCGAGGTTGACCTCGGTAGTCACTATCCCTTTGCTGACACCCGATGAAGCATTCATGGAAGGTGGATTCTGGCCAGCTCGCGGTGTTGCTGAGCACGCTTACTGTGCGCGGCTGTTCTACTACATGACGGTCGAGGGTGTCTTCGCGCCCAGTGCCGACACGGAGGAGGGCAAGGGCACGCACCGCCGCGTGGATCGGCCCAGTGCGGCCACACCGGAACCACGCGAGAAGGAGAAGGGGGACGCGCGAAAGAAGACCGAGAAGCTCGAAGAGCGCGAAAGCGACCGCGACCGGCCCCGGTCGGTTCGCAGTCTGGCACTCACCAGCGAACGGCTCGGCCTGACCGCCACGCTCGACCTTGCCGAGATCAACGGCAACGTTGCGGTTCCCGTTGAGTACCGCAAGGGCCGACCTCGTCGAAACGGCGGTGGCCAAGTGGCCGAGGCGGTCGACGATTTGATGGAAGAGCCACGATTGCCTCCCGGCCCCGAACCGTGGCCGACGGATCGCGTGCAGCTCGGCCTCCAGGTGCTGCTTCTGGAAGACGCCGGGTACACGGTGCCCGAAGCCTATCTCTACTACGCTGCCGAACGGCTTCGTCTTCGCGTGGAGGTCGATGACAGCTTGCGGCACGATGCGCTCGCGGAACTCGAAGCGGCCAAGCGCACGGCCAAGGGGCAGCGACCGCCGCCGCTGGTCAACGACCCGCGCTGTCCGCGCTGCTCGCTTCAGCCGATCTGTCTGCCGGATGAAATCAACCATCAGCGGTTGACGGCGGTGGCCGTGGAGGGGCAGCCCGTCGATGAGCGGCTAACGCCCCGCAAGCTCTGGCCACCGCGCGACGACGGCATCCACGTTGTGCTTCAGCGCGAAGGCGTGCGCGTCGGCGTGCGTGGCCAATCGGTGCGCATCACCGACAAGGACGGCAAGGTGGTCCGCGACCTGCCGCTGGCCAACATCGAATCACTCGCCGTCGTCGGTCCCGTTCAACTTTCGACACAAGCGCTGGCCGTGTTTGCAAAACAGGGGGTGCCGGTCGCGTTCCTAACCGCCGCAGGTCGCGTCACGGCCATGATGGACCCGCTCGGTCCCACCAGCGCCGCGGTCCGCGCCGCTCAGGTGCGCGTGTTCGATCAGCCTGAAAAGTCTCTCGAACTGGCCCGCACCGTTACCGTGGCCAAGATCGCCAACCAGCGCACCCTACTCATGCGCAACCACGCCGATCTGCCAAGCGGAGTCGCCGCCGATCTCCAGGAGTGCGTCACATCCGCCGGGCGTGCCGCGACGATGGAGAAGCTTCGCGGCCACGAGGGCAACGCCGCCGCCATCTACTTCAGGCACTTCGTGGGCATGTTCAAGGAAGGCGCCCGGGAGATCGCCGCCCGATTTGACGCCAATGGTCGTCAACGCCGCCCCCCGCCGGACCCAATCAACGCGGTTCTCTCCTTCGGCTACTCCATGCTGACCAACGAATGCACTGCGGCCTGTCGGCTGGCCAGCCTCGAACCCACGATCGGCGCGCTGCACGCCACGCGGCCAGGCCGACCGGCGATGTCGCTCGATCTCATGGAGCCGTTTCGTCCATTGATCGCCGATTCGGTGGCCATCTCCGCGTTCAACCGCAGTGAGCTGACTGAGGGGCACTTTCTCGACACCGCCTCCGGGTGTGCATTGACCGACGCGGGCCGCAAGGCGTTTTTCGCCGCCTACGGCCGCCGCATGGACACGGAGGTGACACACCCGGTATTCGAGTACCGCCTGAGCTATCGCCGGATGCTCATGTTGCACGCGCGGCTGATCGCGGCTTGGCTGCTCGGCGAGGCGCCGACGCTGGCCTTCCTGACGACGCGGTGAGGTGTCCCATGCGCCGCTGCTACTTGGTCTGCTACGACATCCGCGACCCGAAGCGCCTGCGCCGCACACACAAGCTGATGAAGGCTTTCGGCGAGCCGTGGCAGTACTCCGTATTCTACTGCACGCTCAAGGACATCGACCGCGTCCGGCTGGAGAACGAGCTCCGCGAGGTGGTCAACCTCAAGGTGGACCAGGTTCTGATCGTCGATCTGGGCTCCAACGAGGAGGCTGTCCGCGGCTCGACCGCAGTTCTGGGGGCTCCACCCCCTCAACAAGATGACGGAATGATGGTAATCTAGTCTCCCGCCCAGGGCCATCCGGCACGACGTATTCAGGGTCCCGAGAGATCGCCCAGATCACGGGGCCCAGGGAGGCTTCCATCAATGGCTGGAACGGCTGACACCTCTGCAACAGCGGCTGCTGACACGAGAACTGGGACGCCGACAACCCAACGCGCATATACGCTGCGCCTGCACGTTGCTGATCTGTGCGATACGTCATGGCGCGATGCGCTCTGGGCAACACACGAAGCGATCAACAAGGGAGCAAAGGTATTCGGCGATTGGCTGCTCACGCTCCGCGGCGGCCTGGATTACCGCCTGGCCAATGCCAAAGTCACGGTTGGCAAGGGAAAGCCGGACCGAGACCCGACACAGGAAGAACGCCGCAATCGCCGCATTCTGCTCGCCCTATCGTGGCTCAGCGTCGAGGATGAGCACGGCGCCCCCAGCGGTGAGCTTCGCGTGGCCACGGGACGCGACCAACCCACCGAACGGCGTAAGAAGGTCATCCAAGCGCTGCATGACATCCTGCGGCGTCGTGGCGTACCGCCGAGCGATATCGGCGGACCCGCGAAGAACTCGGAGGATCAGCCCGGAACATGGGTCGGCGACTGTGCGCCGTCGCTCTCGGCGGCCATTCGTGAGGACGCGGTGTGGGTGAATCGGAGCGCTTTGTTCGAGAAACGGTGTTCAACGCTCCCGAATCTCGACCGCGCGTATGCAGCGCAGGCAATCTTCACCTTTTTGGGGCCCGAGCCAGACTACTTCCAGCTCCCTGGTACAGAAGACGAGCTGGGCGGTTCTTCCACCCAAGAACCCGAGTTCCGCACGCTTGCCCGTCAATGGGTGAGCACCAACTTAGGCACAGGAAGGAAGAGTGACACAGCTCAGATCGCGTCGGCATTAAAGAGGCTCGCCAGTATCGACATCTCTTCCCTTGCAGACAGTCCAAAAACGGATGTGCTTGCACATCTAACCAAAATACTGATCGGCACCCAGAGCAACGGCAGCGAGGATACGTTACGGCGTGCCATCGGTTGGAGCACCGGCCGTGCGTCGAAGGGGCGCTTGGCGGTTCAGAATCTGCCTGATCCACCATCGCTTTCTGATCTTCAGATTCTGCAGGGCAAGCTTGCGGAGGAGGCACGTGATAAGGTCGCCAAGTCGGGCACGCGCGACGTTCCTGAGTGGATGCCTAGACTCCAGGAGTTGATCGAACGCAACGCTGGCGTACCCTTCGTCAGTAAGCGGAATCTTATTGGCGAGTTCTCGGTCATGCTCGACCACGCCGCGCGCCGAGTATCAATCGCACACTCGTGGGTCAAACGGGCGGAAGCATCTCGGGCGCAGTTCGAGGAGGATAGCCGGAGGATCAACCCGGTGCCGCAGGATGTTCATGCGTGGCTTGACACGTTTCTCGAGGAGCGTGCGAGGAACGTAAACGCGGGCGACTCATACTCCATTCGCAAGAGGGCGTTGGGCGGCAAGCATGCGAAGGCATGGAAGGCCGTCGTGGCAGCGTGGCAGACTTGTACGACAGAGGAAGAGCGAAGGCAGGCCGTGGGTCGCGTGCAGTCGGATTGGGATGACGACGAGAAGTTCGGACATTCCCAGTTGTTCACAGACCTCGCCGATGATGAAGCCAAGCCCGTGTGGGAGAACGGACCGGAAGCGCTGATCGACTATGTCTCATCGCGGAACGCAGAGGCGCGTATGCGCCGCTTCAAAGTGCCGGCCTACCGTCATCCGGATCCGCTTGCCCATCCTGTCTTCGGCGATTTCGGCAAGTCGCGTTGGGATATCCGATTTGCGGTTCATGAAACGGCCAAGGCCGCAGCCAAGAAGAGCCGCAACAAGAAGGTCGATGACGATTGGCTTCGGGATCTCCATGGCCTGCGGATGGGGCTATGGAATGGCCGTGGCGTGCAGCACGTCGATCTGCGATGGTCGTCCAAACGGCTCACGACCGACCTCGCGCTCCGCGACGACGACCACGGCGATCAGCATGACGTCGCCCGCGCCGATCGGCTCGGACGGGCAGCGGCAGGCCTTTCCCCCGAACAGGCGGCCCGAGTCGCCGGGCTGTTTGAGCTGAAAGACTGGAACGGGCGCCTTCAGGCGCCGCGCGTGCAACTGAACGCAATCGCCGCCCGCGTGGCGAAGCACGGCTGGGACGCCGTCGCGCGCCGCATGCGTGACAACCTGAACTGGCTGGTGACTTTCTCGGCCAAACTTGAATGTCGCGGACCGTTCACTAGCTATGCAGCAAGGCACAGCATCAAGCCAAACCGCAAGGGCCACGCCAAGCTCATCCTTTCCCGCCTCCCGGGCCTGCGTGTCCTCTCCGTCGACCTCGGCCACCGCTTCGCAGCAGCATGTGCGGTGTGGGAAACGCTCCCCCCTGAGGACTTCCAACGGGAGATCGCCGGGCGCGAGGTGGTTGGCGGCGGTTCAGACCACGCGGACATGTTCCTTCACGCCCGTCACACTGACGCCCAGGGCAAACAGCGTACGACCATTTACCGCCGTATCGGCGCGGACACACTCGCCGACGGCCAACCGCATGCCGCTCCCTGGGCACGTCTTGACCGCCAGTTCCTCATCAAGCTCCAGGGCGAAGAGAAACCACCGCGCGCCGCGTCCAGCGACGAAATCGACTACGTTCGCCGACTCGACGCTGACCTCGGACGCGCCCGTGATGAACACAACCCGCTACCACGCCGGGTTGATGAGCTGATGGCCGAAGCGGTCCGATCCGTACGTCTGGCCCTGCGGCATCATGGCGATGCCGCCCGCATCGCCTACGCGTTCAAGCCGGATGGCGCTCTGCACACACTTGGCGGTGGATCACAGGTGCACACGACGGAAAGCCGCACGAAAGCCGTGCGCGACGCCCTCGTCCGCTGGCACGAACGCGCGACGAGCACACGCTGGAAAGACGACTGGGCAAGCCAGCACTGGGATGAACACATCAAGCTGCATCTGAGCGGTGAGTTGCCGAAACGAGCCGAAGATGTCACGCGCGCCGAGCGAAAGAAGCAACTCCAATCGCTCGAATCGGCACTCGAACCAATCGCGGAGAAGCTCGCGAAAGCCCAGTCGCGGCTCGGAGAACTACACAAGCTCTGGTCTGACCGCTGGATCACCGACGACGCCACCTGGAAACCGCGCCTCCGCCGCCTGCGCGACTGGCTCCTCCCCCGCGGCCTGCGACAGCGGCCCGACGACACGCCGCAGCAAGCCGCCGATCGCAAGGCCCGGCGCGACGCCGCGCGCAACGTCGGCGGCCTGTCTCTCACACGCATCGCCACCATCCGCGGGCTGTATCAGCTCCAGAAAGCGTACGCGATGCGCCCCGCGCCCGACGATCCACGTAAGAACATCGCAGCCAAGAACGATCATCGCTACGACGAGTTCGGCCGCTTCATCTTGCGCGTTGTCGAACGTCTGCGCGAACAGCGCGTCAAGCAACTCGCCAGCCGCATCGTCGAGGCGGCGCTCGGCGTCGGCCGGATGAAACCGGCCAACGGACGCGACCGCAAGCGCCCACAAGCACCGAAAGATGAACCGTGCCACTCCGTCGTCATCGAGTCGCTGCGCAACTACCGCCCCGACGAGCTCCAGACCCGCCGCGAAAACCGCGCGCTGATGAACTGGTCTGCCGGGAAGGTCCGCAAGTATCTCGAAGAGGGCTGTCATCTCCACGGCCTGTACCTGCGCGAAGTCATGCCCAACTACACCAGCCGCCAATGCAGCCGCACCGGTCTGCCTGGCCTGCGTTGCGACGACGTCCCGGTCCACGAGTTCCGGACTTCCCCCTGGTGGCGCAAGGCGGTTAATGCCGCCCGCAAGCGCGCCGACGATGGTGGCCAGGACAGCTATGACCGCCTGCTGGCCGACCTGGACAACAAGCTGTCCGGCAAGAATGGCAACGCCGCGCCAATCACCATTCGCCTGCCTCGCAACGGTGGCGACCTGTTCGTCGCGGCTGGCACCGGCAACGGGGCGGCGGCCCTCCAGGCCGATCTCAACGCCGCCGCCAACATCGGCCTGCGCGCCCTGCTTGATCCGGATTTCCCCGGCAAATGGTGGTACGTGCCCTGCGACACCAAGGACTACAAACCCGCGAGGGACAAGGTCGCCGGCGCGGTCTGCGTAAACAGCGACGCCGCTCTCGCTGACGTGTCCGCCCACGGGAAAGGGAAACACCGCGAATTCGTGAACCTCTGGCGAGATCCATCGACTGCTGAGATTGCACGCCGCAAGGACGACTGGCAGCCCACCCCGGCGTACTGGAACAACGTTCGGGCGCAGGTCATCGCCAGGCTGCGTCAGCTGGCCGCCCTGGATGTACCGCTTGAATCCAATCAGCCACCGTGATAATCTTAGAGTGTTGCCTACAGGGCAGCGTATCTCCGAGTACGTGTCTCCCCCTTCGATGGGCTTTGGCACTCGGCATTGATCACGTTCGCATCGGCGCGGCTTGCCGCCGGGCGAGCGCGGGCTCTTTGACAAGTCGGTGCGATGCGGCCCGTCGCCGCTTCGGCCCCGCGAGTGTGACGGTTGTGCAGGGGGAGCTGGGCACGCTCGCGGGCGGGTTTGGCGCAAGCCTTGCGCGTTCTTATCGGGTTTTTCGAGATTTCCTCGATGGTTCCGCCGACGAAAATCAGCCACGCTCGCGGAAGCGTCCGCAAGTGCCGCAATCAGGTCGGTTTGCGAGTGCGGCTGCCGCACCGCCCGACGCGACCCTGATCAATGGACACATCGCGTCCGAACTGGCCGAAACGTACGCTGGACCGCCGCACCGCCCGACGCGACCCTGATCAATGGACACGTTTCCGATTTCGCTGGCCGCGCGAAGTAATGCCGCCGCACCGCCCGACGCGACCCTGATCAATGGAC
>CAZBUJ010000117.1:0-14367 GCA_964495075.1 uncultured Phycisphaeraceae bacterium
AAATGGGCGAACGCCTTGTTGGCGTCGGCCATACGGTGCACGTTGGTGCGCGTGGTGACCGCGGTCCCTTCACCGCGGAACGCGGACGCCAGTTCCGAGGCCAGCACGGTCGCGGTCGGCTTCCCCGCCTTGCGACGGGCGCCCCGCACCGCGGTCAGGATCCAGCGGATGGCCAGCGACTGCTGGCGCTTCCGGTTCACCTGCATCGGAACCTGGTAGTTGGACCCGCCCACGCGTTTGGACCGAACCTCGATGTTCGGCTTCACGTTGTTGACCGCCGTCTCGAATACTTCGAGCGGCGACTTGTCCTTGATCTGTTTGGCCAGAATGTCCATCGCGTCGTAGACGACCTGCGTGGCGGTGCTCTTCTTCCCGTTCCACATCAGGCAGTTGATGAACTTGCTGATCAGTTTGCTGTCGTACCGGGCGTCCGGTTTCAACTGTTCCTTCGACTTCGTGAAGCGCTTGCGGCCCATATTCCCGTTTCCAATCGCCTGTTCGTTTCACTCCGACGGGGATGACTCGCGGGCGGCCACCCCCGTGGCGCTACATCGTCTCCAGTAGAGAACGCATCAGCCTACCAACTCATGACCGCCGGGGCAACCCTTCCGCGGCCCCGAGGCCGTCGCCCCGAATCCCACGGGCGTCGCCGGGCCGGGCGGCCGTCACCGCCGCCCCGGGGCGACCACCGCCCGCCATCCGGGTCCGGCGTTACTTGCGCTTCCGCTTGACGCCGTACTTGCTGCGGCCGCGGTTCCGAGGCCGCCCCGCCTTGTCCGCCTCGACCCCGGCGCAGTCCAGGGCCCCGCGGACCACGTGGTACCGCACACCGGGCAGGTCGCGGACACGGCCCCCGCGCACGAGCACGATCGAGTGCTCCTGGAGGTTGTGGTCCACCCCGCCGATGTAGGCGGTGATCTCCTTCCCGTTGGTCAGCCGCACACGGGCCACCTTGCGCAGGGCCGAATTCGGCTTCTTGGGGGTCTGCGTCTTGACGATCAGGCATACGCCCCGCCGCTGCGGGCACTGATCGATGTCACGCACTTTCGACTTCTTCAGGACCTTCGTGCGGCCCCCTCGGACAAGCTGATTAATGGTAGGCATCTGTACTCCTCGTGCTTCCGTGGCCGCGCCGTACCGCCGTGAATCCGGACGCGACGGGCGGCACACCGGTCGTCTGTCAAGCCTCGCTCGCCGGCGAGGGCGAACTGCCCGTCTCGCTCGGCGAGGCGGCCGCCTCTGACTCCTCCACCGGTGCCGTCGATGTCAACTCGTGAGCCAGCGTGTCGGGCAACGCCGACCCGGCCGGCGGCATTCCGCTCAGCCGAGGCAGCCTCGACTCGGTCGAGCTCAGCTCCGGCGTCGGCGCGATCATATCGGCCGCCACCTCCTCTTCAACCGGCAGCGGCTCGCCGATCTTCTTCACGCGGATGTTCAAGTGCGGTTTGAACGCCGTGCCCGCCGGAATCAGGTGCCCGAGAATCACGTTCTCCTTCAGGCCGAGCAGCGGATCGACCGCGCTGGCCAGCGACACCTCCGTCAGCACCTTCGTCGTCTCCTGGAACGACGCCGCCGAGATGAACGACTCGCTTTGGAGGCTCGCCTTCGTGATGCCCAGCAGCACGGTGGTGGCGGCGGCGGGCTTGGGCTTCTTGCCCTTAGCCGGCTCACCGCCCTGCTCCTCGACCTCGTCGTTCTTCTCTTCCAGCTGCGACTTGAGAACGATCTGGGCCTTGGTCAGATCCGTGTCGCCGGCGTCCTCGATCCGCACGCTCCGGGCGAGGCGCTCGTTCTCCGCCCGGAACCTGAACTTGTCCACCACCTCACCGGGCAGGAAGTGCGAATCGCCCGGCGATTCGATCTTCACCCGCCGGAGCATCTGGCTCAGGATCACCTCGAGGTGCTTGTCGTTGATGCTCACGTTCTGGCTGCGGTAGACCGCCTGAATCTCGGTGAGCAGGTACTGCTGCAACGCCTCCTCGCCCTTGATCCGCAAGATGTCGTACGGCACGAGCGGCCCCTCGATCAGCGGGTCGCCCGCCTCCACCCGGTCTCCCGCGTGCACCAGCAGTTGTTTGTCCTGCGGGACGTGGTGTTCCTTCTCCATCCCGCTCTCGCTGCGGACGATGATGGTCATCTTGCCCCGACGCTTGTCAGCCCGGATCTCCACCTGCCCGGAAATCTCCGCCATGACGGCCGGCTCTTTGGGGCGCCGGGCCTCGAAGATCTCCGTCACCCGCGGCAGACCTCCGGTGATGTCCTGCGTGCCGCTCATCGCACGCGGCTGCCGGGCCAGAAGCATACCGGGCAGAATGTGCTGCCCCTCGTCCACTTCGATGCGGGCTTTGGCCGGCAGGTAGTGGTAGTCCAACACCCGTCCTTCCTTGTCCTCGATCACCAGCTGCGGGTGCTTCTCGCCCTTGTGTTCGACGACCACCAGACGGGCCCCGATCCGATCCTGCTCGGCCCGGACGGTTTCGCCTTCGGCAATATCCTGGAACCGGACGTAGCCGCCGACCTCGGCCAGGATCGGGGTGAGGTGCGGGTCCCAGCCGACCAGCGGCTCGTTCGCCTTGACCTTCTGCCCTTCCCGCACGTAGACGTCCGCCCCGTAGGGAATCTTGTACGTTTCCAGCTCGCGCTCTTTTTCGTCGTGAATCGCGATCTCACCGTTCCGCTTGAGGGCGACCACCCGCTCGGGGATGTCGCCCTGGGCGGGCACCGTCACCGCGGCGAGATCCTTGAACCGGATGATGCCCGCGTTGGTGGCCGTGATCTGGTTGTCGACCACCGCCCGCGACGCGACGCCCCCGGTGTGGAAGGTCCGCATGGTCAACTGCGTGCCGGGCTCGCCGATCGACTGGGCGGCGATGATCCCCACCGCCATGCCCTCCTCGACCAGGCGCCCGGTCGACATGTCCACGCCGTAGCACCGGGCGCAGATGCCCAGCGGGCACTCGCACGTGAGCGGGCTCCGCACACGAATCTTGTCCAGCCCGAGGTGCTCGATGCCCGCGGCGATCTCGGGGGTGATGGGCTGGTTCTCGGCCACGATCATCTCGTCGGTGACCATGTTGCGAATGGAGTCGCGGGCGACGCGGCCGATGATCGCCTCCCGCAGGGCGATCTCGATCTCCTCGCCGCGGTAGGTCGCCCCCTTGGCGATCCCGTTGATCGTGCCGCAATCCATCTGGTTGACGATCACGTTCTGGGCGACGTCGGCCAGCTTGCGGGTGAGATACCCGGAGTCCGCGGTCTTGAGCGCGGTGTCGGCCAGTCCTTTCCGCGCGCCGTGGGTCGAACTGAAGTACTCGAGCACCGACAGCCCTTCGCGGAAGTTCGACTTGATCGGTGTTTCGATGATCTCGCCCGAGGGCTTGGCCATCAGGGCCCGCATGCCCGCCAGCTGACGGATCTGGTCCACGCTGCCCCGGGCGCCGGACTCGGTCATCAGGAAGATCGGGTTGAGGTAGGGCGTTCCGTTGGCGCCGACCGGCACGTAGGTGCCCGCCTCGTCGCGGTAGTCGTTGCGGAGCTCGCTCATCATCGCCTCGGTGACCTGCTCGCGGGCGTGAATCCAGACGTCGATCACCTGGTTGTAGCGTTCCATCGGCGTCAACACGCCGTTGGCATGCTCGCGTTCGATCTGGTCGACGCGCTTCTGGGCGGCGGCGATGATGGGCTCCTTGGCCGACGGCACCCGCAGGTCACTGACGGCGAAGGACAGACCGGCCAACGTGCTCCGCTTGAACCCGATGCTCTTGATGTCGTCGAGCAGGTCGATGGTGGCCGCCCGCCCCAGGATGCCGTGACAGTCCGCGATGACGCGACCGGAGCCGCGCTGCGACAGCGTGCAGTTGTAGTACGGCAGTCGCCTCGGCAGGATGTCGTTGAAAATGAGCCGCCCCACAGTGGTCGCCACCCGCCGGTTGGCCGGCATCGCCTCGATCGGGCCCTTGACGTGGCGGACGACCTGGTCCCGGTCGACCCGCACCCGGATGAAATCATGCAAGCCGATTTTGCCCATCGCGCAGGCGTACATCGCGGCGTGGGCGTCGGCGAAGGTGGGCATCTTCTCGCTCGGCGGCCGCGCCGTGACGTGGTCCGTGGTGAGGTAGAAGATGCCCAGCACCATGTCCTGGGACGGCGACATGATCGGGCTGCCGTTGGCCGGGCTGAAGATGTTGTTCGTCGACAGCATCAAGACCTGCGTCTCGGCCTGGGCCTCCACGGAGAGCGGCAGGTGCACGGCCATCTGGTCGCCGTCGAAGTCCGCGTTGAAGCCGCGGCACACCAGCGGGTGAATCCGGATGGCGTTGCCTTCCACGAGCACCGGCTCGAAGGCCTGGATTCCCATGCGGTGCAGCGTGGGGGCGCGATTCAGCAGCACGGGGTGCTGATAGATCACCTCCTCGAGGATGTCCCAGATCTCCTGGTCCCGCCGCTCGAGCATCTTCTTGGCCGACTTGATGGTGTCGGCGAGGCCGCGCTCCTTCAGCTTTCGGATGATGAACGGCTGATACAGCTCGAGGGCGATCTTCTTGGGCAGACCGCACTGGTGCAGCTTCAATTCCGGGCCGACCACGATCACCGACCGGGCCGAGTAGTCCACCCGCTTGCCCAGCAGGTTCTCGCGAAACCGCCCCTGCTTGCCCCGGATCATGTCGGTCAGCGATTTGAGGGGCCGGTTGCTCGACCCGAGCACCGGGCGGCGGCACCGCCCGTTGTCGAACAGGGCGTCGACCGCCTGCTGCAACATGCGCTTTTCGTTCTGGATGATGACCTCGGGCGCGTTGAGATCCACCAGCTTCTTGAGCCGGTTGTTCCGGTTGATGATGCGCCGGTACAGGTCGTTCAGGTCGCTGGTGGCGAAGTTGCCGCTCTCCAGCAGCACGAGCGGCCGCAGGTCGGGCGGGATCACCGGGATCACGTCCAGCACCGTCCAGGTCGGCTCGTTGTCCGACGTCCGCAGGGCCTCCACGATCCGAAGCCGCTTGGTCAGGTCCTTGATCTTCTGCTTGCTGGAGGTCTCGTCCATCGCCTGCCGCAACTCGGCGGCGACCACGTCGAGGTCCAGTTTCTCGAGCAGGGCCTTGACGGCCTCCGCCCCCATCATGGCGACGAACGAACTGCCGTACTTGTCGTGGGCGGCCCGGAACTCCTCCTCCGTCAGTAGCTGGCGATCCTTGAGCGGCGTGTCACCCGGGTCCACCACCACGTAGTCCTGGAAGTAGATCACCTTCTCCAGGCTCGACGTTTTCATGTTGAGGAGGCACCCGAGCCGCGACGGCATCGCCTTGAAGAACCAGATGTGCACGACCGGGGCGGCCAGGTTGATGTGCCCCATGCGCTTGCGCCGCACCCTCGAGTGGGTCACCTTGACCCCGCAGCGATCGCAGATGATCCCCTTGTGCTTGGTTCCCTTGTACTTGCCGCAGGCGCATTCCCAGTCGCGTTCCGGGCCGAAGATCCGTTCGCAGAACAGGCCGTCCTTCTCCGGCCGGTACGTCCGGTAGTTAATCGTCTCCGGCTTGCGCACCTCCCCGAACGACCAGCTGCGGATATCGTTGGGGGACGCCAGCGAGATCTTGACGCTACCGTAGTCATTCACGCGATCGTAAACGTTGTCCGCCATTACTCCAGGCCTTTCAAGTCAAAAGGTCTGTCTGTCGTCTGCGCTCGCCGCGGAATTGCACGACGAACTCACTTCGTGCGGGCTGCCGACGTGCGGCACTAACCGGCGCCGCCGGAATCCCTTGCCGGCACCGGCACCTCCGCATCGAGGAACAACGACACGATTCCGCTGCCCTTGCGGAACCCCAGCTCCTCGCAAAAATCCACTTCCGTTCCGTACGCCATCGCGGATATCCGCTCGCACCCGTACTCCCGCAGGGCGTGAATCACCCGCAGGGCCATCTCGCGGCCGATGCCGTGCTCGTCGTGCTCGATGCGGCCGTCCTTCCGCGTGATGCAGGCGGGCCCCTGGAAGGCCGGGTCGAGCTTGCACTCGGCGAGCTGCCCCTGCACGCCGTCGGTCACGCCCCGGGCCATGCCGATCAATTCGCCGTCCCGCCGGGCCGTCACGAAGCAAAACGTCTGTTCCATCATCCGGCGGAGCTTGGCCAAATCGTGCGTCGTCTCGTGTTGCTGCTGCCAGTAGAACTCCAGCAACTCGGACGGATCAATGTGACGAGTGGTCTCGTAGGTGACGTCGGTTAGCATCCGTTTGCTCTCCCACGGCCCCCGGGGGCACGACCGGGACCGGGCCGATTCTTCAGATCACCCGCTTCTTCTCGAGCTGGATGTTCATGCCCAGCCCGCGGATCTCGTTGCACAGCACGTCGAACGACACCGGCGTGCCCGCCTCGAGGGTATTCGTGCCCTTGACCATCGATTCGTAGATCTTGGTCCGCCCCTCGACGTCGTCGCTCTTGACCGTCAAATGCTCCTGCAGGATGTAGGCCGCGCCGTGGGCCTCTTGAGCCCAGACTTCCATTTCGCCGAAGCGCTGACCGCCGAAACGAGCCTTTCCACCCAACGGCTGCTGGGTAATCAAGGAATACGGGCCGGTGGAGCGGGCGTGGACCTTGTCGTCGACCAGGTGGTGCAGCTTCATCATGTAGATGTAGCCCACCGTAACGTCCTGGTCGAACCGCTCGCCGGTCCGGCCGTCGATGAGTTTCATCTTGCCGCTGCGGGGCATCTCGCAGAGGATCTCGCGGCTCAAGCCGGCCGCGGCCACCGCCTGGGGGTCCTCCCGACGGCGCCGCGTGTGCTCGTTCGCCTGGTCGATCGCCTTGAAGATGTCCTCCTCGCTCGCCCCGTCGAACACCGGCGTCACCGCCTGGAATCCGAGGATCTGGGCGGCCCAACCGAGGTGCGTTTCGAGAATCTGCCCCACGTTCATACGGGAGGGCACGCCCAGCGGATTGAGGCAGATGTCGACCGGAGTGCCGTCCTCGAGGTACGGCATGTCCTCTTCGGGCATGATGCGGGCGATGACGCCCTTGTTCCCGTGCCGACCGGCCATCTTGTCGCCCACCGCCAGCCGGCGTTTGGTGGCCACGTACACCTTGACCATCTCGAGCACGCCCGACGGCAGTTCGTCGCCCCGCTTGAGCTGGGCCACCCGGCGGTCGCGTTCCTCGGCCACCGCCTCGATCCGCGGCCAGAAGCGATCGGCGAGGGCCAGCGCCTCGTCCCGCATGGCAGCCGGCTTGATCCACTTGAGATCGCGGTTCCGCACGTGCTCGGCGACCGCTTCCACCTGCTCGAGAATCACCTCGTCGAGGTCGCTGTGGCCGACCTTCTGGCGGGTGTTGGGGTCGATCATCGGCTGGCTGGTCAGCGCCTCCAACTCCAGGGCCAGTTGCTTGAAGCAGTCGACGATCTTGCGGTTGCACCCCTGCTTGAACGACTCGATCTCGGCGTTCAGGGCGATCTTCTGCTCGTCGGTCATGTGCATGCGGCGCGAGAACCGCTTGGCGTCGATGACGATGCCCTCTTCGCCCGCCGGCAGCTCGAGCGAGTCGTTCTTGACGTCCTCGCCGGCCCGGCCGAAGATCGCGTGCAGCAGCTTCTCTTCCGGCGACAACTCGGTCTTGGACTTGGGACTCACCTTCCCCACGAGGATGTCGCTCGGCCCGACCCGCGTCCCGATTCGGACCACCCCGTCCGCGCTCAGGTTGCGCAGGGCCCGCTCCGACACGTTGGGGATGTCCGACGTGAACTCCTCCCGTCCCAGCTTCGTCTCGCGAATCTCGACCTCGAACTCCTCGATGTGGATGCTGGTGAAGGTATCGTCCTTGACCAGCCGCTCGCTGATGAGGATGGCGTCCTCGAAGTTGTACCCGTCGAACGTCATGAACGCCACCAGCACGTTCTTGCCCAGGGCGAGTTCGCCGTCCGTGGTGGCCGGTCCGTCGGCGATGATCTGCCCGGCCTTGACCCGCTCGCCCATCTTGACCAGCGGCTTCTGGTTGAGGCACGTCCGCTCGTTCAAGCCCTGGAACTTGCGAAGCTCGTACTCTTCGGTGTCGTTGATCACGACCCGCTGGGCATCGACGTACGTCACCTTGCCGGCCTTGGCCGCCCGGATGACCATCCCGCTGTTCTCGGCCACCGGCCGTTCCATCCCCGTCGCCACCATCGGCGGGCTGCACCGCAGCAACGGAACCGCCTGCCGCTGCATGTTCGAGCCCATCAAGGCCCGGTTGGCGTCGTCGTGCTCCAGGAACGGGATGAGCGAAGCCGACACGCCGACCGTCTGCTTGGGCGAGATGTCGACGAAGTCGACGTCGTCGGACGCCATCTGTTTCAGCTCGCCGGCCGACCGCGCGATCGTCGCCCCTTTGTGGATGTGGCCGTTGCCGCTGACGATGACCTCCGGCGGGGCCAGCACGTGCCGCATCTCCTGGTCGGCCCGCAGGTAGACAATCTCGTCCTCGATCTTGCCGCCCTTGCCCACGGCCCGATAGGGCGTCACCAGAAAGCCGTAATCGTCGACCTGGCTGTAGATGCCGAGCGACGCGATCAGGCCGATGTTGGTGCCTTCCGGCGTCTCGATCGGGCAGATCCGGCCGTAGTGGCTGATGTGCACGTCGCGCACTTCGAACCCGGCCCGCTTGCGGTTCAGACCGCCCGGTCCCAGGGCCGACAACCGACGCTCGTGCGTCAACTGGGACAGCGGGTTCGTCTGGTCCACCACCTGGGACAGCTCGCTGCGGCCGAAGAAGAACTCGATCGCCGAACTGATCGGCTTGCTGTTGACCAGCTCGGCCAACCGGCTGATCTGCTCGGGGTCCTTGAGGCTCATCCGCTCCTGCACCGTCCGGCGCAGCTTGAGGAACCCTTTCCGCAGTTCGTCCGCCCCCAGCTCGTCGATGGTGCGCAGGCGGCGGTTGCCCAGGTGGTCGATGTCGTCCACCTCGAACTGGGCCTCGCCCGTCCGCAGCAGCATGAGGTACTTGAGACACTCGACGACGTCCTCCACGTGGAGCACCATGTCCTCGTCCGGGGTGTCACCGCCGAGCTTGCGGTTGAGCCGGAACCGCCCGACCTTGCCGAGGCGATACCGGTTCTCGTCGTAGAACTTCTCGGTGAACAGTTTGCGGGCCTTGTCCACCTGCGGCGGGTTGCCCGGCCGCAGCTTGGAGTAGATCCTCAGCAGGGCCTCCTCGTGGGACCGGCTCGTGTCCTCGGCCAGCGTGTTCAGGATGAGCGGGTCGCCCGCCCGCGGGATCACGCGGACCTGCTTGATGTCGGAGTTCTGAATGCGGGTGACGGCGTCACCGATCTGGCACCCCGCCTTGACGAGCTCCTCCCCCGTCTCCTCATCGATGATGGAGGTCACGGAGTACATCTCGGGCTTCAACGCCGACGCCCGGACCATCTTCGTCTCGTAGAACTCCTCCACGATCAATTCGTCCGTCGAATACCGCTCGTCCATCGCCCGTACGAAGCAGGTGGCCGGGATCTTGCTGGACTGGTCGATGCGAACGGCCAGCACGTCCTGCTTGGTGACGTTGATTTCGATCCAACTGCCGCGTTCGGGGATGATCCGGCAGGCGTGCAGGGCGCGGTCGCCCTCGGCCTGTTCCTTGACGAAGTCCACTCCCGGCGACCGGTGCAACTGGGACACGATGACCCGCTCGGCCCCGTTGATGATGAACTCCCCGCCGCCGATCATGATGGGCAACTCGCCCAGGTAGATGTGATCTTCCTGGATCTCGTCCTTGTCCTTGCGGACGAGCCGCACGCGGATGCGGAACGGCATCCCGTAGGTCAGCCGCAACTGCCGGCACTCGTCCGGCCTGTAGCGTGGCTTGCCCAGTTCGTAGCTGATGTAGTGCAATGCGAGGTTGCCGTCGTAGCTCTCAATGGGGAACACCTCGCGGAGCAGCCCCTCCAACCCGATGGGACGCCGGGCCAGCGGCCCGAGGTCGGCCTGGAGGAATCGGGCATACGACTCCGTCTGCAACGTGATCAGGTTGGGGACCGGCATGGCATCGCCGACCCGGGCGAAGTTCCGCACGTTCTGCGTCTTCAACATCGGACTCACCTCTCGCTGGCCACCGGCGGTGGGAACGCGGACCGCGGCACGTCCCGTCGACCCCGGGCCCGTGCCCGCGCGTTACACGCTTCCGCACGTCAGGCGGGCACCCACCCCGCCGGGATGGAACGATCCCACGACGCGACGATGAAACCCGCTCACGGCTCGCTTGCGTTCCCGTTTCGTTCCGACTGTTCCGAGGGGACACTCCGGTGGTGGGGCATCTGTTGCGGCCGGACGTCCCTGCCTACCCGGCCGGTCCCGCCCCCCAACGGCAGGAGCGCAACGCGCCATCTCCCGGTCATGGACCCGGTACGGTGGTTCGCTGCGCTGGATGTATGGCGCGATCTGCGACGTCGCACCCTCTCGACTTTCGCTGAACTTACTTGAGCTCGACAGCGGCGCCGACCTCTTCCAGTTCCTTCTTGAGCTTCTCCGCCTCCTCCGTGGGAAGCCCTTCCTTGACGGTCTTCGGGGCCCCGTCGACCAGTTCCTTGGCCTCCTTCAGGCCGAGACCGGTCGCCGCCCGGACCACCTTGATGACCTTGATCTTCTGGTCACCCGCCGCGGCGAGGATCACGTCGAACGAGTCCTTCTCTTCGGCCGCTTCTTCGCCGCCGCCCACCGGACCCGCCACCATCACCGCACCGCCACCGGCCGGCTCGATTCCGTGGGCCTCCTTGAGGTGATCCACCAGTTCCTGGGCTTCCTTGACGGTCAGGGCTACGATGCCGTCCGCCAACTCTTTGATCTTGCTGCTGACCTCTTTGGCCGGTGCGTCTGCCATGGCTTCCAGAACTCCTACTGCACAATGCCTTCGCCGGTCGGATAGGCGGCGTCCCGTTGACGCCATTTCATCCCGCAGGACCAGTCCGTCCGTCGCGATGTAATCGATTCCCCGCGGGGTCGCCCGGCCCGCCTCCTGGCGGCGCGCTAGTCCCCGCTCCCCTCCTTCTCCGCGAGAGTCTTCAGGCAGCCGGCGATCTTGGACTGCGGCGACGCCACGCATCCGGCGATCGCCCGGGCGGGCGATACCATCAGCATCGCCACCTCGCCCAGCAGTTCAACCCGGCTCTTGAAGCGAGCGACCTCGGCCACGTCGAGCAGGGACGGATCGCCGTCGATGATCGCCTGCTTGAGCGTGATCGCGGCGAACTTCCTGGCCGCCTCGACCAGCATCTTGGCGATCTCGATCACCGAGTCGCCCCCCGTCACCAGGGCGCAAGGGCCTTCGAGCACGTCGCCCAGAGGTTCGAGCGGCGTGCCCTTGAACGCGCGGGTGGCCATGCTGTTCTTGACCACCTCCATCCGGATCGACTTCTCGCGCAGCGATCGCCGGAAGACCGTGGTCGAGCCGACGTCGAGGCCGGTCAGATCCACCACACACGCGCTGTCCACGCCTTCGTACCGATCCCGAAGGGCACCCATCATCATCTGCTTCAGTGGCTTGCTCATCGCTTTGTCCGTATCCCGCCTCGTCGGCGGTGTGCCGCCCGCCGGCGACTAGCCGACGACCAGGGTGATCGACGGTGTACGCGTTGCCTTGATGCACACCCGGCGGAGGTACTGCCCTTTCGCCGCGGCCGGCTTGACTTTCTGCATGTGCGAGATCACCGCCTCGATGTTGTTCTTCAAATCCGCGTTGTCGAAGCTCGCCTTGCCGACCGGCAGGTGCACGTTGCCGCCCTTGTCCGCCCGGAACTCGAGCTTGCCCGCGGAGTACTCACGCACCGCCGTCTCCACCTCGGGCGTCACCGTGCCGGCCTTGGGCGAGGGCATCTTGCCCTGCGGACCGAGCACGCGGCCCAGCTTGCCGACCTTGCCCATCATCGACGGGTGGGCGACGGCCACGTCGAAATCCATCCAGCCGTCCTGGATCTTCTTGACGAGATCGTCCCCGCCGGCCTCGACGGCCCCGGCCGCTTTGGCCTGTTCGGCCAGGTCACCTTCCGCGAACGCGATGACCCGCTTGGTGGACCCGGTTCCGTGCGGCAGCGAGAGCGAACCGCGCACCATCTGATCCGCCTGGCGCGTGTCGATTCCCAGGTGCAGACAGATCTCTACCGTCTGCTCCCCGTCCTTCCGTTTGCGGCCGTTCTTGTAGCTCCGGTCGCTCTTGACCGCGATCATCTCCTTGATCTTGGCGATCGCTTCGTCAAGCGGTTGCGGCTCGCGCCGGGGGCCGCGGATCTCTGCCTGTCTCTGATACCGAACGCTGTTGGCCGGCATCGTGAACCTCCGTTCTCTTCCGTACCATTGTCCCGCCCGCCGGCCCGTGTCACCTGGCCCGGCGGGCTCGCCGCTCATCACCCGGCCGACTCCGCACGACCGGACACCCGCCGGCGTTCGTCACCCGGTGACCTCGATTCCCATCGATCGAGCCGTGCCTGCCACCATGCGCATGGCGGCCTCCACCGAGCCGGCGTTGAGGTCCTTGATCTTCTTTTCCGCGATCTCGCGCACCTGGTCCGACGTCACGGAGGCGACGGTTTCCTTGCCGGCTGCGCCCGTGCCCTTCGCGATCCCCGCCGCGTCCTTGAGCAGGACGGAGGCCGGCGGGCTCTTGACGTCGAAGGTGAACGACTTGTCCGCGAACACCGTGAGCACCACCGTCACCTTCATCCCGTTCAAGGCGTTGGTGGACGCGTTGAACTGCTGGACGAACTGCCCGATGTTCACGCCGTGCTGTCCCAGGGCCGGCCCGATCGGCGGGGCGGGCGTCGCCTGGCCGCCCGGTGCCTGCAGCCGGATGATCGCTGCTACTTCCTTCTGCTTCGCCACGTCTGATTCTTTCCTGTCAACGCTTGGCCGAGGGTGGGAGTGCTCCCCGCCCTCCTCACGTCACGGGCACGCCACGGCGGTGCCCGTCGGTTTCCGTCCGTCGATCCGTCACCCGGCGCTACGCCAGCTTCTCCACCTGCCAGTATTCCACTTCGACGGGCGTGGAGCGCCCGAAAATCGTCAGCACGACCGTCACCAAGCCACGCTTGGCGTCCACCGACTCCACCTCGCCCTCGTAGTTCTCGAAGCTGCCCTCGTTGATCTTCACCGGGTCACCCTTCTTGAAGTCGAGCCCGGACAGGGTCGGCTCATCCTCCGCTTTCTGGGACGCGGCCAGCATCCCCACCACGTCGTGGTCCGACATCCGCGTGGGCTTGCCGTCGGACCCGATGAAGTCGCCCACGCCGGTCGTCTCCTTGACCATGAACCAGACGTTCTCGGCGATCGACCCGTCCTCCTCGCACGCCATCTCCACGAACACGTAGCCGGGGTAGAGCTTGCGTTCGAGGACCTTGACCTGTCCGCCCCGCATCCGCCGCTCTTTGAGGGTCGGTACCAGGATGCGGCCGACACGATCATCCATGCCCTCGATCTTCACCTTGCGTTCCAGGGCGCTGCGAACCTGTTCTTCCTTGTTGGATGCCACCCGCAACACGTACCAGTTCATCCCTGGAGCGCAGAGCGGCTGGCCGGTGTCGTCCATGATCACTCACCCGTGAATAGCTTCAACACCGACGGCGCGACCTTCAGCACATTGAGGGCGCCGAACAGAAGCATGAACACAATGTCCGTCACAAACAACATGGCGGCGATCGCGATCGTGAACACGATCACCACCTTGGTGGAACCGATCAACTCGCGGCGGCTCGACCAGCTGACCTTCTTCATCTCGCCTTCGGTGGCGATCATGAAATCGCACGTCCTCCGGTGGACGCCCGCCACCCAGTACAGCAGCAGGCCGAACACCACCACGGCCAGGACAGGCGCCCCCACCTGCACCCACAGGGCCCAGGCCTCGTCCGTTTCGAAGACGTCCAACTGGTTGAACAGGAAGTTCGCCCCCGCCAGGATCAGCGCGCCGCCGCCGACCGCGGTTCCCGCCCGGGTGTAATACCCCTGCCCGCGCTTGTACACCTCGAAAAACGACCGGTGCTCTCTGCGCGCCATCGCGCCCGCGGGGCGATCCAACGGTTTCTCGGTCAACTTGGACGGCTCCTTCTTCTTCCTCGAGTTCGGCGCGGGCGGGGCCGACTCGGTCACTACGGCCGACGTGCCCGAACGGGGGTCGGATGATTCCTGTTTCTTGCTCATCCCAATCGGCTCATCCTAATCAGTCTATCCCAGTCGGTTTATCCCCATCGCCGGTCGTTCACCGGTCCTGCGTCCTCGTCGTCTCGCGGCCTGTCGTCTCGCGGCCCGGCCGCCCGAATCGGCCCCATTCACCGCCGGCGGCCGGCCCGTCACACAGGAGCGGAGGGATTTGAACCCCCAACCGCCGGTTTTGGAAACCGGTGCTCTGCCAATTGAGCTACGCT
>CAZBUJ010000118.1:0-8498 GCA_964495075.1 uncultured Phycisphaeraceae bacterium
GCCTACTTCTGCCCCGATCCGCCGCCAGTCGAAGATGACATCTCCGCCCCGGAGGACATCGAGCTGACGTGCACCCGCGCGGACGGGGAAGAGTGCTGCGGGTTCTACCCGATCGGCGCCTGCACCGAGGTGACGTGGACGGCTGAGGACGAGTGCGGCAACGTCAGCACGTGCACGTTCGAGGTGTGCGTGCCGGACAACCAGCCGCCGGCGGTGACCTGTCCCGACGACATCATCAACCATCCGATGGATCCGGGCGAGTGCCACGCGACCATTGATCCGGGTATGGCGACGGCGGTCGATCCGGAAGACGGCGAGATTACGGACGTCACCTGTGAGCGCAGCGACGGGCTGGATTGCTTTGCCGATCCGTATCCGGAAGGTTGCACGACGCTGCGGTGGTGCGCCACGGATTCATGCGGCGAGACCGGCTGCTGTTCGCAGTTGATCTGCGTCGTCGACGACCAGCCGCCGACGATCGAGTGCCCGCCGGACATCGAGGTCGACAACGACCCCGGCCAGTGCTCCGCGATCGTCGATCCGGGCTTCGCCACGTGCGAGGACAACTGCGAGTGCATCGTGACCTGGTGCCGCAGCGACTCCCTGGATCTGCATGACCCGTATCCGGTCGGCTGCACCACGATCACGTGGTATGCGCTCGACAACGAGAACATCGTCGAGTGTGAGCAGCAGGTCTGTGTGAACGACGTCGAGGCGCCGGTCTGTGAATGTCCCGCCGATCCGGAGCCCGTGGACGCCGGTGAGGGCTGTGAGGCCCAAGTCGACATTCCGGTGCCGGACTGCTACGACAATTGCGCGATAGACTCCCAGACGTGCGCTCGCGAGGACGGAAAAGACTGCTCCGATCCGTATCCCGTGGGGGCCATGGTCGTCACCTGGACGACCACGGACTCTTCGGGCAACGAGACAATCTGTGAGTACACCGTCACGGTCATCGACGACACGCCGCCGGAGGTTTACTGCAACAGCGGCGACATCGAGGTCTGCAATGATGAGGGCGAGTGCGGAGCGGTCGTGGAGATTCCGGTGGCCACGTGCAGCGACAACTGCGGTTTCTGCGAGGTTACCTGCGAACGCAGCGACGGCCTGTCGATCGACGACCCGTTCTTCCCGGTTGGCACGACGACGATCACGTGCACGGCCACGGACGGGTTCCATGAGGTCTCCTGTTCGTACTCGGTGACGGTGTACGACTGCGAGGGCCCGGTGATCCCCAATTGTCCGGATGACATCGCGGTCAGCGCCGATCCAGACGAGTGCGGGGCCATCGTCGAATGGGAGCCGATCGTTTGCGAGGACAACTGCCCCTATTGCGTGGTGAGTTGCGACCATGAGCCGGGCGAGTTTTTCCCCGTCGGCGACACGTACGTGGAGTGCGTCGCGGATGACGGGTATGGCAACTACGCCTACTGCGCGTTTATGGTAACGGTCGAGGACAACACGCCGCCGGTGATTGAGAACTGCCCGGAGGACATCACGGTGTGTAACGATCCGGAGCAGTGCGGCGCCTACGTCGACTGGACAGAGCCGACTGCGAGGGATGCCTGCGGCGTGGCAATGTTCAAGGCTTCCCACCAGCCGGGATCCTGGTTCGAGGTGGGGACCACGGAGGTCTGCTATACGGCCATCGATATTTACGGCAATGAGTCACAGTGCTGCTTCACCGTGACCGTTGAGGACTGCGAGGACCCGGTTATCGAGTGTCCGGACGACGTCACGTGGTACGCCCCGCTCGGCACCTGCTGCGTGAACATTCCGCCGGAGGAGATCGGTCGGGCGCAGTGCTGGGACAACTGTGACCCGTGCCACGGCTGCAACCCGATGGCGACCCGCAGTGACGGCCGGGGCATGAGCGAGTGCTGGCCGGTCGGCGAGACGATCGTCACCTGGGTCTGCATCGACGACGCGGGCAACGCGGCCTGGTGCCTCCAGACGGTGACGGTCCGGCACGGCTTCTGCGCGAACGTCGAGCTCCGCGGCGGTGCGGAAGAGCTGTTCGCGGTCAATAACGGGTACGGCGGATACATCCAGAAGCCGATCACCTTCACGCTGTTCGATTGCGACGCGGCGTTGCAGATTGAGATCTGCGACGAGATGCCGTTCCTGACCGACAACGGTCTGGCGCTGAACCACTATGTCGAGGTGGACGTCACAGCTTATCCGGAGATCTGCGACGCGAATATCACTTGCGTCACGGCACGCGATACGCTGCACACGTTGCGGCGCACGCTTGGCCTGGATGGCCGGGCGGACGGGCAGGGCGGCCCGGACTGCGTGCTCTTTGACTTTACGGGCGATGAGCGCGAACTGATCTCCGGCAACCTCAACGACGACTGCTTCATCGATGTCGAGGACTTCGCCATCTACCAGTCGGAGTTGGAGACCTGTGGTTGGCCTGCGGCGACGTGCGAGTGGGTCGGCATCCATCCCGAACTGGACGGTGACGGTTGTATCGACGATCCGTCGAGCTACGTGCTCCCCATCGACCGGATCCTGATGGGCGACGCGTTCTTCGGCGTCAGCGAGGTGAACTGCTGCGAGTTCGATCCGATCTGTGGCGAGTACGCGACCGATGGGCCGCGGACGTCCATCCCGGTCTTCGAGCTGTTGCAGAAGGGCATCAACGGGTACGCGGCGGATCTCGACGGCAACGGTGTGGTTGACCTGGCGGACGTGGAAGCCGCCTGGGGCGCCGCGCCGGAACCGCCGCCGCGGTTCGAGTCCAGCCGGAAGTTCGACGCGGGCGAGAAGTTCGATCGGCGCCACTAGCGCTTGATGCGAAGAAAGTACCGCTTGAGAAAGATTACGGGGTGGCGTGCGGCGATTGCACGCCACCCCGGTCTTTTTGGGTTTGTCTATTCTTTTCCGCATCAGTTGACCGATCAAATGCACGGGGATCCGCGCGGATTCCCTATGGGCACCTAACTTGTCCCGAACAAGTGCAATAGGAGAGCCTGCGATGGTCGGCAAGCGTTGGATCGATGCTGGGAGGGTTCCAAAGATGGCATACGTTACGTTCCTCGTGATCGGATTGATGGCCGCGAGCTGCGCGTCGCCGCCTGCGGCGTCCGGCGAGGCCAAGGAGGCGTACCTCGGCGGCGAGGCGAAAACCGGATCGGCGGAAGGAATCGACCTTGAATGGCGGCCCGGCACGCAGTCGGTGTGGCCGGGCGATCCCGTGAACATGGGGCTGTACGCGGTCAGCGTGGACAGCCGGGAGGTCACCGCAGTCGAATTGATCTTCACGTGGGATCCCAACGTGCTGGAGCTGACCGGGCTGGACACGGCGGGCGCGGTCCCGTGCTTCTCGTCCGAATTCCGTTCGCCCGGTGGGCGGTGCGAGTTGAATGAGGCGATTCCGCCGGCCGACGGGGACGGATTGTACTCGTGGTCGGCGATCCCCGGCTTCCCCGTCACGGCGACGCCGGAGGGCGTGCTGCTCACCACGTTCCAGTTTCAGGCCGTGGCGGGGGCGGTGTTCCCCACGCACACGCCGATGGAAGCGTCGATCGAGATCGACGGGACCGAATGTGTGACCCGCGTCGTCAGCGGCCTCGACATCCACGCGCTCGGTGACTTGGGGACGTCGACCGACTTCATCGGCTGCACGGGTGGAGGTCAGTGCGAAGCGGATGCCATGTGCGACGAGACCCACGAGGTGTGCGTGGCGGACTGCAACGGCAACGGCGTCCCGGACCGCGAGGAGGCGGACGGTGATTTCGACGGGAATGGTGTCGTGGATGTCGCTGACTTCGTGACGTTCGCGGAGTGTGCCACCGCGCCGTGTCCGAACGCGTCGTGTGAGCCGCCGTTGTACTCGAACTTCTGCTGCACGCTCGGCGACTTTGACCAGAACGGCTCGATCGACCTGGACGATTACGCCAGCTTTATGCTGGTGTTCGGCGGTTAGCGGCCCGCCGGGCGCCGTGGGCCTGTCTCGCCACGGCGGGGGGACCAGCGGAGGTCTTTGATTCGCTTCGCTCGCTCAGCATTCCCTGGGCGAGCGAAGCGTTCTTCTTGCGCCGGATGCGCCACGCTCCCGGCCAGCGGCTACGCGAGCGGCACGTGGACCTCCGTAACGAGCTTCTCCGGCTTCGTCTTGTGGGGACTGTTCTTGTAGATCTCAAAGGCCGGGGCCGCGGCGATCTCGCGGCCCTGTCCTGGAATCCACTGCCCGCACAACGCCGCGTACGTTTCGCCGAGCTTCTCGTACGGTCCGCGGTGGATGGCGACCGCGTAATCGCCGCCGGCAATCGTCTGGACGCCGACCTCGCCTTCGGGTTCGACCTCCTTCTTGGTGACAATGCAGGCGTCGTAGCGGATCTTGTCGGGCGGTGTGATGGCCGGGTCGTCGTGGCACAGGCCGAGCATGGTCGGCTTCCACCAGATCAGCCCCTTCTTCCCGGCCCACTTGCAGAGTCGCTCCCACGTCGGCCCGACGTCGTTGTACGGCCCGACGTGGCGAATGAACACGACCTTCATCTCGTCGATCTTCTTGACGCTGGCTTCCATGGCTGAATCTCTCCTGGTGGCAGTGAAATCGCTCGGTCCGCCGCCCGGGGCGTAGTGCACGCCGGACGGCACGTCGGGCATCGGCAGCGGCTGGTGGATCTCGCGGAAACGCGTCGGCGAGTTCCCGAACATCCGGTGGAAGGCCCGCGTGAACGCCTCAGGCGTCTCGTAGCCCGCCTCGAAGGCAATCTGCGTGACGGGCTGGTCGCTGTGCTTGAGGCGGGTGGCCGCCCGTTCGAGCCGCAGTCGCCGGACGTGTGCCATCAACGACTCGCCGACCATGCCCTGGAAGATGCGATGGAAGTGGAACGGCGAGAAGTGGGCGACGGCGGCGAGGTCTTCGGGCGAGAGCGCCTCGTCCAGGTTCTGTTGAATATGAGCGAGCACCCTGAGCATGCGTTCCTTGTAGTCCTTCTCCGTCTGCGGCTTCATCCGATGCTCCTTCCACCAGGGAGGTTAGCAAACGCCGATTATGCTCGCTTGATCGTTCCTGCGGAAATGCGGAATTCCGCTACTCCGGGCAGACCCGTTCCGCCTTGAAGAACCAGCCGGGACTGTCCGGGGCCGGCGCGTCCTTGTACTTGAGCTGCCAGACGATCTCGCGGCCCGGTGTCACTTCCATGAGGACGGATTCATCACCAGGCATCAGGACGGCCTGAACAAGCGTGTTGCCGTTCGCCAGACGGTTACTGTCTCTGGCTGTCCTCATCCCTTCGACGTAGAAATCCCACGCCACCTCTCCCGTCGCCCGGTCGATCTCCACCACCTGGTGCGGTGTATCGTGCTGCAGGCACACCAGCAGATGGTCGCCGGGAAGAATCTCCGGCTCGTGCGGATCGTCGCCGCCGAGCGCGCTCCAGTCGTAGGACCACACGACAGCACCTTCGGGATTCACCTCGACCGTGAGGTTGAAGTTCCGCAGGCTGATCAACGTGTTGCCATTCGATAGTCTCGTGACGGCGTTGGTGTGAGTCCAACCTTCGCGGTAGATGTCCGCGTACGGAGCCGTGTCGAGATGGTCCCGGGCGTACCAGGACCATACGATTTCGCCGTCCGGCGTGACTTCCTTCACCTGCGCATCTGTTTTCTGATCCGGCCCTCCCCAGCCGTAGAGCGTGTTGCCGTCGGCGAGCCGATCCGCGTCGTGCGAGATCTTCTCGTCCAGATGGGACCAGACGATCGTGCCATCGCGGTCGATCTCGTACACCCCGTTGCGAGGCAGGACGAACAGGATGTTGCCGCTCGGCAACACCTCCACATCCAGGCCGGGCTCATGGTACTGCTTCAGATGATCCGGAATGGCGTATTCCCAGACGACATCGCCCTGCATGTTCACTTCGATGATGCGAGGATTCTGCGTGTCGTGGAGATCGGGCAGGAACGTTGTCCCGTCACATGTTTTCTCCGGATCGTAGAGGTCCACATATACCTCTCCCTGCGCCGTGTCCGTTCCATCCGAGATCCCCGCCTCCGGTGTGCCGGCCTGGTCCGCCGCGGACGGATCGGTTCCGTCCGCAGGCCCCGTGCTCGTCGTACAGGAACCCCAGAGCAAACAGCCGACGACAAGGAAGCGGAATGAAGGTCGTGCTCGTTTCATCCGAGAGCCTCCTCCCGGCCCAGCCGGGTTTGTGATGACCGCGATCCAGCAGGTGTTTCTCACGGTGACCGACACGTCCGTTATCTAAGGTCGGTCGATCACCACGCGCTCCAAGACTGCGATTACGCCAAGCTCGCGATTTACAGTGGCAGTTAAGGTTTGGAGCGACGCGCAGCGAGGGGACGCAACGGGAGCCAGGTTGGAACGCTCCGTCCGACAACGCCGCCGTCGGGGTTGCGTTCCGGCATGCGAACCTCGCTCATCGTCCGCGGGCGGCCCTGGCTGGCCAGCGGTCGACGTGATGGCTGTCGGCACGCCTGGCGCGCGGTGGAATCCCCGCGGGCCGAAACGGTCCGCACTTCTTCTCCATCCTACACGGTACAAACCCTAACCATGCATCAACACGGAAATCCAGGAGGTTTACACAAGTCCGTATTGGGGCGCGGCGCGATTCTAGGAAATGATCGTTGCCCAATCCGCTGAGACGCGGGACGTACGTCGAGGGCGCGCGTCGCATGCGATAAAGTCTGTCCAGCCTGGGCCGTAGCTGCCCTTGAAAGCATTCCCCATATTCTTTAGTTTATGTAGTTTGAGGGTGTGAGTTTTTCACTGACCGCACTTGATTCCATCATCGGCAGTTAACCGGGTACGGAGGGAAGAACGATGGCGATGGACAGTGGACAGCGCGCAGGGTCTGTGCGCAGGTGCTGGCTAGCGGGCTTGGCTTGTGTGGCTTTGTTGATCCTGGCGGGGATATGTGGGGCGGGGAACCCGTGGGCAGCAATGGGCCGTTTGTCGTCGGAGCCGGCGATCGTTTTGGATCGCGGCGGGACGTTGGCGGCGCCGCCGCCGATGGTGGTCGAGCCATTCCGCGCCGGAGATGACGGGTACATCAGTCTGGAATGGCGTTACGACATTTCCACGGTTGGTGTTGGGGATCCGGTTGAGCTTGAGCTGTGGGCGGCGTCGACGGACGGCGATGTACACAGCATGGCGGCCGTTGAGTTGATTTTCTTCTGGGAGCCGGCGTTCCTGCGTCTGGACGGTCTCGACGACACGGGGGCGGTTCCGCACTTCAATTCGGAGTTTCGGTCGCCGGGCGGGCCGTGCGAGCTGAACGAAGAGATCCCGCCGCAGGATGGAGACGGGCTTTACTCATGGGGTGCGATTCCCGGCGTCCCGGTTTACGCCACGCCTTCGGGGGCATTGCTGACCACATTCCAGTTCACGGCGATGGCCGGCACGGACAGTGCGACGGACGTGGCGATGATCGAGAGCATCTCCGCCAGGTGCCGGACGTGGGTGGTGAGCGGCCTCGATCTCTACGCCTTGGACGAGGTGGATAGTGCAGCGATTACGATCACGTGCGCGGGTGACGATGATTGTGACGACGGCAACCCGTGCACGGATGGTTACTGCGACGAGGGCGGCAGTTGCGCGTATCCAGCGGTTCCCGACGACACGCCGTGCCCGGACGGGCTGTTCTGTACGGGCGACAACACGTGCCTGGCCGGCGAGTGCCTGCCGGGCGACGACCCCTGCACGGACCCGGACTTCCCGTACTGCGACGAGGCGTCCGCGTCGTGCCTGGAGTGTCTGATCGACGAGCACTGCGACGACGGTGTGTTCTGCAACGGCGCGGAGGCGTGCCTGGCGGGCGTTTGCACGAACGGTGTGGCGCCGTGTATCGACGAGGATCACTGCGACGAGGACGGGCAACACTGCTACGAGTGCATCGCAGACGGGGAATGCGACGACGGGGACCCGTGCACGCTTAATGCCTGTGTCGACAACGAGTGCGTGGACACGCCGGTGGAGGATGGCACGTCGTGTTCGGACGGGGTCTTCTGCAATGGTGACGAAACGTGCCTCGGTGGCGTCTGCACGCCGGGGCCGGAGCCTTGTATCGACCCGGAGCATTGCGACGAGGCGGGTCAGGGTTGTTACGAGTGCATCGCGGACGGTGAGTGTGTGGATGGTGACCCGTGCACGGCCGACCTTTGCGTCGAAAACGAGTGTCAGAATCCGACCGAGCCGGACGATACGCCTTGCTCGGATGGGGTGTTCTGCAATGGCGAGGAGACGTGCCAGGGTGGTGCATGCGCGGATGGTCCGGAGCCGTGTGTCGACCCCGAGCACTGTGACGAGGCGGGTCAGCGTTGCTACGAGTGCATCGCGGACGGGGAATGCGACGATGACAACGTTTGTACGGACGACGCGTGCATCGACAACGAGTGCGTGAACACGCCGGTGGAGGATGGCACGTCGTGTTCGGACGAGGTGTTCTGCAACGGCGAGGAGACGTGCCAGGGCGGTGCATGCGCGGATGGTCCGGAGCCGTGTGTCGACCCCGAGCACTGTGACGAGG
>CAZBUJ010000118.1:8598-14019 GCA_964495075.1 uncultured Phycisphaeraceae bacterium
CGTGCATCGACCACGAGTGCGTGAACACGCCGGTGGAGGACGGCACGTCGTGTTCGGACGGGGTGTTCTGCAACGGCGAGGAGACGTGCCAGGGCGGTGCATGCACGGATGGTCCGGAGCCGTGTGTCGACCCCGAGCACTGTGACGAGGCGGGTCAGCGTTGCTACGAGTGCATCGCGGACGGGGAATGCGACGATGACAACGTTTGTACGGAGGATGCGTGCATCGACAACGAGTGCGCGCACACGCCGGACGACGCACTGTGTGACAATGGTGTGTTCTGCGATGGCGTGGAGACCTGTGACATCGAGGTCGGCTGCGTGGCGGGGGCGCCACCATGCACGGAGCCGGAGCTGCCCTACTGTGACGAGGATGGTCGGCAATGCGTGGAGTGTCTGCTGGACGAGCATTGCCCGGATGACGGATTGTTCTGCACTGGCGAGCCGGTATGCCAGGAAGGGGTTTGCGATCTGAGTGGTGATCCGTGTGTGGATGGGGGGCTGTACTGCGACGAGGCGGCCCGGGAGTGTGTGTCCGCGCCGGTGATCCTGCACATCTTCCAGGATAACGGCGCGGTCCGTGGCGGCAAGGACAACGTGAATCCGGACGGGACGGCGTCCATTGCGGCCCGCAGCAAGGGCATCACGGTCTGCACGATTACTTTCAGCCAGGACGTTGATGTCACCCTGTCGGACATTGAGGTTCGCAATGCGGAGGACACGGCGGACGAGGCTCCCCCGGCCACCTTCGGGTATGACCCGGCGACGTACACGGTTACGCTGACGTGGGACGACGGCACCTTCTCGAACCAGTGGGTCCGGATCAACGTGCTGGACCGTGTCCGGGCTATGGCGACGGGGGCGGGGTTGGACGGCGAGATCTTCGCCGTGGCCGGCGATCCGAGTTCCGGGTTGGCGTTGGACGGCGAGATTCCGTCGGGCGACGGATCGGCGGGTGGGACGGCCAGCTTCGTGCTGGGTGCATTAATGGGCGACGTGACGGGCAACCGTCTGGTGAACATTACAGACCGCGGCACGGTTCAGCAGTACATCGGGCTGGTTTGCCCGGAAGCGGATCTGCCGTCTGACATTACGGGCAATTGCATCATCAACATTACGGATCGCGGGCGCGTGCAGCAGAACATCGGTGCCCGTTTGCCCGCGTTGCCGTAGCGCGTGGGCGATAGGAGGTTGGTCAGGCGTCCGCGCGGCAGGCATGGAATCCGGTGTCGTGATCGGCGCCGGGTTGGCGTGGTGGTTGGCCGAGGTCTCCCCGGCGAACCCAAGCGGCTGCGTGGCGGGGGGTTATGACGGCGGCGGATATCGGGACTTGCGGGTGGAGACCTGTTGACTTCAACGCGGTGATCGATTTAAATGGTGGGATACAGGGGATGAAAGGGGAGGAGGAGAGAGTACCTTTCTTTTTGCCCCTCTGCGAGGCCGTTTGAAGAACGTGAGAGATGGTGTTCAGTGCGCCGTTGTGTGCGCCGCGTATGGCAGGAATGCACTGAATGGCACCGCGCGCCCGGTCGGTGAGCCGGCAGGGGCGTGAGTACAAGGCGGGCATCCGGTGGTGGCACGTTATGGCATGCGGGTGCCCCGGTTTGGGCGTCTGGTGACAATGGCACGCGGAGGACGCCTCTGCGGTGTCAATTGCACGGACGTGTGGGAACATAACACGAGGGAGGCAGGGAGAGACATGTCCACGAAGTTTTGCCTATTGGGGGCGTGCATGGTTGCGATAGCACTCCATGCCGCTGTGGCCGACGGGGCACTGATCAAGTTCGGTGCCGCGGAGTACACCGTCGAGGCGGGTGACAGCTTCGCCGTGGAGGTGATTTACGAGGTCCTGGCGGAGGAGGGGCCGATTGAGGTGGCCAACGCCGGCTTCGAGGTCGAGGCGACCTTGTCGTCGGGGATCGGCACGATGACCACGACCACGGATGACGTGGTTCAGAGCTCGATGGACCCGTACATTTTCGTTCCGTCGGCCGGTTTCTTCGGCTCGGCGACCAGCGACACGGTGGCGATGGGCGGTGACAACACCGCGGATGGGCTCAACGACACGCTAGATCCCGGCGAGTACTACCTGGCTTCCATTACGTGGCACACGAGTTTGGACGCCGACGGGGACTTCAGCCTTGATTTCACGTCGTTGGGTATATTGACGGTGCTGACCGACGAGGACGAGGAGGATTATCTGACGGGGAGCGTCCCGGCGGTCGTACACGTTGTTCCGGAGCCTGCGGCGTTGGCGTTGTTGGCGTTGGGCGGGCTTGCGTTGCTACGGCAGTCGCGTGCTCGTTAGTCGTTTCCGGACGGCGATGTGCTGAGTTGGGTGTGGGCTGTCGGCGGGCGGTCGCGCGATGCGTCCTGCCGGCGGCGGCGTTAAGAACGAAGTCCAGTCCAGGGCGATTGTGACCGTCGGTTTCCCGTTGGGGGTTTGGCGGTCTGGTCGCCCTGGCTTTTTGCGCGAGGCTTGCGGCCGGTGTGGCCGTTCTCATCGCGCCGGACGTTGCCGCGCCGGTGGCGTCGCGCATCGTTGGTCTTTTCGGTCACGGCGTGGCACGGTGTGGCGACTGATCGAACGCCGGCGGTGCGTGCTTTCCTGCCCACCGTACTTGCGTGACACCGGCGTGACGTCCGTCGATTGGCGCCGCGCTTTGGCACTGGCGTGTTGTGCGAGCCAGCGCGTGTTACGGGGGATGAACAGTTTCGCGCGGGGGTGTGCGATGGCGGGCGGTGCGACGCCTCGCGGCGGGAGCGCGCCAGGGTCCGTCGTGGCGTGTGGTGCCGAGGGTCGTGGGGTGGCGTTTGGGGGTGGGTGTAGTGTCCGGCCGGCCGGCCGCGTGGGGGCGGGCCGCGTAAGTCTCTGTCCTGTAACAAGTACGGCGCGTTCCTCAGAGGTCGGTCGGCATGGTTCCCGATGCCAGTGGCCGACCGTGCGGTCGGGTGCGTGCAGGGCGACGGTGGGTGCGGCGATGGCGGTCGCGGGTTTGTATGACGAAGGTGTGGGGCGGCGACAGGAGTCGGTTTGCGTCGCGATGCGATCGCCGGTTGGCCATTGGATGGCGGTTCACGCGAGGTGGAGTTGGGTTCGCGCATCTGCTACCATCGCCGGTCCTAGTCGCGTTGCGGGCCGCTCATCGAGGCCCGTTCTGGTACCTACGGAAAGGGACGACGCATGGAATTCGTTGGTTGGCTGGACATCGTCGTGTTTTTGGTGCTCGCGGCATTCGTTATCGGGCTGGGGTTGTGGGCCAGTCGGGGCGAGCAGACAAAGAGCGAGCACGGGGCCCAGGATTACTTTCTGGCCGGCCGCGGGCTGACGTGGTGGCTGGTGGGGTTCTCGCTGATTGCGGCCAACATCTCGACGGAGCAGTTCGTGGGGATGAGCGGGAAGGCGGCGGACTGGCTGGGGATGGCGATCGCGAGTTACGAGTGGATGGCGGCGATCACGCTGGTGTTCGTGGCGTTCGTGTTCCTGCCGACGTTTCTCAAGAGCGGGATTTACACGATCCCGGAGTTCCTGGAATACCGTTACAACACGTTTGCCCGCACGGTGATGGCGATTGCGACGTTGATCATCCTGGTGGGGGTTCCGACGGCGTCGGTCATTTTCTCGGGTGCGAAGGTAATCACGGGCAATTTTCAGGGTGCGACGCTGGGTCCGCTCGATTTCGGCAGCATCACGGTCGGGTGCTGGATCATCGGCACGGTGGCGGCGGTGTATGTGTTTGCGGGCGGTCTGAAAGCGTGTGCCTGGACGGACCTGTTGTGGGGGTCGGGCCTGATTCTGGGCGGGGCGGTCATTGCGTATTTCGCGATCAAGCTGTTGGGGCATGCGGACGCGCAATCGCTGGTGGCGACGGCGGCGACCAACGGCGTGAAGCCCGAGGACATTGCCGACAGCGGGGCGCTGACACGGTTCGTGGCGCTGAACTCGGGTGGGCTTCCGGAAGGCAAGCTGCACATGGTGCGGGGAGTGGAGGACAAGGAGGTACCGTGGACGGCCCTGGTGGTGGGGCTGTGGATTCCCAACTTCTTTTACTGGGGTCTGAATCAGTACATCACGCAGCGGACGCTGGGTTCGAAGAGTCTGGCCGCGGGGCAGAAGGGCGTGGTGTTCGCGGCGTTCCTCAAGCTGATTATTCCGTTCATCGTGGTGATTCCCGGCATCCTGGCGTTCAACCTGTTCAGCGCGGATCTCAAGGACGACGCGATCAACCGGAACGCGAGAGTGCTTTCGAAGTACTCGCCGGCGTTATACGAGTCGCTGTCGGACGGTCTGAAGCCGCGCGACGAGCCGCGCAACCGGCAGATCATTGAGGAGGTTCAAGCGAACCTGGCGCGGGGCGGCGCCGTGTCGGCGGTGTACGTCTACGAGTTTGACGAGCGGTTTGCGGAGTTGCATCCGGCGGATGCGGTTCGGATTGCGACGTACAACGCGACGTCCGTCGGGCCCGCGGCGAATGGTGAAGCGCCGGCGGCCGACGCGGACGCGAAGGGCCTGGCGGTCTTCAACGCGAAGATCCTCAGACGGGCGGAGAAGCAAAAAGACGTTGCGACCAGGATCAAAGTGGAGAAGCTGCCGGCGCACGACTACGACAACGCGTTTCCCACGCTGATTCGCCGGCTTCTCCCGGTGAACAAGGGGTTGAAGGGGTTCGTGCTGGTGGCGATTTTCGGTGCCGTGGTGAGTTCGCTGGCGTCGATGCTCAACTCGGCCTCTACGATTGCGACGATGGACGTGTATCGCAAGTTCCGCAGGGGAGCGAGCCAGTATGAGTTGGTGTCGGCCGGTCGGGTGTTCGTCGTGTTGTTCGTGTTGATTGCGATGATCATTGCGCCGTTTCTGGGGCATCCGGCGTTCGGGGGCATCTTCACGTTCATCCAGGAGTTTCAGGGCTTCATTTCGCCGGGGATTCTGGCGATTTTCCTGTTCGGGTTGCTGGTCCAACGGGCGCCGCGTTACGTCGGTACGGTCGGTCTGCTACTGAATCCGCTCCTGTACGGGTTGTTCAAGTTCAGTCCGAAGCTGTTCGGCGATGCGAACCCGGGGTTCCTGACGGCGCTGGCCGATCTGTCGTTCCTTGACCGGATGGCCGTCTGTTTCGGGATCATGATTGCGGTGCTTACGATTCTCACGATCGTGACGCCGTTGAAGAAGCCGGTGGTATTGCCGGTGAACGAGCAGATGGACGTTACGCCGTCGAGGGGAGCCCTGGTGGCGGGCGTTGTGGTCTGCGTGCTGACGGTTGCTTTGTACATCGTGTTCTGGTAGTCGGCGGCGATCGGGCGGCGATCGTTGGGCTCGATCCCCGTGACGTGGCGGGCGCGGTTGGCGCGGGCCGTCGCGTTGGATGGAGGCCGCCGTCGATGGCGCCGGTCAGGGGGGTATTGCGGTGAGTCAGATCAGGCT
>CAZBUJ010000119.1:0-13960 GCA_964495075.1 uncultured Phycisphaeraceae bacterium
CCCCCCATCCATGCCCGAACCGTGCCGCATCCCCGTTTCATCCCACCCCCTGACACCGCCCCCCGGCCTTGCCGGGTCGGAATCTTACTCGAATTGAGCCACGCCGCAAATCGGCCCAGGCACCGGACTTGCAGGCCCCCGACCCACCAGGCCAAACGCTTGTACTGGATGATAGTCCGGTAACGCGGCGAAATCGGGACCCTCGTCAGGGTACTTGGGCCGTTGGCGCGTGGGTTGGCCGGGAAAGTGGTGGCGGCGATCCGGGAAGGCGAGCGGCCCACGCGGCCCCGTCGCCATTCCGTCACCGCGGCTGGTCTCATCGCGACGGCCGGGCGGTCAGTCGCGCGAAATCACGTCCGGCCCTTTGCCGGCTCGCTTCTCGTAGTAGCCCCCGCCCGCTTTGACGTACTTGGTGAAACCGAGTTGGTCGAGCTTCTTGTCGTCGCCTACCACCCGCTGCATCGTCGAGTCGTAGTACTTGCCTGCGATCAGGGGCGTGCTGATGACTCGCCGGACGGGTTGGCCCGTTTCCGGGTGGTGAGTCAACGGCTCGTCCGCCATGCTCTGCATGACCTCGAACCGCTCCCCGGCCTCGCCGTCCTCCAGAATGACTTCGTACTCGTAAATGGGCATTGCACGCGGGCTCCGCGAGTTCGGCGGGCCGCACCGGTCGCGGCGCGATCCACCACATTATTATAGCGAGGTGGCCGGCGGTGAAAGACAGGGCGTCCGCCGTGTTATCAGCCCCTCGATCCGCCCCCGGGGTCACGCGGCCCCGTCGCCGACCCGGCATCGTGCCGCTACGGGCGAACCCGTCAACCGGTCCGTTCGCGTGAGTCTGGGGCCGGCGTTCCGCCGTGGTCACGGCCCGCCGCAGCGTGGTCCCCTCGTGACCGATTCCAGATGGTGACAGGCCTTTCCACTGTTTTGCAGTCGAGACAGCGACCAGGCCGGCTGCCTGGAGTCGTGAAGCTCGTCGGGTCAGGTCGAAGGTAACGCGCTCGCCGTTTCCGGCACGGGTGCCTCCGGGGAGGCCGCCGGTTGCGATTGGGGTGGGGGGACCGGTGCGTCCGCCGCGTCGGGGTCCGGACCGACGTTGACGTCAAACGTGAAGCCCGGCTCCGTTGTTACCTCGTTGGACGCGGCCAGGTCCAGTAGCGGCCCCATCGCCTCCCTTATGCATTTCTCGGCATAGCTTTGCGTTTCCGCCGCGATCCGCTCGGCCGACCAGCCGGGCTGGCTGAAGGCCAGACGGGCGAAGATGGTCACATCGCGCACCGCCGCCGTCGCGTTCTCCGAGGTCGACTCGACCATGGCGAGAATCGGAGCGAGCAGCACCTGCAGACCGATGTTGACGCCGGATTCCTTGAGCGCGGCCTGCACTATCTTGTGGTTGCAACGGCGCACGACGGCCCGGGTGGGAGCAGCCACCGCCCAATGCGTGCCGTCCGGAACGCCGTCTGGAAAGCTCAGCACGGCATCGTACTGCTCGGGCGACAACGAAACCGCGGACATGCGCAGCATCGTGTCCGCGCTGACCCCGAGTTCGGACGCCGCCTCCTCGATCGTCTTCCGGGCCGCCTCGAGGTCCGTGTCGCTGGGGACCGGCTGCCCCCTGGCGAACGTCTTGCTGTGTTGGGCCAACCAGTACAGAAGCCGCACGTCCTGTACGAACGGGGCGTCGTCCGCGTCGGTTACGATGAGCAAGCCGCGGGTGGGCTCGCCGCCTGTCTGGTTACGGAAATCGCTGACCACGTGCCGCAGCAACGCGTCCGCTTCCCCGGCGGCCGCGGCGCTGCCGGCGTAGATGAACCCTTCGGGAGTGGTGAACAGTTGACGATCCGCCCACCGCGCCGGCCATTCCGGCGGATTCTCCAGCAGTCGCGCGGGGGCGCAGCCGGCCACCGTCGCCGCCACGAGAACCGTCCCGATCGACCTGCCGAATGTCATGTGCCTCCCCCGGCGTAAATGCAGAGATTGGAGGCCGCATCGTGCCCCGGGCGCCGCCGCCTCAGAACGACACGGCCTCTCGCAGATAACGGTGGTACTCCTCCTCGAACGCGTCCAGGTCGTTTGTGATATAGGCCCGGAACAGCGCCTCGCCCGGACTGACCCGGCCGGGGTCCGGGGCGGCGATCCTGGCCGCCTGGGCCTTGACCTGAAACTCACGCGTTCCGATGTCGGCGCACATCGTTTCGAACCGTTCGCGGTACTTCTCGTTCTCCCCGTGCCGCAGCATGCAGACCAGTCCCCACGCCTGGGCGTAGTAGGCCCGCGTCAGCGCGCTGTTGTTGCGGATGATGACGTGGCCGGCGTCGGTGGCGAGGATCTGTCGTAGCGGCATCAAGGTGTCCGCCGCCAGCGAATGACGCAGCGAGTTCATGCGAAACGCGTTGCTGGTCGGCGTAAAGACCGGCACCTCTTTCTTGAACTGAAATGTCTCGCAGTAACAGGCCAGGCCCTCGTTGAGCCAGGCGGGGACCGGTCGGTTGAACATCGCCCCGAGGTACTGGTGAAAGCCCTCGTGCGCGATCACGGACAGCGTGTAGATGCGTTGGATGTAATAGGCGACGCACTTATGACGGTCGGCGAATCCGCCCGCGGAGATCCGCGAATAGACACGGTACCGCGACGGATAGTTGCGGCGCACGTAGCTGTCCCACTCCGGACGGTTGGCGAAGACGTAGGTCTCCAGCTTCGGTCCCTCGCTCTCGGTGGCCGGCGGCGGCACCAGTTCCGTGTATTGCTGGTACGCCGCCTCCAGGAACATCGGCAGCGCGGTCCGCAAGTCCTCGTCCGGGATGGTCGTGCAGATTTCAAAGTGATTCGTGACCATCCGCACGCCCGTCCGGTGCCCGTAGGACCACTCTTCCTCCGCCAGCAATTCGTAATCGGGGATCTTGGGCGACGACTCGCAGCCCGAGCCGAAAGCCATCGCGATCAGCACGGCCAGAGTGTACGCGACCCTACCCATTCGTTGTCGTTCCACGCGGCCTTGCGGCATCGGCTTGCTCGCTTGTGGTTCAGTGGGGTCTCCGCGTGGAGGATAGTGCGGCCGTGCGGGTCGGTCAACGCGTGACCGCGGATCGCGGCGGGAACGCGACATGCGCAGGGACCCTGTGACGCTTCCGATCGTTGAAGCGGTTCCATGCGGCCTCGGCGAGCGCCGTCGAACGGTCTGTTGGTTCGTCGGGTCGAAGACGATTTCTTACACAACAGCGTTGTTCCTCGCGCGCCGGATGCGGTACGTTCCTTTTAGGGGTAGCCCGAGCGGGTGGCTGAGCAAGTCCAGGTTCACGGGGTAACGCGAGGTGCCATTCATGACCATGCGCGCAACGAGAGCTGTATTCGTCGGAGTGTGGCTTCTGTCGGTTTCGGTCGCCGGCCTATTCGCCGAGGCGGGCACAGCACCTACGGTAATCAAGGCCGTCCCCGACCACGGGGACACCGGCGTCGATCCCGCCCTTACGGAGATCCGGGTGACGTTCGATCGGGATATGACCGTCGGCAGCCATTCCTGGGTCGGCGGCGGGCCGAAGTTCCCCAAGCTGACCGGCAAGCCGTTTTGGGAAGACAAACGGACGGCCGTGCTCCCCGTCCAGCTCGAGCCCAATCACGAGTACTGGTTGAGCGTCAACAACCCGCCGTACATGAACTTTCGATCGGTCGACGGCGAGGCCGCCGAACCGTACCCCATCTCGTTCACCACGGCGGCGAGCGGAGGCGGCAAACCGAACAAGGTCCTGACGCCCGAGGCGAATCGGGCGGCCATCCGAAAGCTGCGCCGCCTGATTGACACCGAATACTCCTATCGCGATCGGCTCGGGCTCGATTGGAACAAACTGTTCGCACAGCACCAGCGAACGCTGACGGCGGCGAAGAAACCGCAAGACTTCGCAAGAGAAGCGGGCAAGCTGCTGGCCGACGCGAAAGACCTGCACATCTGGCTGACCGTCGGACCGGCCAGCTTCGCGTCGCACCGCCGGGCGGTGCCCGCCAATATGAACTTCCAGACGCTGGCGCGGATCGTCCCGAACTGGACGCAACGGTCGAATTCGGTCTACAGCGGTCGCTTCGACAACGGCGTGGGGTACATTCTGATCACGACCTGGTCCACCGAACGGGAAGTACTTGGGGCGGCCTTGGCCGCACTGGACGACCTGATTGACGCGCCGGGGCTGATCGTGGACGTGCGAGCCAACTCCGGCGGCGACGAAGGAGCGGCCCAGCAGTTCGCCGGGCGGTTCGTCACCGCACCGAAAGTCTACGCCAGGAACCTGAACTGCGACCCGGATAAGCCCGGCCGTTTCCTGGGCCCGTATGATCGCGTGCTCGAGCCGAACCGCCGCGGCAAGGCGTTCGGGGGCAACGTGGCCGTCCTCACCGGCCCGCAGAACATGAGCAGTTGCGAGGCGTTCCTGCTGATGATGAAGCAAGTGCCCCGGTGCAAACTGGTCGGGGAACGATCTTACGGCAGTTCCGGCAACCCGCGACCATTCGAGCTGGGCAACGGCGTCACGGTGTACCTGCCGCGATGGCAAGCGATGCGGCCGGACGGCACGTGCTTCGAAGGCGAAGGGATCGAACCGGACGTCGTGATCGAAACGCGGCCCGAGGACTTCCGCGCCAAAGACCCCGTGCTCGATGCGGGCCTGGCCCACGTGGGCGGCTGACGCCCCGGCGGCCGGATGACACGATCTGCCTCCTCCCAGGACCGACGCGGGGACGGGTCCGGTTCGGGCGGTCGGCGGTCCCGGCCCCGCCGATCCGCGGGCGCGGGCCGGAATCCGGGGCCGTCACGTCCGGCGCTTGCGTCGCTGCGTATCCGACCGTAGAAGGTGCGGCGCGAGGTGATGATGGGGCTGCTCACCCGGCTGCGTAGCTTTGAGGGCGGGTTGTTCTTCCCGCCGATTTCGTCCGATACCGCCGCTCGACCGGTTATGGTGCTGACGGCGCCGAGCGTCCTGCGCGTGCCGCTGGTCCAATCCACGGGGTCCGCCGGGCGGGTGCTGGTATCGCCCGGGCAGCCGGTTCAGGCGGACACGGCGATTGCGGAGCCCACGGACTGTGTCGGCGCGGTGCATAGCCCGGTCTCCGGCACGGTCCGCCGCCTGGTCGACGTGCGAACGCCGTATCAACAACGCGTTCCTGCCGTGGAAATCGAAACCGAGCGACATGAGTACTCCGAATCCGTCGTGGACGGCGAAGCCCTCGAAATGGTCGACTACGGGGGCCGGGAGGAACTGCTCGCCGCGCTGGCCCAGCTCGGCGTCGACGGTCCGGATGTCCAGGCGCTCCGATCGATGGGCGGGGTGGAGCGGATCATCGTGAGCGGTCTCGATTGCGAACCCGGTTTCAGTGTGAACCTCCGTACGCTGGCCGACCATCCTCGTGCCGTGATTCAAACGGCGGCACAACTGCACGCCCTGCTCGGCGCCCGCCGTACCCACCTCGTGGTGGACGATGCCCGGCGCCGTCTGGTGGCCGGGCTGGCGAATGCCGCGCATCGCACCCCGGTGCGCGTGTGCCCGGTGCCCAGTAAGTACCCGCAAGATCATCCCTGGCTGCTGGTGCGGGCGGTGACGGGCCTGGAACGGCCGCACAGCCAGTCGTTGGAATCGGCGGGCATGTGGTGCACCGACGCGGGCCGGCTCATGGACATTCATCGCGCCGTCGACGCGGCACGACCGCACACGTGGCAGACGGTCACCATCTCCGGTGACGCCGTCGCGGTGCCCGGCAACTATCGCTTCCCGTTGGGGTCGACGCTACGCGATGTGGTGGATCAGGTGGGTCTGCTGCGGTCACCGCGACGCATCGTCGTTGGCAGCGCGCTGCGTGGCGTCGCCTGCTCGACCCCCGATGTGGTCCTGACCAAACGCACGCGTTGCCTGGCGATTCTCCGAGACGCCGTGCGGACCCGCCGCGATGCCACCGGCTGCGTGCGATGCGGCGCCTGCCAGGACGTCTGCCCGGTGCGGCTGGATCCGCGGGCGCTGCTCGACGTCGCCGAACGGGGCCGCTTTGCCACGGCCAGCCGGTTGCACCCCGAGGCCTGCGTGTCGTGCGGTCTGTGCGACTTCGTGTGCCCGTCTTCCTTGCCGTTGATGAACAGCGCGGAGCGATGTCGAGACCATGTCACGAGCGGATGACATGACGACCGCCAAGCCCAGTTGGCCTCGAGCGTCCACCGTCGACGCGCCGCCGTTCGTGCATCGCGGCGACTCCGTTGATCGCTTGTATCGGGCCTATTGTCTGGCCACCGTCCCGATCATGGCCGCCAGTGCATGGATCTTCGGATTACCCGTGCTCACCCTCTACTTATCCGCCGCGGCGGGATCGATGCTGGCCGACCGCATCGGCCGGGCCTGCGTGCGACAGGGCTCGCGCGGGCAGGGCGCCCACGCCCTTGTGATGGGGTTGCTGCTGGCCATGACGTTGCCTCCGACCACGCGACTGTCGATCGCGTTCGTCGGGGGGTTCCTCGGCATCGCCGTCGGCAAGTGGCTCCTCGGCAGCCTGGGGAACTACCCGTGGCATCCGGCCTTGGTGGGACGTGCCCTTGCGCAGTTGCTGTTTGCCGATGCGCTGAATCCCAAGCAATGGCCATTCCTTGCCGACACCCACAACCTGACCGGCGCGCTCGATGCCGTCCAGTTCGTGACGGACGGGTACCGCGGATTCAAGTTGACGCTGCCACCGCCGTGTGTGGAGGCGTGGGGGACCATTCGGCCCGTCGACCGCCTGATGGCGCTGTACGACGCCCCCGGCGCCGCCGCCGAACCGGCACACTCGCTTCTGGCCCTGGTTCGCGATTATCTGCCGCCCTGGTCGGATACCGTGTGGGGCGTGGTGGGCGGCGGCATCGGGGAGACTTGCACCGTGGCTATTCTCGTGGCCGGCCTGATCCTGCTCGGTTCTCGCTGCTCCCGCTGGCAATTGCCGGTCGCGGCGATCGCTACGGTGGGGATTCTCGCCGCGATCTGGCCGGCTCACCTCGACGGGCCCGCGCTCGCCGACGTCGCCGCCCGGGCCGCCCGCGGGGGGCCCCGGCCCGGGCCCCCGGGGCCCGGGGCGGGCCCCCGGGGGGCGGTGCCCCGGGGGGGGGGCCCGGTGCTCTTCCACCTGACCGGCGGCGGCTTCCTGCTTGCTTGCCTGGTAATCGCGCCGGAACCCGTCACCACACCGCTGCGTGGCCGTGGACATCTGGTATTCGGCGTCGGACTTGGGGCGCTCACCTTCGTCGGACGCATCTGGGGCCTGTCACCGGGGAGTGCGTACTGGGCCGTCCTGGCCATGAACACCCTCGTCCCGTTGATCGATCGGTGCACCCGCCGCCGGGTGTTCGGGACCTGAGTTGCGGAGAACCGCTCACGTGGATCGCAACCTCGCGTGGCGGCGGCGTGGTTGTCCTCATCCGACGCCGCCGAATCGGCCGATCTGACGGAATAAGCCGGCCGTCGCCACGCTGGTACTCATCTTGCTTGAGAATGCGGCGGTCATTCAGTACCGTTGAACGGCCTGGGATGTCCAGCGGCCGGCTGGCCGGGGTCCCACCAACACGGGCAGGGTTATTGGAGACCAGTATCACCATGTTTCGAATTCGCGAGGCGAAATGGTTGGCGCCAAGCGTCAAGCAGTTCATTCTCGATGCACCGCGGGTGGCCTCGCACCACCGGCCGGGGCACTTCGTCATCGTTCGCTGTCATGAGGAGGGCGAACGTATCCCCCTGACCATCGCCGATTCCAATGCGGCGGCCGGCACCATCACGCTGGTCGTGCAGGTGGTCGGGGCCACGACGGAGCGGATGTGCACGTTGAACCGGGGCGACCACATGCGCGACGTGGCCGGCCCGATGGGCAAGCCGACCGAGATCGAGAAGTTCGGGCATGTCGTGCTCGTCGGCGGCGGGGTGGGTACGGCCGTGATCTACCCACAAGCCGGCGCGCTCAAGGCGATGGGCAACAAGGTCTCGGCCGTCATTGGCGGCCGGAGCCGGCCTTACGTGATCTTCGAGAATGAGTTGAAGGCCGTCTGCGACGCGGTGCACCCCTGCACCGACGACGGAAGCTACGGCTACAACGGGTTCGTTACCGGCAAGCTCGAGGCGTTGATCGCGGACGACGCGGATCCGATCCATGCCGTGATCACGGCGGGGCCCGTCCCGATGATGAAAGCCGTGGCCAACGTCACCCGCGCGAAGGGGATCCACACCATCGCCTCGCTCAACCCGATCATGGTGGACGGGACGGGGATGTGCGGCGGCTGTCGGGTCACCGTGGGCGGCACGCAGATGTTCGCGTGTGTGGACGGACCGGAGTTCGATGCCCACGACGTCAACTTCGATGAGTTGACCGATCGGATTACCGCCTACCGCGACCAGGAAAAAGCGGCGTGGGAACGTCTGCGGAAAGACCCTGAGCACGTGTGCCGGCTCGAAGCGGCGGAACAAGCGTTGAAGGCGGAGGTTGGAACCTAGAACCGGCGGGTGTTGATACGGGAAGGCCCGGCGACGCCCCACGCGGAGTCGAGCCCACCATGGACGGCCCTCAGCGGCACCCGGGTGTCGCACGGATGAGGAAAGAGATGAAACCGGCTGAGCGAATGAAGATCCCCCGGCAACCGATGCCGGAACAGGAACCGCAGGATCGCGCGTGCAACTTCGCCGAGGTGAACCTCGGGATGGCCGCGGAGGCCGCCCGGACGGAAGCCGAGCGCTGCCTGCGATGCAAGGGGGCCAAAGGGGCCAAGTGCGTCGAAGGCTGCCCCGTCGGCGTCGACATCGCCGGCTTCGTCGAGGCGGTCGCGGATGGAGACCTGCCCCGGGCGGCGGACATCCTCTACTCGGCGAACGTCCTGCCTGGAATCACCGGACGCGTCTGCCCGCAAGAGACCCAGTGCGAGGAGGTCTGCGTCCGGGCCAAAAAAGGTTCCCCCGTCGCCGTCGGCTACCTCGAACGATTCGTCGCCGACTGGGCACGCGAGAACCGCAAAGAGCTCTTCCAACCACCTCCGCCGTCCGGCAAGAAGGTCGCGGTGGTTGGGGCCGGACCGGCCGGACTGACCTGTGCCGGCGAGCTGGCCAAGAAAGGACATGACATCACGATCTTCGAGGCGCTCCACCGACCGGGCGGTGTGCTGGTGTATGGCATCCCCGAGTTCCGGCTGCCCAAGGTGGTCGTGGACGACGAAGTGAACAAGCTCAAGGAGATGGGCGTCAAGGTCGAGTGCAATGTGATCGTCGGGCAGACCTACACCATCAAGGAGCTGATGGAGGAGGAAGGCTTTGATGCCGTCTTCGTGGCCAACGGGGCCGGTCTCCCGATCTTCCAGGGCATCCCCGGCGAGCATCTCAAGGGTGTCTACTCGGCCAACGAGTACCTGACCCGGGTCAACCTGATGGGGGCGTGGCGCGGCGAAGAGAGTCCGACGCCGGTAATCCGGGCCCGGAGGGTCGTCGTGGTCGGCGGCGGGAACACGGCCATGGACGCCGTCCGGACGGCCCGGCGCCTCGGGGCGGATCCGGCCACGCTCGTCTACCGCCGGTCCCGCACGGAAATGCCCGCGCGGATCGAAGAGATCAAGCACGCCGAAGAGGAAGGCGTGATCCTCGACGTGCTCGTCAACCCGATCGCCGTGCTGGGAGGCGAGGACGGCTGGGTTCGCGGCGTTCGCTGCCAGCGGATGGAACTCGGCGAGCCGGACGCCTCCGGACGCCGACGCCCTGTCCCGATCGCGGGGAGCGAGTTCGACATCCCGTGCGACGTGTTCGTCGAAGCGATCGGCACGCGGGCCAATCCCCTGCTGACCCAGTCCACGCCGGAACTCGAACTGAACAAGTGGGGCAACATCGTGGTGGATGCGAACGGTATGACGAGCATGCCGGGCGTTTTCTCCGGGGGCGATATCGTCCGCGGCGGGGCGACGGTGATCCTCGCCATGGGCGACGGCAAGGTGGCGGCCGAGGGCATCCACAACTACCTCATGAACGGGCTCGAATGAACACCGACAAGCCGAGGCGACAAGTGGGCATCGGATGGGGCGCGACGCCGCAGCGGCACGTGGCGTCCGAAGGGTGGGGCGAGTCGCGCCCGCCCGTCCAGGATGTCAATGTCCAGGATACCACTTCCCTCGTCTCCCCGTTCCAGGTCAAAGAGGACATTCTCATGACCACGGCCGCCTACGAGACCGTGGTGGAGAGCCGCGAGATCGTCAAGCGGGTCCTGACCGGATCGGACCGGCGGATGCTCGTCGTGGCGGGGCCATGTTCCATTCACGATGACGAGGCCGCCCTCGAATACGCCGGCCGCCTGGTGGAGTTAGCCCGCGAGGTGGGCGACCGGCTCGTCGTAGTCATGCGGGTCTACTTCGAGAAGCCACGCACCACCGTGGGCTGGAAAGGCTTGATCAACGATCCGCACCTTGATGGGTCGTTTGACATGCAGGCGGGGCTTCGCAAGGCCCGGCGGATCCTGCTGGCCACCACCGAGATGGGCCTGCCGACAGCGACCGAGTTCCTCGACCCGATCACGCCGCAATACATCGCCGACCTGATCACGTGGGCGGCGATCGGTGCCCGCACGACCGAGTCCCAGACCCACCGCCAGATGGCCAGCGGGTTGTCGATGCCGGTCGGCTACAAGAACTCGACCGACGGCAACCTGACCACCGCGATCAATGCCCTGGAATCCGCGCGTCATCCCCACAGCTTTCTCGGGATCGACGAGCACGGGCGGACGGCCGTCATCAAGACACGCGGTAACCCCTGGGGCCATGTTATCCTGCGCGGCGGTCGGGACGGTCCCAACTTCGATCGGGACAGCGTGGCCCGGGCGATTGACGCGCTGTCCGGGGCGGGTCTGCCGGCCCGGCTGATGATCGATTGCAGCCACGGCAACTGTGGAAAGCAGCACGAGAACGAGGAAGTCGCTTGGCGCAGCGCGGTCGAGCAACGCGTTGAAGGCAATACGTCACTGATCGGGTTAATGCTGGAGAGCAACCTGTTCGAGGGCCACCAGCCGATGCAGTCCGACCGCGCCCGACTCCGCTACGGTGTTTCGATCACCGACCCGTGCATCGGGTGGGAGAAGACGCAAGAACTGATGCGGGCCGGCCATCAACTCTTGAGCGCCGTCGGCTGAGGCAACCCCGCGAACCGGTGGCGCCCCGCCCCGGGTCCTCCGAATTGTGTGAGAGTCGATTGATCTCCCTCGCTAATCGCGTACAGTGTTGGCCGCAAGCATGCTACGGTCAACGGTAATCGTACTTATCGGGCTCGCGATCGCGGGCTGCCAACAGCCGCAGCCGGTGATCGACAACCTGCCGCAGCCGGTGATGCAAACGCGGCCGGTGGTGCGGCGCCCGGCACCGCGCGCTCCCCAGTCCGGCCCACCTCCTGCGGCGGTCGTCTGGCAGTACCCGAGGATCGGCCCGAAGCGGGTGGTCATCGACCCGGGGCACGGGGGCAAAGACCCCGGTACGCGGGGTTTCTCGCCGATGCCGGAAGAGACCTTCAACCTCCAGTTGTGCAACGAACTCGGGCCGGTCCTCGTCCAGTGCGGGGTCAACGTTATTCCCACGCGGACCACGGATCGTTTCATTTCGCTGGAAGGGCGGGCCGCCATTGCCCAGCAGACTCGGGCCGACCTGTTCGTGTCGATCCACGCCGACTGGTCCCGCAACCGAAGCGTGAGCGGGACGACGGTGTACATCGCCCGGAAGGCGTCGGCCAACAGCGTCCGGGCCGCGACATGCCTCGTGGCCGCCTTCGAGGCGGCCGGGATCGAGTGCCGGGGAATCCGGCGCCGCGATTTCCGCGTGCTCGTCAAGCATCCTCGACCGGCCGTGCTGATCGAATGCGGCTACTTCTCCCATCCCGGTGACGCCCAGCGTCTGAACAGCGCCGCGTACCGGACCCGCCTGGTCCACTCGATCGTCGACGGGTTGGCCGGCTATTTCCGCGAATAATCCGCCCCGTCGTCCTTTCCTCCATCCGGCGGCGCTTGGGGCAGTGATCCTAACATGTTTTAAAATATGATCTTATTACTGCTCCAACTGCCGTGTTGGCCCGTCCGATGCTCCCGCGTCCGAGGGCGGACGTTGGATGCCGGTCCCCGATTCTTCGCGGAGCCCGAGCCGAGCTTCCCGGCGCCAGAACCGGCGATTTTTTCTTCCCGCGCGTGAGATCGTTCCCACCACGGTGTACGGCCAGTGCTGATTTAATCGGCGCTCCCGCGCCGGGCGCGAGCGTCGAGTGGGACTGGTCAGACCCGTCTTGTGGATAAACACGACCGGTCCGAGTCTTCATTAATCCGTTGATCGACCTGCCTGGAAGGAGTGGACGTCATGAAACCGCGACGTATGGGGCTCGCTGGCATCTTCTTGTTGGGCGGCATGGTTCTGCTGACGGCCTGCGCGGCGCAGGTGCAGATCCGTGACGGCGGCGCGATGGCGTCAGTGACGATTGCGGGACGGACGTTCACGGTCATGTTCGGCAACACGGTTCAGTTCGGCATCCAGGCCGGTGCGCCGGCGGTAAAGACCGGGGTCCAGGTCAAGAACCTGTTCGACATTGTCCCGACGCCGGGCAACGAGCCGCAGACGGCCAAGGTCACACTTCTGCCCTCCGCGGTAAGCGTTACGCCGCTGGCCGTCGGCAAGGCGATGCCGCGGATGCAACTGATCAGCGGGGCTTACGACGTCGTGGTCTATATCGGCGACGTCGATTCGACCGATCCGTGCCTGGACGGTACGCCGGTCGGGACGTTCCGGATTCGTGTTTCGGGCGGGAGCGTGGTATTGGAAACGGCGGAACTCGACGTGCCGGCGCTTGCGCTGGTGCACCTGACCACCGGCTCCTTCACGATCTGCATGGAGGCGACCGGCGACGCGGACGCCACGCTCACCATCGAGAGCATGGACGTGGAGTTCGGCCCGGCCGCTTCGTCGGCGCCGTCGGGTCCGTCCGGTCAGACGACCACCGCCCGGTTCCATTTCCGCAACGATGACACGATGAACGTTCACTTCCTGCTGCCGGGGCAGGATTTCCCCGAGAACCGGGTCAGTCCGGGGCAGACCGCGGTCAGGATGATGCCGAACGCGACGATCGGCGAGAGCATCCCCGTGCGGGCCGGCCGCAACGGCGTGGTGCTCGCGACGACCGACTGTCCCACCGTCAGTGGGCCGAACTACGAGGTGCTGGTGGTCTATGACGGAATGTCCCTGACCTGCGACGATGTCGGGGCGGACGGGGGCGAGCCGTCCGATTCGGGGCCGACGATGTCCGCCGCGGCCCTGGCCGGCTGCTGGCGCACCACGATCAACGAGGTCGAGGACGGTGTCAGCGAGGCGTCAACGGTGATCCTTGAGATCGACGCGTCAGGGAACCTGGCCACGCTCTGGGGCGAGATGGAGTTCACCATCGACGACGAGGCGCAGACCGGGCTACTGGAGTTCGCTCGCTTCACCGAACCGAACGCGGGTCTGTTCGGCTCGTTGATCCAGAACACGGACCAGAGCGTGTCGATTGACCCGTCGGGCGCGGCGGACATTTCGTGCTGCTTCGACATGGTGAGCGAGGACGAGGTGGCCCATGTCGAAGTAGACATCCGTAACGCGGCGTTGACCGGCGACCCGCCGACCGCGTTCACGTCCAGCGACGTGAGCGGTACGAGCCTCAGCGGCACGATGGTCGGGCCGGCGAGCGGGTCCAAGACGACCTGCCCGGACACGGCGCAGCAGGAAGTCATTTCGCAGGAGGAGTTTGCGACAGACTTCGACTTCGAGCTGTGCGGTGAAGGGACGGCCATGATGATGCCGCTCATGCTGTTCGGCATCGCCTGGCTGAAGTGGCGCCGGTAAAGCGTGGTCGGCCCGGGAGGTTGGCGGGGACGAGGAGGGCATTTTGGGGGAGTGATTGATGCGAGGGCGGCGCTTGGCGTTGCTCCGTCCACTCTGCAT
>CAZBUJ010000120.1:0-13662 GCA_964495075.1 uncultured Phycisphaeraceae bacterium
GATCTGGGTGATCCGGCGTCTCCGAACGGGCGTCGCCGCGCGGCTGGGACCGGCGCGGGGGCGCCCGGCCGGCATCGACCCGGCCCGTCACCGCGTTGCCACCATGCTTCGCGAAGGCTTGATCCACGCCGGTGGGGAAGCGGAGCAATACGACCTCGTGGAGCGGGTGCTGGCGCTGTCACACACGAAGGTGTACTCGGTGATGGTGCCGCGGAACCGCGTCGTGGCCATCCACGCCCGGGCCGGTCGGGCCGGGCTGATCGCGCTGGCGCGGAAGAACCGGCACACGCGTCTGCCGGTGTACGACGACGACCGTCGGCGCGTCATCGGTGTCGTGGTGGTGCACGAGGTGCTGGCCGACCCGTCCGCTACCGATCTGCGCTCGCGCGTGCAGCCGGTACTCTCCCTGAGCCCGCATGACTCCGTCGCCTCGACGATCGTGGAGATGCAGAAGACCCGTCAGACCATGGGTGTCGTCGTCGATCGCAACGGGCTTCTGCTGGGCCTCGTCACGTTGAAGGATCTCATGGAGGAAATCGTGGGGGAACTTGCCGAGTGGTAAGTGAAATGACCGTGATCATTTCACTTACCGCTCGGCCGCTTAAGAGCAGGTGACCGGTGGAGCAGTTGATGACGCCGGCGAAAGCGGCACGTGCGTATAGCCGGTTCACCGCCCGCGCTGACCTGCGGTCCCCCGCCCACCGGATCGACGGAGCAAGTGATCAATACGAGTACCGGGAATCGCCTCAGCGCCGGCTATCCGGGGCCCCCTGACACCAGTTCCTCCTCGAACAGCAGGTAGTCGCCGAGGTCGACGTGGTTGTCGTTGTTCATGTCCAGGCACTTGCAGACATCGACGCCGGGCGCGCCATAACAGAATTGAAACAGGGCGAAGTCGATGAGATCCACTTGCCCGTCCCCGTTGGCGTCCCCGTCATCGCAGATTGGACACATCTCTGCGTAGCACTGGGTCAGCGGCCCGGCCCAGACGCCGTTGAAACTGAGGCAATCGTCGTGGGTCTGGTCCTCCTCGCAGCTCACGCCGATGCAGCAGGCACCGAGGGGCGGCGGACAATCCGCGTCCTCGCAGGCCACGCCCTGACCCCGGTACGTTCCGTGAAGATCACGGCACTCCAGTTCGATCGTCTGCTCGCAGGTCCCGTCCAGCAGGCAGCAGGCGCCCACCTGGCAGACGCCGTCGTTGCAGTCGGTTCCGTGTCCCGCGTAGATCCCGCCAAGGACATCTTCGCAGCGCTCCCGCGTGCGATCCTGCAGGCACCCGCCCGTGCCGTTGCAGCACGCACCGGTCCACTCCGGACACTCGATCTCGACGCAGCTCTGATTGGGAAAGAACGTATCGAAGCCCCGCGCGCACTCCTCGGCATACAGGCCGTCGGTGCAGAGCCCATTGGAATTGCAACAGGCGCCCTGCGGTTCCACGCAGTCGACCACGGCGCGGATCATGAGGTCACCGCTGACACCTTCGGCACACAGGTTCCCCCATGAACCGGAGGTGTACTGGATGGCGTTCTTGCCGCCCCGGCACCCGTCGACGTCGGTCACGACACTGGGACCGAAAAGTGGATCGGGGTTGCTGTCGAAGCGGAAGGAGACCACGAACTCGTCACCGGTGGAGACGGGGACCTCAATCGGCACGGTCTGCTCTTCGTCGAGGTAGCGGAACTCGTTGAGGAAGCCGTCGGTCAGGACCGGGCCTTCCAGCAGCGCCAGTTCCGCGCCCGGCGACGGGAAGAGGCCGCCCTCGAAGATCCGGATCGAGTCTTCGAGCGATTCGCCGGTCCCGCCGAAGAGGGACTTCCAGAAGATCTGGACGGCCACGATGTCGCCGTCGCAGGGGGACGTCAGCCAGGCCGCCGCGCTTTCACCGGAGACGAATCCGGCTTGAATGGCGACCGCCGAACCGTCCACCACGGAGTCGTTCTTGACGACCACTTCTTCCGCGTTCGCGAGCGTACCGGCGGCGAGTGCCACGATCGCGACCAGCCCGGCCCGCGCACGTACCCATTTCGGCCAACATAAGCGCTTCATCGGTCTCCTCCTCACCGTCCGGTTTTGATCTCGTGACAAAAACCACCCAGCGCGGGCATGTCCGCGAGGTCTTCCATTCTATTGTTGCGCGTCCTGCGATCCGTTTCAATTGTGATGAGGAATGGGAGGCCAGTAACCGGAACGACCCCTCTTGGCCGCGTATCCGGGCGTTTTTGCCTATTTTGGCATAAACCGGGCTTCCGGCCCGGGTTCAGGCGGGCTCCGTGAGGCGCCACTGCCAGATCAGGCGGGCAAGCCCCTGGTTCTGGGCGAGGTAGGCCAGCCGGAGTCGTTCGGCGGCCGTGGCGAGCGCTGTCGGCCGGGCGAGCGCTCCGTCCACGCCGGCGAGGGCGGTCACCAGATCCTCGACGGCGATTTCCGCACCGCCCCGTCGGCACGCGGCGTGGCGCGCCAGCCAGCCGACCACCGCCGTCGACGCGCATAGCGCACGCAGGCCATCGAGCGCGGGCCAATCGTTGTAGGGCCGACCGAAGTGGTGCCGGCTCAGTACGCGCATTCGCAGAAACCGCCGCACGATGGCGGCAACTTCAATGCCGTCCGCGACGGCCGGAGCGATCCGGGCCACCTCGTCGAACCGGACGACGCCCGCGGGGTCGGCCGGAAGCGGGACGGGGCCGTGGCCAAGGCGAAAGGCCCGGGACGATCTCAACTGCCGGAACCGCCGCGCGATCCGCGTCCGCGTGGAACGGAATTCGTCCAGTGTCAAACATTCCGTGTGGGCGAAAACGTGCTGGCGAAACAGGGCTTGCTGCCGCGGGGTGGGGTCATCCGTGGGGTAGCTCTTCACGGCGGACGGCAACTCGGCGGCGAGCAGTTGGACGAGTTCGAGGAATCGGTCATCACGTACGGCGGACACGTTCGCCGCGTCGAGCGTTTGGACGAGGTGGATCAACCCCACGAGCGTTTCGTGAAGGCTGTTTTGCTCGTCGGACAGCCAGGCGTCCGCGTGATCGACGAGTGTGTCCACTTCGGCGCTGGTGGCCGGGCGCTTGCGTTTCAGCAGTACGCTGCCGCCGGTATCGGTGTGGGGGGCGGACAGTTCGCGGCATAGCCTGGCGAGCGTGGGGCGGTGCTCGGCGATCGGCCTGCCGCGGGCCCGTGTCATGGAGGGGCAGTCGAAGCGCCAGGCCACCCGCCATGCGCCGTCGATGGCGGCAAGGGAGAAGGGATACAGGCGGCACGCGAGCGGCTTGGCCGGGTAGCCGTACGCGGTGTGGATGCGGCACTTTCCGTCGTCGGCCAGGAACACGCAAGCGCCGTCACCGCGTTTATTCAGCGCCCACTGCCGTCCGAGCCGCACGTAAGGTCGGGCGTCGAGCCGGTCCGTCCAGCCCTGGTCGTCGATGCGCCGCCGGTCGGCGTCCGTCAGGTGGACGACGAGCTCGCGACAGCAGCGCGTGCACGAGTGACAATCCCAGCATTGATCGGCAACAGTTGGCGCCACGACGGGCAGCATCTGATCGGCCATCGCCACGATTATTGGTCAATTGCCGGCGGATGACAAACGCACGAGTGTCCGGCGCGTGGTGGCGAGACCTGGGCGTCAACCGGGGGGTGGCACGATACCGTCAGGGTCTTTGGCGAAACGGCGGGCGGTTTCGAGGGTGATCCGGCCTTCCTTGAGTAGCTGCTGCAGGCTGTCGTCGAGGGTCCTCATGCCGTCGCGTTTGCCGGTCTGAATGGCGTTGTCGATTTTCTCGATCTTTCCGGACCGGATGGCGACGCCGACCGGGTCGGTCCCGATCAGGATCTCCAGGGCGAGCGCGCGTTTCTCGCCCTGGGCGGCGGTGGGGACGAGTCGCTGTGACACGACGTAGCGCAAGCTGAGCGAGAGTTGGGTGCGGACATCGTCCTGGGACTCCTGGGGAAACAGGTCCACCAGGCGGGTGACGGCTCCCTTGGCATCCTTGGTATGCATCGTGGCGAGGATCAGATGTCCGGTTTCGGCGGCGGTCAGCGCCATCTGGGACGTCTCGCGATCGCGAACTTCGCCGACCAGCACGACGTCCGGGTCCTGTCGCAGGCCGTACTTGAGTCCGTCGTAGAACGAATCGACGTCGGTGCCGACTTCGCGCTGGGTGATCACGCTGTCGGGTCGCTTGGGATAGACATACTCGATCGGTTCTTCGACGGTGATGATCCGGCAGCCGCCTTCGTCGTTCAGCATGTTGACGAGGGCGGCGAGCGTGGTGGTCTTACCCGACCCGGTGACGCCGGTGACGATGACCAGTCCGTAGGTGGTGTGGATGAGTCGGGTGGCCAGCGCCTGGGGGAAGCCCATCCATTCGAAGCTGGGCACTTCGTCGGGGATATGCCGAAAGCACGCGCCGATTTCGCCCTGGGTCAGGAACACGTTGGCCCGAAACCGGTGCGGCGCGCCGCCGCAGTCCAAGGCGACGGAGAAGTCGAGGTTCTTGGGCGGCTGATCGAGCCGCTGGGCGCGTTCGGGCAGCACGGAGTTAAGCATCTCCCGAATCGTCGGCTCGTCGAGTTGGGCGGTTTCGGCGGCGTGCAGGCGTCCGTGTACGCGATAGGTCGGCCGATATCCGCACACCAAGTGCAGGTCGGACGCCTCGACGCCGACCATCGCCTCGAGCAACCGCCGCAAGCCGGGATGGGTGGATGCCTGTCCGCGCTCCATGCGCATCGTCCTCCGTGCGAAGTATACCGGAATCGTAGGGGAGTGGATGCGTTGTGGCCAGCGGGCGGCCATCCGCCGCGTCCGGCGGGGCGATCTACTGGCTGGCCAGGAAAGCGGCGATGTCCTGCACGTCCTGGTGGGTCAGGCCGGAGGGCGTGTCGAACCGCTGGTGCCCATCGCGTCCCTCGATGTAGTCGAGGATCAGGCCGGTGGAGGCGTGCTGGATGCCGGTGGCGATGCCGCCGGCGCCGCCCACTCCGTGGCACACCTGGCAGTTGAGTTTGTACAGTGTCTCCCCGCGTCCGGCGTCGCCGGGGACGGGTTCGGGTTCTGATTCGGGCTCGGGTTCAGGCTCGGGTTCAGGGTCGGGGGACACACCCCCACCATCGCCGCCGTCATCGGCGGCGGGCTCGGCGTCGTCGCCGCCGGTATCCGCGGCCGCCTCCGCCTCGTCGCCCTGGTTGTCCGTCTGGTCGTTGAACACGGTGTCCGGGTCGGGTCCAGTGACGGGGATGCTGCCACCCGGCCCGGTGGCCTCCGGCGTCCCGCTGCCACAACCGAACCCGCCGATGGCGAGAACACAGGCCAGAGCCAGTCGTGTAAGGTACTGCATCGTGGGATCTCGTCGAGGCTTTCGTTGCGCGAATCCGATCACGTCGTCCGGGCGCCGAATCGGTCGGCGTCGTCCGCCGCGCCGCCGCGGCTGGGGATCGGACGGACGGAGCGCCACTTTCACTATAGGGGCGTCGAGCCGTCCGGCAACCGCCGGCGGGGTTCAATCCGTCGGTCGGCGTGCGGCGATCTGGAGGTGGGTGGCCCTCCCCACGGCGGCGGGGTCCCGGGCCAGTTTGCGTTCGAGCCCGCTCAATATCCGGCGGCGGGCGGGGTCGTCCAGCAGATGTCGGTACTGCCGCATGGGGAGCACCGTCTTGCCGCAGATTTCGAGGACTTCGAAGCCGGCCTTGGTAAAGAGGGTGGCGGCCTGGCCGGGCGTGCAGGTCCAGATGTCGAATTGTTCGGTAGGGTCCTCAGTCAACCAATGCGTGCGTCCGGAGCGGAGGAATCGGCGGAGTTCCGCGAGATCACCGCGTTCGAGGTAGTGGTCGAGGGCCGCCAGGCGGTTGTCGAGGGTGGCGATGAGTGTGCCCCCGGGCTGGAGTTTTCGGCGGATCTGGCTGAGGGCGCGGGGCGGGGCGTCGGCACAGCCCAGCGGTTCGCCCATGGCGACGGCGAGGGCGAAGGTGGCGTCGGGCAACTCGGCGAGGTCAGCGAGGTCCGCCTGGCGGAATTCGGCGCGCCGGCCGAGTCGCGCCGCCTCGGTCTTCTTGCGAGCGTGTTCGACCATGGCCCCGGAGATGTCGACGAGGGTAACCGGGTAGCCGGCGGCGAGCAATCGCATCGCCCATTTGCCAGTGCCGCAGCCGAGATCGAGCACGGGGGCGGCCTGGTTTCGCGGGAGGTGCGGCTTGATGTAGTCCCAGGTGAGCGTATCGTGCCACTGCCAGAACGCGTCCTCGTAACTGGCGTCATAGCGGGGGGCGACGCGGTCGTGATAGCGGCGGACGGGGGATTTGGCTTTGCGCCGATTCATGGCGGCACGGATTGTACGCGTGGCCGGGGCCGGTGCCAAACCCGGTGGTCTTGACCCTCTGGAGGCGATCTGCGACCATACAGCATTCTGCCGAGGGCCCGCCGCAGGGATGCGGAGCGCATTGCAGGGAGAAATCGCAGATGATCAAAGCCGTCGAACTCCGTAAAGGCCGGACCGTGATGTACGAGGACAAGGCGTACGTCGTCCACGACGCCCAGCATGTGGCGAAGGGCAACAAGGCCAGCTACATGCAAGCGAAGCTCAAGGGGCTGAAGGACGGTCTGATCATTGACGTCCGGTTCCGCGTGGAGGAGCGCCTGGAGACTCCGTACCTGGAGGACAAGGAGTACGAGTATCTGTACCGGGACGGGGACGACTTCATCGTCATGGACACGAGCACCTACGATCAGATCCACCTGTCTTCGGGCGTGATGGGTGAGGCAGTACAGTTCCTCAAGGCGAACGAGCGGATCACGGCGAAGCTGCTCGACGGCGAGATCATCGGCGTGGAACTGCCCCACGTGGTGGAGCTCGAGATCACCGACACGCCGCCCGTCGTGAAAGGCGCCACGGTGACCAACCAGCCGAAGGAAGCGACGCTGGAGACGGGTGCTCGCATTCGCGTGCCGGCGTTCATCGAGCCCGGCGAGCGGGTTCGCGTGGACACGCGTTCGGGCGAATACATCGAGCGGGCGAAGTAACCGGCCCTGAATTCAGGCGTCGGGGCATTCAGGCGTCGGGGCATTCAGGAATCGGGCCCGCTCGGGATCGGGCATTTACCCCCCACATATCAGCACTGATGAAGCGGCTTTGCGCCGCGGTCGGCGGCGGCCGTTTCGGTTCGGCGGTGGTGTCGTCGCACGGCGGCGCGGCGTCGGCCTGCGTCTGCGCCGGCGATCGATCCCGTGTCTGCCGGACGCACGGATGACGAGCGCGGCATGATCGCGTGGCGATCGCGCGGCGCCGTTGCACCACGTCATCCGCCGCGCCGGCATGGTACCGCCGCGCGACGGACCGCGTCGCGGACGCGCGCGGATCGCGTCAAATCCCGCGTGGAACAGCGCGAATGCAACACGAATTCCAGAAATTTTTCAAAATTTTTTTCCCGCCGCGTGCGGTGTGATTCCTGTTCTTGAACGGGCGGCGCAACGCGGTTCACCGTTCGGTTCGACCGCCATCGTTTCGCGTTCGTTCACGCCCCGGCCCGCGGATCATGGCGTCACCACTCGCGCGCTGCGCGGTTGGCGGAACGGCGACGGTCGGACGACCGAACACCGAACGGCCGTTCCGCCGGCCGGTCCGATGACCGTCGTCCGCGCCGCGTTCGACATCGCGTCGCGCAGATCGAAAACCCCAAAAACGACACGCAAACATGGGAAAGAATCACATTCTTGATCAGGCGGGGTCGGCTTCTCGCGCCGTTGATTCGGGTTCGATCACGCGTGGTGCGACTCATCAGGATGCCGGCCACTCGCCGGCACGTTCACCGCGCGAGGGCCGCCGAATCGGCAAGAGCCATCCGCTGGCACCGGCGGCCGGCGCGAGTGATCGTGTCCATCCAGCACGAATTCGCGCCGCGAACGCCGGCCGACAACGCGCCGCGCGGAGGGGCGACTGCAGAAACACGAGGCGGATGACCGATAGAGGACACCGGACAAAATGCAAGATTTTTTTTGACACGAAAATCCCGATAGCTAACATTTTCGATCAGAAAGGAGGTGATGTCCATGGCGAAGAAACGCAAGGCCGCCAAGAAGGCCAAGAAGGCCAAGAAGGCGAAGAAGGGCAAGAAAGCCGCCAAGAAACGCAAGAAAAAGGCCGCCAAGTAGTCTACCACTACACGCGGCGAGGTGAGATCGGCCTCAGGGACGCGCCACGGCAAACGGAGTCCGGCTCACCTCCATCCAGTCTTGTTGGCAAGACTGACGGAAATGAGATGGAAGACCCGAAGCGCCACGGCCGTCTTCCATCTCATTTTTCATGCGCGGAGGGGCGCCGGTCAGCCCGGTCGGGGTTGCACCGGCGGCACGGTCGGCGCCCCTGGTCCCGCGCGTCGGCCGCGGTGCGGAAATGGACGCGGTTCTCCGGGCTGATGCGCTGCGCGTGGCGGCACTCCGCCCGGTGAAAGACCGGGGAGTTGCGGCTGCCGACAAACGGGGCCGCATCGCTGGCTTCGGGGGGCGACGATGCTCGATCCAGCGAGGGCACGTCGGACTCGGCCCTGGCACCGCGCGCGGCAATCTCCGCCGCCGTCGGCCGCCCGGCCTCCTCCCACGCGCCCCGCAGCAAACCGGCTGCCAGGGCCGTACCGGCCCGGAGTCGCTCCACGCACACCGCGCCGACCCGCTGGTCCAGCAGCAGGTAGTACTCATCGGCCCGACGCAGGAAGCCCGCGGCATCGGTCACACCCAGACGCGCCACGATCTCCGCGTCCGCCGCGAGTACATCGTCCAGGCAGCCGAGCGAGTCAAGCAGAACGGAAAATGCGCTGTCGGCCGGCGCGATCAGCGATGCGCCCGTCGGCGGCAGGGTGGCCGCGTGTTCGGCGTACCGCGCACCGTTGCGATTCACCAGCTCATGATCGAAACGATACTGAACGTTCTGGTGTGCGAACTCGGCCTCGCCCGGTTCGTGCCGCCCCAGGATCAGGTTTCCCGTCTGCCGCCCATCGGCGTTGACGGTGGCGTTGAACGGCGAAGCGCATTCACCGGCGAAGTGGGTCAGGTGACCGGCCGCGCGAATGACATCGGCCGGCTCGCCCTCGCGCCACGCGACCACGAGTTCGCGGTAGAGCCGCTCGACCTCCCACGGCAGGGTTCCGCCGGCCCGCAGATGGTGGTCCTGATAGAGCCGCCGGGCGCCTTTCGCGGTGTGCGGGAATCGGGCCGCCGCCGCCATGCGAGCCGACCGGCTCTGCCGCGGCGACCCAACGTCCAACGCCACCCGGTGCCACGCGTCGCGGCGCCGCATGTCCGGATCCCGGCGCCACACGGTCTCCGGTTCGAGTGATCGCTCGAGGAACGCCAGGTCGTGTTGGGAGAAGAGTGCGGCGACCGGTTCCGGCAGCCACTGCGTGGCGCCCCGGGCGATGATCCGGTGATTCTCGAATCCGACGCCGAAGGTCGACGTGGCGGACGCCAGCCCGGTTACGGCGCACACCGTACCCACGAGTTTGCATACGGACATGATCGTGTCCCCTATGACTGTACGCTACCCACTGACGCTGTCGCACGCGGCCGGCACTCGCGCACAGGTTGTCCTGGCGGATGTTCGCGCCGCCCGTGACATCATCGTATCGGCCGGGGGGCACGGAGTCATTGGGGGAGTCCACATGAGATGCGAGAATCCATGAGGGTCGCGGAATGGCACCCGCGCCCTGGTCCGGTGGTGTCGCCGGTCATTCCGCGTCGATCGCCGCGGAGGCCCGGCGCGCCGTTCGAACATCCTGGTACAGCGCGCGCAGCACCTGCTCCGCCGGCTTTCCCTTGGGCGTATAGCTGAAGTCATGGGAGCCGCCCGGCGTGGCCGACCACTCCCACCACAGGATTCCGGCGACGGCTTCGTGGTGTGCCCAGGTGTCGACAAAGGCCTGGTAGCAATCGCGTTGTTCCTGGAGGCCGGCCGGCGTGGCCTTCTCCTGCCGGTAGTAGTTCCACGCTTCGACGGAGCATCCTTCCTGGCTGCACCAGCCGGCCTCGGTGAACAGGATGGGCTTGCGGATGGTCCGTTGCCACTCGACGATGCGGTCGCGAATCTCGGCCCAGCGTGTGCGCAGAGCGTCCAACGACGGGCCCGGGCGGTCGGACAGCTTGTGGTAGGAGGTCATGCCGATCAGGTCAACGTCGTTCCAGAACTGGATCCCGCGATAGTGGTCCCAGTTGGCGGAGTAGCTGATCCGGCCGCTATAGACGGCCCGAACGTTGCCGATGACGCGCCGCCACTGTTCGGTGTATTTCTCGGTGCTGACAAGGTCGGAGCCGACGATGTAGACTTCGACATGGCCGCGTTCGGCGAGCTGGGCGTAGCGCACGACGAACTTCGTGTACTGATCGAACCATTCGTCCCAACTGGTGGGTTGGATCTTGCCGCGCCAGTTGTTGCCGCGCGGATCGGACAGCAGAATCTTGGGCATCAGCACCACGCGCAGGTCGAGATCGTGGGCTTGGGCGAACAGTTCGAGCCACTCGTCGTCGGTCGGCATCCGTACCGGGTCGGGGGCGATCTTCGTTGACTCGACGTGCTTCTGGAACCCGTCGAGGCCGAACAGCGCGGTGTCCGCCCCCAGGGCGGCGATCTCCCGCAGCATCTGACGGCCGCGCGGCACCACGTCGTGCGCGGAGTGGACCTGGATGGCGACCCCGTGATAGGGCGGGTCGGCCGCCGGCAGGCGGGTCGGCGCGGGCGGTCGCGAGCGGTCCGCCGAAGGGGCGCGAGCCAGGCGTGCGTTCGTCGCAGTGGACTGGGGTGACTCCTGGGCGACGGCGGTCGCGCAGCGGGTTGCGGCGGGATTGCGCGATGCGTTCCACACCACGACCCCCACCACCACCGCGAGAAACAGTGCCACCAGTCGCGTCGAGTACATCGTTGTGCCCGCCTCCGGCGAACGACTCATCGCCCGCTCATTCTACACGGATCGTCCGAAGAAGACCCGAGGCTTGCCGAGGCGCCGGCTTCCCGCACTTCGCGCGTTCGGTCCACGCCGTCGAAGGGCGGGTCGTCGGGACCGGCCGGTCGACGGCGGATCAGATGGAGCACGGTGGGCGTCACGTCCACGAGCCGGGCGAGGGGAATCGTGCGGCCTTTGGGGATGTCCGGGCCGACGAAGATGAGGGGCACGTACATGTCGGCGCGGGTGATCCCGCCGTGGCCACCCCGGTTCGACTCGCCGAAATCCCAACCGGGCTCGGCGAACAGCACAAGATCGCCGGCCCGCGGCGAGGCAAACATCTCGACCATCTGAACGGTGATATCGGGGAACGGGGACTCGATCGTCGCGGCCAGCCACTGGGCCTCGTCGTGCCAGCCCTCCCGGACAAAGGCGGACAGCTTCTCGTCCGCCCAATCGCCGAGGGCGTCGCCGCCCAGACGGTCGTAGCGGTAGAGTTGCCGGCCGGCCTCGTGGCGGCGGGTGATTCGCGAGATGCCGTGCCGCGACGCGAGTTCGATCACCGCCGTCCCGCCATCGCCGGGCACCGGGTAGGCGGCGAGTTGCACCGCCTCGTGGTGAATGAGGGCATTGCGATCGGCGCCCGCCGAGTCTCCGCGAACGATTCGGCGCACGTCCTCGATCGCCGGCCGCGTGAACCACCCGTCGGGTCCGCGGAGATGGATCGCGGCCCGGCGGTTGCCGCCATTGATGACCACGGCGTCGAACCGCATGAAATGGCGGTACCGGTTCTCGAACCACTCGTTGGTGTAGGCCGCGTCGGTGACCGCCCGCCCTTTTTTAACCCGGAGCCAGTCGCTCACGTTGAAGTGGTGGTCCCGAGGCACGCTGACGAACCCGTGATCGCTGAAGAAGACGAAGTACGATCGGTTCGCCATTCGGGCGGACTCCACCGCGCCTCGAATGCGACCGACCTGCCGATCCAGGTTGCGGAGGGCGTCGCGATACGATTCGGAATCGGGCCCGTGCCGGTGCCCGATCTCGTCCAGCGCCGGATGGTACGCGTGGATGAGCACCGGCCAGCGTCCCGTCTCGTCGGCGATGGTGCCGATCAGTTCGAACTGGGAGGGCATCAGGGAATCGAACGCGTGGTACTGTTGAAAGAACCAGCGAATGCCCCCTACGGCCCAGTTGTCGATCGTGCGGGTCACGCCGCGTCGGACGGGGTTCTGGATGTTCACGGTCATCTCTTCGGGCAGGCGCTCGTAGATTGTCGACGCGTGGAAGTGACGATCCACGTCCCGGTAGGTGGCCGTCGTGTTGTAGGAGTAGTACACGAGCTGGTATCGATCGAACCATTTGTTGCCGAGGATGCCGGTATGGCCGGGGTAGCGCCCGGTCATCACGCTCGTGTACTGCGCGTAGGTGACGGTGGGATAGCCGCTGACCGCGCGGCGCACGCGCACCCCGTTGTCAATCATCCACTGGATGTTCGGCAGCCCGCCCGCCTCGAGCAGGTGATCGAGTGCGTCGACCTGCACGCCGTCGGCGCTGATGAGTACGACGGCCGTTTCCGGTCGCTGCACGTCGCCGAGGTCGATTCGCGGCGCGTGATCGAGCTGGCAGCCCGCGGTGAGCAGGCCGATGACCGCGCACGCGGCGAGGCGTGACGCGCTCGACGCGGCACGACTCCGTTTCACATTCCGGGTTTCGAGACCGCCTGCTCCGAACGCGGGGGGTTGCTTCATGGACCAGCGCCATCCTCTGTCTGCGTTGTGAGCCCGTTCATGATTCCGGTGTCAGTCCGGTTGGAGCCCTCTCCCGGGCGGGGTCAGGCGGAAGATCTTGTAGGGCGGATGGGTCTTGTCGTCAACCGACCCCGGCGTCGGCCAAACGCGGCGGGCGAAGTCCGGCGCTTGCTCGAGTCGGCGGGCGAGCGGCGTGTGGTCCTGGTCGACGAGCACGTATTCGGCGGCAAAGTGATCGACAAAGTCGTCGATGGTGACCGACACGGCGGTCCGGACGGGGGCACCGGTGTTGCCCCGTCGAGACACCATGGTGGTTTGGGGGAACTCGCCGCGGGACAGTCGCACGTATCGTTCCCACAACACCGGGTCGACCTCGTGGGTGAACTTCGGATCCATGCCCGTCAGGTAATGGTTGTGGCTGTTGTAATAGAAGCAAACGGGGAAGATGTCCCAGTCGTCGGTGAACACGATGGAGCCGGGCGGTGTGTTCGTCGTCAGGTAGTCCATGGCGCGGGCGATGGCGGGCAGGTTGAACTTGCAGCGCACCGATTTCTGCCGCTCCGCCATGGGGGCGGCGACGGTCAGGAACAGCAGCAGGCAGTACCCGGCGGCGGTGGTGGCGATGGTCAGCAGGGCGCACGTCGAATTGGCGAGCGGATCGCACCGGTCGCCGGCGCGGCGGCGCGGCCCGAGGCCGAGGCCCGCGACGTAAGTCGCGAGGACCGACGCCCACGCCCACCACGGGACGCGGACGAGGGGCCGCGGCACCGACATGCCGCGCGACGCGAGGGCCAGCGTAACGCCCACGACGCCGACGATGGCGGCGGCGGTGACGACGGCGATCAACCTCGGTCGCCAGATCGCGCCGTCGCGGCCGGCGGTTCGGCTGTGGGCCGTCGCCCAGCGACCGAGCGGTGCGAGGCAGAAGGCGGCCAGCACGAGCAGCCACAGCCGCCATTCCGCCACGACGTTTTCGACGCCCAGGCGGGGCAGATCGACCACGGTC
>CAZBUJ010000121.1:0-13263 GCA_964495075.1 uncultured Phycisphaeraceae bacterium
CATGCCGCTGTGGTGGGCGTAGTGGAGTGCCTTTTTTGCGGCGTTGGCCTCGAAGGTGTCGCCGTCCTCGACAGCGTCGGGCATGGGTGGATGGTCGGTCAGGGTGGACCACTGGATCGGCAGGTCGTGCATGACCTCCAGGATTTCGCGGAGCTTGTTGGGGTTCGAGGTGGCCACCAGGATCGCACGTGGTTCTACCATTCCACCGCCTCTGGGTGAATGCGGACCAATTGCGAACTGAGATGCTGCCGCTGGCCCTTGATTGAGATGGACACGGGGTTCAGGTTGACCAGTTGATACCGGAAGTTCTCCTTCGCCTGGAGCCGCTTGACCTCCATGCTGTAGTCGGTGATGCGGGTCTTGGCGGACACGTAGGGCGTGGGCGCCGCGGACCGTTCGTACTGCACGCTGGTCCGGTCCCGCTCGATGATGGCGTCCGGTCCGAACGTGCCGACCGTCACTTCGCTCGTGCGTGGGCCGTGGCGGTAGTAGGCTTCGTACCCCCTGCGGCGAAGCTCTTTGGCGTACTCGGCCGCCGCCTGCTTGCGCTCATAGAAGTCGGCGGTGTTCTCGAAGACCGCGATGAGCAGCGTGTAGGTCCCTTTCGCGGCGTCGAGGTTCAGCGCGGGGTCGCCGATGTCGGTTTCCGGCGCCGAGACGGCCCGGGCGCCGATGAATCGCCCCTGCTGGATGAGCAGCAGGTCCCGATTGAGTTCCGGCGGGCGGAGCAGTTGCCCGGTATCCCGGTCGATCAGGCGGTAGTACGTGCCGTAGAGCACCTTGGACGATTCCCGCCCGTGGACCACGCGGACCTTCTTCGCTTGGAGGTTGGCGGTGCGGCGCAAGTCGTCGGCCAGCGACTCGGTCCGGGCGATCCGATCCGGGCCGCGGACGTTCACGCATTGGATCGTCCAGCGCTCGCCCTTGGGCTTCTTCCATTGCGGCATCTGCCACAGCGTGCCGGAACGCGCGCCGGTGCACCCGGCCACGATCGGCAGCGCAACGATCAGAATGAGAGGAGGGAATCGCTTCATCCGGTTCGGCATCCGGGGTCACCCCTTCGATGCGACGGCGCTCGCGTGGTGGCCCCATGGAGGACGGGGCCGCCGATTATCGCCGCCGCAGAGCACGTTTCTGCGCCGTGATCAGTTGCCGAATCCCGCCGGCCGCGGATCGCAACATCCGGTCCAATTCAGCCTGGGTGAACGATGCCCCTTCGCCGGTGCCCTGGACTTCGACGAAGTGGCCGGCGCCGGTCATGGCGACGTTGAGGTCGACGTTGGCCTGGCTGTCCTCGCCGTAGTCGAGGTCGAGCAGAATCTTCCCGTTCACCCGTCCGACCGACACCGCAGCGACCGGCTCGACGATCGGCGACGCGGTGATCCACTTGTGCCGGAGCGCATGCCGCACCGCGTCGCTGACGGCCACGAAGGCGCCGGTGATGCTGGCGGTGCGGGTGCCGCCGTCGGCCTGGAGCACGTCACAGTCGATCAGGATCGAATTCTCGCCGAGCGCGTCGAGATCGATGACGGCCCGGAGGCATCGGCCGATCAGTCGCTGAATCTCCTGCGTCCGGCCGTCGACGCGGTTTCGATTGCGGCGTTTGCGGTCGGAGACGGCGCTGGGCACCATGTCGTATTCGGCGGTCACCCAGCCGCTGCCTTGCCCCTCGCGCCATCGCGGCACGCCGCGCTCCCAGATGGCCGTGCAGAGTACGCAGGTCTGGCCGCACTCGATCAGCACGGAGCCCGGAGCGTGGGTGGTGAAACCGCGTCTGAATTTGACGGGTCGCAACTCGTTCGCCCGCCGACCGTCGTTTCGAGCCATGGGTACCCTCGCGTGGGTCGGACCGGTCCGGCCAGTCAGCCGCCGCGAAGGTACGAGTCGGCCAGCAACGTGTCAACCGGTGGTAGCCGGGGAGGCGGCGGGCGAGGGAGTGGAGTGTGGCCCGCCCGGGCGGCGGGTACCGCGGCGACGTCGACTCGTCACGCGGGCCGACGCCGGAGGGCGCAGAGAATCCCGCCCGCCAGCAGGGCGAGGCTCGTGGGCTCCGGCGCGAGGAAGGCAATCTCGCCAATGATGTCGACGCGTGGGGACCCCGTGCCCCGCAGGGCAAACTGTCGGTTGCTGAACGCCGTGATCTCCGGCGGGTCGCGTGGCAGCAGGTCGCTCGATAACGCGGTCTGATCATGGTCGATCAGGTTCAGCGAGAACGTCATCGACAGGTCGAGAAAGCTAACGCCGCCGTTGGCATGGTAGCGGTCGTCACCGAACAGGTCGTTGAACACAACGATGTTGGCCGGCGTGCCGGCTCGCGGTACGAACACCCGTCCCGCGACGTCGCCCTCGACGCTGGTCACCGCGTTGTTGTAGAGTCCGCGCCGCGGATCGTCGGGGTTGGCGTCGGGCGTATTCGTGTCGAAGGTGAAGCTGCCGGAATAGGCATCGCCGGCCTGGATCTGTCCTTCCAGGAACCCATCCGTATCGTCGACCCTGGTGATTTCGCCGCGAAAAGACCACGTCACTTGTGAGGCGGATGCGGAATGCGGCGCCAGCGCCGCGATGGCGCTCACGGTGCTGACGGCGAGCGCGGCGTTGCGTCTTACCCCCATTGTGGACTCCCTCCCACATCCCAAGTCTAGGCCGGGCGGTGGACGATCGCCACCAATCCGGGTGATTGTGGCGGTCAATCCCGTTGACTCCGGACGCGGCGCCGTGGCGCGGGTCTGGGACGACTGTGGATCAGCCCGCGGCGTTGAAGAGCACCGCGGCTCGGGGCCCGGCGGCTTGGAGGGTGAGGCGACGACAGGTGGTCTCGGTGACCTCGAATCTTACGGTCAACCGGTCGTCGGGGAAGAGGTCGCGGACCCGGTCGGCCCATTCCACAATGATCGCGGACCGGGGGTTGAGCATTTCCTCCACGCCGATGGCTTCGAATTCAGCGGGGCCGGACAGGCGGTAGGCGTCAATGTGATGAAGGTGCACGCGTCCTGGGTATTCATTCACGATGACGAAGGTCGGACTGTTGACGAGGGTCGGGTCGCCCACGCCGGCACCGAGGGCCAGACCTTTGACGAACTGCGTCTTGCCGGCGCCGAGTCCGCCGATCAGGGCGATGGCTTCGCCACCTTGCAGGGCGGCCCCGATCCGCCGTCCGATGGCACGCGTTTCCTCGACGCTGTGGACTCGATGATCTTCGTCGTTTCAGCCATGGAAGTGATCGTATCCACGCGGTTCCAGGGGCCGCGATCGGTCGTCAGCGTCGAGGATCTCGATTCGACCGTCCTCGTCGGCCGTGACGGACCCGATGGGGAGCAGACCGAGGGCATCGGTGTCGAACCGTTTGGCCGGGGCGGGCGGGTCGCTTGCGGCGACCGCCACGAGCAATTCAAAATCTTCGCCGTCGTTCAACGCGTGGTCCAGCGGTGTGCGCCCACTCTCGTGTGAAGCGGTGTGCGCGTCAGCATGAATCACGCGGATCAGCTCCGATTCGACCAGCCGCGCCCCCGTCTTCGACGATTGGCAGAGACGGGCGAGGTCGAGTGAAACGCCGTCGCTGATATCCATCATCGCGTGCAGGGCGCCGCCGAGCGTTTGAGCGATTTGCCTCGCCTCGTGGACCCGCGGCGTGAAGGAAAGATGTCGACCCTGGAGGCTTCCGCCCAGGGGGCCGGTTACGAAGAGCCGGTCGCCGGGTCGGGCGTCGCTCCGGCGGACCGGGGTGACGCCCGGCCAGGGCGTGGCGAGCATACAAATGTCGAGACAAAGAGGATGATCCCACCGCGTGGTGTCGCCGCCCACCAATTCGCATTCGAATCGATCCGCCAGTTGACGCATCCCGAGCACCAGTTGGCGCGCTTCCTTCATGCTCATGACGCGGGGCAGCGCGACGGAGGCGGTGGCGGCGATGGGGCGGCAGGCCATCGCGGCACAATCGCTCAGGCTGCAGGCGATCGCTTTGCGGCCGATGAGGGCCAGGTCGTGTCTGGCGGTAGCGAAATGGATGCCGTCGAGGAGCATGTCGGTGGTGATGAGCACGTCGCCCCCGCCCGTGTTCAGGATGGCCATATCATCGCCGACGCCCAGCCGCGTCCACGGCTGATGGATCGGGGCGCTGGTTTGCAGCCACCGGACCAACTCCTGTTCACCGTCTGGCATTCGGTTACCCACCCTCGCCGCGGACCCGTCGTTTGCGATCGCCCGTCGCCGATCGCCGCCGCCGATTTTACATGGACTGTCCTCACGCGTGAACGGGGCCGGTGGGCCGGACGGGCCAGGCCGGGGTACCGGACGTTCAGGGCTCGGGCGGGCGTGGGGGCGGGTTTGCCCGGTTCCGCGGTGAATCGTACATCACCGCGGAGAGTAAAAATGCCACAAATCGCACCACCGAGACCGACGCAGCAGGTTCAGGACGAAGTCGACCGATTCATGCGGGTTGCCCAGGAACGATCGGAATACGACGCCGGGCACCGGCGCCGCCGAGACCAGCGGCGGTACCACCGGTCCTGGCCACTCCTCGTGAACGTGGCGGGCAGGTCGCCCGAGGAGGACGTGAGCGTTGCCCTGCACAACGCGTCTCCGCTGGGGATCGCGTTTCTGTCGCCGATCATGTTTCAGGACAACGACACCGTCTTCATCAAGCTGTTCTGGTGCGATCCGGAGGGGGTCCGGGTGCCGGCGATCGTGCGGCACACGACGCCCACCGAGCACGGCTACCTGGTCGGCTGCGAGTTCAGCCTGTGGGACGAGGCGATTTGCGCGCTGGCCACGTCGAAGGGCCGGGCGTGGTACGGCTGAGCCGGATCGGGGTGGTTTCGGGCGTCGATGCGGCGGCGTTGGTGAGAATCCGGGCGCTGCGTTCGGTCTGAACATATTGTCCAAACAGGTTGGGCGCGTTGCGTTGCCCCGACTGGGGGTGGTCTCTTTTCCGGACGTTTCCCTCTTTTCCGATCGCACGCAGAGATTTTCCTAAAGCCTTCTCAATAAGGATGTTAATACTGCTCGTCGCTCGGGCGCCGTGTTTTATCGGGTTGCCGTGAAGCATCATCCGCCCGAATCGGACTCGGACGGACGGGTTTCGGCAGATTGAGCTTCAGTGGTGCTAACCTTCCAAAAATGGGGTAATTGACGTACGGGCAGGACTGGGAATTGGGGGTCGCCGGCTCATTCGGTATGGGATTTGCCCGTTTAGCCATGGTTAAAGGGCGGCCTTGTCCAATCAACGTATGCACTGAGCATGTCGAGAGCGGCACAGCAACATGGGGAGAGGCGCAGTACGGGGCCCAGACCGGACGGAACGGATGGGCTCCGTGGTGCGTCTCTTCCTTTTTGATTGAGGTCGGTGCTTTGCGGGGGGGTCGTCGACGGTCGCGTCGACGCCTGTGATGCTCTCGTTAGCTGGACCGTTGGCAGCATGCGACGGTGGGCGACGGCCGCGCGGCGCATGGATGGTGGATCCAGGCATGCCCGTGCCCTCGGTCCGATCCCAAGCTTGGCGGGGTGATCGGTGCCGCGAGGAGGATGGGAAGGAGTCGGCCGGCATCAGGGCTGATGCCGGTCGTCTCGGTTTTTACGGGGCCGTGGGTTTGTCCAGCGGCGAAGCTCGGTGGCCCGCGTGGGTCCGGATGAGCGATTTGATGTCCGCGGGGCCGAGGTCGCGGAGCGAATCGATCACGCGGTGCGCGGATTGAAGCGACTGGGCGGGGTGGGTACCGACGAGGGCCACGGCGGCGGCCCCGGCGGCGAGGGCTGCGTCGACGCCGGCGGGGGCATCTTCGATCACGGCGCAGCGGTCGGGGGCCAGCCCGAGTCCCTCCGCCGCGAGCAGGAAGACTTGCGGGTCCGGCTTGCCCCGCACGACCTCCCGCGAGGTGATGCAGGTTTCGATGTAGCGGTCGATTCGCATGCCGGTGAGGACGAGGTCGATGTTCTCCGGCGGGCCGGAGGAACCGATGGCCAGCTTCAGGCCGGCCTGGTGGCACGCGGCGACCAGTTCGGCGGCGCCGTCGACGGCCGGGATGCGATCACGGATCAACTCGCGATAAAGGACCTCTTTCCGATCGGCCAGGCGGCGGATCGACTCCTCGTCGTCGTACCCGAAGATGAGGGGGATGATATCGTCGTTCTGGCGGCCGAAGGTCATGTGGAACTGGGCTTCGGTGATGGGCTTGCCGATCTCCTCGGCCAGACGCTGCCAACTGCGCCAGTGGGGCTGCGCGGAGTCGACGAGCACTCCGTCCATGTCGAAAATGAGTCCGTACATCGGCGCATCTCGCAGGTACAGGTTGCCCCATGATACGAATCGAACCGTCTTTGGCCAGAAAGGATTGCGAACGCTGGTGGCCGGTGGTATCTGTCTGAGTTGATCCCGGCGGGGCCCGCGCCTGGCCGGTCCGTTTATCTGGTGAAAGGAGAAGGCTTTCGATGGATATGACCAAGCGGATTGCAGGGTGGTGTTGCCTGTTGGCCTTGGTGTTGGTCGCGGGTTGCGAAGGCACGCAGACGATCAAGACCGTCGACCAGGACAAGCCGGATTCGGGGCAGCAGTTGGCGGACGCCAAGGCGGCACTGGCCGAGTGTCAGGATGATCTGGCGAAGTCCGAGGCCAAGGCGAATGCGCTGGCCGCGGAGCTGGATCGAAACCAGGAGGGGCAGAAGAAGGCCGCGCAGATGTCGGCCCAGCTCAGGGCGGCGGAACGCGAGCTGGACGCGTTGCGGAAGGAGCTGGCCGTGGCGAAAAAGCAGAAGGACGCCGCTCAATCCGAATTGAAGCGTTTCCAGCAGCGGCAGTTGGAGGAGAGCAAGACGCCGAAAACGGGTGAGCAGAGCGAACTGAAGGAGTTCCAGCAAAAGCAGCAGAAGGCGAAGACCAACACGGGTCAGTAAGCGTCGCGCGGGCTGACGTGCGGCATGGCCGCGGGCTGTCGGTGCCTTCTGGCTCGCGATCGGGTTGCCGGTCGTGGCTGGATGGTGCCCGGTCGGCAGGGGCGCCGCGCGATCCGGGGGGCGTGTCATGAAGGCTGCGGGCTTGATGCTGATGGTGGCCGCGGTCGGCCAGGCGGCGGACCACGAGGTGACAATCACCGGCGGCACGAACGACGGACACAACTACGTCTGGACGGTGCGTAACGATTCGGCCGTTGCGATTCAGGCGGTGAAGATTCCCTACTGCAACGCTGACCAGGTCACGGGTCCGGAGGGGTGGACGGCCGTCCCGTCGCACGGCTTGACCGCAGAGGTGGGCCGGGTCAGCGGCATCGTGACGTACGAAGCGTCTTCGCCGGTGTATGCCCTCTCGCCGCGGGCCAGCCGGGAGTTCAGCCTGCGGGTGTACGCGGCCGGTGCGCTGCGCGGGCAGGCCACGGTGACGGTGGTGTTTGTCGACGGCACAGAGGAGTCGATTGCCGGCGTGGAGTGTCCGGTGGTGGAGCCCTGGTTTCGGCGCAACTTTCCGCTGATCGGGCTGGCGGTGACGTTTCTCCTGTTCTTGGGGGGCGCCCATCTTGCCCGCCGGCGTCGGGCGAAATCAAACGCCGGACCCGGGGGGACGGGCGAGGACGGCGGCGCGGCGGTCGACAAGGCTTGAGTCGGGCACGGGTGACGGCACCTCCGGGCTCCGGCCGGGCGGCGGGTCGGGCTTGTGGCATACGGTTGGACCCTATCCACCGGGCGGTGCATGAATCGATCGAATCAGAATCGGCGCGGCAGGCTGGTGGTGGCCGGCGTTCGCCTGGCGGCGATGCTGGTCGTCGTGTTGTTTCTGGCGATGTGGATCCACACCCTTCGTCGCAGCGGTGACGATCCGTCGATCCTGGACCGGGATTGGGTGGCGTTCTATCGTGCCGGGCAGTTGATGGTCGAGGGGCGGTGGCTGGAGATTTATCCCGGCTCGTTCAGCGAGCGTTATCCGTTTCCCTACCCTCCATTCTTCATGTACATCTGCGGGCCGCTGGGTTGGCTGCCACCGCTGGGCGCGTACGGGGCTTGCGTGGCCGGCTCGGTGTTGGCGCTGTTCGCGGCGTTTCGCGTGCTGAGTCGATGGTTGCCCGGCCGACCTAGTGAGCACGTAACGGCGGCGCTGGTGGTACTGGCGTCGGCGCCGTGGTTGGGCATTCTCGTGGTCGGTCAGTTCTGCTCGTGGTATGTGCTGGCCCTGGCGGCGGGGTTCGCGACATGGCAGCGGGGGCGGCCGATCACGGCGGGGATTATTCTCTCGCTGCTGCTGTGCAAGCCCAATATCGGCGTGGTGGTGGCGGTGGCGGTCATCGCGATGGGCGGTTGGCGGGTGGCTACCGGGTTGGCGATCGGGCTGGCGGCGCTGGTGGTCAGTTCGCTGCCGCTGGGGTTGGCGATGTGGCGGGAGTACTTCGCCGCGTCGGCGAAGATGGCGGACCTGGTCCGCGCGACGAGCATGGACTTGTGGAAGCACCAGACGCTGTACGCGTTCTGGGGCACGGTGCTCGGGCCGAAGGCGCCGGTCGGGTGGACGCGACTGGCGTGGGGGATCACGTTGCTGCCGATGGGGGTCGGCGCGATGCTCGTGTGGCGACGGCGGCCGGTGCCGAGGCGCCTCGCCCGCGTGCTCTCGGTGATCGTGCTTGGCCTGGTGGCGTGCACGCCGTACCTTTATTTCTACGACGGGTTGCTGTTGATGCTGCCGGGAATCGTCTGGTATGTGCAGCGCGACGACTACGCGGTGCGGCGTTGCCACCAGGTGGCCGGATGGTGCCTGCTGGGAATCTACCTGTGGCAGCACTTGAGCCTCTTCGTGTTGAAGGCGTACGGGCATCTGGCCTTGACGGGGCTGGGCGTGTCCGTGTGGTACGTGGCCGAGGTATACGATCTGGTACGCGGGTGTTCGGCGACCGGCCCGTCCACTGACGATGGGCCGGGGCCGTCGATCGGCGCGGGATGATACGACCGGAAGGCGGTATTGATGCGGGCGGTGGTTCAGCGGGTGACGGAGGGGTCGGTCACGGTCGAGGGCGAGGTGGTGGGCTCGATCGGCAAGGGGTTGCTTGTCTACGTGGGGGTGGGGCCGGACGATGCGGAGTCGGACGGGCGGTACCTGGCCGACAAGGTGCGGCACCTTCGCATCTTTCCGGATGACGAACGTCTGATGAATCTGGACGTCGCCGAGGCGCGGGGGCAGGTGCTGGTGGTCAGCGCGTTCACGGTCCATTGCGATGCCCGCAAGGGGCGTCGGCCTTCGTTCGACACGGCGGCGGGGCCGGACCAGGCAAACGCGTTGTACGAATCGTTCTGTGAGGCGTTGGCCGCGACAGGGGTGACGGTGGAGCGGGGTGTGTTCCGCGAGCACATGCAGGTGACGTCGGTGAACGACGGGCCGATCTGCGTGTTGCTCGATTCAAGGCGATTGTTCTGACCGGCGGTGTGGCCGGCAGGGAGCAGGTCTGTGAGCGGTGAGCACGAAGCATCCGATTCGTCGTGCATCTTCGACTCGGCGCGGTGGTACGAGATCAGCATCAACTGGGCGGCGCGGTTGGAGCGGGAGGTCCCGGTGCTGCGGAAGGTCATGGGACCGCCGGGCGAGTTGGGGGTCCTCGACGCGGGTTGCGGGACGGGGCACCAGGCGGTGGCGATGGCCCAGGCTGGTTATCGCATGACCGGACTGGACGCCAGCGAGGAGATGCTCCGAGTGGCGTCGGCCCGGGCCGCCGAGGCCGGGGTGCACGTGGCGTGGGCCGGGTGTCCGTACGACGGTCTGCCGGACGCGGTGACGCATCGGTTCGACGGCGTCTATTGCATCGGGAATTCGCTGGCGGCGGCGGGATCGGCTGACGGCGTGCGCGAGGCGCTGGCGGCGTTTGCGGCGGTGGTTCGACCGGGCGGGCGGTTGTTTGTGCAGATTCTCAACTTCGCGGCGATGCGTGAGGAGGCGCCGTGTGTGCGGGGCCCGCGGGTGGCGCGCGTTGACGGCACGGAATACATCTCGGTCCGGGTCTTCCAGTTCGCCGGCGACCATGTCGACGTGGTCAACTCGACGATCTGGAAAGAGGCGGGGGAGTGGCGGCAGCAGGCGGGTGGCGGGCGTCTCTACCCGGCGACGTTTGACGAGATGCACGATTGGCTGTCCCGGTGTCGGTTTCGGGTCGATGGTGCCTATGGAGACTACAAACTCACGCCATTTGATCCATCTCGACCGGGTGATTTGATTATCGTGGCCAGCAGAGAATAGCGAAGAGCGGGTTGTGGTGCGGTCGGCCGCGCCGCGGAGTTTCGTCAAATCGTGCGGGTCCGTGACCAAGGGGTTGACTTTGGTGTCGCGAATTTCGTAGACTCGGCGCTCCGCGTGAGCGGAATGTCGGAGGACGGTTTCGTATGAAACTGCGTGTTACAATTCTGTTCACTGACGGCTACGTGCAGACTCAGGTTCTGCCCGTGCCGCAGATCATGGAGACCGATGCTTCCTGAGGACCGAACTCGCGCCAGACTCGAATTGACGGCCCCGGGAGTTAACCGAACTTCCGGGGCTTTTTTCTATAACGGGGTGTAGACATGGAGATGAACGACAGCCGGGCAAGAGAGAAAGGCACGCGACGCGACGACGTCCGCAGCGTGATCGTGATGTCGGTTCCCATCGTGATCACCATGTGTTCGCGCATGGTGATGGACGTGTCGGACTTCACGATGATGAAGTGGCTGGGGCCGGAGGCCCAGGCGGCGTTGCTGCCGGCCCAGGTCATGATGTGGTGCTACATCGTGCTGGGCATCGGCATCGTGACGTTGGTCAGCACCTTCGCGTCGCAATGCCTGGGACGGAAGCGCCACGCCGACTGCAGTGCGTACGCGTGGCAGGGCGTGTACGTGTCGGTGCTGTTCGGCGTGCTGGGGCTGGGCCTGTGGCCGGTGCTGCCGACCGTGGTGCGATGGATCGGGCACGCGCCGGCGATCCAGGCGATGGAGTTGTCGTATTTGAAGGTGGCGTTGATGACGATCGGCCCGACGCTGGCGGCCACGGCGCTGTCGCATTTTTTCAACGGCATCCATCGGCCGCGGGTGACCATGTGGTCGGCCATTGAGGGCAACGTGGTCAACGCGGCGGTGAGCCTGGTGCTGATCTTCGGCTTGCTGGGGACGCCGCGGTTGGGCATCGCGGGCGCGGCGTGGGGTACCGTGGTGGGTACGTTGTACCGCGCGGTGCGGCTGGCGGTCACGATGTGCAGTCGGCGGTACGACGAGGTCTACGCGTCGCGTCGCACGTGGCGGCCGGACCGGGTCAAGATGGGCGGGATCCTGCGGGTGGGGGCGCCGAGCGGGTTGCAGATGGTCAGCGACGTGGTGGTGTGGGCGGTGTTCATCAACGTGCTGGTGGGCAAGTACTTCGGCACGGAGCACCTGATCGCCACCAACGTGGTGTGGCAGTACCTGCGGATTTCGTTCATGCCGTGCGTGGGCATCGGCTTCGCGCTCTCCGCCCTGGTCGGCCGGGCCATCGGCGAGGGGAGTCCGGACCGGGCGATCCGTCTGGCCCGGATCGCGGTCATCGGCATGATGAGTTACATGGGGGCGTTGTCGGTGATTTACTTCCTGGGTCGGCACTGGTTCGTTGGCCTGTTCAACAGCGACCCGGACGTCGTTCGGATCGGCGCCGGCGTGCTGGTGTGTGCGGCGATCTTCCAGGTGTTCGACGCGGTGGGCATGGGCTACCACAACGCCCTACGCGGGGCGGGCGATACCTTGTGGCCGGCGGTGATGTTCGTGGTCACGCACTGGGTGATCATCATCGGCGGCGGGTACGCGATGGTGCACTTTTTCCATGAGCTGGGCAGCATTGGTCCATGGATGGCGGCGACGGTGTTGATCATTCTGGTCGGCGTGCTGTTGTGGCTGCGATGGCACAGTCGCAAGTGGATGGCGCTGGACATTCTGGAGCGTGACACGGTGGTCGAGGCGGGTTCGGCGGCATGCATGGGCGAGGCAGCGGCGGACAGGGTCGCGTCGGCGGCTCCGGCTTCGTGATTGGTGTGGGATGGGGAACGCGGCGCCGCGTGGACGGGGTGCGTGGGGGATCAGTTGAGTGGCGGCCTTCGGCCGCGAGCAGGTGAGCTGCCGGTCTCGTGATGGGGCGGGCGCAGGGGGGCGCTTGTGGGGGGGGGGCTGGTTGGCCGGCGCCTCCGAGGCCCATACAATAGGGCCCGCGAATGGAGGTGGCTTTCATGTCTGATGCGCAGACCATCGCGGCCGTGTTTCCGGGGGCATTCGACCCGCTCACTCACGGGCACCTGGACATCATTCGACGGGGTTGCCGGCTGTTCGATCGGTTGATCGTGGCCGTGGGGCACAACCCGGAGAAGATGGCCCTGTTCAGCGCGGACGAGCGGGTGGCGATGCTGCAGGAGTGCTGCGGAGACCTGTCCAACGTCGAGGTGGCTTCGTACAACGGGCTGACGGCCGACTTCGTGCGGCAGGTGGGGGCTCGCGTGATCTTGCGGGGCATTCGCGACAACGTGGACCTTCGCGTGGAACTCCGGCAGGCGAACACGAACCTGCTGGTGGGCGACGTGGAGACGGTGCTGCTGATGACCAGCGATCAGCACGCGCTGACATCGAGCACGCTGATCAAGCAGATCATCGAGATCGGCGGATACGACCAACAGCGGCTGTCACGACTGATTCCCGACAACGTTTTGAAGAGGCTGGAGGCGCGGCTGAAGGGGAGGGCCGAGTCGTGAAGAGCGACGACGGTCTTGATGCGAATGCCGGGCGTCCACGGTGTTGCCCTCGTTGTTTTTGCTGCCCGGGAATGGCCGGTTTCAACGGAGCCTGCTCGTTGTTGGCTTGCGGACGGCGGAGCGACGGATGACGATGCGTCGTCGGCGTTGAACCAGGCGATCGACCTCGAAGTCAGAGGCCGGCGAGCGTCAGGCGAGAGCCTGTACCAACTCATCGTGGATAAGGCACACAGCGAAGCCGTCGGGCAGGACGCCGCCCGGTGTCTGCCGTTTTTGCGGGAACCGATGACGACCGATGCGCAGCCCCGGTACGGTGTTGAGCGGTTCAACGGCACCGTTCGGCCGAGAGAGGAGGGCATAGGGCGCAGGGAGTGGCGTCGTTGAATGACGGCTTTTGGGCGCGCCTGTGGGCAGCGGATCAAGTGGAGCAGTGGTGTTGCGGCGGCCGGTTGGCCGCCGCGGGCACGGCTGGCGTGGGAGCGGGGGGTCGTGTTAGAATCCCAAACTGCCCGGGGCCGCCGGGGTCGAGGATGCGGGCGGGTCCGGGGTCCGAGGAGAGGTGTCCGAG
>CAZBUJ010000122.1:0-13218 GCA_964495075.1 uncultured Phycisphaeraceae bacterium
GTCCGATCGGGCCTGCCCGTCGGAAGCGTCCCGCCCCTCGGAGCCACCCGGCCGCTCTGCCGCTCCGCGCGCGTCCGCCTCTGCCGCTTGCCCCCTCGCTTTCGATCGGGGTCGCCGCCGCGGGCGCGACCGTCGCCGACGCGAGCCACCCTCACGCCCCGTCTCCTGCGGCGCTCCGCTGTTGGCAGCCGCCTCCCGCTCCGCCTCGCGCTCCGCCTCCCGTTCCGCCTCGCGTCGCTGCTTCTCCTCGGCCCAGGCGTGGATGTCCTCCATCGGGTAGGTCACGATTCCGCCCGCGTCTTTGGCGATCTGAACCAGTTGGGTCAGTACCTGGCGGGCGACCACGACGCCCGGCCCTTCGGGCGTATCGAGCCGTACACCCGTGCGGGGCAACGCCTGGTCCAACTCCTCGTACCCCATGTGCTCGTACCGCAGGCAGCACTTGAGCCGCCCGCACCGGCCGGAGACCTTGGACGGATCGAGCGTGGCCTTCTGCAACTTGGCCATCTTCATGGTCACCTGACGCAGTGTCTTGAGAAACACGCGGCAGCAGCACTCGCGCCCGCACGTTTCGTAGTCGGCGACCAGCCGGGCCTCGTCCCGCGCCCCGACCTGCCGCATCTCGATTCGCGTTTGGTACTCGTGGGCGAGGTCCTTGACCAACGCCCGGAAGTCGACCCGCCCTTCGGCCATGAAGTAGAAAATGACCCGCTCGCCGCCGAACAGATGCTCGCACTGCACGAGCTTCATGGGCAGATCGTGGCGGCGGACCAGCTCGGCGCACAGGGCCAGCTTCCCCCGCGCATCCGCCTCGAGATGGCGGTACTCGGCCAGATCGTCCTCGCTGGCCACCCGCAACACGCGACCGCACCGCCGGCGATAGTAATCCTGCCCGCTCTCCGCGACGTACCGATCGACCTGCTCCGTCGACAACGCCTGGTGACGCTGCAGGCAATGCAGCATCAGCGTCCTGCCCAGCTCGATGCCACGCTCCGTTTGAATCACCACGTCTTCGCCGCAACCCACGTTGGTGATTTTGGGGGAGCACGTGAACTCGCCCACGTGTTTCATGTAACCGTAGCGCACGCCCACCGTCGATGGCGGCGCCGGTGGCGGCGCTGACGCTACATCGGACGACGCACCCGGGTCCGCATCGTCCGGACGAATTGGTTCAGGATCGGTGGTCAATGGGCGCAACTCCCGCAAGGTCATCACCTACGGCGGCAATTGTATTGTAGGGGGCAACGCCCGGTATCGCCAGCGCGGAGATCGCCGCATCGCACGGGGATTGTGAGCGTTATCGAACTGCCGACAGGCGCGGTCCGAGCGTGCAAAGCCTGAACACCTGCCTTCAGAGGCACCGCCATTCGCGCCGCGTGTCACGACAGGGACGCATGCGGGCGTGGGTGGCGCCACCCACGTGCTCAGCCGACCGATCCAAGGTCAGCCGAGCACGCGGTCCAACGAATCGGCCAGGTCCTTCTTCGACCGGAGGCCGACGATCCGTTCCTTGACCTCGCCATCCCGGTAGATGAGCAGCGTGGGGAACGCGTTGACGCCGCACTGGCTCGTCGTGGCCTGGTTCTCATCGACGTTCAGCTTGCCGATCACCGCCCGGCCGTCGTAGTCGGCGGCCAGTTCCGCGATCGCAGGTGCCAATGCCTTGCATGGACCACACCACTCGGCCCAGAAGTCCACCAGGACCGGCTTCTCCGACTTGAGTACCACCTCGTCAAAGTTCGCGTCGGTGATCTTGATTGCGGCACCGTCTGCCATGATATCTCCTCTTGCCGTCGCAACGGTTTACTGTTCGTTCGGGCCCTACCGGCGCCCGGGTCGGATTCTAGAACCGCCCCGCGCGCCGGTCAACTGGCGTGGACCCCCTCCGCCGCCACCGCCCCGTCCGCGGCGGGCTCCACCTTCGGCCGCGACTTCCACCGCCGATGGATCCAGAGGTACTGGTCCGGCCAGGCCCGCGCGAACGCCTCAATGGCGGCCGTGTACTCCTGCGTGATCCACCGCAACGGGTCGTCCTGGTCCGACCATTCTTCCGGTCGAATGATCCGCTGCACCCCTACCTCGTAGAAGAACGAGTCCCCGATCCGTCGAGCATAGCCGACGATGATCGGCACCTCCATCGCCATCGCCAGCAGCCCGATCGATTTGTAGGTCGACGCCTGGTGGCCGAAGAAGTCGACGAACATGCCTTTCCGGCCGGCGTTCTGGTCCGCGATGAAGCCCAGGGCGGCACCGTCGCGAATCACGTCCTCGGCGTGAGCCGTCGCACCCTTCTTGTCCAGCAGCCGCAACCCGCGGCGCCGCCGAGTCTCCACCACGAGACGATTAACGTAGACGTTGTCCAGCGGCCGCATGATGGCCACCACGTCGAACCCCAGTGTGGCCAGGATGTAGCCCGCCAGCTCCCAGCTTCCGAAATGCCCGGTCAGCAGCAGGGCCCCGCGGCCCTCCAACAGCACCTCCAACGCCGAGTCGACGTTGACCAGCCTGACGTACCGCGTCCACGTCCACTCGTCGATCAGGCGCGGTGCGAACGCCATCTCGAAACTCAGCATGATCAGGTGCTGCATCGAACGCCGGGCGATGCGATCGATCTCGTCGCCGGACAGGTCGTCGCCGTACGCGAGGCGAAGGTGCGCGCGGGCACGATCGCGATGCCGGGGCACCACGTGCCACCACACCCACCCGATCAAGCGGGCGGTGCGCAGGTTCCACTCCACCGGGAACATGTACAGCACGGAGGCGAACAGTCGCAGTCCGGCGTATTGCAGCCAGGCCGCGACGCCGTCACCGCGTCGGCGGCGGGGCTTTCGCTTGCGAGGGGCTTGCATGCGACGAATTGTAGCCCGTTCGGTTGGGGCGTCCACGCGATCCGCGCTACATTACCATATCGATGATCGAGCCGGGCGGGGGGAGCGGCTCCGCCGCCATCTCGTCGACGACATAAATCACATCCTCGTCGTGGACCACCTCGTACTCGGCCGGCCAGACGAGCTCCAGCGGTTTGATCCCCTCGGCGGACCACAGCGGCGGGAGCATCGGCACTCGGATCCACGGGACCCACGTGATGGGGCATCCGCGCCGCCACCGCAACCGGTTCACCAGCAGCGACTCGGGTATGCCAAGCCGCAAGGCGCGATGGGTGTGCAACACGCTCCACTGCGCGATGAGAAGACGACTGGGCGTGATGCCGATCGGCCAAACGTGCATTCTTTCCCCCACCAGAGGCGAATTCCCCGCGCCGTCCCCGGAAGTCGTGCATGCAACCCGGATGCCGCGGGCGGACACCGCCTCCGGAATCCACGGCGGCCTCCCCTAACCCGCCGCCGCGGCAACGGTAGCACCGCCAAGTCCGAATAAATGCGGCGGTGCCGGCCGACGATGAAACGCCCGAATGGTGACTCACGGCAACGGCCCCCTCTCCCTCCGCCACCTTTTCACCACGACGGTTCCATGCCATTATAGTCGCGCCATGTGCCCGTTCAGGCTTGCCGACCTCGACTACGACCTCCCCCAAACACTCATCGCCCAGGCTCCGGCCGAACGGCGTGACAGTTCGCGACTGCTGATCGTGGACCGGCCGTCGGGCACGCTGCGGGACGCGAGTTTCTCGGACCTTCCCGAATCGCTCCGCTCGGGTGACACGCTGGTGATCAACGACACCCGTGTCGTTCCGGCTAAAATCACGGCCCGGCGGGGCACCGGTGCCCGGATCGGAGGGCTGTTTGTACGCGAGTGGCAGATCGGACGATGGGAACTGCTGCTCCAAGGCCGCGGCCGGTTGCGGCAGGGTGAAACGCTCGCCCTCGTGGATCCCGCCTCGGACGAACGCGTCGCGTCGCTCGAACTGACGGAGTCGCGGGGCGAAGGACACTGGCTGGCGACGGTGGAGCCGGCGGTAACCGCCGAGGCGCTGCTCACGCGGGTCGGCCGAACACCCCTGCCACCGTACATCCGACGCGACGCCATCGGCGATCCACGCGATGCCCAGGACCGGCAGCGGTACCAGACCGTGTACGCCCGCCAGGCTGGAGCGGTCGCCGCCCCCACCGCCGGCCTCCACTTCACCGAACCGATGCTCCACGCGTTGGGGCACGCCGGCCTGTCCGTCGTGCGAACCACGCTTCACGTCGGGCTAGGGACCTTTGCCCCGATCAAAGTCGATCGGCTCGAAACACACGAAATGCACCGTGAATGGTACGATCTCTCGCCCGACGCCGCGGCGGTGATCAACCGGGGGCGGCGGGCCGGCCATCGGATCATCGCCGTTGGCACGACATCCGTTCGCGTGCTGGAGACCTGCGCGAACTCCGACGGCACGGTAGCGGCCGGGTCCGGGTGGACGGACCTGTTCTGCTATCCCCCCTATCGATTCAAAGCCGTCGACGTACTGTTGACGAATTTCCACCTGCCACGCAGCACGCTGCTGGCCCTCATCATGGCGTTCGCCGGTATCGGGTTGACCCGCCACGCGTATCGCCACGCCGTCGACCGCGGGTATCGTTTCTTCAGCTACGGCGACGCGATGCTGATCGTCTGACCACGCGGGCCTGCATCACCGCTGGATGTTGGACATTCGCTCGAGCACCTTGAGCATCGCTTGCGTGCCCTCGTGACCTTCGCCGGCGGCCTGGTTCGCCGAGAACAGCTGCGTCACCAGGGCCGTGCCTGGCAGGGCAAGCTTGTTGGCGCTACCCTCTTCCAAAACGAGTCGCAGGTCCTTCTGCTGCAGATCGACCATAAACGCCGGGGCGAAGTCCCGGATGCGCATTTTCTCGCCAAGGTTGGCCAGTGCCCACGAACCCGCCGCCCCGGCCGTCGTCGCTTCCAGTACCTTTGTGAGATCGAGTCCGGCCTTCTCGGCCAGGATGAACGCCTCGCAAACCCCCAGCAGATTGCACCCGCACATGATCTGGTTGCAGAGCTTGGTGAGTTGCCCGTACCCGACCGGACCACAGTGCACGATGTTCTTGCCCATCGCCGTGAACAGGGGCTGCGCCTGCTCGAAGGCCTCCGGTGTCGCGCCGCACATAATCGACAAGGTGCCGGCCTCCGCGCCGATCCGCCCGCCGCTCACCGGGGCGTCGATGTAGGCGGCCCCACGATTCTCGACGACCGCCGCCACCTCCCGCGTGACGGACGGCGAGATGGTGGACATGTCGATGGCCAGCGCACCGGCCCGCAGCATCTCGCACACACCGCCCGGGCCGAGGAACACGCTCCGGACGTCAGGCGAATCGGACACGACGGTGATGACCGCGTCCGCCCCGTCGGTCGCCGCGGCCGGCGAGTCGACCAGCGCCGCCCCCCTCCCGGCCAGGGGCTCCGCCTTGGCGTGAGTTCGATTGTAGGCCCGGACCTCGAACCCGGCCGCCAGCAGGTGCTCCGCCATCGGCAGACCCATGATCCCCGTTCCGATGAATCCAACTCGCTTGATCATAATCGCGTTGCTCCTGGACTGGATCCCTTCCGTCGCGCGTCGGTCGACGCGGCCCGACAGCCTAGCAGATCGCCGGGTCGAAGTCTGTCCACGCCACGAAAGAGTGTCGCCCGTCTCCGGGCGGTGGCCGTAACTCCCTGTCTGCAAAACGGATAGGCCAGGATGCCCAAAATAGGACTTATTACGTGCTATTTATCTTGATTCCGCAACTTGGGGGCGCTATGAGTCTGATAAACACCGTTGGCCGTTCACGGAGGGTCAGGCCGCCAGCATGGGGGAGTCCCCGGGGGCAAGAGAACGTGGACGACGCCAATCGGCGAGCGGAGCGAATAGGAGATACCACGAAGGAGACGATTGTCATGGCCCATGTTCTTCCATCCTTGTCGTACGATTACGGCGCGTTGGAGCCGCATATCGACGCGCGAACCATGGAAATCCACCATACGAAGCACCACAACACGTATGTGACAAAACTCAACGCGGCGCTGGAGGGGCATGCGGATCTGGCATCAAAGAGCATCGAGGACCTCCTGGCCGGCGCGCGGAACCTGCCGGACTCCATCCGCCAAGCCGTCATCAACAACGGCGGCGGGCACGCCAACCACACAATGTTCTGGCAGATCATGGCCCCCGGTGGCGCCGGCGAACCGACCGGTCCGCTGGCCGACGACATCAAGGCCACGTTCAAAAGCTTCGACGCGATGAAGGAACAGTTCTCAAACGCGGCGGCCACGCGATTCGGCAGTGGCTGGGCGTGGTTGGGGCTGGATGAGGCCGGCAAGCTGCACGTCGGCAGCACCGCGAACCAGGATTCGCCGATCATGTCGGGTCACAAGCCGATTCTCGGCCTCGACGTGTGGGAGCACGCATACTACTTGAAGTACCAGAACCGTCGTCCCGAGTACATTGCCGCGTGGTGGAACGTGGTGAACTGGGACAAGGTGGCCGAGTTCTACGCCAGCGCGAGAGGATAGTCGCGCGTTCTTCTCCTTTTTTGACGCGGGAGAGGGAGCTTTCTGACGTAGGAGAGAGGGCAACCCTGCACCGACACGGACGGGCGGTGCAGGGACCGCTTTTGATACCATCAGCTGCGCTCCGCCACGCGAGGTGGCGTCCCCCGCGCGGGGTCTTCTCTCTACTGGCTACGCTCCACTTACTCGTCTCACCCGGCGAAGCAGGCGGAAACGTGGTCCCAGTTGATCAGCTTCTCGAGGAGCGTCTCGATATACTTCGGCCGGGCGTTGCGGTAATCGATGTAGTAGGCGTGTTCCCACACGTCCATGGTAAGCAGTGCTTTCTGGCCATGCTTCATCGGCAGGTCGGCGTTCGCCGTCTTGGTGACGGCCAGCTTGCCGCCATCGAGCACGAGCCAGGCCCAGCCGGAGCCGAACTGCGTGGCCGCCGCGGTGGCGAACGCCTCCTTGAACTGGGCGAACGAGCCGAAGTCGCGGTTGATCGCGTCGGCCAGCGGACCGGTCGGCTCGCCGCCGCCCCCCGGCTTGAGGCAATTCCAGTAGAAACTGTGATTCCACACCTGGGCCGCGTTGTTGAAGACGCCCCCCTCCGCCGCCATGATGATGTCCTCCAGCGGCTTGTTCTCCTGGGGCGTCCCCGCGATCAGCTTGTTGAGATTGGTGACGTACGCGTTGTGATGCTTGCCGTGATGGTACTCCAACGTCTCCGCGCTGATATGCGGTTCCAGCGCGTTCTTGGCGTACGGAAGATCAGGCAGGGTGATTGACACGTCACGTTCCTTTCGTGATGAAGGTGAGGCTCGTCCGACGAAGCACCAGTGGCGCTCACCATAAACAGTTCGCGGCAATGTGCAAGACCGCCGACTTGGGTCACTGCGACTCAGCATGACGCCCGGTGGGAGGAGATGAATCCCCGGCAAGGGTACAACCGGGCGTTGGCGGGTGCGGTTGGCCCTTAACCGGGCTTGCTCTTGCGGAAGACCGCGACGACGTCTTCGATGGGAACCACGAAGAGCTGATTGTCGGACTCGAAGTCCACCGGGATCGCGTGCTTGGGGTTGAACAGGATCTTGTCGTACTGGCGGATGGGGAAGTCGTCGTCGTTCTCGACTTGGGCCGAGACGGCCACCACCCGCCCCGTGATCGTCGGGATTTCGATCGAGTCCGGAAGCTCGATGCCGCCCTTGGTCGTCTTCTTGTCCTCGTCCTTGCGGATCAGGACCCGCTTGCCCAACGGCTCCACCGTCTCCAGCCGCGAACGACTTGTGTCCGCTTTGCCTGCCATCGACACTCCCCACACCGGCCGACGTTGTGCCGGCCTGCGGTTTCGATTACGATTCACTGCTCGATTTTAGGGGGCCGGCACGGATGGGGCAAGCACAACCGAACATTGGTTTACGCCAGATACCTGACCGTGGAACGCACGTTCATTTCGCACGGTGGGACCCGTGTCCAGCCGGGCTGGCAAAGGAGAGCGCATGGGTCGTCAATTGCACGTCGCCTTCGTTTCGTTGGGGTGTGCCAAGAACATTGTCGACTCGGAGAAGATGCTCGGGCAACTGGCCGAAGCGGGCTGCATCATCACCAACGACGCCGAGCGGGCCGACGCCGTGGTCGTCAACACCTGCGGGTTCCTGGCCGCCGCCCGCGAGGAAGCACTCCAGGCAATCCGCGACGTCGTCAAGCTCAAGCGACGCGGGCGATGCCGACGCGTCGTCGTGGCCGGCTGCCTCGTACAACGGGACGGCACCGCCCTGCTCGACCAGGTGAAAGGCATCGACGCACTGGTCGGCGTGCACAATCGAGATGACATCACCCGGGCGGTGCGGGAAACCCGGGGCAGAGGCCCCCGCCGCGTCGACACCTATCTCGGCGACTACCACCCCTACGTGAACACCGACACCGCCCGGCTGCGAATCACCCCGCCCCACTACGCCTACCTCCGCATCAGTGAGGGGTGCGACCAGAAGTGCACATTCTGCACCATCCCGGCCATCCGCGGAAAAATGCACTGCAAACCGCCCGAGGTCATCCTCGCCGAGGCCCGCGAACTCGTCTCCGACGGCGCCGTCGAACTCAACCTCATCGGCCAGGACACCACCAGCTACGGGACGGACCTGGACCCGGGCACCGGGCTGGCCCAACTCCTGCGATCACTCAACGACGTCGACGGGGTCGAGTGGATCCGGCTGCTCTACGCCTACCCGACGACCTTCAACGACGCCATGATTGCCGCGATCGCGGAGGGCGACCGCATTGTGAAATACGTCGACATCCCGCTTCAGCACATTAATGACCGCATACTCAAAGCGATGGCCAGGCAGGTCGACCGCAAAGCCACCGAAAACCTGCTCGAACGGCTGCGGACCCGGATTCCCGGCGTCCGCCTCCGCACTACCTTGATCGCTGGCTTCCCCGGTGAGTCGGACCCGGAATTCGACGAGCTTGTCGAATTCGTTCGCGATTTTCGATTCGACGCGCTCGGTGTGTTCCCCTACTCCCTCGAGCCCGACACGCCGGCCGGCCGCATGAAGGGTCAGATCCCGGACGCCGTCAAGGCCGAACGCGTCGACCGGCTGATGACCGTGCAGCAGGAGGTCGCCTTCGCCCTCGCCGACGCCCAGATCGGCCTCGAGTTCGACGTGCTGGTGGAATCCCCGCCGGCCGAAGGGCTCCAGGCGGCCCGCCACGCCGGGCAGGCGCCCGAGGTGGACAGCATCACCTGGCTCGACGCCACGGACGCGGAACCGGGTGCCGTCGTACACGCCCGCTGCACCGGTCGACGGGACTACGATTTGCTCGCCCGCCCCACCGATATTAAGCTGTCCGTGCTGTGACTGAACGCCCCTGGTCGGCGCGCCCATGTCCGTCAACGTTTGAACTCCGCCAGCGAGACTCCGAGACCGGCGATGGCCATCAACTTGCCTAACCAGATCACGATTGCCCGACTGATGGTGGCCATCGTCCTGTTTGTGCTGCTCGGCAACTTCGAGCTGGGCAGGACGAGTCTCCACGTGCTCGACGTGGCGGCGGGGGTGTTCATCGTCGCCGCCCTGTCCGACGCCCTGGACGGCTATCTCGCCCGCCGCCAGAACCAGGTCACTTCCTTCGGTCGCGTCCTCGACCCGTTCGTCGACAAGGTGCTCGTGTGCGGTTCCTTCATCCTGTTCTGCGGCCCCGGGTTCGTGGACCCGGACACCGGCCGCAACGTCTCCAGCGTGGAGACCTGGATGGTGGTCCTGATCGTAGGCCGGGAACTGCTGGTCACCGGTCTGCGCGGTTTCTCCGAATCACAAGGCGACGCGTTCGGCGCAAACGTGTTCGGCAAGGCAAAGATGGTGGTGCAAAGTGTCGCCGTCCCCGTAGTGCTCCTCCTGCTCGCTCGCCAGAACCCCCGCCTGCGGGACGTGTCGATCAACATCATCATTCCGATCATCGTCTGGCTCACGATTGTCGTCACCACGTTGTCGATAATCGCCTACCTCATCCGCGCCAAAAACATCCTGAAAGAAATGTCACGCCGCTGACCAGGCGAATACGGGGCTTGCCCATGTCGAACGCGCGCAGCGCGGCGAGGAGCACCCGGCACGGCATGCCCACGCCATGCCCGGCGCGGGCTTACCGGCGGGAAACTGAACGGCGGGCTAGGGTGTCCACGTGGCCAGCGTGTGACAGAACCGGTCGTGCACTTTGTTGAACGGGAGCGTTCCCTTCTTCACGTCGTTGAACAGCACCGAGAACGCGTACATCCGCCGGTCCGGCGTCTCGACGTAGCCGCTGAGCGTACGCACGCCCCGAATGTAGCCCGTCTTTGCACAGACCAGGCCGGGGACTTTCTTCATGCGCTTGCGCAGCTTGCCGTCGCGACCGGCGACGGACAGGCTCCGCCCGAACGTGGCCCAGCCGCGGTGCCCGTGCATGTAGGTCAACAGCCGCACGAAGTCATCCGCGGAGGCGTGGTTCGAACGACTGATGCCACAGCCGTCGGCGATCACCAGCTCACCGTCCGACACGCCGGCCCGCGCGAGCAGCGCCCGCGCCGCCGCCCGCGCCGACTCCCAACTGCCGACCGGGCGAGACTGTCCATGTGTCTTCGCAAACTCGTAGCCCGCTCGTTTGAACAGACATTCCGCGTACAAGTTCTGGCTGTCCTTGCCGGCCCGTGTCGCCACCTGTTCGAGTGGCGTTGCGTGCACGTGCAGCACCTCGCACGGAGCCGGCAGCTGATGCGTCTCCGTCAGCACGCGTGCCTTTCGCACGACGCCGTTCACGCGAATGCCGTGGGCGATCAAATGTGTGCGCAAAACGTCGCCGAAGAACTGACCCGGATCGACCACCGGTACCGGCGGAAGCTCGGTCTGCCTGCGGCACAGGCCAGTGAGAACGTACGCCAACGAGACAGCCGGACGATCGATGGCCGGCCTGTTCTTGCCGCCCGACTTGCACCTGTTCGTGACGGTTACCAGCGTCGTGGCCGGCTCGACGCTCCACACCACCGGTTCACCCGCCTGTTCCGCCGGCGACACCGTGAACGTGACGCAGTTGGTGTAATAGTTGAGCGCGCCGACCGGTGCGCCATAGCCGCGACGGACGTCGTCGTCAGTCCAGTCCGGATGCGTCCATTGCTCGTCGAAGATCGTGTCGTCGATCACGATATCGCCCGCTACCGCGTCGATGCCGTGCCGCCTCAGCACGGCGACCCACTCGTCCAGCAACACCGTAACCGCTACGCCGTCCCGCTCGCTGACCACAGGATCGCCGAGCGAGGGGTCACCGTCCCCGATCACCACCAAGTCCGCCCCACGCCGGGCCAATACCGTCCGGAACTCAAAGTCAGGCCCGAGCACGTCGATGGCCGTCGCGATGGCGACCAGTTTCTCGTTGCTGGCCGGGATGAGTGCGCGGTCTCCATTGTGGGCAAAGACATGCCGGCCGGTCTGGAGATCGACCACGGCGGCCCCGCACGCGGCTCCCGGTTCCGGCAGTTTGCCCAGCACGGTTCGCAGGGCGACTTCCAGCGACTCGGCGTGCGCGAACGTCGGCCACATGCCACACCACGCCGTGACTGATAACCCAATAATGGACAATAGCTTGCGATGCTGCATGGTCTCAGGTCGATTCTCGATTCTGCGGCTCACGGATTAACGAACGCGTCATAATAATCGACCGCCCCGGTCACGCAACCGCAGGCGAATGCATCGCGCGGCGCGGCGGTCGCCCGTTCTTGACAACCCCCCCGCCGAGAGTAATATTCGTTAGGACAGTGGGAATGCGACCGAAAGGCCGCCGCCAATGGGGCCGTAGCTCAATTGGTTAGAGTACCGGACTGTCGATCCGGTGGTTGAGGGTTCGAATCCCTTCGGCCTCGTTGAAACCAACAGCACGCCGCAGCGAATCGAGTAGCTGCGGCGTGCAGCGTTTTGCGCGTCGGACCCGCCGCCCCGGGAGCGACCGCGAGGCGGGCGGCAAGACACCGCGGGCCGCCGGCGGCGGCATAACCCCGCCGGCCGCGGGAGCACGCGGTTCATCCCGAGCACCTTGCCTCGTTTAACACGTCGTGTTCACCCGTCGCCGGTGACAAACGGGTCCCATGTCTGGCGCCGACGCCCCGTCGCGAGGCGGGGACAGCGGTCCTGGACGGGACGCAGGCCGAAACCGTTCCCGCGGAGGCCGACGGTGTTCGCAAAGTGTCATTGACCACCCGGGCCTGGCGCGCCAAAAAAAGGCGGGGGCGAATTCGATTTTCAAGTGGCGGCGCAAGCATTCGTCCGGTAACATGATAGTGCGCACAGTCCAGGTGATCGCTCGCCTGGCGTGAGGCGGGGATTCTGAAGAGGGAAAGGGAGAGGTAGAGAGAGGCCATTCCCGAGGGATCTTCCGTTTAACGATTGTTGTGTTTGCGTTGCTGCGACAGGCAACGATTGCATCGCGATACACAAGCGTTGCAGATGAGTGAGTCTCCGGCTTGGCCAGAGACCGGAAGGCTCGGGCGTCTGCTGGGTCACGCTCTGGAAGGACCAGGGCTTGTCTGAGAGAGAGTCTATCGGGAATCTTAGGAGGACAGAGGAGATGAGAATAGCATTTGCGTTGTTGGCAGTGGGAATGTTGGCCACGTCGGCTAGCGCGTCGATCGTGTACATGGAGTTTGACGATGGCGCCACGACGATCGCGGCTTCGCCTTCGGATATGGTCACCGTCCACATCTTCGTGGACGTGTTCGGTCCGGATGACCCCTTGGGCGCGGAGGAAGTCGCTGCGTTCCAGGCCACGTTCCTCGAGGAGTTGCGTCTCTATCAAGAGAGCGACGAGGTGTTCCCCACTGATTGGGAGCGGGACTCCAGCGATCCGGGCCCACTCGACCAGCTGACCCAGCAGATCAACTGGGCGCGGTCGCCCGTCGGTGAGATCGTCGGCCCTGGCATCCACGAGCTCGGCACCGTGACGCTGCACATCGCTGACGACGCGATCTTCGGCGAGAGCGACCCGATTTCGTTGGCGTTCTGGACGGAATTCAGTTTTGTCCGCAACCCCGCGGGTGGACAGCAGACGTACAACCCTAGCCTGGCGGCCCAGCGCTATGCCACTTACTATGACTTTGGTAGCGGTGGCGACGCCAACCCGCTGCTGATCATCCCCGAGCCGGCCAGCTTCGCGCTGCTCGCCCTCGGCGGTATCGCGGCTCTCCGCCGCCGTCGTTAGTGGCAAACCAGCGACGTTGACTGTAACAGGGGCGGCCCATGAGGCCGCCCCTTCTTCGTGCGCGAAACGATGCGACTGAACGCCGAC
>CAZBUJ010000123.1:0-13032 GCA_964495075.1 uncultured Phycisphaeraceae bacterium
GTGTCGACGATGGCGGGCACCGGGTAGGCCGGGACGTGACCAGTCGCGCCGTTGGCGTCGCGGTAGCAGGCACCCTGTTCGTCGAGCTTGATGACAACGGTCTGGCAGCCGCGATCGAGCAGGGCGCGGGCGGCCTGGTCGGGGTCGTCGTGGCCGGTGCAAGCGCAGGCTTCGGCCCGGGAGGGGACGAAATAGTCCAGCCAAGGCAGGCACGGCTCGAGGGCGGCGAGCCAGTCGGCCCGGGACGCCGAGTCGGTAAAGCTAGTGTCAAGGATTGTCACTGTTCCCGCCCGCCGGGCTTGTTGGAGCAGCGCGGCGGTCGGGGGGCCGTCGAGACTCGGCATGAGCATGGTGCCGGTGATCAGGCACAGGTCGGTATCGCGCAGGAGCTGAAGGTCGACTTCGCGGCGGCGCAGGGTCCCGTTGGTGCCCACCGTGTGAAGGAAGCTCCGCTGTCCGTCGGGGTGGACGCACACGAAGCTGAACGGCGTGTGGGCGTCGGTGGACCGGATGACGCCGGTGACATCGACACCGTGGCGGGTCAACTCGGCCAGCACGAAGCGGCCGTTTTCGTCGTCGCCGACCTTGGTCACGACGTTGACCGCGAATCCCATCTTGGCCAGCGCGATCGAGCAGTTCACGGCGTTACCGCCGGTGGTCATGGTGAGCGAGTCGAACGGCCGCAGGCCGCCGGGGGGCGGATACTCGTCGATATGGCGGGCGATGGCGTCGACGGTGCAGATCCCCAGGACGCAGATGCGCTTCTTCTGGAACGCCGGCAACGATGGGGGTGCACTGCTCATCGATTCGATGTCTCGGATTCGGAACCCGCCGCCGGCGCATCGGCGCGGGAGTTCCTCCGCGCGAGGCCAAGATACCGGAAACGGCGCGGGGGGCACAACGCGGCGACGCGGGCCCCGCCGTGCATGCGAATCACCGCGATGCAGAAACCGCCCTCGGACCGAACCAGATCCGAGGGCGGTTCGCGTTTCACTGGGCCGTGGGTGTTGTCGTCTATTTCCGTCCGTACAACCGCTTGGCCAGCCCGACCAGGTAGAACGAGCCCGTGATGCAGATCAGGTCTTCCCGCGTCAAGGCACTGCCGGCGATGCGAATGGCCTCTTCAAGGTCCTCGGCCACCTGGGCCATCTTGCCGCACTGTTCGACGTAGGCGGTGGCCAGGTCCTGCGGATCCATCGAGCGAGGCGAGCCGGTGCCGGTGAAGATCACCTTGTCCGCGCCGAGCTGTACGTGCCGCAGCATGCCGGCCACGTCCTTGTCACGCTGGCAGCCGAAGATGACGATCATCGAGTCGTACGGCACGTTCTGGCCGATGCCCCGCATCAACGCGTGCACGCTCGCCGCGTTGTGGGCCCCGTCGACGAGAATACGCGGCTCTTCACTGATGATCTCCATCCGCCCGCTGAGCCGAACCGACGCGAGTCCCTCGATCGCAAGCTGGTCGTCGATGCGGAAGCCGCGCTGCTTCAACGCGTCGACCAGGGCGAGGGCGACACTGCAGTTGATGGCCTGGTGCTCGCCGAGCAACGGCACGTGCACGTGCTCGAACCGGCTTTCCGGCGTGGTGAGGCACAGCCGGGTGTGCGGCCCCACCGCCCGCGAGGATTCGAACCGGTAGCTGAACTCGATGTCGTCGCCCGTGAACCGCAGCGGGGCGTTGAATTTCTCGGCGGCCGCCCGCAGGGCGGACCGTGCTTCCTGCCGCTGCGGGGCGCTGATGACGGGGATGCCCTGCTTCATGATGCCGGCCTTCTCCTCCGCGATCGCGGTGAGCGTGGTCCCCAATTGCTCGGTATGGTCGAGGCTGATCGAGGTGATCCCGCACACTTCCGGTTTGATCACGTTGGTGGAGTCGAGCCGGCCGCCGAGTCCCGCCTCGATGACGGCCACGTCGACCTTCTCCGCCGCGAAGTGCAGGAACGCCAGCGCGGTCAGGGCTTCAAAATAGGTAATCGAGTCCGACCCCGTCTTCATTTTGACGAGGCTGATGTCCTGGACCAGCTTGGTGAAGCGGGACTCGGGGATCTTCTCGCCGTTGATCGTCACTCGCTCCCGCACAGTGAGGATATGCGGCGAAGTATACAGCCCCACTTTAAGGCCGCAGTTCTGAAGCATGGACGAGAGCATGGCGGCGGTGCTGCCCTTGCCCTTGGTCCCGGCGATATGAACCGTTTTGAACTCGCGATGGGGGTTCCCCAGCGCGGCGAGCAGTCGATTCATCCGCGACAAATTGAAGTTTGTTGCATTATACCCGAACCGGCCACCCTGTTCGTAGTTTACGAGCGAGCTGAGGTAGTTCAGCGCGGACTTGAAACTGCGCACCCGGCCGCTGGGTTTGCGCGCGGCGGGTTTGCGCGCCGCCCCGCTCCGGTTGGCCGAGCCAGTCGATCGCGAAATCTTGGATGTCGGCTTGGGTTTTCCTTTGAGTGCTGTTGACCGTGCCATGCGGAGATTCTATCTCAGATATCGGACGTCGTCAATCCTGGAAACGGTTATTATTCTTTGTAGGGATTGAACTTAGCGATCCACGACCGCCCCGGCTATTGTGTGTTCACCCCGTTGATTGAGTCATAACTTCCTGGTGAGCAGCAGGTTATCGTGCCAGGGGCCGGCGGGGGCAAGCGGTGCTGCTCCGGAATTCACATTGGTTTGTACGCGAACAACCAGGTGAAAGTTTACCCGAAAACCAGATTGATTACCAGACCACCACGAATAGACGATAGGCACCATGGCGGCCCTAGATATAGGCGGTGCGGCGTTCAACAGTTCCGGGGGGACTTCCGTCTTTCCGCCGGCTGGGGCGAGCGTATGATGTCGGGCAAGGACGGTGCGGTGTGACCACGTTCGATATCCAGTACGCGCACTCCGCGACGCGGGTGACGGTGGCGCCGGGCGGGTTGGGGTCGTTGGGGCCGGTCCTTGCCGAACGCGTCGGCGCGACCCGGGTGTTGCTGGTGAGCGACGACACGGTGGCCGGCCTCTACGGCGACGCCGCGTTGGCGAGTCTGGCCCGGGCGGGGTTCGAGCACGACCTCATTGCGTTGCCCCCCGGGGATGGCACGAAGTCGCTGGCGTCGGCCGAGCGGATCTATGATCGGGCGGCGTCCTTCGGGTTGGCCCGCGACGGCGTGATTCTCGCGTTGGGCGGTGGGGTGGTCAGTGACCTCGCGGGGTTCGTGGCGGCGACGTGGATGCGGGGAGTGCGGTTCGCGATCTGTCCGACGACATTGGAGGCGGACATCGACGCGTCGATCGGGGGCAAGACGGCGGTGAACCACGCGGCCGGCAAGAACCTGATCGGCGCGTTCCACCAGCCGGTGCTGGTGCAGATCGACCCGGGGTGCTTGCGGACGCTTGATCGGCGCGACGTGGTGGCCGGTCTGGCCGAGTCGATCAAGCACGCGGTGATCGCGGACGAGGCGTTCCTCTCGTGGCACGAACGGCAGCGTGATGCCATTCTGGCCGGCGAGCCGGATGTGATGCAGGAGCTGATCGAGCGGAACGTGCGGATCAAGGCCGACGTGGTGAGCCGCGATGAGCGGGAGGGGACGGCGGTGCGGGCGTCGTTGAACTTCGGGCACACGATCGGCCACGCGATCGAGTCGGCCCGTGGCTACGAGCTGCGGCACGGCGAATGCGTGGCATTGGGCATGGTGGTGGCGTGTCGGATGTGCGCGGTGCTGGGGCGGCTGGACGCAGGGGACGCCCAGCGCGTGACGCGTTGCATCGAGGCGTTCGGACTGCCAACCAGGTTGAAGTCACCTCCCCTGATCGACGAAATCCTGAGCTACCTGGGGAGCGATAAGAAGGTGGCCAAGGGCAAGGTCAGGTTTGTGCTGTTGCGCGGGCTGGGGCGGACGGCGCTGTGCGACGACGTTCCGGAGGAAGTTGTAGCAGAAGGGTATAGGATCGTGGGAGAGTGAATCACGAATCACGAATGAAGCGACGCCTCATTCGTGATTCGTGATTGGTAGTTCATTTCGCACGTGCCGCTTTCATCGCCGGCACGTAGTATCGCCTCAGGTACTCTTTGACCATTCGATCCGCGTTGAAGGCGGGTGAAACGGTCGCGATCGCGTGCTTCATTCGTGTGATCCACTTCTTCGGCAATCCGGACGCGGTCCGGTCATAGTAAAGGGGGATGATTTCTCTTTCAAGGGTCCGGTAGAGGGCGTTGGCGTCGCGCCGGTCGTCGGCTTTGGTGCCGCGATGGTCCTTGGCCGGTCCGATCGCCCAACCGTTTTTGCCGTCGTAACCTTCCGGCCACCACCCGTCAAGGATGCTGCAATTGAGACCGCCGTGGAGGGCGGGTTTCATGCCGCTGGTCCCGCTGGCCTCCTGGGGTCGTTGGGGGTTGTTCAACCAGACATCGACGCCGGAGACGAGGTAGCGTGCGAGGTCGATGCTGTAGTCTTCGATCAGTACCACGCGTTTGTGGAACCGAGGTGACCGGGCGTACTTTTCGATCTGGGCGATGATCGCGCCGCCGCCCGGGTCGCCCGGGTGTGCCTTGCCGGCGAAGAGGATCTGGACCGGCCGGGTGGGGTGATTGAGGATGCGGTGGAGGCGCCGGGGGTCGGAGAAGATGAGAGCCGCCCGTTTGTAGGGGGCGAATCGCCGGGCGAACCCAATGGTCAGTGCCTGCGGATCGAGAATGTGGTCGACCTGTCTCGCCGCCTTCGCCCCGGCCCGCATGCGGCGGAGCTGGGCCCGCAGGCGGTGGCGCGCGAACTCAATCAGGTCGCGTTTTAGTTCCTCGTGCAGCGTCCAGAGCTGCCGATCGGGGACTTTCTTGACGGCCGCCCACACGCGGGTCTGGTCCTGCCGGTCCCGCCAGTCGTGGGGCAGGAACAGGTCGAGCAGGTCGCCCATTCGGGGATGCATCCAGGTCGGGATATGGATGCCGTTGGTGATCGATCCGATCGGGACGCGGTCCGCCTCCCGGTTCGACCAGACGCCTTGCCACAGCTTGCGGCACGTGTCGCCGTGGAGGGCGCTGACGCCGTTGCGGTGCTTCGACAGGTGCAGGGCGAGTTGGGTCAGGCCGAACGGTTCGGCTTCGTCGTCGGCGTCCACGCGTCCGAGCCCGACGAACTTGCGTCGATCGAGGTGCAGCTTGCGCCGATGTCCGTCGAAGTACTGTTCGACCAGGCTCGGGTCGAACATCTCGTTGCCCGCGGGGACGGGCGTGTGGATGGTGAAGACGCTGGTGGACGTGACGGTGTCAAGCGCGTCGCGCAGCGTCTTGCCGTCGCGAGCGACCAGTTGGGTCAGCCGGTCAAGGGACGAGAACACGGCGTGGCCTTCGTTCAGGTGGTACACCGAAACGGGGATCTGCAAGGCTTGCAGGAGACGGAGCCCGCCGATGCCGAGGAGGATCTCCTGGCAGAGCCGGTCCTCGCGCCCGTTGCAGTACAGGCGGTAGGACAGGCGTCGCAGGCGGGGCGAGTTCTCCGGGATGTCCGAGTCGAGCAGGTAGACCGGTACGCGTCCGGCGTCCAGTCGCCAGGCGGCGGCGGTAAGCGTTTTGCCGAGCAGCGGGATGCGGAGTCGCAGGGGTCGCCCCGCCTTGTTTTTCACCAGGCGGAGCGGGAGGTTGGTGACCCGGAGGTCGACGAACCAGTCCTGCTGGACACCCCGGCGGCCAATATGCTGGCGGACGTAGCCGTTTCGCCAGAGGACGCCGACGGCGACCAGGGGTAGCCCGAGATCGCTGCACGATTTTACATGGTCGCCGGCCAGCACGCCGAGGCCGCCGGCGTAGATGGGCAGGGCTTCATGGAGCCCGTATTCCATGCACATGTAGGCGATCGAGCCTTTGAAAGATCGGCCATGCCGGCGGCGGAACCAGGTCGTCTCGCGCAGGTACGCGCGGAACTCCCGGTGGATGCTTCGGAGCAGGCGCAGGAAATCGTTGTCTCGGGCGAGTTGTCGGAGGCGGGTGGCGGGCAGGGCTCGCAGCACGGCCACGGGGTTGTGTTCGGTGCGGGCCCATAGCGCCTCGTCGAGGGAGGCCATCAGGTCGATGGCGTCCGGGTTCCAGGACCACCACAGGTTCTGGGCGAGGTCGGCGAGGGGCTCGAGCGGTCCCGTGCAGATGTCTTCGAGCGTCCGGGTTCGACGAGGGGTGGCCATGGCAGGGTCTCCGCGCCAAGAGGGTTCCCAGCGAGGGGCGTATCTTAGGGGGCATGCGAAAGCAGGGTCAATCGCAATGGCGACGTTCAGGATTCGTTTTCAGGAGGCGGACGCGTTGACGGGCGGCGCGGTGGACTCGTGCTCGCCCGGCTCGGGTGTGGTTCGGGGCTCGGGCAGTTTGGACAGTGGTCTGACCACGGAGCGGACGGCGAACCACATCAAGGTGATCGAGAGGACGATTCGGGTCACCCACCAGGCACCGTTGTCGTGGTAATGGATGGTGCGGGCGTGCTCGACTTCGGTAAGCTCGACCCGGATCTTGTCGTTGGTCAGCTTCCATTGCAGGTAGCCCAGCGCGCCGCCGGGCGGATACGCTTCTTTCAAGTAGTGGCGGGCCCACCGCTCGGCGGAGCGGCGGATCTGATCGGGCGGCATGCCGCTCGGGCGAAGCTTGAACTTCTTGACGGTGCGGGTGGCGACGTCTTGAGGAAAGTCGCGGCATTCCACGGCCATCGACACGACCCAAGTCGAGAGCACGACGATCAGAGTCCCGCAGTGAATGTGCCAGCGGCCGATGGGTCGGGCGTGCTCGGCGACGCGGTACATGAAGGCCCCGACCAGGAGTCCGAAGAGCATGAAAAAGAACAGTCCGAGCATGGCCAGCAGGAAGGCGGCGTAGGAAAGCAGCCAGCCGATAGGGATTCCGGTGAGCACGCCGACGCCGACGGCGATCCACCACCGGCGTATGCCGCCCGCGGGGGTCGGGGTTGTCGCTGGCTTGTCTGGAGTTTCGGTTTGTCGGGTTCCCGGTGCGATCACAGGCGTCGAATCCGTTCGTTAGGTTGATCCACCGTATCTTGGGCGAACGGTAGCGATGATGCAACTCCGGAATGGGGCGTCCGGCTCCGGTGCGCGGTGGCCGGTCCGTGGATGTCATGAATTGTGGATTGGCGGCAGGAGTCGCGGCGGATGGGGCCCGAGTCGGGGTCTGAGGGCGGGCGGCGGCGGCGGCGAGTGGCCAGTTTCGGGGCGCACGCCTAGAATCGCATGACGGTTTCTCTTGAAATGGACGGTGCAATGGACAAACCGCCTTCGATGGTTCGACAGTTCGTCGTCTTGTTCCTGGCGACGCTGGCGGCGTTTTGGGTTGTGATGAAACTCAACGTAGCCGGCCGGATCGCCTACTCCGTGGAGAAAGCACGGATCGAGGCGATGCGAGAAGCGTTGCCCACGCCGGCGGAGGCGGCCGATGCGTCGTCGAATGCCCGGCGGTTGGCCGCGGTGGTGGCTCCGTCGGTCGTCAGCATCAGCACGGAACGGGAGTACGAGTTGGTTCGTCCGAACGCCGAGGAGCGATCGCTGTGGCGCGGTCTGGAGCGGTTCTTTGCCCCCGGTTCGCCCGACCTGGAAGATGGCGACGGTCCGAACGGCGAGTCGGACGAGGAGACTCGGCCGTTCACGCTGCCGACGGGCATGGGGAGCGGGTTCATCGTGGATGCGGACGAGGGGCACGTGTTGACGAACCGGCACGTCGTCGAAGACGCGGATGTGATCACGGTGCACCTGGCCGATGGTCGATCGATGGAGGCGCGGCTGGTCGCATCCGATGAGCGGGTGGACGTGGCCTTGCTTCAGATCGAGGCGTCAAACCTGATCGCGTTGCCGCTCGGCGACAGCAATGAGACGCAGGTGGGGGACGATGTGTTTGCGGTGGGAAACGCCCACGGCTTCGGCAGCAGTTTCAGCCGCGGGATTGTGAGCGCGAAGAACCGGTCGGACGTGCCGCTGCGGGGGATTCGTTTCCAGCGCTTCATTCAGACGGATGCGGTGATCAACCCGGGCAACAGCGGCGGGCCGCTGGTGAACATGAGCGGCCAGGTGATCGGCATCAATACGGCCATCGCCAGTCCGACGGGGAACTTCGGGGGCGTGGGGTTCGCGATTCCCTCGTCGCGGGTCGCGCAATTGCTGCCGCTGTTGGCGAACGGCCAGACGGCCCGCTACGGGTTTCTCGGCGTCGAGATGCGGGAGATCGACAACACGGAGCGGCGTCCCAACGCATTGAACTGGGATCGCGCGGACGGCGTCATCGTGGTCCGAGTGGTTCAGGATGGGCCGGCTGACAAGGGGGGGATCGAGGCGTTCGACATCATCATGACATACGACGGCCAGCCGGTCCACACGATGGACGACGTGAGGGAACTCGTCGGCCACACCGAGCCGGGCACGACCGTGACGATCAAGGTCTGGCGGGAGTCGAAGCCGGTGGAGGTGGAAGTCGAGATCGGAACGCTGCCAGAGAACTACTGATTGCCAGTTACCGACATGCGGTCCAACCGCGCAGCAACGGCGCCTCCCTAGTAGTTGGTCATTCCTTCCTCAAGTCAGTGCGCTTGGATCCACGTCCACCACCATCGACTGGACCTTGGCTTTCAGCAGCTTGTCGGCCCGTAATCGGTCGAGCAGTTGTTGCAGTCTGATGGCGGTTTCGGATCGGATCAGCAGGTCGTACCGGTACCGGCCGCGGAGGCGCTCGATCGCGCAGGGCTGGGGGCCGAGCACGTCGGTGGTCTCGGGTGCGACGGCCTCGATCGTGTTGCGGATGCGGTCGGCCAGCCGTTCGCTTTCCTCGCGGGCCACGGACTCCCGGGCGTCGGCGAGCAGGACGCGAGCGAGGCGGGCGAAGGGCGGGTAGCGCAGACGGTGGCGCAGTTGAAGTTCGTCCTCGGCGAAGCGGCGGAAGTCGTGGTCCACGGCGGCCTGGATGGCCGGTGTCTCCGGGGCCATGGTCTGCACGACGACTTCGCCGGGCACGTCGGCGCGGCCGGCACGACCGGCGACCTGGGTGATCAGTTGGAACAGTCGCTCGCTGGCCCGGAAGTCGGGGGCGGCGGTGGCGATGTCGGCCTGCAGCACGCCCACGAACGAGACGAAAGGGAAATCCAGTCCTTTCGCGATCATCTGCGTCCCGACCACGACGTCGATGCGACGGGTTTCGAACTCATCGATCACCCGCCGGTAGCGGTCCTCTGACCGCATGGTGTCACTGTCGACCCGGTGCACCCGCGCGTTGGGGTATCGTTTCTTGAGCACCTGCTCCACCCGCTGGGTGCCGGCCCCGAACGCGACCAGCGGCGTCCCACAACTCGGGTTGGGGCAGATGGTGGGCACGGCGAGCCGGTGCCGGCAGTAATGGCACAGGGCCTGGTCGACGGCGGAGTGAAACACGAGCGGGGCATGGCAGTCGGGGCACTCGAGCCGCAGTTTGCAGTTCGGGCAGAAGAGCATGCTGGCGTAGCCCCGCCGGTTGATGAGCAGTACGGCCTGCTCGCCGCGGTCGAGGGTCACGGTCAGTTTTTCCTCCATCAGTCGGGACAGCAGGGCAAACCGGCCGTGCGCACGGTATTCGTCGCGCATGTCGACCACGTGGACGCGGGGCAGGGGCAGGCTGCGCACGCGACGCGGCAGGTCGATGCGTTCGTAGTGCTCGGCCCGCTGGGCGTTGACCCACGACTCGAGCGACGGGGTGGCCGAGCCGAGCACTACGGGAATCGACGCGTTCTGGGCTCGCTTGATGGCGACGTCGCGGACATGGAAGCGTGGGGCCTGGAGGTTCTTGTAGCTCGATTCCTGCTCTTCGTCGACGACGATCAGGCCGGGGTCGGGGCAGGGGGCGAAGACGGCGCTGCGGGTCCCGATGATGACCCTCTTCTGCCGATTGGCGATCGCTTCCCAGGTGAGCGAGCGGGCGACGCCGGTCAGGCCGCTGTGAATCACCGCGACGTCGGCGAACCGGGCGGCGAGCCGGCTCACCAGTTGCGTGGTCAGGGCGATTTCCGGCACGAGGAAGATGGCCTGCCTGCCGGCCTCGATCACCCGTCGGATGGCGTGGATGTAGACTTCCGTCTTTCCGCTTCCGCTGACGCCGTAGACCAGGGCGACGCGGAACGCGCCGGCGTCGAGGATCTCGTGGACGCGGGCGAGGGCCGCCGCCTGGTCCGCGTTGAGGGCGAAGTCCGGTTCGCGGGCCGGGCGGTCGAAGTTCGGGGCGGTCGGCGGCTCCTTGACGGCATCCACGGCCACCCAGTCGCGTTGGACCAGGGCGCGGAGGGTAGCGGATGACGCGCCGGTGGCACGGAGCAGGTCCGTCACGTTTACGGGTTCGTCGGCTGCCGCCAGCGCGTCGATGATCGCCCGCTGGCGACGGCCGAGCTGCCGGGCCTGGTGCTGGATGGCGTCCGGCGTCGTTTGCAGTCGCGCGTGGCGTACGGTTTGGAATCCGGCCTGGGCCCGGACGGCCCGGGGAACGAGCGCGTTGAGCGTACGGCCCAGGGGGCAGGCGTAGTGCCGGGCGATCCAGCGGCCCAGCTCCAGCAACTCGTCGGTGAGAAAGGACCGGGCATCCACCAGCGAGTCCACGTAGCGGAGCGTCGACTCCCAGGGGGCGACGTGGACGCCGGTGCAGAAGCCCTCCACCACGCGCCCCGTGCGTCCCAGGGGCACGCGGACGCGCTGCCCGGGGCTCAGGCGGTCGGCCAACCCGTCCGGCACGGCGAAGGCGTATTCCTTGTCGATGGGAGCGATCGGCGCGACGCGAGCGACGGGCCCGGTTTTTTCCTGCCCCGGTTCGACCCAGAGTCGTCCCGTCTGGTTGTCGGTTTTGCGTGCAGGCATGGATGTCCGTGCCGAGGGTGCGCGGCCGGATCGGCCGCGGCTCCGGGGCGCGAGTCTACGACCTTTGCCGGGTCGAGACAATCGAGGCGCCGATTCGTGCATCGTACGCCTTCGTGCGGTGGGGAAACGCGTACGGCCAACGGATGTTGATTCGTGTTGCTTCGTGCCACGTACGCTGTTGGGGGGGTGTGGATTGGCGCAGGGTGGGGGGCGCTTGGTTTTGTTCCGCGGGCCGAGAGTGGTCGTCTTTCGATGTCAGGACGGTTCGTCGTCGGGGCTGGTGGCGGCGCGTTCGGCGATGATCTCCCGGCCGGATTGGGACTCCGGCTTGGTCCGGAAACCGGTGATGGCGGGCATGTCCTCGGGTTTCTCCGCCGGGTGCACGGCATAGACTTCGACGCGGGCGATGTCTTCGAAGGGAACGGCGACGACGAAGGCGCCGACCTTGTACTGCTCGTCGACCGGCTCGCACTCGAACGTGAAATGCGACTTGCTGTGCACGTCGACCATGTCCTTGAGTTCGTAGCTGAACCCGTCGCGGAGGTAGATCAGGCGGCGGAGTTCGAGGTCCTCGATGAACCGCTGCGCCTCCAGGTCGTCCTCGAGCGTTTCCTCGGTGAGGTCCGGGAAGTGGGCCAGCGCGCAGCGTTCGAGGGCTTCGTGTTGTTGCTGCTCGAAAGCGGGCCCGTGGAACCAGTCGTAATCAAACATGCTTGTCCCTGCTCGTGGCCGGGCAGCGCCCGTTACCGAGGTTGATGCCGAATCGCGTAACCGTAGACCTTGCGGGCATTACTGTCAATGACGGCGCGGACCCCTTTCTATCGGCTAATCGCGGGGCTAGGATTGCCCAGGATGACACCGACCGATAAGTCCAGGCTTGTCAAGTCGTTCACACGCGAGGCAGGATTCGAACGGGTGGGAATCGCGCCGGCAGCGCCCGTGGAACGGGGGGACCGGTACCGGGCCTGGCTTGCCGCCGGGCGGGGCGGACGGATGGAGTACCTGCACCGCCATGTCGACCTGCGGCTGGATCCGCGTCGACTCGTGCCCGGGGCCCGGTCGGTGATCGTGGTGGCCCACAACTACCGCCAGGCGGCTCCGGCGCGACCGGATGACGATCGTCCGCGGGGACGGGTGGCCGTGTATGCCTGGGGCCGTGACTACCACCGCGTGATGAAGAAGAAGCTGAGGCGGGTGGTGGGCCGGTTGCGGGAGGCGGTGCCCGAGCCGTTCGCGGCCCGGGTATGCGTGGACACGGCGCCGCTGCTGGAGCGGGAGTTCGCGGCGGCGGCGGGGATCGGCTGGATCGGCAAGAACACGATGGTGCTCGACCACGAGTTGGGCAGCTACTTCTTTCTCGGCGAGATCGTCACCACGCTCGACCTCGAGCCGGACGGTCCGGCGGCGGACCAGTGCGGTCGCTGCACGCAGTGTCTGGAGGCGTGTCCCACCGGGGCGTTGGATCGCCCCTACGAGATGGACGCCGCCCGGTGCATTTCCTACCTGACCATCGAGCACCGGGAGGCGATTCCCGAGGGGCTGCGGTCGCTGATCGGCGATTGGGTGTACGGTTGTGACATCTGCCAGGAGGTGTGCCCGCACAATCACCGGGCGCCGGAGACAACCGAACCGGATTACGCGATCCGAGGGCCAGGGCCGTTTCCGCTGCTGAACGAACTACTGGCGTGGGATGAGAAAGAGTACGCGAGCCGGCTACGCGGCAGTGCGATGAAGCGCGCGAGTCTTAGCATGATGAAGCGGAACGCCGAGGTCGGATTAATAAACTTGCGCGCGAATCACGATTGACCGTTGAACGGCATTGCGGGAATCGCGAACAGCCCCATCGAGCACGTTTGAGGCCATCACGAGGCATCCGGGGTCGCACGGTTACCAGCCAACCACGCCCCCCCGCTAGTCGAACTCCACACCAAGCGCCGCCGCGATGCGGTCGAAGTCGTCCAGGCATTTGTACTCCAGCACGATCCGGCCGCGGCCCTTGCCGCGGCTCTCCTTGATCGTCACCCTCACCCCGATGGCCCGCGCGAACCGCTGCTCCAGGTCCTGCACGTGGGCTGACTTCGCTTGCGTACCCGTACCCGCGCCCGATCCCCCCCCCGCCGCCGCCCCACCTCCCGCCGCGCCCGGCCGCCCCGCCTCCGCCTTCGTCCGCCGCACGATCTCCTCCCGCGCCCGGCCCGACAA
>CAZBUJ010000124.1:0-12809 GCA_964495075.1 uncultured Phycisphaeraceae bacterium
CGGCCCGGCCGACCGAATACAAACATCCCGGGCCAGATGGGCCGCCAGAATACGGGCCACCCAGGGACTGCAAACGGCCGGAGAGCGGGCGGCCCCCACCAGAATGGCATGCCGGGGGCCATCCACGGCGGGATTCCGCGCAGTCGGGGCCAGATCCTGCTCGTCCGCCACCAGGTGAACGACGCGCGTGGGCGCCATCGACGGATCCACAGCCCGGTCGGATCGGTGTTGGTGGCGGGGTTATTCCCCGCATACGCCAGCGGGTTGCCCATGCTGCCGTAGTCGCCCCAGACACCCACGGGATCGCGCGCGGTGAACCGGCCGGTCATGGGATCCAGGTAGCGCATGCGGAAGTAATAGAGGCCGGTCTCATCGTCGTACCGGCGGCCGGTGAAGAGATAGGGATTGCCTACTGCCGACGCTTCGGTGTGCAACTCGAAGGACGTGTTGGCCGGGAAGTGGCCCCATGGCCCGGCGTCGTGTTGCCAGGCCAGGTCCCCGTCACCCGCGTCGCTCGACCCCCAGCCCCAGATCACGTCGTGACCGGTCGTGTCGTTGACGACGCTCAACCAGAGCGTCGTACCCGCCGGCACAGGGATCGGCGGGCTCAGGGACGCCGCGTACGCGTATTCGTCCACATCGCCGCCGGAGGAACTGATGATGCGGCCCGTGAGTCGGCGGTCCACGTTGCCCAGATGTCGTTCGTGCAGCACCGATCCGGGCAGGCCGCCGGCGTCCTCGTAGACATAGATCGTGAAGTCATCGAACGCGGTGGCGCCCGTCGCGTACGAATAGCCGCCCGAGAACGTAAGCCCGCGGATGGTGGCTTCGCCGGTCAGCATGAAGCTGTCGGCGATGATCTGCACGATGTCGCCCGGACCCGCATCGCGATCGGAATCGAAGAGTTCGTCCTGATCGGGGGCGCGGACGTCCGCCTTGATGGTGGGCAGGCCGTAGTCGTCGTAATCATAGCGTTCGACCACATTGCCCGCCATGTCGGTAAGTGCCATCACGTTGGACAAATCGTCGAGGTGGTAGTAGTAGTCCATGCCGGCGCGGCGCATGGTCAGGACTTCGTCGACGTCATCGCCGTGGACGTAGGTGGCCAGCGTCACCCCGTCGGCATCCTGCTCTTCGAGGACCTGTCCGCCGAGGTAGACGTAGCGTGTTTCATCGGGGCTGCCGTCGGCATCCACGACGCGCCCGATCCGGCGGCCGAGCGGGTCATAGGAATACGTGTTCCGCTTGCCGGTTTCGTAGTCGCGCCACTCGACCATCTGGTTGCGGTAATCGTAGGCGAGAACCACACCGCGCGGCGTGTCGCCGGAAAAGTTTCGTTGGAAGGCGGCGCAGTCCGCCAAATCCACGTCGTCGTCGCCGTCTGCGTCGAAGCACGTGCACCCGTCCGGCGAACCGCCGGCGGGGCCGGACAGGCACGAGGCCAGCAACGCGTAGTCGCCGAGATCCACCTGTCCCTCCACGCTGCCGTCGTCGCAGTCCCCCAAGGTGAGAATCCGCGTGAGGTTGCCATTCTGGTCGTAGATGCGCCGTCCGGCGGGGACCGTGGTGTACTGGTTCACCTGGGCGTCTGCCGGCTGTGGTGTGGTGGAGTCCAGGTAATATGTGCCAGCGCCGAGGGAGCCGGTCATGAACGTCCGGTTGCCAGCCTTGTCCAGTTCGCTCTCGGTGTTGCGCGTCACGTCACCGCTGGCGGTCGTCACGACCGTGGTGCGCAGGCGATAGGCGGGGTCATAGGCATAGTCGTGCGTCAGGCCGGGACCGTCGGAGCGGACGTCGGCGCGGCGCGTCTTGTTGTGCATTGGGCCCCATCTGAAGGTGCGGTCGTCGATGACGGCGCCGTCGCCGATTCGCGTGTGACGCTTCTGCACAATCTGTTTCACGCCGAAGTCATCCGTCGGGTTGGGCAGGATGCCGTCGTAGGTGTGGTCCACCTGCGTGCCGTTGCCGAGTTCGATCTGCTCCACGCGGTCGGGTCCGACGTAGTGGTACGTCGCCAACGTGCCTGATCCGTCCGCGATCGTGCTCGGGCGGTTCAGTTCGTCAAAAACGCGCGTCACTTGCCGCCCACCGGGGTAGGTGCTTTCGAGCCGGTTGCCGACGCCGTCGTGCTGGGCGGATGTCATGAGGCCGTTGACTTGCTCTCTAATGACGTTCGACAGCGAGTCGTAGTCGAGCGTAACCAAGGCATCGTCGTCGGCCGCGCTGACCAGTCGCGACAGGCCGTCATAGACGTAGTCCTCGATCGTCGTATCGACCGCGACGCCGGGGCCGGGCACGATGTCCCGGTGCGCGAGCCGGTCGTTCAGGTCGTGGGCGTCGCTGACCCGACTGCCGTTGGCATCGGACATATTCGTGATATTGTCGTGCGCGTCGTACGAGTTCGTTTCGGACGTGCCGTCGCTATAGCTCGTCTCGATCCGTCGACCGAGCGGGTCGTAAGAGTAGGTGGTCGCGTGACCGAGGCCGTCGATCTCCTCGATCAGCCGGGACGAATCGTCCCAGACCTGCGTGAGAACGATGTCCTCGCCGTCGCCGTCCGCCCCGTCGCCGTCCATGTCGTGGACGGTCTCGATGCGGCGATCGAGCCCGTCGTAGGTGTAGCGGTTATCGTGAGATGACGCGTCGATGGTCAGAGTTTCGTTGCCACGCGAATCATAGCCGGAGTGCATGGACATACCGATGTTGTTGTCGGTGCGGATCCGGCGGTCGAGGCCGTCATATGTGTAATTGGTGTAGTAGATCTCATCCGGCTCGCCGAGATCGGACTTCTCCGTCTCGGCCATCGTGATGATGTTGGCGTTCTCGTCGTACGTCAGCGTAATCCGGTTATCCTTGGCGTCGATGGCGGTGTATTGGCGGTTCGCGGTGTCGTACGTAAACACTGTTTGCCGGCCGTTGTCGTCGGTGACCCGCGTGAGTTGCGAGTCGGGGCTCCATTCCTGCAAGGTAATCGCGCGGCCGTCGCCGATCGGCGTCTGGGCGGTGGTGTCGAAGAACGCGACGTCGGTGACGATCAGGCGGTCCATCGGGTCGTACGTGCGGATTTCTTCGTACAGCAGGACGTTAGCCGCGTCGCCCTCCACGTCCACGAGTTCGCCGTGCCGGGTCTCCATGACGCCGTTGGCGTTGGCGTCGTACTGGTATTCCGCCACGTTGCCCATCGGATCGGTGACGCGGACGAGGCGATCGTAGCCGTCGTACGTGTACTCGGTGACGTGCGGAATGCCTTCCAGTCCGCTCGTCAGGCGCACCCGGTTCCGGTTGCCGTCGTAGTCGCTCCGGGTGGTGGACTGGGCCGGGTCTCCCTCGGCCCGCGTCTCCAGGTACACCAGGTCCCGCTCGTCATAGACGGTACGAAGCACGTTGGTGGGTTGGTTGCCGTTGACGGCCTCGCCGTAGCGCACGAGCGTTTCGTTTCGATTGGCGTCGTACTCGTATTCCGTGGTGACGAAGTCCGGCGAGGTCAGTCCATCGCAGGTCGGCCGGTCGGGAGGGCCCGGGATGGGGCCGGTGTACTCGCCGGCTTCCTGGCATTGACGCGTCATCACGTCGAGCAGATCGAACTCGCGGACCGTCGTGTAATGGGTGTTCGGCTGCAGCACGCCCTGGTCGTCGATGTTCTGCACGTCGATCCGGACCACGTTGTCGTTCGCGTCGTAGTAGGTGTCTCGCTCGTAGCGCGTGCCGCCGGGCTCCACCGCCCGCGAGATGGTCCGCACGACCTGGTTCAGCTCATTGACGATTATCTGCCGGTCATTGCCGCGTGGATCGATGATCCGGGTCACGTTGCCGACGAGGTCGTACTCGTATGTCGTGGTCAAGGCAAGGTTGTCGGCGTCGACCATTGCCTGCCACAGGTACCCCGCCTGCGGACCGCTATCGTAATACGTATACGTATCTTGCCGCCGGTGGCCCGACCCGTTTTCCGGCAGGATGTGCGCCGTAACCTGCCCGTACGCGTTGTACTGCCAATCCTCGACGGTTTCTGGGAGGCGGTGCTGCGTGTGCGTGCGGTTCCCCCACTCGTCATAGTCGTGCAACGTCTCATGGCCGCGGCCGTCGACGTAACGCGTCACGAAGTTCGTGCCGCAGCAGCCGCCGAACCCGCTTTCGTACTCAAACGTTTCCACGATCTCGGCCTGGTCGCCGCCGAGCGGTCCCGGCAGTTGTCGCCGCACCAGCAGGTTGCCTTGCACCCGCGGGTCCGGGTTGGCCCCGTCATATTCGTTCTGCACGGAGTTCTCGTTGGGGTAATAAATCCACGTCGGCAGGGCGTTGGCGTCGAATTCCCACCGCGTATCAAACCGGTCGGGATCTTCCGGGCGCAGTTTGCCGGTCGGGCGGTTGTAGAAGTCGGTCGTCGGCGCGGTGGGGTCGGGCGCGCGGCCGGTGTATTCGTGCTGGAGCACGCCCCGATTGTGAACGTCGAAGTACAGCTCTTCGACGTTCTGCCCACGGTCCTTGACGATCGCCTTCATCACCGCGAGGCCGTTCTCCGGCCGGACCATCTGCGGAACGTAGAAAATGTAAATGTCGTCCTCGCCCGGGACGCCCAGCGACTGGCGAATGAGCCGGTCGTAATTCGGGTCGAGCGGGTTCTCGACCTCGTCGTAGACGTTGGTCAGATAGGTCTGGCCTTTGGGGTCGGCGACCGTCAGCAGGTTATGGTTCAGCATCTCGTCGAGAAAGCCGGTGGAATACGTATACGTGGTCCTTTTGCCGTCGGGGAAATCGTTGCCGGTGGGAGTCCCGACGACGGCCGGCGTGGTGACCGACTTGAGATCGCCGAACGAGCCGTTCGGGTCACCGACCTCGTAGTAGTCGTAGGTCACGGTCCGCCCGGCGAAGTCGGTGACGGTTTCAATAAAGCCATCCGGGTTGTAGCCGATGGTCACGGGTCGGCCCACCGCATCCCACACCGTTTCGAGTCGGCCCATCGGGTCGTAGACCAGGGTGATCTCGTTCCCGTTGCGGTCGGTGATGGCGGTGAGCCGACCCTGCCACGGCGCACCGTCCAGTGGGTGGAAGTGCCATTGCCCCGTGTCGGCGAACTCGAGCGTGTAGGAGCCATCCATCGGGTCCAGCCGGATTTCGCGGAAGAACTCGGGGGCGTGCCACGAGTCGCGCACGGGATCGTAGGAGTAGAGGTCTTCGCGGCCGTTGCCGTCGTGCAAGAGCAGGTCCGGCCCCCACGGTTCGATGTAGACGTTGTAGGAATGGTCCCATCCGTGACCGATCGCCGTGGTGGGGCCGAAGCGCGATCGGTACTTGCGTGCCCAGACGATGTCGGGGCCGCGGCCGGCGATATGGAGATCGACCACGCTATGGTAGAACTCGCCGGTGGCGAGATAGGTCGTGGTCGGTGACACGGTGGCCGCCCCCTGGTAGGGCCCGCCGCAGGTGGCCGCCGGCGACGCGGGCGGGCAGTGCATGGTACCGGGCTCGAGCGGTTGTGCGGTGAGAAACTCATCGCACTCATCGGGGATCCCGTTGGCATTGAAATCGGTTGACATGCCGCTGGCGATGTCCACATCGTCGGGGATGCCGTTTCCGTTGCAGTCCATGCCGGCGGGGTCGGCCTCGCGCGGTCCGGTCATGGGCATGGGTAGCCCGATGGCAGTCACGGCGAGAAAACCGGTTACGATTCCAGCCAGCCCGATAACAAATCTTGTTGTTCCTGCCCGTGAGTTCATCGCTACGGCCTCCACTGATGCGCCGGTCCAAGGCGGTCCTGTTTGCCAGAGGTTCACCGCAGCGGTCCGGGTTGACGTGCGATATGGGCTTCCTCGCCCCCCTGGTGCACTTCGCCCCATAAAGCGGCTCCCCTGCACATGGTTGACAGCTCATCCCGCATCCCTGACAAACTTCAACATCACGTCGTTTCGGGCTGCGTATTCGCTGCGGGGGCGGGCAGTCCACCCCCACTGTATGACGGTGAAATGGTCGCGGCCGGCCGGTTAAAGTCGACCTGTACGGGACGCTCACAACGCGGCAGCGACGTCCACTCTGCGTGCGCGGTCGATCGGTGCCCCGTCAACCGATGTCCGCGCCCGAATCACCGCGTGGCGAGCCAGTCCGACGAGGAGGTCCATGCCGATCTCACGCCGGGGGCAGCTCATCCGATCCCGCCTCCCCTGGGCCGCGACGGGACGAATCGGAATCCGTCAGCTCGGCGGACGGCAGGTAGATTCGAAAGGTCGTTCCCACACCGAGCTCGCTGTGGGCCCGGATGAAACCGCCCGCGTTGTTTACGGCGGCATAGACGACGGCCAGCCCCATGCCCCGAGGACCGTGATCGCTCCGCGGTTTGGTGCTGTAAAGTGGTTCGAACGCGCGGTCGATCGCCTCCTCGCTCATGCCTGTTCCCGTGTCGCACACGGACAACACTGCATGCGCGGACCGAAGACCGCCGGCTAAAGGGTCGGCGGCGTACTCGACCGACGTTTTGATGCGAAGCGTGCCGCCATCGGGCATGGCCTCGCACGCGTTGTACACGAGATTGAGAACGATCTGCGTGAGTTGATCGCGATCGATCCGGACCGGTAGGGGGGCGACACAATCCATTTCGAGTCGCACGCGGTCGAACAACGTCTCACCCAGTGAATCAACGATGATTCGGACGGTCTCGGCGAGGCAGAGCCGCTCGGGATTGCCCTCGTCGCTGGCGGCGAAGCGGCTGAGCCGCCGCGAGAGTCGGGCCGCCTGCCGGCACGCCTCCAGCACCGTTCGGACCCGCTCGCCGGTGTGGGCTTCTTGCGTGCTCTCCTCGATCACGGCCAGCGTGGCCAGGGCACTGTGAAGCAGATTCTTGAAGTCATGGGCAATGCCCCGGGCAAAGGTCACGGCGGCCTCCATCGTCTCCGACCGCTGCACGAGACGCTGGAGACCGTGCCGCTCGGTCACGTCCCGAATGACCACGGCGGCGTAGCGCGAGCCGGCATACTCCACGCCGTAGGCCACAACGTCGACCCGGGCCGTGCGATGCGGTGTGACCTCGAGCGGCAGATCGCTGATCGTCAACCGCTCGCCGTCGGACAGAACGCGCGTGACCAGCTCCCGCCACGTCCGTCCCGCAAAGCGCCACTGGGGCCAGACGTCATCCGCGCATTGGCCGACGGCATCACGCGGTGGGATCCCCAGCAGAGCGCCGTCGCCCTCGTGGCATTCCTGAACCGTGCCGTCGGCGTCACAGACAATGACCGTATCACGGAGGTTCTCAAACAGGGTCTGATACTTCCGCTGCGAGGTCTGCAGGGCGGCGGCCATGTTGTTCAAGGCCAAGCCGAGGTTCCCCAGCTCGTCTGACGCGCCGGGATTCACCCGGAAGTCCAGCTTCCCTTCCGCGAAGGCTTCCGTCGCCATCTGAAGCGATGCAATCGGTTTGACCAGCCGACGTCGCACGACGAGCGCACCGGCCACCACGATTCCCACGCCGCTCACCGCGATCAGAACGGCGAGCAGCAGGAGTTGCGTGTCACGCTCCAGCAATCGGCTGCTGGCGCGTTGGCGCGAATCGTCGAGCCGATTGCGAGTCCGCTGCAATGCGACGTCGAGCGCGGGAAGCAAATCACCTTCGATTCGCGTTTTGAACAGGTCACGCGCGCCGATGCGGTCGCCGCGCCGGTTCCGGTCGACAAACAACGTGAGGGCCGTCTCCAACGCCAGATGGAGCTCTGGCACGTCACCGGTGGCGCCGGGTCGGCGGCTCGTCCTCTCCGTCGAGAACCGCGCCGCCGCCGCGAGACGGGTCAGGCACGCTCGACACTGCTGTTCGAACGCCGCGTCCAGCGGCCGGGTCCCGGCGACGATTTCGTGCAAATGGACATCCAGCACCTTGAGATCGCCCCGGAGACCTTCGACATGATGCAACTGGTCGACCAGCGTCTCGAAGCGTTCGGCGGCCTTCTCGATCTGAAGCTGGACCGCGTAGATCGTCGCCAGGGCCGCCCCGACCGCGAAGGCCGCGAACGCGGAATGGAGCAGTACCAGGCGTCTGCGAAGGGTCATGATCAGCGCCGACCCGTTGTGTCACCGGCCCACATCGGCGGCGTAGCCCCAGTTCCAGGCCTCCTCGTGTGGCCTGCGACTGGCCAGCACGTGACCGCCCACGAAGGCGACATTCGTCGCGCCCGCGTGCCGATTGGACGGGTACCAATACCGCTGGGTACCGTACGGATCATCAGACACCGCGTGCCTCGGGGCGATATAGAACGGTTCAAGTCCGGCCGCGGCGGCCGCCCGCCCGTTCACGTCCATCACCAGCGGGACGTAGGGATGATCCAGCACGCCGACCCCCACGCTGGTCAACGCAACCGGGGCGAGCATCGTGGTACCGGCCACATCGATCAGGCCCCGGTAGAGCCGCATGTTAAACGCCAGCGACACGTCCTCCACGGGAGCGAGAGCGTTGTGACCGCAGGGAAAACCCTTCCGCTTGGTCAGCCGGCTCGGCGCCGCGGGGCACAGCCCCACCTCGCGGGCTGCACGAAGTTCACCCGACTGCGCCTCGCCCAGATCCCAGAACTCGTCCAGGCGATACAGGCTGTCCAGGTAGTCGTTGATGCGAAACCGTTTGGGACCGAATCGTTCACTGTCGCCCTGCCCGCGGGCGGACTGCCCGGAAGCGAACAACTGGAAATCGATGGAGATGTTCCGAAGGTTAGAAGCGCAGTGCAGCTTGCGGGCCCGCCCCCGTACGGATCGCAGGGCAGGCACCAGCAGGGCCAGGAGAAGCAGGACGATGGACACCACCGCCAGGAGTTCCAGCAGCGTGAACCCCCGCTCACCCCGGGCCCGGGACTGCCGCCCGGAACCGTCCGACTCACCGCGAAAACGCTGGGGCACCACGATTCCCATGCTCCGAAATCAATCTCCCGCCATCGGCATCAACGCCGCGCCGCGGACGCCGTCGTCATCCCCCGCCCGGTCCTTCCAGCACGTGCGCGAACCAAACGATGTCATGCAAGTCCACGTCGCCGTCGCTATCCAGGTCGGCGAGTGCACAGGGCGGTGCCAGTGGGTGGCCGACGGCGCCCCGGCACCTCTGCCACACCGCGAAATCCGCCAGATCGACGTCGCCGTCCAGGTCGCCGTCGCCGACCGTTGAAACCAGCATCCAATCCACCGGATCCACCATTCCGTCGTAATTCAGATCGTACACCCCGTACCCTCGCGCGAAGTCATCGAGCAGCACGCAGCCGTCGACGTCACCATCGTCCGCGTCGTGTTCTTCGATGTACTCGTCGATCTCGTGCCTATCCTCGCCGTCCACGCCGTGCTCGCCATCCACGTTTCCGCGCAAGACGTTGGGGTAGGCATCGGTCCAGACGAAGCCGTGACCCGGCTCGGTGTACGTCGTGCCGAACAGCGCGGTGACACGCCAGTCGGCGGGCTCGAGATACGCGCCCGGGGGCGCCTCCCGCCAGCCCAGGATGAGAATCTCCTCCGGTTCCCCGGTCGGGTAGGCGTAGACAAGTTCAGCGCTGATCCGCAGGTCGCGCAACGCCTCTCGGACCGAAGCCTGATCGGACGGATCGTGATTCAGGGGCTCCGGCGATTCACCCCGCATAGCCGCCGCGGCGGAGTTGTCCAGCGGGAAGACAAGCGAGATCGCCGTCGCGTCGGCGTCCGGATCGTGTTCGAAACGGAGTTGGCATTCGGGCGCGTATTCCCCCGGCACCGCACCGCCGGTGGCCAGGCTGTACGGCTCGAAGCCATGCGCCCGGTGGAACCACTTTCCCGTGATGTTCCACGTTTCGCCTGCCTCGAACGTAAGATCGCCATCCCCCGCGACTTCCTCGACGTCACCGCACTGGGACAGGTCACCGAGGAATGCCAGGTGAAACTCCTCGCCGCTCCGCTCAATGAAGGGCTCGCTCAAAAAGGAGTCGTCGCAATCCGACGCCTCCGCCGCGAGGCGATCGTCGAATTCCTCGCCCTCGGGAAGTCCACCGAATCGGGCGATATTGGCGAGAAAGCGATACCCGGGCGCCGACACCTCGCCCCCGGTGTTATGATCGAGATCCATGTCGAGCTCGAGGAACCCGTACACGGGGTGGTCGCCGTACCGGAACGGGTCGAACGTCGTCGGGTCCGTGCTGCCCGGTGGATTCACAAGCCCATCTACGGACAGGTCGAGCCTCACGAAACCGCCCCACGGGGCGTACACGCCGTCGTAGAGATCCACCTGCGGATCCGTCGGACACCAGCGGCCGAGCGTGGTCTCGCGCAATTCGATCAGCCGATGCGCGGCTGGGTCGAACGGCGCCGTCAGACCGGCATCCGTGGGTCGGGCCACCACGTCGAAATCCGGATCGCCGTGGCGGACCCAGTCCGGAGCGTCAGCCGCTTCCGCGACCGTCCCCCCCAGCACGCACAGCACGGCCGCCGCCCGTCCCATCCACCTCGCCGTTGTCATGGCGGTCGACGCGTCTCGTTCTGGCCGCCGGGTGGTTCCGTGTTTCATTCTCGAACACCTGCGACGTTCCGTCACGGCTGACGCCGCGTCAGGATATAGCCGACCCCCCGCACGGTGTGGATGACCCGCGGGAATCGACCGCCTTCAAGCTTGTTGCGAAGGTAGTTCGCGTACACGTGCAGAAGATTCGCGTCCTCGTCGGCTCCATCGCCCCACACCTCGCGGAGAATTCGCCCCTTCTCCATGACCTGCTCGGGGTGCGCCATGAGGTAGGCCAGCAGATCCAACTCGCGAGTGGACAGTGTCACTTCCGTGTCGCCGCGGCGAACGCGTCGCTTGACCAGGTCGAGTTCGATGTCCGCGTAACGCAGGATGTGGCGCCGGCCCGGTCGCGCGCGCCGCCATAGCGCCTCGAGGCGGGCGAACAGTTCCTCGACGGCGTAAGGCTTGCACAGGTAATCGTCCGCCCCATGACGCAGGCCGTTGACGCGGTCCTCCACACCATCCCTGGCCGTAACCATGATGATCGGGATCGTGGAACCCTCGCGACGGCACGCCTCGGCCAGCGTGACCCCGTTGCCGTCGGGTAGATTCAGGTCCAGAACGAGTGCATCAAAAGCTCGTGGCCGGCGCAATCGAACCTTGGCTTCCGCGAGGGTCCGCGCATGATACAGCTCGACGTGACGCTGCCGGAAATCGCCCTGCATCGCGGCCACCAGGCGTTCATCGTCCTCGACGATCAACACCTGTGGCGTGTCTCGACACATCGCCGGTTCCGCTCCGGACATGACCTCCTTCCCAGTCTCTCGCCGCCCGCCGATTCGCATCTGCGATACCGCCATGTCAGCGTGGCCCATCGACACCCTCCGATCTCCTCACCGAACGGCGGCGCACCAACCATAATAGCAGGCGAACGGGGCCCACCTCAACGCCAACGTCAAAATCGGCTGCTCCGTGCACCACCCACGAGATCCGCAGCGCGACGGGCGCAACCGCGCCGGGCCCCCTGTCAGCGTATGGCAGGAGCGCCGGGCGAAATCCGGCCGATACCTGGAAAGCGGTGAAAAACACGCGGCGGGACCAGCCAGGCCAACCCCGCCGCGATATACGTCTTTGGTCGCCGGCCGCGACCACGATTCGTGTTTAATCAGCAATAAGTAATTGCTGATTCCATTCAAACATCAAACTTGATCCCCTGGGCCAACGGCAACTCCGTGCTCCAGTTGATCGTGCTCGTCTGGCGCCGCATGTACGCCTTCCAGGCGTCCGAGCCCGACTCGCGGCCGCCGCCCGTTTCTTTCTCGCCGCCGAACGCCCCGCCGATTTCCGCCCCGCTCGTGCCGATGTTGACGTTGGCGATCCCGCAGTCGCTGCCCGCGCAGGACAGGAACCGCTCGGCCTCCAGCAGGTTCTCGGTAAAGATCGCCGAACTCAGCCCCTGCGGGACGCCGTTGTGCAGCGCGATCGCCTCGTCCACCGTTTTGTACTTCATCACGTACAGGATCGGGGCGAAGGTCTCCTCCTTCACGATGTCGAGGTTGCCTCTCACCAAGGCGATGCACGGCGTCACGTACGCCCCGCCCGGATACTTGTCGCCACTGAGCCTCTCGCCGCCGCACACGATCTTGCCGCCCTGCTTCCGGATCTGCTCCATCGCGTTCATCATGTCGTCGACCGCCCCCGTGTCGATCAACGGGCCCATCAGCGTCGACGCATCCAGCGGGTCGCCGATCCGCACCTGGGCGTACGTCGCCTTCAACCGCTCCACCAGCGAGTCGTGAACCGACTCATGGGCGATGATCCGCCGCGTCGACGTGCACCGCTGACCGGCCGTACCCACCGCCCCGAACAGGATCGCCGGCACCGCCATGTCCATGTTCGCATGCTGTGACACGATAATGGCATTGTTGCCGCCCAGCTCGAGGATCGTCCTGCCCAACCGCTCGCCGACCACCGACCCGATCCGATACCCCATCCGGCAACTGCCCGTGGCCGACACCAGCGGGATCCGCCGGTCGTGGATCAGCTTCTCGCCGATCGTCGACCCCCGGCCGATGCACAGACTGAAGATCGCCGGGTCGACCCCGTTCTTCTTGCACACCTGCTCGGCCACCTTGGTGCACGCGATCGCGGTCAGCGGCGTCTTGGACGACGGCTTCCACAGAGTCACGTCGCCGCACACCGCGGCCAGGGCACTGTTCCACGACCACACCGCCACCGGGAAGTTGAACGCGCTGATCACGCATACGATGCCCAGCGGGTGCCACTGCTCGTACATGCGGTGCCCGGGCCGCTCCGAGTGCATCGACAGACCGTAAAGCTGCCGCGACAGACCGACCGCGAAGTCGCAAATGTCGATCATCTCCTGGAC
>CAZBUJ010000125.1:0-12702 GCA_964495075.1 uncultured Phycisphaeraceae bacterium
GCCCACCGACATGCCGTCCGCCGTGGTCGATACGATCCTGCAGCACCACGAGAACTTCGACGGCACGGGCTATCCGGAGTCCATGCCCGGCAAGCAGATCACGCTCTTCGCCCGGATCCTCCGCGTCGCCGACGCCTTCGACGCCGCCACCAGCACCCGCACGTTCCGGAATGCCAAGTCGCCGCCCCGTGCGCTCTGGGAAATGACCATGGGCCCGTACTCCCAGTTGTACGACCCCGCCGTGCTCAAGGTCTTCGGCAGCGTCGTGCAACCGTATCCGATCGGCGCGAAGCTGCGACTCGCCTGTGGTCGTTACGCCGTCGTCGTGCGGTTCGGCTCGCGGTACTCGTTGTTGCCGGAAGTCATCATCGCCTTCGATGACGAGGGAAAGCGGCTGCCGCGAAACAAGCTCGAAGGACCCTACAAACTCGACCAGCGCCTCGACCTGCAGGTCGTGTCCTACGATGGCGAAGACCTCAGCGACATGTACTCCGAAGGAACGTGGTACAACGACATCCCGATCCCGCACACGGCGTCGTTCGAGACGCTGTTCGAGAGCGTGTACCCGTAAGAATCGCTGATTACAAGTCGCGGATTGCCAGCGAGGCGACCGGTGCGAACGGTTGGCTGGCCGCCGCGCGCGTGCTGGCCCCCGACACTACGGCTGTCGTGTCGCACGGACCGTCACCCCGGCAACGCGCCATTCGCCGTCCATCGCGCACCAGCGTTTCGCATTCGCAAGGAATATCCGCGATTCTTCACCCCTCCCTCATGGCCGCCAGCTTCGCCTCGATCAGCTCGCCCACCAGCTTCGGGTCGGCCTTGCCCCCCGACACCCGCATCACCTGGCCCCGCAGGAACCCCGCCGCCTTCTTCGCCTTCTTCGGGTTGGCCACCGCGTCCTGTACCGCCTGCTCGTTGGCCGCGAATGCCTCGTCGATCCACGCGGACGTCTGATCCGCGTCCTGCACCTGGACGAGCCCCATCGATTCCGCCAACCCGCCGGGCGAGTCCCGCGAGTCGATCATCGCCTCGGCGATCTGGTTGGCCGCCGTCGCGCTCACCGTGCCGTCCTGAACCATCTTCGCCAACTGCCCCATCCGCGGCCCGTCGACCCCGACCGCGCCAATCGAGGCCTGACGGTCATTCGCCAGCTTCGACCAGACGTTCACGAATTGCCGTCCCAGCACGTCCGGCGGCCCGCCGGCTTCGATGGCCGCCTCGAACGCGTCCGCGGTAGCCTGGTCGCTGACGATGACCTCCACGTCCTGCTCCGACAACCCGTACGCGGCGGCCAGGCGCGCCCGCCGGGCCCGCGGCAACTCGGGCATCTGTTCCCGCAGCCGCGACAGCCACGCCTCGTCGATCTCCACCGGCACGAGATCCGGATCAGGAAAGTAGCGATAGTCATGGGCGGCTTCTTTGCCCCGCTGGAACTCCGTGATCCCGTGCTCGTCGTTCCAACCGCGATTCTCGTTCGGCCGCTTCCCCAGCACGTAGTCGTTGTCGTCGAGCCACGCCTCCACCTGGCGACGGGACTCGTAGGCGATTGCGTCTCGCACCGCGCGGAAGCTGTTCAGGTTCTTCACCTCCGAGATCGGCGTGCGATACTCGACGCCGCCCCGCTCGATCGCGACATTCACATTCGGCTCGAATCGCATGTGCCCCTTCTGCATGCTGCCCTCGCTCACCCCGAGGTAGGTCACCAGTTGCTGCAGTTCGGTGGCGAACTCGTACGCGTGGTCGGCCGACTCGATGTCCGGCTCCGTCACGATCTCCAGCAGGGGGGTGCCCGCCCGGTTCAGGTCGACCAGCGTGCAGCCCGGCGTGTCGTGGATGTTCTTGCCCGCATCCTCCTCCAGGTGCGCCCGGCGGATGCGAACCTTCCGCCGGCTCCCCTCCCCGCCGGTCTCGAACACGCCGTCGGCCGCCAGCGGGAGATCGTACTGACTGATCTGGTAGTTCTTCGGAAGATCCGGATAATAGTAGCTCTTGCGATCCCACTTGGTGAACGAAGCGATCCGGCAGTTGAGGGCCAGCCCCACCAGGATTGAGAAATCCACCGCCTGGCGGTTCATGACCGGCAACACACCGGGCATCCCCGAACAGACCGGGCAGACCCGGCTGTTGGGGGTCGCCGCGAACTCCAGGGCACATCCGCAGAACAGCTTCGTGCGGGTCGCCAACTGGACGTGGATCTCCAGCCCGACGATCGTGCGGGTTGTGATGTCATCCGTGCCCATCAAGTCCTTCCTCGCATCATCCAGGGCCCCCGATCCCGAGGGCCCCAATCCCGAGGTCCCGGGAACAGAGGTCCCCGGCGCCAAGGTCGCTGAGGCCCGCGATGATTGTCATCGAACGGCACCATCGGATCAAGATGCCGGTGGTAAGTGCGAATTCGGTGGCATTCGCCTTGAAAATCCCGCCGATCCGCGAAACGATAGGGGGTCGCGGCAACGGGGCATTGCGCCACGTCCGCGGGTGTCGAGAGGGGAGCGGTGGCAGGAAAGGGTGGCTGCACACTGATGTCCGATCTATACACGCGCGTCTCACTCGAGATGATCATCCGCAAGGGAATCATGGTCGTGATGATCGTCGTGTTCTGCCTCTACTTCGCTTACGACGGCTTCATTGGCTACCCCCGAAAGAACCTGCTGGAACTCAAGAAAGCACACCCGGAACTCATCCCGGTCGAACACCCGACCGCCAATCCCGCGGTGACCGTCGCGGTCGCCAGCGCCATCGCCCAGGACGACAGCCTCAAGCGGGTGAAGGACATGGTCGCGCGGATCGGTGAGCCGGATTACCGCAGCGACGATGGAACCACCGTCGCCTACTGGGGAGCCGCTGCCGCGCTCAAACTGACCACGATCGGCGGCGATTACATCACCGACAAGCAGGTGATCAAGGCCAAGCAAAAATCCGAGATGGACTTCTTCATTCAGAAGGGGCTGGCCCTCGTGCTGGCGATTGTCGCCGTTCCCTGGTTCGTTCACTACATCAAGGTGCTGACCTTTCACGCACGCCTCACTGACGAAGGGCTGAAACGGTCCGACAAGCCGTTCGTGCCGTTCGACGCCATGACCGCGGTCGATACCAGCCGCTTCGCCGACAAACGCTGGATCGACATCACCTATACGCTCGACGGTAAGGAAGGCACGCTCCGCGTGGACGACTACTGGTTCAAGGAATACAAGGCCTTTATCACCGAGGTCTGTCGGCGGAAGGGTGTCGAGAATCCCCTTGACGCGGGGAAGAAAGCACCAGGCAAGGCTCCGCCCGCCGACGCCGATCAACCGGGCGACAAGTAGCCCCGGATCACCGCGTCCATCACCGAGGCAATCTCCCCCGACGCATCCACCACCTTGTCGGCCGCCGCCCGGTACAGCGGCTCGCGGGCCGCGAGCACGCGGCGGATCTCGACGATGCCCGCCTGGCCCGTGAGCGGTGGGCGACGCGATCCCGATCCCGCGTCCGAGGAGATTCGGCTCGACAGTGCTTCCGGCGGAACCGACAGCCAGATCAGCGTCCCGTACGCCCGCAGCCGGGCCACGTTCTCGTGGCGAACCACGGCGCCGCCCCCGACGCTGATCACCGTCCGCGCCTCCCCGGCGACCTGCTCCACCGCCCTCGCCTCGCGATCGCGAAAGCCCGCTTCCCCTTCCTGCTCGAAGATCTCCGCGATCGTGCGACCGGCCTCCCGGACGATCAGGTCGTCCGTGTCCACGAAGTGGTAGCCCAGCCGCCGGGCCACCGCCCGGCCGACGGTCGTCTTGCCCGAGCCGCGATAGCCGATCAGCACCAGGTTGGGTTTGCTCTGACTAGTCGCCACCCGACAACGCCTCCTGCACCTCACGTTGCATCAACGTCCGGTCGGGCACCTGCCCGGTCCAGAGCCGGAACTGCTCGGCCGCCTGCTCGACGAACATGTCGGTCCCGCTGATTACCCGGCACCCGGCCTCGGCGGCGGTCCGGAGCAGCCGCGTGTGGATGGGGTTGTAGACGGCGTCGAAGACCACGTCGTAACGACCGATCGCCGCCTCCGCCAGCGGCGATGTCTCTGTATCGGGCCACATTCCCACGCTCGTGCAGTTAATCAGAATCGCGCCGGCCTGGCGATCGCGCTCGTCCCACGCCACCGCGCGGCAGTTGAAGTCACCGGCCAGTCGACCGCTCCGGTCAGCGGAGCGCCCGCACACCGCCACCTCGGCTCCGTGATCCCGCAACGCCGCCACCGCCGCCCGGGCCGCCCCACCGGCTCCCAGCACGAGCACCCGCTCCCCGTCCAGGTCATCAACCGGACAGGCGAGCCCGCGGGTCAGAGCACGCAACACGCCGTCATAATCCGTGTTGTACCCGAAGTAACCGCCCTCAGTGACCACCACGGTGTTCACCGCGCCGATCCGTTGCGCTCGTTCGTCGACGCGGGTGCCGAGGTAGTTCAGGACCCGCGTCTTGTGCGGCGCGGTGACGCTGAAGCCCAACGCGCCCAGCCACTCGTTGGCCAGGCAAGCGTCCAGGAACCGCTCCAGCGTCGACCCATCCGGTCGAACGGCCAGCGGCAGGTAGACCGCGTTGATGTCCGCCCGGGCCAGCGCCGCGTTGTGAATGGCCGGACTCAGCGAGTGCGCCACCGGCCAGCCGATCACGCCGAGCACCCGCGTGTCGGCGTCGATCGATGCCCAGCGGTACTGCGTGAGCATGGTCGCCAGGTCGACCTGGCCCGGCGCGGTCGCGCCGCCGGCCGTACTGCAGTACGTGGCGAAGCCGCCGACCTTCGGCGTCAGTACGCGAGACATCAGACCCGTCTCCCCCATGCAAATGACAATGCTCGGCACTCGCGCCGTGCGCATGAGGGACAGCGCTTCGATGCTGTCGCAGATGTCCGCCGGCATCCACGCCAGCTTGGGGATCACGTTCGGCTGGTTCGATATGGCCTGCAACAAGGCGGCCGGGTCGCTCACCCCGCCGTCGAACGCGTGCGACGACAGGATCAGACGGGCCACGCCGCGCGACGCCCCCGGCGGATGCCACGCGGATACCTGGGTCTGGAAGCCGGGTAGGCTCCGGGTCGACGCCCATTCGAAGTCGATTCGAACGCCGTTTGCGGCGAACGGGGCGAGGGCGGCCAGTCGCTCGTCCGCCGGCCGGGACGAAGCCCCGCCCTCGGCCGCGCTCCGGCATGTCGCGATGACCCGGCCCGGCGCCTGGGCCGACGCCCAGTCCACCAGCGACTCGACCGCCGATGCCAGGGCGTCCAGCCGCAACTCGACCGCGTCCGCACCGTCGGCCAGCGCCCGCTCGGCCCGGGCCCGCATCTCCCCCGCGTCCTCGCTCGCGATGGAAGCAATCAGAAGAGCCATCTCGTGCTCGCCGTTGGGGATTTCGAACACCGACGTGTCGCGGCGAGGCAACGTCCGGTAACCACCGAAATCGAGACTCCGCTCATGCGACACGTGATCATTTCCGATAACGCTAGTGAAGTCAATCGGTTAAGCGAACCCCCCTTGCCGGAGCGCTGCAATTCGATCCATGGCATCCCACGTGTCGGCCGATAGATGGGTACCTGCGCCTGGCGGATACACGCATCGCCGCGGCGCTGAGGGCGCGCCGACCATGACCAACGCTGACCGGCGAAAACACAGACGCTTGGCCATTCGGTTGCCCATCGAATACCGCATTCTCGACCTCGAGGAACCCCCCATCGAGCGCACCGTGAGCCGCGATATCAGTTCCGGTGGGATCTGCTTCGAGACGGCAAGCGATCAGATCCGGGTGGGAACGACCCTCGACGTCGAGTTGATCGTGCCGCCGGGCGACGGCTACTTCCCCTACGCCGGTCGGGTGAGCAGCCAAACCGAGGTGGTCCGCGTGGAACCGGCACCCGTCGAACGCGATGGGACCGAGGCCACACCCCAGCGCTTCCGAATCGCAGCCCGCTTCACGGACGCCCCCAAACTCAACTTCTGACCGCGAATCGACCCGACGGCCTTTCGCAGTCAACCACGTCGCCGGTCGCCCGGCCCCGCTTCGCTCTTCGCCGTTCAGGACACGTTCGCCGTCTCGCGCTCCGGATGATACGAGGCTTCGACGTCCAGCCCGTAACGTTTCATCTTCTTGTACAGCGTGGTGCGATTGATATCCAACGCTTCGGCCGTCGCCTGGCGATTCCAGCCGTGCGCCCGCAACGCGGCCTCGAGGATCTGTTTCTCCGGCCCTTCCAACGCCTGTTTCAACGGCATGGGCGTGTACATCCCCGGCGTCGTCACGGGGGCGGTCATCGCGCTGTCCACCAGCTTGGGCGGCAAGTCGGTGATTGTGATCATCCGACCCTTGGTCAGCACCACCGCCCGTTCCACCACGTTCTCCAGTTCGCGCACGTTCCCGGGCCAGTGGTATCGCTGCAGACAGTCCGTCGCCTCCTTCGTAAAGCCCAGGATGTCCTTGCCCGACTGCGCACAGAACGTCTGCAGGAACGCGGTTGCCAACAGCGGGATGTCACCGATCCGCTCGTTCAGATCGGGCAGTGTGATGGTGACGACGTTGATCCGGTAGAACAGATCCTGCCGGAACCGCCCCTGGTCGACCTCCTCTTCCAGGTCGATGTTCGACGCCAGAATGACCCGGACGTCCACCGTTTCCGTGACGTTGCTGCCCACCGGTTCGAACTGTCGCTCCTGGAGCACTCGGAGCAGCTTGACCTGCAACGCCGGCGAGGCCGAGGAGATCTCGTCGAGAAACAGCGTGCCGCCGTTCGCGGCCTTGAACTTGCCTTCCTTGTCGCTCACCGCGCCCGTGAATGAGCCCCGCACATGCCCGAACAACTCGCTCTCCAGCAGGTTCTCCGGGATCGCACCGCAACTGACCTCCACGAACGGCTCGTCGCGCCGGGTGCTGCGGTGGTGAATCGCCCGGGCCACCATCGTCTTGCCCGTGCCCGACTTCCCCTGGATCAGCACCGTCACACTCGCGTCGGCTACCGCTTCGATCAGGTCGAACACCTTCAGCATCCGGTGGTCACCGCCGATGATGTTGTCCAGGCCGAACCGTTCGTCCAGCCGCTCCCGCAACTGGCGGTTCTCCCGGATCAGCGACTGCTGGCTCAACGCCCGCTCGACCACCAGCCGGAACTCGTCGTCGTTGATCGGCTTCGTCAGGTAATCGTACGCCCCCATCTTGATGGCCTCCACGGCGCTGTCGATCGTGCCGTACCCCGTGATCATGATCGTCACCGTTTCCGGGTACCGCTGACGCATGACCCGCAGCAACTCGAAGCCGTCCGAGCCCGGCATGTTCACGTCGCTGATGACGATGTCGAAGGCCGCCCGGTCCAGGGCGGCCAGCGCCTCGTGGAAACTCGTGGTCCGCTCGACGGTGTACCCCTCCACGCCGAGAAACTCGCTGAGCGAGTCCACGATGATCGGGTCGTCGTCGACGATCAGGATGCTGGCCTTGCGTCTCAATTCCATGCTCGGCTCTCCAAATGCGAAGCCGGCAGCGGACTACCGGTCCGCGACCTCCGTGGCCAGGCTGGCCGCCGGGATGCGTATCTCGAAGGACGCGCCTCCCTCCGCACGGTTGCTCGCTGCGATCGTGCCGTGCAGTCGTTCGATGTAGTCCTTGCAGATAGCCAGCCCGAGCCCCGTTCCCTTGCCTGCCGTTTTGGTCGTGAAGAACGGCTCGAAGACCTTGTCCGCCTCGGCGGGCAGACCGATCCCCGTGTCGTCGAATCGAATCGCGACCTCCCCGTTCTCGACACCCGACGAGATGGTCAGACGCCCACCGTCCGGCATCGCGTCGATGGCGTTCTTGATCAGGTTGCAGAAGATCTGGAACAGCCGGCTGCCCCGCACGGGCGGCATGTGCGCGTCCCGGAAACTCGCCGCGATCGTCACGCCAGCCCGCTCCGCCGGCTCGGCCATCGTGCGAATCGCCTCGTCCAGCACCGAGTTGACGTTCCCGCCCTCCGATTCACCGTGCGTGCTCCGCGAGAACTCCAGTAACTCCGCGATGATGTCGGCCATCCGCTGCAAGCCCGCCCGGGCGCGGTCGAGATAGTCGGTCGCTTTATCGACCGGTATCGCACCGTCCTGGGTGATCATGCGCTTCGTCAAGCTGATGTAGCGGAGGATGCCGTCCAGCGGGTTGTTGAGTTCGTGCGCAACCCGGGCGGCCAGCTTGCCCACCGCGGCCAGCCGCTCCGACACCGCCAACCGACGCTCCAGGGACGCCCGCGTCGAGATGTCCTCCGCCACCAGGATCGCCCCCACCACCTCGCCCGTCCGACCCGACGGTAGCGGCGAGCAGAACAGATTCAGCAGCCGCTCCTGATCCGCGGACTCGCTGTAAAGCACACTGTCAAACCGCTGCGGTCGACCCGCGTCAATCACCCGCCGCAACTCCGACGCCCAGTCTTGATACTGCCCCTCGACCGTGCCCGCCGCCAGCATGTCGCTGATCGTGGCGTGCATCGGGAACAAGCTGCACGCCGCGGTGTTGCGGTGCACGATCCGCAGCGACCGATCAAAGAAGACCACGCCCATCGGCAGACTCTGGAACACGTCTTCCGCGATCGCACTCAGCGGGACCGGGCCACCCGCCGCGTCGAATTGGGTTGTCACCTGCGTCTGGCGGGGCATACGCTCGCTTCTGTTGATTTCCGGGAACCCCCGATGATGCAGTATCGCGACGGATGCCGGGCACAATGCCCGCCGTTCTCACCAAATGAGGCTCAGTATCAACAATATCGGCCGATTGCGGTTATCGGTCAAGCGGATTGGTGATTTCCCGCAACATCACGACCAACCCGACCCCGTGCGCTGACACACCAATCCATCCAATGACAGTGAACCAGGAAGCAGGGTCCCATAATGACCCGTGTTTTGGGATTGCATGACATGACGGGGACGAGCGTGGGATCGCCGACGCTTCGCCACCACGAACCGGGATTGCCCGCCATGGTCGATGGCGAGGGCTCATTCCACGCCGCGTCCGTAGGCCGTCAGAAACCGCCACCCGCCCGGTTCGCTCTTCGCTACTCAAGCAACGACCGTCCCGTCATCGCCCTCGGCTGTTCCAACCCCATCATCTGCAGGGCCGTCGGGATGATGTCGGCCAACGTGCCGCCGTCCCGCAGCGACCGGCCTTTCAACGCGTCGTCGACCACGATCAGGGGGACATCGAATGTCGTGTGGGCGCGCTGCGGATCGCGTGTGCCCGGCTCGGTCAACTGCTCGCTGTTGCCGTGATCTGCGGTGATGATCAGGTGCCCGCCTCGGGCCAGCACGGCATCCACGACTTTGCCGACCCCGGCATCGACGGCCTCGGTGGCCTTGATCGCCGCCCGCAGATCACCGGTGTGACCGACCATGTCACAGTTCGCGTAATTGAGGACGATCGCGTCGTACTGGTCGGTCGCGATTCGCCTCGACATCTCTTCCGTGACTTCAGAAGCCGACATCTGCGGCTTCTGGTCGTAGGTGGCCACGTCTCGCGGCGACGGGATCAATGCCCGGTCTTCGCCCGGAAACGGGTCATCGCGGTAATCGTTGAAGAAGAACGTGACATGCGCGAACTTCTCCGTCTCCGCGCACCGCAGTTGTTTGAGCCCGAGCCGGCTGATGTAATCCCCGAACAGGTCCTCCATCTCCGGCGGTTTGGGGAACATGACGTGCACGGGCAGCCCGCTTTCATAGGCGGTCAGCGTCGCGTAGTACACGTCGAGCTTGGTCGGGCGATCGAACCCGCGGATGAGTTCCTTCCCGTCCTTGTCCGTCTCGGTAAAGGGGAACGTGTCGAAGGTGAACGCTTTCGTGATCTCACGCGGACGGTCGCCGCGGAAGTTGAAGAAGACGATACTGTCGCCGTCCTTGATCGTGATCGGCGCCGCCCCGTCCGGACAGACGACGGTCGGTTCCACGAATTCGTCCCCGAACATCTCGTCGCTGGTGGGGTTGTCGTAGTAACGTCGGAACGCCTCCTCCGCGCTGGCCACGCGATGGCCGACGCCTTCGGTCATCAGCTTGTACCCTCGCTCGACGCGATCCCAGAAGTTGTTGCGGTCCATCGTGTAATAGCGCCCGCAGACCGACGCCACGCGACCCACACCAATCTCCTTCATCCTCGCCTCGATCTGGCGGATGAAGCCGATGCCGCTGTCGGGCGGTGAGTCACGCCCGTCGCCGATCGCGTGCAGGAACACCCGCGACGCGTCGAAGCCGACCCGCCTGCCCGTCTCCAGGATGGCGTACAGGTGACCCAGCACGCTGTGCACGCCGATGTCCGAACACAGGCCCATCACGTGAACGCTGCCACCGGTCTGTTTGGCCCCGTCGTACGCCCCCAGCAGCGCCTCGTTCGAGAAGAACGACTCGGTTCGGATCGCCTTGTTGATCCGCATGATCTCCTGGTCGACGATTCGACCGGCCCCGATGTTCTGGTGCCCCACCTCGCTGTTGCCCATCACGCCGTCCGGCAAGCCGACCGCCTCGCCGCTGGTGTGAATGAGCGTGTGCGGGTAGTCGGCCATGAGCCGGTCGTCCACCGGCGTGTTGGCCAGGAAGATAGCGTTCGAATCGTTCTGCGCGGGATCGGGGTTGTGACCCCAGCCATCGCGCACGATCAGCACGAACGGTCTACGCTTCAGTGTCGTCACGTGGATTCCTCCTTCCGGCCGTTCTCCACCGGACGGAGGAGTCTACGTAAAAACCGGTTCGATGGGAATAGCCCCAGGTTCTCGCACGTCGCCGCCGTGCCTCCGGCACGTAGCGTTTATCCAAGACACCCCCGCGGTGGGCCGGGACACCGAATACGACGGGTGTCGCGAGACCGCGCCGCGCCGCGTGCGAATGCTGGTCCTCACGCCACGGCGCCGCATTCCGGGCAGCGGCCGCTCACGTTGCCGGTGAGATCGTATCCGCAGTTCATGCACCGGCCCTGGTTCCACCGGCGGAGGGCCAGGCTGCTCACCCACTTGCCGCATTGGCGACACCGCAGCGAGAGCAGGGCGAGTATGGCGAGCAACCCGCCCGCCGCCACCACCACCGCCACAACCATGATCTGATTCAGGAACACGAACGCGGCCAGCACCCCGACCCAGACCACCGGTTCGCTGAGGATTCCCCACGACCAGTGCCGCGCCCTCGACGCCCGCCCCGAGACCCACTCCGTCGCCAGACGCTCACCGCAACGCGAACACCGGGGCCCAACCCGCTCCCGGGCGCCGCCCGGTCCACGCTCGTCGAATGACCGCCCCTCGGTCCCACCCCGTTCGCTTCGCGCTGTGGCGGATGTGGATTCGTGCCCGTCCATCAAACTGAATCACAGTAAACGGATCTCACCGTAGCGCTACGCCCGTGCGGACGCCCCAAGCCGCCCACCACCCTCAATTCGCACTCCGCTCTTCGCCGTTCATTGGCTATTCCGGCTTCACGCGAATCGCTTTCGGCGTGGTCGGACAGTGCGTCTGGCACTGGCCGCAGCCGACGCAGCCGGGATCCAGCACCGCGGGCGGGCCCGTGCCCCGGATCCGAATCGCCGCCGCGCCGATCGGACACGCGTCGACACACTGCCGGCAATCCTGACCGGTGGCCCGCACACACACCGCCGGATACACGATCGCGATGCCCATCCGAATGGCGTGGACATCCCGCACTTTCTGCAGTGCCCCGCTGGGGCAGTGCTCCATGCACCACCGCTCCTCGCATAGGGCGCAGGCCGACAGGTCCGGGTCGATCACCGGTGTGCCGTGGGCCGCCTGGTCCGGGGCGTGCAGCGGAACGATTGCGTCAACCGGACACAGCTCGACGCAGGTGCCGCAGCGATAGCAGGTGTCGTTGAATTCGTCCTCGGGAATCGCCCCCGGTGGTCGCAACCGGGTACGCGGCGTCGGCAACTGCATTCGATCATCGAGATAGTCCGCCAGCGGACCCGCCAACCGGGCCAGCCCCTCGGCGAAGAAGCGACGGCGATTCGAGTGATCCGACGGGTCCGTCACAACTGGACGTCCTGCGTCGCCGCGTCCCCCGACTTCGACGACGCGGCGGTCTTGAGCGCATTGACCTGCTTCTGAAGCGTTTGAATCCGCTTGTTGAAATGCTGGAACATCGTGCGGACTTCCGGGTCAAGCCCGACGCACTTGTCGCAGCTGAACCGGGTGGCCAGGCTGCGCGGGACAGGATACTGATATGTGCGCCCGCAGACCCGGCAGGTGCGCTGTTGGATTTCGTCTGCGTTCATCGCGGCACCGCTGTTGGTTGGAATCGTCCGGACTCGGTTGACTGCCAACGGTGTGAGCACCTGAGCCCAACCGGCAGAATATCCATAATACCGCGCCGCCCCGGGATTTCGGAGCCTTCGCTCTGTCGATTCTTGCAATCCGCGTCGCGAAAGCGGGCCCGGCGTGCCGCTTTTGCCCCACATGCTGCCCGCCCGGAGGCTGCCCACATACAGACGCGGGGCCGCCCCGATACGAATCCGGGCGGCCCCAGGCGTCAGTGCTATTCTTCCCCCCCAGCCGAGAGCGTTCTCGCTCCGTTCGTCGCGTCCACCCCTCCGTTGCCCTTTCCCTCCGTTGCCTCGAACCCTCCGGCGCCTCCTCCCCTCCAGGATGCCGCGTACTCCTCCAGCGTCCCTCCCCCCAAACCGCGCTCTCTCCCCTCCGTCCCGCCGCTTCACCCCTCCAGGCCGGGCGTCGGCGGTCAG
>CAZBUJ010000126.1:0-3710 GCA_964495075.1 uncultured Phycisphaeraceae bacterium
CCTGTCACCGGTCAACACCACCGCCTCCGCTTCCTCCGCTTCGACTTGCAAACGCAAGCGCAACCCCAACGAAGCGACCGATCCATCGCGCGCGGCGCGTATACGTAGTTCTACGACACTAGTGGTTCTACGGCATGGGCCGCGTACGCACGGAACTTTGACTTGCCTCGCCGCGGATCCTGGGGTACCTTTCATCTGTCAACACCACCACCTCTGCTTCTATCCGCAAACGCAAGTGCAACCCTAACGGAACGACAGATCCATGCGCAGCTTACGACGCAATTGGAAGTCCATCGTCGGCGTGTTCGGGCTTATCGCGGTCAGCAGCCTCTTCTGGTGGGGCAGCGGCACCGCGCCGGTGGCCTCGGCCGACCCCGTCGAGTACACGGTCCCGAGCCCGGCCGAACGCAGCGCCATCCTGACCGTGGCCGAGGCGATCCACCTCGACCGCGATGCCTTGATTGCCCTCAATGTCACGGGAGAGCAGGCCGTCACCATTCTGGGTGGAGTGCGCACCTGGTACGACGAAAACAAAACCACCCTCACCACCCGCCAGACCGCCGTCGCCCATGACCGGGCCGCCGTCCGGCAGATCGAGAAGGCTATCCGCCTCGGGCCCCAGGACCCCGAGCACGAATCGGCCCTCGCCACCGCCCGGCAGGCGTTGGCCACGGCACAGGCGGCTCAGGCGCAGCTCCTGGCTTCCTTGAAGACCACGATCGACGAGGCGCTCTCCGAGTCCCAACGCACGACCTGGGCGGCGATCGAGCACGGCTTCGGCCGCCGCATGCCCATCCGCATGCTGGCCATGACCGCCGGGCAACGAACGGACTACGGTGAGGCCCTGCGCCGCTACCGCCTGCAACTCACGTTGGCCCGAAGCACGGCCGAGCGCGAGACGGCCACCACCGCCTGGCAGACGGCGGTGGCCTCGATCCTGACCCAGGATCAAGAGGATCTGCTGGCGGCCTATGCCAGTTACGCGCCCGATGCCGCCGCGGCCGTCGCGGAAGCCTACGAAACCGTTCTGCCCAGCGAGTAGCCCACGTAAGGTCGCAAACAAGGTCACAACGCGGCATGAGAAGAGTGGCGTGAGAAGAAGAGCGGCATGAGACGAATGAATACAGGGCCAGCGAGACCGTCGCGTGCGGCCTGGATGCGTGGTGATTGTTCAATGAGGCAAAGCACGGACCGCGCGTTATGGATTCGCAGGGCGAGTCTCGCGGGACGTCTTGCCTGGGTGTTCTTTTTCGCGCTGACGATCGCGCCCCTGTCCGAAGTCACCGCCGGGGAACCCGCGCCGGACCCCACCCCGGACCCCATCCCCGACGTGGTGGCCGTCGATTATCCCGATGAACTGCCGCTCGACGCGCTGGTCGACTACGTCAGCCAGACCCTGGACCTCCGGATCGTCTACGGCAGCGAATTGCAGAACCAGCGCGTCACTCTGCGGCCCGGCCACTTCGAGTTGCCCAGGGATCGACTGCTGGATCTCCTGCGTTCGGTGCTGCAGATCCGCGGGCTCACGCTGGTGGAGACGGATCTGCCCGGCTTCTACCAGGTCATCACGCCGGCGGACGTCCAACGGGTCACCGGCGCCATTCGCACCACGCCGCCCGAGGCGGCGGTGGCCTCCGGCCGCGTGGTCACCCAGGTCTTCACGGTGCCGTCCGGCGAGACCCGCGGCCTCCTGGACAAGATCAAACCGTTTACTTCGTCGGCCCATGCCTCCCTTCTCGAAGTGCCGGAGCGCGGCCTCATTATCCTGACCGATTACGAGCCCGTGGTGGCCCGGATCGGGCGGTTGATTGAGGTGATCGGCGCGGCCCCCGAACCGGTGGCCACCGAGATCGTGGCCGTCGAGCACCAATCGCCGGACGACCTCGCCCGCCAGGTCATCGCGGTGCTGGACGCCGAAGCGCCCGCGACCCTCACCCGGCGGCCGCCGGCCCCCCTCACCCTGCTGGCGGATGTGCTGCCGGGCCGGATCGTCGCCATCGGACCGCCGTCGCGGGTGGAGCGGGCTCTCGCACTGCTCGCGGAGTTGGACGTGGCCCGCCACGAGACGACGCCCATGCGGACGTACGAGCCGATGTACAGCTCTGCCGCCCGCCTCAAGCAACTGATCGACAACCTCGTGCTTCAGGGTGCCCGCGACGAAAAGCAGCCCGTGCATCTGTTCGTCGACGAGCCGACCAACCGGCTGTTCGTCACCGCCCCGCCCCATATCCACAGTCGCGTGCTGGAAGTGTTGCGCGACGAGGACCGGCCCGTGCCCCCGTCGTCCCGCCGCCTGCGGATCTACCGGCCGCGTAACCGAACGGCGGGCGAGATCCTCGATACGCTGACGCAGTTGTTGGAAGAGGCGTCGGTGAGCTTCCTCACGCCGATGGAAGGCGGGACGAATACTCAACCCGATCGTCCGGTATTTCGGGCACCCGGCCCGAATCGACCGCCGGCCACACCGGCCCGCGTCCAGCCACCGCCCATGCCGCCGGCCCAGGAGCCCATCGCGGAGACCACCGAGCCCGGGCCAACGGTGCGGCGCATCGAGGGGCCGGACTATGTCCTGACCGAGGATGCCTTCACCAACGCCATCATCGCGATCGGCCCGCCCGAGTTTCACGCCCAACTCGAGGAATTGATCCACGAGTTGGATCGGCGGCGGCCCCAGGTGCTCATCGAAATGAAGCTCGTCGCGGTCTCCATCAGCGACTCGCTCAGCCTGGGCATCGAACTGGAGGCCCTCGAGCTGGGCCAGCCGTGGGACTACCTGCTCTTCACCGCGTTCGGCCTGTCGGAGATCGATCTGAACACGGGCCAGCGGACGCTGAGCCCGGGCGTCGGGGCGAACGGCGTGTTGATCTCGCCGAAGGCCACACCGGCGCTGTTCCGGGCGCTGGCCACGCATGGGGACACCAAGATCATCAGCGCCCCGCGGCTGGTGGTCAGTGACAACGCTACCGGCACGCTGCGCAACGTGGACGAGGCCCCGTTCACGAGTGTCAACGCCTCCGATACGGTGGCGACCACGTCGTTCGCGGGCTTCGCGTCGGCCGGTACGACGCTGACCGTCACGCCCCACGTCGCGGAAGGCGACCACTTGTCGCTGGCCTACAACCTGACCTTCAGCAGCTTCTCGGGACAAAGCGGCGAGGCGACCGTTCCGCCACCCCGCGCGTCCAACACGTTCTCCGGGGAACTCGAGGTGCCGGACGGGTACACGGTGATCGTCGGCGGCCTGACCTTGGAGAACGAAACGGATACCGTTGATGAAGTCCCCCTGCTGGGTCGCATTCCGGTCCTGGGGGCGATCTTCCAGCGCACGTCGACCACGCGGACCCGATCGCGGGTCTTTGCGTTCATCCGCCCGATCATCCTGCGCGACGATCAGTTCGCCGACCTGAAGTTCATCAGCGCCCGGGCCCTCGAGGAAGCGAAGCTCGAGAACAACGACTTTCCGGAGGATTGCTTGATGTGGATGGATTGACCACGCCCGTTCCCACCCCGGCTTCGGATGGGCCCGCGCCGGTCGACGTTCTCCGCCTGGAGCACATCGACCCAGCCGACGTCTGTGCGCGGTTCGTCGCGCACATCCCGATTGCGTTCGCCCGACGGTTCGGCGTGGTGGGCTTGAATCACAAGGCCACGCGGACCCGCGTGGCCATGGCCGACCTGCGGGACATCGCGGTCCTCGACACGATCGCCGT
>CAZBUJ010000126.1:3810-6780 GCA_964495075.1 uncultured Phycisphaeraceae bacterium
GCGATCCAGCGGCGGGCCAGCGACGTCCACATCCAACCGTTTGAGGATCGCTTGCAGGTGCGACTGCGCATCGACGGCGTGCTGTACGATTACGTCGAGCCGCCCCAGGGCCTGCTCGACGAAATCGTCAGCCGGATCAAGGTCATCGGCAAGATGGACATCGCCGAGAAGCGGCTTGCCCAGGACGGCCGGACCACGGTCTCGATCGGCGATCGCCTGGTCGACCTGCGGATCAGCTCCCTGCCCACCAGTCACGGTGAACGCGTGGTCGTGCGCCTGCTCGACAAATCGGCGCGCCTGTACAAACTGCCCGAGCTGGGCATGAACGAGCGCGACCTGAGCCGGTTCCGTACTCTGATCCGCCGCACCCACGGCATCCTCCTCGTGACCGGCCCCACCGGCTCGGGCAAATCCACCACGCTCTACGCGGCGCTGCAGGAGCTGAACTGCAAAGAACTCAATATCCTCACGCTGGAGGACCCGATCGAATACCAACTGCCGGGGATCAGCCAGACCCAGGTCTCGGACAAGAAGGGGATGACCTTCGCCACCGGGCTGCGGACCGTCCTGCGACAGGACCCCGACGTGATCATGGTGGGGGAGATTCGCGACGAGGCCACCGCCCGCATGGCCGTCCAGAGTGCCCTGACCGGGCACCTCGTGTTCAGCACGCTGCACACGAACGACGCGGCGGGCACCGTCACCCGCCTGCTGGACCTGGGGATCGAACCCTACCTGGTGGCCAGTTCGTTGTTGGCCGTGCTCGCCCAGCGTCTCGTCCGCACAGTGTGCCCGGCGTGCGCCGAGACGATCTGCCTGCCACCGGATCCGATCCGACGATTGCACGTTCCGTGGGGCGACGACGCGTTGGCGGTGTCCCACGGCCGCGGCTGCGAGCGCTGCCTGCAAACCGGGTACTACGAACGATCGGGGGTCTTCGAACTTCTGGTCGTGGACGCCGCCATCCGCACGTTGATTCAGCAGCGGGCGGAGGCCGCCGCGATCAAGCAAGCGGCCGTCGCGGCGGGCATGGCCACGCTGCGCCACGACGCGCTGCTCAAACTGAAAGCCGGCCGCACGACCGTGGAGGAAGTGTTGCGGGTGACCCACGAGGATCAGCCCGCCGGGACGGACGACGACTGATCGGGACCAAGGACGCGAGGCGATCGCATGCCGGTGTTTGCGTTTCGAGCATGGAATGATCGGGGCGAAGCGCAGTCGGGTACCCTGACCGCAGACACGCCGGCCCAGGGGCGACAGCAACTGCGGGATCGCGGCTGGCGCATCGAGGTCTTTGCCCCGTGGACGGAAGCTGTCCTCTCTCGCCGCCATGTCGTTCAGCGTGTCGCCCGGGTCGGGCGTCGCTCGCGCCGAATGGATCGGGTGGCCGAGTTTGCCCGGCAACTGGCGTTGTTGATCCGGTCCGGCGAGCCGTTGGCCGACGCCCTCGAGGTCCTGATCGCCCAGCTCGGCCGCGGCGCGTGGCAGGCGGTGGTGCGGGACGTGCGGGATCAGGTCGTGGCCGGTGCGTCACTGGCCGAAGCCATGCGCCGGCATCCCGACTGGTTCGACGCCGTTTTCCTCTCGGCGGTGCGGGTCGGGCAGCAGGCCGGTTCGCTCGACACGGCGCTGACCCACCTCGGCGCGTTCCTGCGCGAACGGAGCCAACTGGGCCAGCGGGTCACGACGGCCTTGGTCTATCCGCTAATCCTGGTCGTCATGGGAACGGGCGTGACGATTTTCCTGATGACCTACGTGATTCCGCAGTTGATCACCGTGCTGCAGGCCGGCGGCCGACCGCTGCCCGCCCCCACGGCCCTGCTCAAGACCGTTAGCGACGCGCTGCTCGCCTACTGGCCGTGGCTAGCCGTCGGCACGGTGGGCCTGGCGGCGGCCATCTCGGGGTGGTTGCGCACCACCCGTGGCCGTCGGCGCTGGCATGCCCTGCTGCTGCGGATCCCGTTGCTCGGCGCCTTGCTGCGGAAGGCCCTGGTGGCCCACGTGGCCCAGCAGCTCGCCATGCTGCTGTCGAGCGGGATCCCCTTCGCGGAGGCCGTGGCCACCGTGCAGCAGGGGACCCGCAACGCCGTGCTCGCCGACGAGTTGGCGGCGGTCGAGCACGCCATCGTGGCCGGCAGTGACATCGGCCCGTCATTGAGTCAGTCGCGGGTCTTCCCGCCGCTGGTGGTGCACCTGATGGCGGTGGGCCAGAACGCCGGCGAACTACCCACGATGTTGGAACAGATCAAGGACAGTTACGAAACCGAGGTAAGCCTGGCGTTGAGTCGGTTCACCGCCGCGCTGGAGCCGCTGCTGATCGTGCTGATGGCCGGCGTCATCGGCTTCATCATCATCGCCACCGTGATGCCGATCCTGGAGGCTACAAGAGGATTGCAATGAATAGGTCATGTCAAATCAAGAGACCGCGGCGTTCCCAGCCGGGGAAAAGGGTCCGCGGTCCGAGCCACGTTGTTCGCGCCGGATGCCGACGGCCCGTGTCGCCGCCATGGAACCGGGCGTTCAGCCTGGTGGAACTCATGGTGGTCATCGTGATCCTGGGGCTGCTGGCCTCCATCGTCACCGTGGCCGTCAATGACTACCTCGTGGCGGGCAAGCAGACGGTGGCCAAGAGCGAGATCGCCCAGATCTCGAACGCCCTGCAGCTCTTCTATACCGAGCAGAACCGCTACCCGACGAGCGACGAGGGCCTGGCCGCCCTGAAGGAAAAAACCAAGCTCCACCCCAACGGCATTCTCCAGGGCGACCTGAACGACCCCTGGGGCCATGAGTACGTGTACGTTTATCCCGGCCTCAACGGCGTGTTCGACATCCTCAGCTACGGGGCGAACGGCCAGGAAGGCGGCGACGGGGCGGACACTGACATCGTCAGTTGGGACCTCGATGAACAGTCCGAAGAGTAAGAAGGGTAACCATCACCCGATGCGCATTGTGACCGAACCATCTTGTGCG
>CAZBUJ010000126.1:6880-11947 GCA_964495075.1 uncultured Phycisphaeraceae bacterium
GGCCGTCGTGCGAGGTCCGGGTTCACGCTGATCGAGTTGATGGCCGTCCTGGTTCTGCTTTCGCTGCTGGCCGGACTCACGATGCTCAGCTTCGACGGCGTCACGCGCGAAAGCCGGCTGCGGGCCGGGCTCACCCAGGTCGCGGCGTGTGACGAACTGGCACGAACCCTGGTATGGAGCGATGGACGACCCCGCCGCGTGGTGTTGGCCACCGGCGCCGACACCTGCCAGGTGGAGGAGCCTATCGCGCCGACAGGCCAGTGGCAGTGGGCCGTGGCCCAGCGCTTCCGGCTGGCCCGGGGCGTCGCCGTCGACGCCGTGGTGGGCGCCCCATCGGACGATGAAGCCACGGAGTCGACCCGCATTCGCATTCGTTCGGACGGAACCTCCGTCCGCTACGCGATCGTCCTGCGGACCGGGGACGCCCGAGGGGCCGTCACGCTCGATGGGGTGACGGGCGCGGCCGAGTATGTATTCGATGTGCCGGAACCCGTAACCGACCTTGTGGAGCACGCGGAATAGGGGATTCGCATGGGAAGCCGGTGTTCACGATACACCTCGACACGCACGGCCGCCCGGCCCGGGGTCACGTTGGTGGAAGTTCTGGCCGCGCTGGTCTTGCTCGCGGGGTGCGTGACCGTGTTGCTGCTGGCCCAGGCCCGGGCGTGGCAGCAGCAGGCCGCTAACGCCGAGCAGCGCCAGGCGGCCGCCCTCGCCGAGCCGCTCATCCTGGAATGGCGCCGGAGCGGACAAGACATCGGCTGGAGCGGTGAAGCCGATTTTGAAGACCGCCCCGGATGGTCGTGGCAGTGCACGGCGGAACCGATCCACGTAACCGAAGAGGAAGATAGCGCGATGACACGCGTACAGTTGACGATCACCGTGCAGGACCCCGGGGCGGATCGCCGGGCCGTGGCCACCTACACGTGGCTGGAACCGATCGAGATGCCATGATGGTGACACAACGGCCAACCGAACCGGGTGAACGCCGAACCCACTTGGACGAGGGATGGCCCCGCGGACGAAACCGCCAGCGGGGGTTCACGCTGGTCGAAATGCTCGCCGCCCTGGTGCTCACCGCGCTGGTGGCGACCCTGACGGCCCGGATCGTCCTGCAAACCGTGCAGGCGGGCCAGGCGATGGAGCAACGGCATCGAGCCCGGCAGCGGTGCACGTATGCCCTGGACCGCCTGGCGGACGACCTCCAGGCGCGGATTCGCGGGACGCACGAACGGCTGATCGAGCTGGACGCCAACCATCGACCCCGGATCATGATGACCAGCCTCGTGGCACCACCGGGCGAGGCCGTCTTCGCCAGCCGGGTCCCGGCCCGCGTGACGTACCGCCTGCGCCAAGCCGACGAGGAGGCGGCAGGTTTGGAATGGATTCGCCAGACCGACGCCCGCGTTCGGGGTGTCCCACCGACCACAACCCTCGTCGCCACGGGCCTGGTCGGGATCGAGGCCATGCTGTTCGACGGACATGAATGGACCGCCCTCTCGGCCGCCACGGAACCGCGCGAGGCAACGCCGCCGGTGGCCCTGCGGCTGACGTGTCGCTGGGCCGGTGATCAAGAGACGACGACCCGCGTGTACGCGTTACAGGACGCCTGGCATGAATCCTCGAAGCGTCAGACTCGAAAGTAGCTCGCCGCCGCACGCAGAGCGCCGGTGCCGCGCCGTGGCCCTGGTCCTGACCTTGCTCGCGCTGCTCGTGCTCGTGGCCACCACCGCCCGCCTGGCCACGATCGCCGGCTTCGATGCCGTCCGCGCCGCGCGGCGCACCCACACCCTCCAGCACGAACTGGCGGTGGACAGTACGCTCCAACTGGCGGCCATCGCCCTGCGCCCGGAGAGTCCCGGCCTCGAGGCGTTCGACGCGACGGGCGAGTACCACTTCGCCCTCACCCTGGACGCGTGCCAGGTCCGCGTCCGCCTGGCCAACGACGCGGCGAAGCTCAACGTGGCCGCCTTCGACGAGGAAGGGCAGGCGCGAATGCTCGCCCGCAAGCTCCGCGCGTTGGGACAGCGTCTGCCGTTGCCCGCGGTGACCATTCGCTTGCGTCCCACGCAACCGGCCGAGCCCGATCCCGACACGGTGCCCGCCTATTGCAGCTACGATCAATTGTTTGGCGAGAACGCGGCCGGGGGGTGTTTTCGGTGGGAATGGGTGGAGGGCTCCCCCGAGACGCTGGTGTGGTCCGACGTCCTCACCCTCTGGGGAGACGGACGCGTCGACCCCCGGCATGCCCGGCCGGAGGTGCTGGAGGTTCTGTTGGAGGACCTCGACCGTTCCGCCGCCAACGCCCTGGCCGCCGCTCGGCGAAAGCCGATGAAAGGGAGCACGGCGGCCAGTCCATTGGAGGCCTTGGCCCCGGCGGTGCGCGATGGCTTCCAGTCGCGCCTCGGCACGCACCAGCACCGCTACGCCCTGACCATCGAGACGCGGATTCACGGCGACCGGCGGCTCTGGTATGCGGTGGTCTCCCTGGCCGGCGGCCGCGTGCAGACTATTTATTATAAGGGACCGTTGCGATGGTAAGTGGACGGTCGATCCGAACGGCGTCGCTGGCCCTGTCGACGGCGCAGGTCCTGCTGATCGCCGCCGTGCTGGCCCTGGCCTGGCGAATGGTTACGCGGCCAACGCCGTCCTCTCTGAACGGCGAAGGCCCGGCCGCCGTGACGCTGGCGTCGAGAGATCCCGCCGCCCCCGCGGCCGACGTTGCGCCCCTGTCGGCCTACGCCGCCATCTGGCAGCGGGATCTGCGGCAGCCGCCGTTTCCACCCGCGCCGCGCAAGCCGCAAGCCAAGCCGGAGCCCCCAACGCCGTTGCCCACCCTCCTGGGGACGTTTCGTGAAGCGTCCCGCGGGTGGGCCCACATCCTGGCGGCCAACGGCACGGGCCGCGTGCTGGGCGTCGGCGAGAGGATCGACGCCTACACCGTGATCGCCATCGAACCGGGACGGGCCCGGCTTCAACGCGACGGCCAGACGTACTGGATCGAGACCCCGAAGCCGAAACCCCTGATCGCCCAGCGACCATGAGCCACCGCGCCGCCGTCCTCATCACCGACACCTACGTGGCCGCCCTGCGGCTCACCCACCGTCGTGGCCGGCGATCGCTCGGTCCGGTGTGTCGCGCCCCCGTCACCGAATGCCCCGGCCTAAGCAACGAAGATGATCGCGCGGCACTGGCCGAGCCCATCGCCGAAGCCATGCAGGCGGCCGGGGCCCCCGACGATCCGGTGGACCTGATCCTCCCGGCCACGTGGTGCTTCATCCGGCGACTGGAATCGCCTGGACGCCGGTTCCACGAAGCCGCCGCGGGGTTCCAGTTGGAGGAGTACCTGCCCGTACCTCTGGAAAAGGTCACGTACACCCTCCTCCGGGATCGCGAGCAGCGGGTGTGGGCGATCGCCGTCCCCACGCGACCGTGTGCCGAGATCCTGAATGCATTGGAGTCGCACGGGATGCACGTCGAGCATCTGCGGGTGGATCTCTTGGCCGCCCTCGGCGCGGCCCCCCCGCGCGAGCGGGACGGCTGGGTCCTCGTCGAGGACCGGCAGCGGGCCGGGATGGCGTTTGTCACGGCGGATGCCGACCTGCCGGAGACCCTCCGGGCCGTGCTCGTACCGGCGGAGGACGGAGTTTCGTACGTGCGCCAACAACTGGCCCTGGCGGCGTCCGTGGGGGAGCACTCGACCAACGTGATCGCTCGTTGCTGTCTGCCCGACGCGGAGGAGCATGAGGCGGCGGCGAACGACGGCGACGGTCAGCGGGACAGCGAAAGCACTCACGGCGAGGACGTCCCGCGCATTGCTCTGTCCGATCTGATGGTCGCCGCGATGACCCGCCCGAATCAGCCCGACCTGCGCACCGGGGCCCTCGCCGCACCCAATCGCTGGGACGGCGTCTACCGGCAGGCGATTCGGTGCGCAGCCCTGGCCACGCTGCTGTTACTGCTGGCCATCGTCCATGCGCGGTGGCAGAAGCGCGACGCGGAGGGGCAGCTCCGTCAGGTCACCCAGCAGCAGGGCGAGGTGTTTCGCGAGGTGTTGCCGAACCGCCCGACGCCCCGCAGCCCGGCCCGGCGGCTGGCCTCCGAACGCAAGCAACTCGAAGGACTCACGCGGACCGCGATCGACGCCGGGCCCGTCGGCGAGGACGGCGCACCCCAGCGTCTGGATTTGTTGACGGATCTGCGGGACTTCGTCCAGATGCTGCCGTCCGAGGTGCGGGTGCGGCTGACGGAGCTGACGCTCGATCCCCTTCAACTGCGGGCCCGCGGGCACACCGCCGACCACCGGGACGCCGAACGCATCGCCGCGGCGGCCGACGGGGTGACCGGGTTGGCCGCCCGCCCCCCGCGGACGTCACGACTGAAGTCCGGGGCGGTGGAGTTCTCGATCTACGCGACGAGGGATCGTAACGATGAATGAAACGACCGGGCCAACTGAAGGTCATTCCGCCACGGCTCCACCCGCGGACGTCACGACTGAAATCCGAGGCGATGGCGTTCTTGATCCATGCGAGGAGGAACCGTAATGATGAATGAGTCAACCGGGCACAGCGCGGGTCATTCCGCCACGACCGAATCTGCGGTCGACCCGAACGGGTCGGTGCCGCCGCCGACCCCGGCGAGCGCCCCCGCGCCGTCAGCGGCGCCACCACACGCCGAATCCGAAAAGGTGCCACCGGACGCGCCGTCAAACGCCGAAGCCGCCACGACGTCACCCGCGGCGTCACTGCGCGGCCGGCCGCGGACCGTGCTGCTGTTGATGGTCCTGCTCTGTCTGCTGAGCCTCGGCGCGTACGGCTGGCAGCACCGTTCGTTGACGTCGGTGCAGGACACGCTCGACACCCAGTGGCGGGCCCTGACCCGCATGAAAGCGGATGCCCGGGCCATCCACGATTTGCAGGCGGCACCGCAGCAGGCCAGCGATCGCCTGCGAGCCAATGAAGAACTCCTCGCCCAGATCGACCGCGCGTTGGCCGCCGCGAACGTGCCGAAGCGGTTGTGGCAGGACAGCGTACCCCAGACGCCGCAACGGCTGCCCAACACGCCCTA
>CAZBUJ010000127.1:0-11801 GCA_964495075.1 uncultured Phycisphaeraceae bacterium
TCGCCCCAGGTGATCGGTTCCAACATGCTCGCTTCCCCTTTCCGCGCGCAGGGCGTCCGTGCCGCCGTCTGCCGTCCAATGATCTTCCACGCCGCGATCCCGGGCCCGGGCAGGCGAAACTCACCCCGCCCTGTCATCCACCGCTATCCGTTGCGCGCACCGGTCCCGGCGCCGTCACCAACGGCGAACTCTGAAGGCCCCTAATGGCACCAAAAAGGGAAACGGGCGCCACCCGATGCGCTAAGGGCCGTTGGCGACCGCCAAGCCACCACGCACGACCCCGCGCACCGGGCAGCGCCCGCATGATAAGCGCGGACACTGTCCGGGGCGAGGCTGTCTTGGCCGTGGTGGCACGAATGGCAAATACTGCCAGTTGGCGGTCGGCCGTTGGCGGAGGAGCGATGGCTGGCGAAATTTGAGTCTCGACTGGGTCGACGCGTGCGGCCCAACCCGGTCGGCCGCCCCCGTACACGAACAAAAAGCCCACCGCGCCCGGAGAAGACAGGCACCTGATTCATCCTGTAGCAAGCAAGTCTATACCTTATGCTGGCTATTGCGGCATACAGAGAATCCACTGTGCCACGGCGGGGCACAACGTGGACTCCACTAAAGGCGGGGCTAGGAGCCTGTCGGACTTTGGAAAGACACCGGCGATGGAACGCCAGAAACGCGGTTCTGTGTTGCCGCCTCTGTGCCGCCACCTTTGATAGTCGCGTGAAAACGAGGGTGGGGGCGCAAAGTCCGACAGGCTCCTAGGCCACGGGACTCCCCACGCCATGAAGGATGGACGGACTCATTGGACGATTCTCTTCGTCGCGTGCCTGCACCCAGTTCGAGATGATCGGTCCGCTCCCCGTCGGGATCCCGTTCACACTTTGGGGTTGGGGCTGCGACCGGCGGTTGTTCATCGTCATCCACTGGCCGACTCCGCCTGAACGCGACTGCACATTCTCGGACCTGCATTGCCTACTTGCGGTGGTCGGTCAGGCGGGGGGGCCCTGGCACGACGACCGGTTTACGCAACGCCGGCTTGGAAAGATCACGCACCCATAAAGTCGCAAGCGTGTTCTGCCAGTGCCGCTTGACTTATGAGCGGTACGTGGAATAACGGAAGGTGAGCGAGCACGCGGATTGGTACCATGAATGTACGACAGGGACAGACGATGGGGACAAATCTATCACAGGCACATTGTCGAGCCGGAGGCCGCAATGCTCGGCGACGAATGTGCGAGCCGCCGGTTGGGTCGGCCCAGTGGTGTTTGGCACGGACAGCAACCCCTCGGAGGCGCGAGATGAAGTCAGTGGGATTGACAGCTTGGGTGACCGCAATGGTGTTGAGTACGGGGGCGACCGCCGGTGCGGGCACGATCTATGTGAATGGTACGGTCGGAGACGATGCCTGGGATGGACGATGCGCAACGTGGGACGGAGCGACTTGCGGTCCGAAGTGTACCATCCAGGCGGGCATCGACGCCGCAGTTGACGGCGACGTGGTGGAGATCGCCGACGGGACTTATACCGGCGGTGGCAACAAGAACCTCGACTACAGCGGCAAAGCGATCACCGTGCGCAGTGCTGCCGGGGATCCAACGCTATGTATCATCGACTGCCAGGGGAACGGACGCGGATTCGATTTCTACTGGGATGGCAGTCCCGACGCGGTTCTCGAAGGGCTGACGATCACCAATGGGAATGCCAATGACGGCGGCGGCATCCGCATCAGCGGACCTGGCCCGACCATTCGGAACTGCGTGATCCGCTCGAACTCGGCCGACCGGCGCGGTGGAGGAATCTACTGTTCGTACGCCAACCCGACCCTCACGCAATGCATCATCCGTGGCAACTCGGCCGGAGACCGCGGCGGCGGGATCTCCGCCTGGAACGACCACCCCACGCTCACCCATTGCGTGATCAGCGGGAACTCGGCCGGCAACGGCGGTGGCGCGTACATTGGCGGCGACACGGAAGTCACGAACTGTATCCTCTGGGGAAACAGCCCCGAGCAGGTCACTCCCTCCGGTTCGGGTCGGGCCGTCGTGCGCTACAGTGACATCCAGGGCGGCTGGGTCGGTGAAGGCAATATTGACGCCGATCCGTTGTTCGCGTTTGACGACGACTGGCATCTCTTGGCCGGTTCGCCCTGCATCGATGCCGGCACCAACGAGCCCGGAGGTGAGCTGCCCGCCGAAGATCCGGATGGCAACCCGCGTCCCCTGGATGGCGATGGGGACACAATCGCCGTGGCCGACATGGGGGCATTCGAGTTCAACTCCGCGGCGCCCTCGATCGCGTTGAGCCAGGTGCATTTCGAGTTCGCGGCCCCCGTAGGAGGTAACAACCCGGCCGACGAGCAACTGTCCCTGCGCAACGCCGGGGGCGCAACGCTGCAGTGGGAGATCACCGGTCAACCGACGTGGCTCACGGTCACGCCGCCAGCCGGTGAGTCGGACGGCGAGGTGGACGACGTCACGCTCGGCGTGGATATCGCCGGCGTGACTCATGGCATGTACCCGGTGCGGCTGGAAGTCACCGACCCGCAGGCGGTCAATTCGCCCCGGGTGGTTCTGGTGACGCTGATCGCGTTTGACACCCTCGACGTGCCGGGCGAGCATGCCACGATCCAGGCCGCCATCGACGCCGCCGTCGACGGCGACATCGTCGCGATCGCCGACGGCACGTACACCGGTGAAGGCAACAAGCACCTGAACTTCGGGGGAAAGGCCATCACGGTCGGCAGCGCGTCGGGTGACCCGGCGTCGTGCATCATCGACTGCGAAGACGACGGCTCCGGATTTGTGTTCAACAGCGGGGAATGGCTCGATTCGATCGTTGAGGGCCTGACGATCACGAACGCCAATGGCTTCCGAGGCGGCGCGGTGCACTGCTTCGACAGCAGCCCGACGATCACCCGTTGCACGTTGCGGGGGAACGACGCCCAGTCCGGGGGCGGCATCTTTGCCAGCGACGATTGTTGGGCGGCGATCACGGACTGCACGATCCGGGAGAACTCCGGCGGCGGCGTCTTCTGCCAGAATTACAGCGCACCGACGCTTACGAACTGCACCATCGTCGAGAACTCGGATGACGGTGTCGCGTGCATCGCGTGGGGTGAGCCGAGCATCACGAACTGCATCGTGCGAGAAAATCGATCCGACCAGATCTCCGCCGATGACGGCAACCCCGTTGTAACGTACTGCAACATCGAGGACGGCTGGGAGGGCGAGGGAAACATCGACGCGGACCCGCAGTTCGCGTTCGCCGACGAATATTACATCACGGCAAGTTCGCCCTGCATCGACGCGGGGACGAATGAGCCGGCCGGCGGGCTGCCCTCGTACGACACCGACGGCAACCCGCGACCGTCGGACGGCGACGGCGACGCCGTGGCCATCGCCGATATGGGCGCCCACGAATTCAACCCCGACGCCCCATCGATCGCCCTGAGTGCCCAGCAGTTCGCGTTCGCCGCGACGCTGGATGGGGCTACGTCGGACGCCCAGGTGCTGTCACTCCGCAATGTCGGCGGCGTCACCCTGCATTGGGAAATCACTGGTGCACCCGAGTGGTTGCTGGTCTCACCGTCGACCGGCGAGTCGGACGGCGAAGTCGACGACGTGACGCTGAATGTGGATGGCACCGGCCTCGCTCGCGGCATGTACTACGCATCGCTTGAGGTTGCGGATCCCGCGGCGGTCAACTCGCCCCGAGCGGTTGCGGTGTCGCTGCGCGTAACGGGCACGCTGCGCGTGCCGGCGGACTATCCCACCATCCAGGCCGCGATCGATGATGCCCTCGACGGTGACATCGTGGAGACCGCCGATGGCACCTACACCGGCGAAGGCAACCGGGACCTGGATTTCGGCGGCCGGGCGATCACCGTGCGCAGCGCATCGCGGGACCCGGCTCGCTGCGTCATCGACTGCCAGCGCCGCGGACGCGGGTTCTATTTCCACACGGACGAAGGCCCGGACTCCGTCATCGAGGGGCTGACCATCACGAACGGCGAGGCGGTCGAGGGCGGCGCCATCCGGTGTTACTTGGCGAGCCCCACGATCCTGAACTGCGCCCTGATCGAGTGCTCCGCCCATGTGACCGGCGGGGCCGTCCACTGCTACCGCAGCAGCCCCGCCCTGACCCAGTGCACGATTCGTGGGAATGCGGCCGGCGAGAGCGGCGGCGGCCTGTACTGCGAAAATAGCACCAGCCATCCCCGGCTCACCCACTGCACGATCACCGCGAACACCGCCCTCGACGGCGGGGTCTCGTGTCCCTCGGGAAGCCGCGTCACCATCACCAACTGCATCCTGTGGGGCAACACGCCTCGTGAGATCGAAACGTATGGCGAGACCTACCGGGCGCACGTTACCTACAGCGACGTCCAGGGCGGCTGGGGCGGCACGGGCAACATCGATGCCGACCCCCACCTGGCGTTCGCCGACGACGCGCATCTCATCGCCAGTTCACCGTGCATCGATGCCGGCACCAACTCACCGGTCTCCGGGTTGCCCCCTTCCGATCCGGACGGCAACCCGCGCCCCCTGGACGGGAACGGCGACGGCGACCCCGTGGCCGACATGGGTGCGTACGAATTCAACCCCGCGGCCCCCTCGATCGGGCGGAGTCCCCTACGCATGGAGTTCGTGGCCCTGGAGGACGGGAGCAACCCGGACGCCCAGATGTTATCCCTGCGCAACGTCGGCGGCGGAACACTGACCTGGACGATCACCGGCGTGCCCGACTGGATGACGCTCTCGCGGACCACCGGCGAGTCTCACGGCGAGGTGGACGGCTTGATCATGTGGACCTCCATCGACGGACTTCCGGCCGATCGGTACCGGGCGGTGCTGGACATAAGCGATCCGCTGGCGGTCAATTCTCCGCTTGAAGTCATCGTGACCCTGAGCGTGTACACTGTGCGCCACGTGCCCAGCGAGTACGCAACCATCCAGGCCGCCATCGACGCCGCGAACGACTACGACATCATTGAGATCGCGGATGGCACCTATACGGGCGAAGGCAACAAAAACCTCAGTTTCCACGGCAAGGCCATCACGGTCCGAAGCGACTCGGGCGACCCGTCCTCGTGCGTCATCGACTGCGAAGGCGACGGCCTGGGCTTCGTTTTCAGCAACGGGGAAGGACCGAATTCAATCCTCGAAGGGCTGACACTGGCGAACGGATCGACGTACGGCGGCGGTGTCCGCTGCCTGGGCAGCCACCCCACCATCACCGGGTGCGTGATCCGCGGCAACACCACCCAGGGGGGTGGCGCGGTGTATTGCACCGATTATAGCCGCATGACGCTCCGCCATTGCATCATCGAGCACAACGTGGCCGTCGATGACACCGGCGTCGGTGGCGGCATCGTCTGCGGTAACCACACCCGCCCGACAATCAGCCATTGCACCATCCAGTACAACGCGGCCGGACTCCAGGGCGGGGGTATCTACTGCGCGTCCAGCGAAGCGATCATCAGCCATTGCATAATCCGCGATAACACGGTGGCCGGTGACAATGACGACGGCGGCGGGGGCATCGCCACCGTCCACGCCGACGTGACGATCCGTCAGTGCGCGATCACCGGGAATCGAGCCAATACGCGAGGCGGGGGCGTGTTCTGTGATGCCGGCAGCCCAACGCTCCACCGGTGCACGATCAGCGACAATTCGGCCAGCGCAGGCGGGGGCTTCTTCAGCTGGGACAGTGACGCCACCCTGACAAACTGCGTGCTCCGCGGCAACACGTCCCAGCGCGGCGGCGGCGCGTTCGCGGACAATTACAGCAACCTGACGTTCACCCACTGCACGCTGGCCGCCAACCGGGCGAGCCTCGGTACCGCCCTGTACTGCGATTCTTCGTTCCAGAGTTATCCCAGTTCCGTAACGATGTCGAACTGTATCCTTTGGAACACGCAGCACGAGATCTGGAACAACGATGATTCGTACCTGTCGCTGAGCACCTGCGATGTTCGAGGCGGCTGGCCCGGCGAGGGCAATATCGACATTGATCCGCAGTTCGCGTTCGTGAACGATGCCCACCTGTTGCCCGGCTCGCCGTGCATTGACGCCGGCACCAACGATCCGATCGGCGGCTTGCCGCCGGACGACAGGGACGGGAACCCTCGTCCGCTGGATGGGAACGGAGACGGCGAGTCCATCGCCGACATCGGCGCGTTCGAGTTCAACCCCGACGCGCCGTCGATCGCGTTGAGCCCGGACCGATTCCAGTTCACCGCCCCCGCGGGCGGGGCCAGTCCCGCGGACCAGGTGCTGTCCGTGCGCAATGCAGGGGAAGGCTCGCTGCAGTGGACCATTACCGGTGCGCCCGCGTGGCTGACGGTGTCGCCGACCTCGGGCGAGTCGGCCGGCGAAGCGGACGACGTGGTGTTGCAGGTAGACGTCGCCGGCCTTTCGTGGGGCACCTACACCGCGCAGCTGGAGGTTACCGATCCCGCGGCGGCCAACGCGCCTCGCCTCGTCTTCGTGGTGCTGACGGTGACGACCTCGCTCCACGTACCCGGCGAGTACGCGACGATCCAGGCCGCCATCGACGCCGCGGCGCCGGGCAACATCGTCGAGATCGCGGACGGGACGTACACGGGGCCCGGCAACAAGAACCTGCGGTTCAGCGGCAAGGCCGTCACCCTGCGCAGTGCGTCGGGCGACCCGGCCCTTTGCGTCATCGACTGCGAGGGGGATGGCTGCGGGCTCATCTTTAACGGCCACGAGACGTCGAGCACGGTGGTCGAGGGGTTGACCGTGCGAAACGGAACCGGGCACGATAGCGAGGACGACGGCATCGTCGGCGGCGCCGTGTACTGTCAATCCGCCAACCCGACGCTCCGGAATTGCGCGTTCCAGGGAAACGTGGCCCACGACGGCGGGGGTCTCTTCGTCCGCTACAGTTACGCGACGTTGGACAGGTGCACGATTCGTGGGAATGAAGCCGTCGGCGATTCTGGTGAAGGAGGCGGCCTATACGGTTACCTGTGCTATCTGACGCTTACCGACTGCGTGATTGAGGACAACCAGGCCAGCAATCTGGGTGGCGGCATGTATTGCTTGATCGGGTACCCCACTCTTACCCACTGCGTGATTCGTGGCAACCAGGCCAACGACCACGGCGGCGGCGTATGCACCTGGAACTGCGGCCCGGTGTTCACCGATTGCGCGATTCACGCCAATACCTCCGGCTCCCGAGGCGGCGGTATCTATCACGGGGGCGAGTACCGTTCCGCCAAGCTCTTCCACTGCACATTCACCGACAACATCGCCGCGGTCGACGGCGGTGGCCTCTACTCCCAATGGGGGGCCTTCACAGTGAGCAACTGCATTCTGTGGGGCGACTCGCCGCAACCGATCGATGGCGTGTTCCCAGCGCCCGAGATCACCTACTCCAACATCCAGGGAGGCTGGACGGGTGAAGGCAACATCGACGCCGACCCGCTGTTCGCGGCGGGGCCGGGCGGGTGCTTCTACCTGAGCCAGACCGCGGCCGGGCAACCGTTCGACAGCCCGTGCATCGATTCCGGGAGCGGCACCGCAGCCAATCTCGGCCTCGACGACAGGACGACCAGCCGTGACGAGGTCGGCGACACGGGCGTGGTGGATATGGGCTATCACTATCCGGTCACCGGGCAGCCTTACGTGCCGGGCGACATCGATAGGAATGGCTTTGGGGATCTCGCTGACCACGCGCTCTTCGCTTCGGCGATGACCGGCCCCGGCCCCTGGCCGCCGGGCACCATCACCGGCTGCCTCACCGCCGGCGATCTGGACGACGACGGCAATCTCGACCTCCGCGATTACGCGATGTTCCAGTACGTGCTGCGACCGCGCCTGTTCGACGATTACAACGAGGACGGCGTGGTCGATCTCGACGACTACGCCGCATGGGACGGTTGTTTCACTGGCCCGGATTCGGGCCCATACGACGCGGGCTGCGAGGCATTCGACGCCGAATACGATGGTGACGTCGATCTGTTGGACTTCTCAGTTTTCCAGGAGGTGTTCTCAGGCTGACTGGAATTCTTCACGCGACGTACGGCGGGGAGTGCTGAGCAGGTTCGCACACATAGTTTCCCTTGTTTACTGGGTCCGGGGTAAAGATCGCTTACGCCAGGTTAGCACAGTGACCACGGCATCGCTCCTTCTGGGCAGCACTGACAACGGCTTCGGGCAGAAGCGGAGCAACAGCGTTGGCAAGAGCATACATCGGGACTCCTATGGGACCCATCCGATTGTGGAGCCCCCACCCCTGCTTCTTGTTCGGATGAGTGGGATGAAAGCCGACCGCCCGAGCAGGCGATCGACGCCGACCACCGCACTTATGCTGGTGATACGCTGCTGCGAGGCCCCTCCTCGCAACGAGTCACGCACGTAGCTGTAGTGTGGGGAGATTGCGAGCTGACAATGCGTGCTCCTCGATGGTTTCACGAATGGCGATTGGGCGACAAGGGTTTCCTTATACGCTTGTTCCCGGAGTTGATGTTGGTGGACAGTGTCGAGGAGCGAGCCGCCATTCAGGGACGCGCGTACTCCGAACTGATCTGGTTCCGGGGATACTGGGCGTGGGTTGTTGCGGTCACCGTCATGGCGATTCCACTGTTTGTGGTGCTCAGGCGTGCCCTTGCGAACCTACCGCCAGTGCTGTCCCATGGACGATACGCTCTGCTTTTGCTGATGATCGGTTTCGTAGTTTTCCTGCCTTTCTGGCTGGGACGTCGACGAATGCGGGTTTCGATCCGATTACAACTTCAAGACTGCGGCATTCCAGTGTGTCTCAGGTGTGGCTACAGCCTCGCGGGCAATGTATCAGGTGCGTGTCCCGAATGCGGGGAATCTGTGCACCGCGTGGAAGAATCCGACTAACTGCGTGCCAGTCATATCCCGCCGTAACTGGGGCAGGCATCGAGGGTGGGGGATACGTGTAGGCGTTCTGGTTCCATCCGATTGTTGTACCCCACCCCCGAGAAGCTGCCCGGTCGAACATTTCCAGGGGCCGTGCCAGTGCCGACGGCCGCATGCCGGGTGGAATCCTGCCTCTCCTCAGAATCCGGCCCTCTCCCGCGCTTTGGCGGTGTCAGGGGCCCACAGAGTTTGCATGCCGGACGGGTCGGAGCCCCGAATCGGTTGGGCCAGCAGTATCAGGCCTCGTGATCCGTTCGAGCATCGCCGTGGCCAATGCTTCGACGCTGTTCGTACACAGGGTAGGGGGCCCGGCCTGCTAGCCAGACCCCCGTTCGTGTCCGTCGTGCATCTGCCTGCCGCGTCCGCATCTCTCCGGGAACCACGTGCTTCTACCCGATGGTCCTCCCCCTCACCCCGCAGTCACGATCCGCCGAGGCCAGGAGAGCCGCCGCCAGTGCCCGTTTCGTCTCGGGGTCCAGGCGAGGCAGATCGACGCCTTGCAGCGGATTGTTGGTGACGCTGTTGGTGACATCCACCGGGCACTCGTTCGTAACCACCTGCCACACATCGCCTTGCGGCGAATCGCCACTAGGTTCGAGCCCTACTCGGGGAGGTCAACGCTCGGTCGCGGAACTGGCGACCGTCCAGTTCACGCCAAAAACCCGGGCCAGAGAGCGCCCGGAAGTCTTCCTTTTATCGCCAGGATTCGCAAGGAGTTACAGATGCCGCCGAAGGGCTCGGGCCGGCGAGAGAGAGCGTCTTAAGGCGGTTTGCACCGCCATTGGCCAGCCGGGGCATCGTTTCGGCCCGCTGCGCTCTCTGATTCTCTGCTAACAGCGTACCATCCTGCCCAGATCCGATTGCCGACGGAGTCGTAGCCGTACAGCACGTGGTCCAGGTAGTCAGCGAAGTTGGATCCGTCGAGTTTCGCTACGAAGTGCCACGTCGTGGCATATTGGACGCTGTCCCTGATTTATCACGTGCCGTGGTCACCATCGACCTCCTGCAGCCGGAAACGGGCATCGTACTCCCGTACCACATCGCGTCCGGCCGGGTAGCTGATCGTCTCCGTCCAGGGCACCGAGCCGGGGTAGTCGTAGGCGTGCCCGACTTCGTAGACCTCGCTGTCGCCCAGGAACGTGTGCCGCTCGGTCTCGAGCCGCCCGAGGCCGTCGTACTCGAAGTCCACCTCGACCAGGGCGTTGTCCGCCACCGTCAACCGGCCCGACCGGTCGTATTCGAACGCGTCCGCGCCGCCGGTGCTGTACGACCGGCTGACCAACCGGTGCAGGTCGTCGTACGCGTAGGTCGTGACGACGCCCTTCTGGTCCGTCCGCGTCTTCTCGTTCGCCGCGTCGTCGTACGCGAAGTCGACGTCCCCGGTGTCCGGGTAGGTGATCTTCGTCACCCGCCCGGCGTCGTCGTAGTCGTACGTGGTCGCATGGCTGTCGTCGTCGGTCATCGACGTGACCAGGCCCAGGCCGTTGTAAGCCCACGTCGTCGTCGTGCCGAGCCCCCCGACGTCCTCCACCTTCTGCGTCATCCGGCCCAGGCCGTCGAACGTGTACCGGAACGGTACGCCCTTGTTGTTGATCATCAGAAGCGGGGTTGAAGCTGGTGTACGCGACGATGTTGGCGGCATCCGAGAAGTGGCGTGGCGTGAAGATGAATGCGTTCATCATGAAGCAGATCGATACGCTATGGGAGGAGGTCTTCGGCCAATCGCGTCAAACCACCTGGGCGGCGTAGCCCGGGAACCGCGGACCCTACGCCGGAGCATTTGACAGGAAACTTAGGACTTGACCCATCGGTTCCCACTCCACTCGGGGAGGCGAACCCCGCTGTCGACAGTGGCCATCGTGCTGCCTACAATCGCCACAATCTGGACCGACGAGGAGACGCGCTGACTAGGCGATATACCTCCGATCAACAACTGAGACCGAAGCGAGGAGTGACGCCTCTCTACGCAATCAGCTGCTTGTGACACCCACCTCGAGTGCGTTGCACGCGACAGCAAGCTCAGAGCCGCTCTGGAAAACGAGGATTAGCCTAACCTGTGGTTCAGCGACTCCCTGCCTCGTGAACTCCGCCACTGTGCGCTCTGCATCGGTGCGAAGTCCTGCCACGACGCCATCGACATACTCCTCCCCACACATATGGCCCACCAGGGAACCATGCACCACCAGCGCATCCACGAACAGAATCTCCACCGTGTTGCCAGCCCACACATCGTGTCCGCATTCGTCATCACATACGACAACTAGGCTAAGTCGTCGCAGCCCATCCTGCCCAACGAAATAGGATATGCGCACCAATTGGGCGTCGTGAAGGTACTCGAGCGTTTTGTAGTCGTCGATTGTCATTGTCCGCTGCACTCCCCTGGAATATTTGTCTTAGGGTCGAGGTGTCCTTTCTGCCCCGCGATATGGATATGCGTTTTGCCTCTCCAGCCTCGTTTGCCCGGCTCGCCAACGTCAATACGAAGTACTTCCTTGAACTTCCCGTTGACCCATCTTCCCCAACTCCCTGTGCGGTAAGGATTCTCCACTAGCCCTAATGCCCTTGTTCGAGCAGCAAACGCGTCAAACTCCGCTCGTTCTGCGGCTGCCAGTATGCGACCGCCAAGGCCCTTTGTGGCGATCCTCGCCTTCGTAAGCGCCTTTAGCTTTTTTAAATGTTTCAGCTTGGCGATTATTTTAGCAGTTGCGCCGGGTAAGAGAATGGCCGTTCCCAATTCACCGACAACGCGGGCCACTGCGAAGCCCTTCTCTTCGTCAGTGAGATAGTTCCAGCGCGTGACGAGACTGTACAGCTCAGGGGATATGTCGCGCAGCAATTCCGGGTCAAGACCGGAATTCCAAATTGTTGAGATCAGTGATTCAATGCCGTGGT
>CAZBUJ010000128.1:0-11768 GCA_964495075.1 uncultured Phycisphaeraceae bacterium
GGACACCGGCGACCGCGGCTCCGTCAATGAACGGAAACAACTGGCTTGCCCGCACGCGGCGCGGTCCACGTCGCTGCCCGGGATGCGAAACGGGTTTTCGCGCAGGCCGCTGGCTTCGACGGACGGGAAGGAAGCCCTGCCATGAACGCGAGCGGGACGAGCATCGTAATCGCGGGACTCCTGCTGGCACCGGGCATCGCCAGCGGGATCCCCTTCGACGATGACGGCAACGGCGTGATCGATCTGGCCGACTACGTGGCGCTCGAAGCCTGCTTGACCGGGCCGGCCGCCGAAATCGCCGAACCGGAGTGCGGCGTCTTCGATGACGATCGAGACACCCACGTGGACCTGTTCGACTTCGGCGGGTTCCAGCGGGCGTTCGGCGAGGTCGGGCCGACTGGCATTGTGCGGGCGGAACTGGCCGGCAACTCGCTCGACGATTATCCCTACTTCGAATACGTCAAGGCGTTCAACGAGAACGCCACCGTCGAGGTCGCCCTCGACCCGAACCGGTACCCCGACATCGTCGGCCGGACCGCCGACATCTACGTCGTCGAAGCGAGAACCCCCGTCGCTTGGACCGCCGACCCGACCCTGGCCGACGCCACGCCCGACGGGCCGGAAACCGCCACCTTCGGCGGCATCACGATTCAGGACAATACCGTCCACGTGGTCGACCCGTATGATCTCGACAGCGCGGTGTTCGATCCGGCCACCAACGACTTCACCGGTCTCGGCCACGGGTACGACGTAGTGGTCGACATGAACCGCAACGGCCGGCTTGACGCCGGCGACTACATCGACGGGCTCGGCAACGAGGCGGGTCTGTACGTCGTGCACGATACGACGGCCCGCGGGCCCCTCGATGTCACGCACGTGCCGCCGTACAACGTCGGCGCGATCTTCGGCATCCCCTCCTACTACGCCAACGAAGTCATGTACTACCCCACCGACATCGACGAAATGGAACCGCTGCCGCTGATCCTCGTCGGCCACGGCGGCGGACACAACTACCAGTGGTATGACCACATCGGCTACCACATGGCCTCTTACGGCTACATCGTGGTGTCGCACCAGAACTGCTACGGACCGCCCGATTGCACCTTGGGCCATACCGACGCCGTGCTCGACCTGCAGGACGCCATCGCCGACGGCGCCATCGACGGCAAGGTCGACGCCGACCGCATCATCTGGATCGGCCACAGCCTCGGCGGCAAGGGCGTCGTCAACGCCTTCGATACCATCCTCGACGGCGAGTACATCCCCACCCATTACTCTGCCGACAGCATCGTGCTCATCAGCGCCATGCTGCCCAACGGAGGCGGCGAGCCCGATGAAGCCACGCCCCATCATGCCAACTTCCACCTCTGGACCGCCGCCGGCGATACCGACATCAGCGGCTCGCCCTGGTTCGACCAATTCCAGACCTTCCCGCTCCACGACCGGGCCACCGCCTACCGCATGTCCACCGTCGTGCAGGGCACCGGGCACGCCTGGTTCCACGACGGGCCGGGCGACCCCGCCTTCTTCACTGGCCCGTGCTCCATCGGCCGCGAGAACACCCACCGGATCCAGCTGGGTCTCTTCCTGCCGCTCATCAAACACTTCGCCGAAGGCAACGTGCCGGCCGCCGACTTCTTCTGGCGGCAATACGAACGGTTCCGCCCCATCGGCGTGGACATGAGCGATCTCTGCATCGTCGTCTCCCACGAGTACCGCAACGGCTCCGAAGAAGGGAATTTCTTCATCGACGACTACCAGAGCGGCCCCGAACTGGATGTCAGCAGTTCAGGCGGTGCCGTCACCTACACGGTAGAACATGTCCTGGAAGGCCGCCTGGACGACAACAACGACGACTTCAGCTGGACGTCCAGCGATCCGTTCAACGGGGCGACCCACGCCTTCTACGGCGACACCAGCCGCGGCGTCGTCTTCGACTGGAACGGGGAAGACCGCTACTACGAATGGGAAGTCATCCCGGACCAGCGCAACTTCGCCAACTACCTCTACCTGTCGTTTCGCGGGGCCCAGGGCACCCAGCACCCCTACACGCTGGCCGTGATGGGCGACCTGACCCTGGCGGTGGCCCTGCGGGACGGGGCCGGCCACACCAGCTCCATCAACATCGGCGCCTACGGCGGAGGGCTGGAGCAGCCCTACGATCGATCCGGGGGCTGGCACGACGACTTCGAGCGGATCCGGATCCGGGTGACCGACTTCCTCACCAACGGCTCCGGCCTCGACCTGTCCGACATCGCGGCCGTCCGGCTCAACGTCGGCCCCTCGTGGGGCTCGCCCGAGGGGCGGATCGTCGTCGACGAAATGATGCTCACCAACGATTACCCGTCGCGGTTCGTCCCGCTCACCATGAGGCTGCCATCGGCCCCGCCCGAGTTCATCCCGCCGCACGAGCCGACCACCATCGACCTGACGATCCGCGAGGGCAGCGACACCCTGCTGCCGGAAACGGCCCTGCTGCACTACCGCTACGACGACGGCGCGTTTCAGGTCGCGCCGCTGGAGCTGGTCGACGGGGAGATCTTCCACGGTACCCTGCCCCCACCGACCTGCAGCGACCGGCCGGAGTATTACTTCAGCGCCGAGGGCACGGTCACCGGGCCGGTCTATCAGCCGATGGGCGCCCCCGGAATGACCTTCTCGAGCACCGTGGGGGACCAGGTCTTCGCCCTGGACGACGACTTCGAAACCGACCAGGGCTGGACGGTAGAAAGTATCGACCTCACCGACGGCGAGTGGGAGCGCGGCCTGCCCGGCGGCGACGGCAGTGGCGGGGACCCGGCCCAGGACTACGACGGCTCGGGGCAGTGCTACCTGACCGCCAACCGTCCCGACCGCTCCGACGTCGACGGCGGACCGACCCGCCTCGTTTCGCCGACCCTCGACCTGCGCGGGCTGAGCAACCCGGTCCTGCGCTATGCCCGGTGGTGGTCCAACGACGACCAGGACGGCGACCCGTTCGACGTCGAAGTCTCGAACGACAACGGCGAAAGCTGGGTCCTCGTCGAACGGGTGGTGAACATCCCGCCCGGCTGGGTGGTCCGCGACGTGCACCTGACGGACTACGTCACCCTGACCGACCAGATGCAGGTCCGGTTCAGCTGCATGGACAACCCCAACGACTCGGTGGACGAGGGCGGCGTCGATGCGGTGTCCATCTTCGACGTGGCGTGCGAATAGACTGTCGCTACGCAGTCTGAACGCGTTTATGGACGCATTGAGATAGGGAAAACGAATCGATGAAAACGCAGAAGCGGATGATCCTCGCTTGCCTGCTGTCGGGCGCCTCGGCGATGGGGGCCGAAGCGCCGCCCGTCCCCTCCACCCCCGCCGCGGGCTTCGACGGCCGGGAAGGAGGCCCTGCCGTAAACGCGAACGGGACGAGCAGGGTAATCGCGGGACTCCTGCTGGCACCGGGCATCGCCAGCGGGATCCCCTTCGACTATGACGGCAACGGGCGCATCGACCTCGCCGACTACGTGGCATTCGAGGCCTGCCTGACCGGCCCGGGCGCGGCGTACGACGAGCCCCACTGCGCGGTCTTCGACGAAAATGGTGATGCCCGCGTGGACGCGCTCGATTACGCAGGGTTCCAGCGGGCGTTCGACGGTGCCGAACCATCGCCTCTGCGCCAGGTGGAGTTGGCGGGCAACTCGCTGCCCGATTACCCCTACTTCGAGTACGTCAAGGCATTCAACGAGGACGCCACGATCGAGGTGGCCATCGACCCGACGCGCTACCCCGACATCGTCGGCCGGACGGGTGACATCTACGTGGTCGAGGCCAAAAGCGCCAGAGCCTGGGTGGCCGACCCGTCGTTGGTGGACGTCACACCCGGCGGCCCACGGACGGAGACCTTTGGTGGAACGTCGATCCAGGAAAATACGTTCACCGTGGTCGACCCGTACGACCTGGACAGCGCCGTATTCGTACCCACCACCAACGCCTTCACCGGACTGGGGCACGGCTACGATGTCGTGATCGACGCGAACCGGAACGGGGAACTCGACGCCGGCGATTACATCGACGGGCTCGGGGGCGAGGTGGGCCTGTACGTCGTGCACGACACGACACAGCCCGGACCGCTCACCGTCATCGAGTCGGCTCCCTACGATGTCGATACCATCTTCGGCCTGCCGTACGGCAGCACGAACGAGGTCGTGTACTATCCCACCCCCATCCCGACCCTGGCGAGGCTGCCGCTGATCGTCATCACCCACGGCGGCGGCCACGAATACACGTGGTATGACCACATCGCCCGCCACATGGCGTCGTACGGCTACATCGTCATGGCGCACCAGAATTACCTTGCTGACGGCACGACCACCCGAGGCCACACCGATGCCTTCCTCGAACTCCAGGACGTGATCGAGGGCGGCGCAATCAACGGACACATCGATTCGAGCCGCATCATTTGGATCGGGCACAGCGTCGGCGGGCGGGGCGTCATCAAGGCCTTCGACGACATCCTGGACGGCGTGTACACCCCCACCCATTACACCGCGGACAGCATCGTGCTGATCAGCGCCATGCTGCCGCCCGAGTGGGCGGACACCGCGCCGCGGCACGCGAACTTCCACCTGTGGACGGCCAGCGGCGACACCGACATCACCGGCGCCCCGGGCACGTACGCCGGCCAGACGTTCCCCCTGCACGAGCGGGCGACGAAATACCGAATGTCGACCGTCGTCCAGGGCACCGGCCACGCCTGGTTCCACAACGGACCGGAATTCCCCAGCTGGTTCGAGGGGCCTTGCTCGATCGGCCGAGAAAAGGTCCACGACATCCAGCGGGGCCTGTTCCTGCCGCTGATCAAGTACTACGCCGAACAGAACGTGCCCGCCTCGGACTTCTTCTGGCGACAATACGAACGCTTCCATCCGATCGGCGTGGACACCTCCGACCCGTGCGTCGTAGTGACCCACGAGTACCGCAATGGAGCCGACCACGGCAACTTCTTCATCGACGACTACCAGTCCGAACCGTTACGCGAGATCAGCAGTTCCGGCGGGGCGGTCCGCTTCTCCGTCCATAACGTCATGGAAGGACGCCTGAGAGACAACAACACCGACTTCACCTGGACCGCGGACGATCAGTTCAACGGGGCCACCCAGGCCCGGGCCGATGATTCGAGCCGTGGCGCCGTCTTCGACTGGAACGGCCAGGACCTGTACTACGAGTGGGAGGTCGTTCCGGACGAGCGGGACTTTACGCAATACAAGTACCTGTCCTTCCGCGGCGCTCAGGGCACGCAGCACCCTTACACGCTCGCCGCACTGGGTGACCTGACGATTTCGGTCACCCTGGTGGATGACGCCGGAAACTCGAGCTCCATTAACACGGGCGCCTATGGGGGTGGATTCGAGCAACCGTACCAGCGCCGCGGCGGCTGGCACAACGAAATGGAGGTCATCCGCATCCGCATCACCGATTTCCTCACCAACGCGTCGGGCCTCGACCTGCACGACGTGGTGGCCGTCCGCCTCGACGTCGGCCCCTCCTGGGGCTCCAACGAAGGGCGGCTCGTGGTGGACGAACTGATGCTCACGAAGGCGCTCCCTCCGCGTTTCGTCCCGCTGGCCGTCGAACTGCCCGCAGGCACCCCCGAGTTCCTTTCGCCCACCCGACCCAACACGCTCGACGTCGTGATCCATGAGGGAAGCGACACCCTCGTAACGGGGTCGGCTCAACTGCACTATCGGTTTGACGACGGACCGTTCCAGATCGCCGCCCTGCAACGGGTCGCCGGCCCGATCTTCAAGGCCGTCATCCCGCCACCGGCATGCGAAGACGTGCCGGAATACTATCTCAGCGCCGAGGGAGCCGTGACCGGCGTCGTGTACGCACCGGCCACCGCGCCGGCGGTGACGTTTCAAAGCGCCGTCGGCGATGTCATGCTCGCGTTCGACGACAACTTCAACGCGGACCGGGGCTGGACCGTCGAGAGCATCGACCTGACGGACGGCCAATGGGAACGCGGCATCCCCGCCGGCGACGGCAGCCACGGGGATCCGACTCGGGACGCCGACGGCTCGGGACAGTGCTTCCTCACCGGCAACCGTCCCGGGAACTCGGACGTCGACGGCGGACCGACATGGCTGATCTCACCGACAATCGACATGACCGGCCTGGCCAACCCGGTGTTCCGGTACGCCCGGTGGTGGTCCAACGATGACCAGGATGGAGATCCTTTCGACGTGGAGATTTCCGACGACGACGGCGCCCACTGGGTCCTCATCGAACGGGTGATCAACATCCCGCCCGGCTGGGTGCGGCGCGACGTGCCCGTCACGGACTTCGTGGCGGAACCGACCGACCAGATGAAGGTCCGCTTCAGCGTCATCGATAACCCCAATGATTCGGTGGACGAGGCCGGGATCGACGCCGTGAAGATCTTCGACGTGGTGTGCGAGTAGGTTCGGGGTGCGGCGACGGAAACGCGCTTCCGGCCGCTTTGATAGAGGCAGCGGATCACCGGAGCCCGGCGCGGATCGCACCTCGTAAAGTCGCCGGGTGGGTTTTATCCACTGTATGGCGGGCGCTGCGCCGCACGAACGCGCGGTTCGCCGAGCGGGCGGGGCGTCGCCGGCACCATTCGCCGGGCAAAGCCCCACCCACACGAGTCACGAGCGATCGCTGATACGTATTCAGCAATAAACTCGCGATTCGCCATTCACTCGCCCCCCTTCCCGTATGGCAACCTCCGCGCCACCGCCTCCAGATACTCGTATAAATCCTCCGCCGGCGGCACCGGGCGGTTGGCGATCTCGAACGATTTACGCAGACAAGCCACCGCCGTCTCCGCCTTGCCCATCAGTTCGTACGCCCGGGCCTTCTGTTCCCAGCACGCCGACTCGATCCGACGGTTCTTGTACCGCTGGGCCAGCTCCGTGCGCTGTTCCATGCACGCCAGCGCCTCGTCGGCCCGTTTCTGCAGCAGCATCAGTTCGGCCATGTGCTCGTACGCCATCGCCAGGCCGTGCCAGAATGTCGTCCACTTCAGGATATCGAGGGCCTTCTCGAAGTGCGACTCGGCCTCCTCCAGCCGGCCCAGGTGACAAGAGCAACGCCCGAGATTCACGTGACAGATCCCGACGTTGACCTGGTCCTCCAACCGGTTGGCCAGGTCGAGACCCACCCGGTAGTGATCGGCCGCCTGTTGGTACCGTCCACGTTGCAACGCGACTTCGCCCCGCCCGTTGTGCGACGAAATCATCGACGCCACCGACCCCAACTCGGTCATGATCTCCGTCGCCTTGCCAAACGCGCTGTCCGCCTCTTCGAGCCGCTCCAGCTTGGTCAGGACGAAACCCAGGTTGTTGTAGTTCTTGGCCAGGATCGGCAGCAGGTTCAGGCCCTGCTCCAACCGGTTGGCTACGTTCAGCAACTCGTAGGCGGACTTGTAGTCACCTTTGAAATAGTGCATCACGCCCATGTTGCTGACGGCCTCAGCCAGTCGGTACGGATCGTTCGTTTCGTCGGCGATCTCCTTCAGCCGCTTGTGATGCTCGATCGCCTCGTCGTATTGCCCTTGCCGGGCGTAGCAGACGCCGATGAAGCCGATCAGGTCGATGAAGCCGGGATCGGCCTCCAGGGCGACCTGCGCTTCGTCAATCGCCGCCTTGTAGTCGCCGTTGGCAAACGCCCGCTGGGCCTGCGCGTAGTGCTTCTGAGCCTGCGTGTTGCTGGTCCCCTTGGCAAAGGTACGGCCCGATGCCCGCGGCATGCCCCCGAACCCCAGGGCCTCGATCACCGCTTCGCCGAGGTCGATCTCGAAACCGAGGATCTGGGCCAGCACGCCGCTTCGGCTCAGAACCACCCGCGTCGACCGATCGCGAACCCGCAACGCGTACGCCTCCACCGCCGCGACCCCGCCGTCGAGCGTGTACGAACCGCGGACCACCGTGGTCGCCCCCACCAGCTCCGCCACCGCGCACACCTGATCGTCCGATGCCGCCACCGGCGACCGGGACAACATCCGCTCCATCAGAACGGCAAGTTCATGCCGATCGATCAGGTGCACGTCCTGCAACTCGACGATCCGCTGACTGACGTGATCCGCCAGCGCGTCACCCACCCAGTCGTCATCCGGTTCCCCGCCCTCATTACGCAGCGGCAGCACCGCGATACGCGGTGCCCGGACCGCGCTGACCCGGGCTCGATCCGGTCCGGACGCGTCCGGGCCGGGCAGATGGCTCTCCAACACCTTGCACAACCGCGTCGCACTCTCGATCCGCAGGTCCGACGGCTGGGCCAGGCACGTCTCCACCACCTCCTGGAACCAGTCCGGGACCGGCGGGGCGATGTCCCGGTCCCAGACGATCGGCTCGTGCTGCTCGCCGCACAGATACGCCAGCGGTGACTTGCTGCGCTGCGGCGGGCGGCCGCTGACCAGGTGAAAGAGGGTGGCCCCCAACGCGTAAATGTCCGCCCGCTCGTTCAGCGGCCCGAGGTTCTGCCGCTGCTCCGGAGGCACGTACGGCGGCGTGCCGACCAGCCCGGACCCCTCGTCCGGCGACGGCGCCGCCTCCGCCTCGATCGAACACGCCAGCCCCAGATCGACCACCTTGACGCTGCCGTCCGGCTGAAGCAGCAGGTTCGCCGGCTTGATGTCGCGATGGATGAACCCCGCCCGGTGAATCGCACTCAGCGCGTCCGCCGCCTGACGACCGATGTCCGCCGCCTGCATCCACACCAGCGGTCCGCAAGCCGACAACACCGCGTCCAGATTCGCCCCGTCAACGAACTCCATCACCACGTACCACGTCTCGTCCACCTGGTGAATGTCCAGCACGCGGATGATGCCCGGGTGGCTGATGCGGTAACCGATCCGGGCGGCTCGCGCCAGCCGCTCGCTCGCCTGCGGCGAGTAGCCCGCGTCCTCCGGGCCGAGCACCTTGACCACGCATCGCTCGTCCAGGAGAAGGTGCCGGGCCAGGTACACCCGCCCGCTCCCGGTGTCGTGGAGCAGCGACTCCACCCGGTACCGGTCGGACGGCAGGGCCGACAACCGCTCCCCTTCGCGGATGGGGGCCCGACGCCGGCGCCTCGACCAGGCGAACCCGCACTCCGCGCAGCGCACCGCCGGACACTCGGTACTACCCGGCGCGTCCAGGTCACTGTGGCAATGCAGGCAGACAGTTGGCCGGTTGAACGCCATACACCCCCAGCACCGATTGAACAGACTCCAGGATCGAGAAAGATCAGCCGTCGTTGGCAATCAACGGACTAGGCGTCGACCGGCTGTTGGTCGATGGCCTCCACGCACTTCGCAAGATTGATCAGCATGCGCGATCCGCGATCACGCGGCAGGTGATACCAAAAGGAGACGCTGGCGTTGGTGTTCTCGTGCGTTCGCGTCTCGGAACGACCGTAGAGAAGCGGCATCACCTCGCTCCACGAAGTGCCCGCCGTCTCGATCCAAAGGTACGATTGGAGCGGTGAAAAGAACGGAAAGTCGTTGCCCAACGCATACCCCACCGCCACGTGCGGGGCGCCGTCGATCATGTCCCGCAGCCTGGCCGACCATCGCAACGCGCTCAGCAGCGGCGGCGGCAGAATCTCAGCCGTGCCCTGCCGCGCCGGGGACGACCCGCCCGGCGACAACGCCAGCCGGCTGCGCGGGAACGCGTACCGCAACTTCAAGCCCTTCCTCGCCACCAACTCGCCCAACTGCTCGACCAGGGCGATGTTGTCCTCCTCCGGGAACGGCTCGCACGACAGACTCCACATCTTGCAGTCACGCAGCCAGCCGGCCCGATCCAGGTAGTCGATCAACTGCGGGAACGTGAATAGCACCAACCCGGTCGGCTGCGACTCGCGAATCCGACGCGGCAAATCCTCGACCTGCTGCGCCAACTTGTCCGGGTCCGCTTCCAGAAGCGTGTCCACCGTCACGCCGAGCGCACTGGCGAGCTTGTTGGTGTCCGATTCGTTCAGCTTGGCCCGTCCCGTTTCGACTTCACTGATAAACTTACCAGTACGGTTGATGCTCGCGGCGAGCTGCGCTTGCGTCATGCCCGACCGCAATCGATTAGCGCGTATCGCTTTACCAATTCGAGCCGGCCCCCTTCGGTCCTGGTTCTCCGCCACGGTGTCCACCTCCACGAGGTCCGCCAAGCCGGCAAACAGGCTCAAAACATACCAGTTCCGAGTTAGATTTTGCTTGACGGAGTTAGTTATCGGTCGTTACTATGCCCGTTGACGACCCTGATATCCAGGATTACAGTGAAACTCACTAAAGTGTTGTCGCACAAGATCCTGGAAGCGATGCTCATCGGCGAGGAGCAAACGCCAACAGGGTAAGCGTTTAAGTCCCAAGGCGCGGGACACGCATTTCTTGAAACCTGAGAACCTGTTGTCGGCCGTGGGGACGGATCGGGTCCGGCTAAGTCGGGAGTCGGTCGGCAACGTGCGAGTGGTTAACGGTGCCATGTCCGTACCCAGCCAATGCTCGTGCGGCCAGGACGCCAGCGCCCGAACCGGCCGGTATCCAGTGTTCATGTCCATCATGCCGTCTTGCCGGCTCGGCGGCCGTCGCAACTTCCCTATTGTGCCTTGCCATCTCAGTCCATGCAAGCGGTATCCGCGGACCACTTCCAGCGATTGCGAAGTGAAGTCCGAGTGACGAAATCGAATCGGACCTAAGTCTCTAACCCATGGAGGTTTTCCCATGTTTGCAGCCGTGCCAATCGCCTTTGACGTCGTGATCACTATCCTCGAGGCGATCGCCTGTTACGTCGACGTAATCCCCTGCTAATCGCGAGGTGTACCATGCATTTTGTTGAAATCGACATTATCAGCGTCATCGAAAACGACCAGGACGACTGAGGGCGCCGCCCCCCCGGGGGCACGCGACTTCGCCGCAACGGAGTGGACAGAGCGGCCGGGGGCGTCGCAGCCCAGGCCGTTTGGATCGGGCCGAGCCGCGCGTCCGCAAGCTCCCGGTTGCATCGCGCACCGATGTGATACTCCGGCGCCGCCACACGGGCACGTCGGGACTCTACCGGGGATGTTCGATGCCCGCTTGCGGCAGGCAGCGGTCCACGTGGACGGCCCGGTCGGCCTGGCGCGGATCCCCCCGCACTCCCCGACCGCCTCCAGCCGTCCGCCCAGTGGGGACCAGGCGGCCCGGCGGGCCAGTTGCGCCCGGCGAGAACGGCTCAATTGAGCCAGATGGCCTGCCTGAGCCGATTCGGCCCGCTCATAACGAACCGGCCGATGGCGGCCCCGGCACGCCCGGCGGCACACGTTATTCCAGATAATACATAAAGATACAACGTCACTCGTCGTCGCCTCCCCGCGAGGCGCCGATGTATTGTCCTCCTGGCATGCGCGTTGCAAGTAAACCAAGCCAGTGACGTAACAGTACGGGGCGTGCGTTGGGAGCCTGCGGGTGTCCGTCGATGCCGCCGGCGGACGCGAGTGAGATGCGTTCGAGGAGTTTGCTGCCACCTGTCGCTGGTCAGGATCGAAGTCTGGGTTGGGAGAAGGGCGGCCAGCGACATCGCCTCGAGCGGCAACTGGTGCCAAACCGGAGTGCGGGAGAGAGAGCGATCCGTCGGCGACGAGGCATTCGTGCTCCGTCGCTGGCATTCGGATCGACGCGGCTTCAAGTGGCGATCCGCGTGGAGCGCTGGGAAACGGGATCGCCAGGCCGGGATGGCTTTCGCTGGGACGGGCTCGCCGGGATGGGCCAACTGGGATGGACTGGTTTGATCCGTCTGGGATGGCTCTAGCTGGGATGGACC
>CAZBUJ010000129.1:0-11587 GCA_964495075.1 uncultured Phycisphaeraceae bacterium
CCATAATGAAGACACGGAGGGACCCTAACAAACTCCGAACTATCTGTCAATCCGCGACTTGCACGGCGGATCAACATTGATACTCATTCGGCGGAGGTCGACGGCACGTGGATGGGAACCATGCGGCGTGCATGGTGGTGCCCCAGGCGGTCTCAGCTCTGTGCTGCCCTCGTCAAGCCTGGTTGCCCGCCCGCGACTGGGGCCAGCAGCCGATAGTCGTAGACTGTGAGAAGTACCGCGCCGGCCAACAGCAAGGCGCCGACGATCTGGTGCGCGCCGGTCACCACGACGTCCGCCGTGCTCGGCGCGCCCGCCCTGGCCGTGAAACCGGTGACCGCCAGGGCGGCGATCCCGAGCGTGACCTGCATCGAAATCAGCACGAGCAGCGCCTTGCCGAGCCGCGCCAGAACAGAAATCTCACTGTTGAGCCCCCAAGCCCGCGCGCCGCACGTCGCCGCCAACGCCACAACCAGGACCGCAACCGTGATATGCAGATGCAGACCACCCGCGATGTGCCGCAACACGGCGCCCAGCACCAGTTGGACCATGAGCAGCGCCACCAGCATCACCCCCAAACTGCGGTCCGACGCCGCCGTTAGCTTCCGTGTGGCCGGCACGTCACTCTTCCACGTGTCGGACACGAACGCACGCATCGCGACCAGTGAGGCGAAGAACAACTGCCCCAACACCCCGTGGACGATCGCCAGCGTGACGCTCGGTGCGACCTCCTCCCGCGACGTGCTCAACGTGAAATGGCCCGTCACCCGCAGACCGCCCAGAATGCCCTGCACGATCACGACGGCCAGCGCGATGAACGCGTAGGTCTTGAGCCAACGCCGCCGCTCGGCACGCAGCAGGTGAAACGCGAGCACCATCGTGGTCAGCCCCACCAGCGAACCGATCAACCGGTGCGAGTGCTCGTAATAGATGCCGCCCGTCATCATCGAAAGCGGATACAGGAACATGTTATGGCCCTTCGAGTTGGGCCAGTCCACCACCGACAGACCCTCCTCGTAGCCCGTCACCATCCCGCCAACCGTCAGCAGAAGCAACGTCGCGAAGCACGCCACCGTGACAAACGCCGCCGTCCAGTTCCGCGGCGCGATTTCCCCCCGCCTCGTCGCGGCGCCGGCGGCTGCCCCGAGCGTACATAGCCCGATCGCCGTCGCGATCGAGCCCGGCACCCACAAAAACGCCGAGGCCGCGATACCATTCGGGTCCTCGCCCGGATTCAACAGGCTGCCAAGGATCATCAGGTTCAACAACGCATTGACCAGACCGACGAAGATGCCTGCCTTCCATCCCCGCGGACTCCGTCGACCGGCCAGCACGCCGCCCCCCAACAGGCACACCACCATCAGCGTCAGTACAATTACTGTGGGAACACTCAGTCCAGGCAACCGGCAGAAATACCCCACCGCCCACTGCGCGGCCGTGATGCCGAATCCACATGCCAGGATATCGCCCGCCCCGGCGGGACGCATACCGGTAGTGTCGTCCATCGTTGTTCTCGCGCAATTGACGGTCGGCCGGGCCCGCGAGACGCATAAGTCAGCCGCCATTCCGGCAGTGTAGAGGTCTGGCCGACACGTGGCAACCGTATCGCTTGTCGTTCGCGGGCGATCGTACTATAGTAGCAACCCGGTAACACTTGAGACAATCACGACGGGGTCTTGTTTGGACGGGCCAACACCAGCGGACAGAAACCGATCGATCTCGATCCCCGCGCCCCGCGATGCGGCGGTCGGCGGCGAGAGCGGCTTCGCCGCGTATGCCGAACTGACTAAGCCTCGGTTGGCGTCGCTGGTCGTCGCCACAACGGGGGTCGGTTACCTGCTCGGGGCCGGCGCCAGCGTCGAGTGGGGCATGCTCGTGTGGACCGCGGTCGGCACGGCACTCGTGGCCGGCGCCGCCAACGCCCTCAACCAATGGTGGGAGCTTCGGTGGGATGCGGTGATGCACCGAACCCGGCGCCGACCACTGCCCTCCCGGCGTGTGCGACCGGACGCGGCGCTGCTGTTTGGGTGCGGGATCGCGTGCCTCGGGCTGGCCACGCTGGCGATTCTGGTCAACGGACTCAGCGCCGGCCTGGCGGCTACAACCTTCCTGATCTACCTGCTGATCTATACGCCGCTCAAGCGACGCACCACGTTGTGCACGCTCGCCGGGGCCGTCGTGGGGGCAATCCCCCCGATGATCGGGTGGGCGGCGGCGACCGGGCGAATCCATGCCGGCGCCTGGGTGTTGTTTGCCCTGATGTTCATCTGGCAGATCCCCCACTTCCTCGCGATCGCCTGGATGTACCGGCAGGACTATGAACGAGCCGGATTCCGCATGCTCCCGGTGGTCGATCCGACCGGGCAGACCACCTGCGGGATCCTTGTGGTGTACTGCCTCGCTCTACTCCCGGTCAGCGCGGCGGTGGCCATGGTCGGGCTGTCCGGTTGGGTCTACCTGATCGGCGCCATGACGATGGGGGCCGGTTTCCTCGTGCTGGCCGGACGGTTGCATCGCGAACGGTCCGCCCCGGCCGCCCGTGCCGTATTCATCGCAAGCATCGCGTATCTGCCTTTGCTGCTCGTTCTGATGGTCGTCGATCCGACATCACTCTTCTGATCGGCTCGCCGAACGCCGCGGCCGATCGTGGAAGTTGTACGTACCCATGGAACCGACCCACGCAACCGAATCCCGTCGCCCTCAGCGCCTGCTGACGTGGGGCGGCGGCGGATGGGTACTGGGGCTGGCCGGTCTCCTCATGTTGGCCGTGATCGCCTGGCGCATCACGAGCATTGTCCGGTACGCCCGGATGGAGCGGATCGGTGACGGTCGCACGGTCGCGTCCTATCGGTTCGATCTGTCAACCTGCCTGATCCCCCGCGACGCGATCCGAGCCGGTGGCCGATCGAAGGACACCGTCGCGGTCCTGACCGATCCGCACGTCGTACCCCCGGCCGAAGTCGAACGCATCAACAAAGACCAGCGGCGGCGCGAGCACAGCACGTTCCTCGTGGAGCGCGAACGTGTGGTCGGCGTCTACCTGAACGGTGCGGCGCGTGCCTACCCCGTACGGGCCCTCGCCTGGCACGAAGTCGTCAATGACACGCTGGGTGACGTGCCCATCGCGGTCACGTATTCCTATCTCTGCGACAGCGTCGTGGTCTACGATCGTCGGGTGGACGGCGAGACCCTGAACCTGGCCAACAGCGGGTTGTTCTACAACTCGAACCCGCTGCTGTTCGATCGCCGGCCGGCCGGCCACGGTGAAAGCCTGTGGTCCCAACTGGAAGGCCGGGCCGTGGCCGGTTCCGCGGCCGCGGCGGGCCACGTCCTCACGCCCATCCCGGCGTCGCTGATCGTCTACGCCGACTGGCTGTCCCGCCATCCGGAGAGTACCGCCCTGGCCCCGGTGCCGTCCCGCAAGGGATACTACAAACGCGAACCCCTGCCCGGGTACCTGCAATCGGACGATCTGGTGTTTCCCGTCGAGCCGGCCGCGCCGACGGACCGGCTGGCCAACAAGACGCGCGTCGTCGCCGTGGCGGTTGCGGGGCGTCGGGCGGTCTTTCCCGTTCCGGTGATCGAACGTCTGGCCAATGCCGACGGAAGCTGGGTGACTCGGCTTGGCGGCATCGGGCTCCGGTTCCAGTGCAGCGGTCCCGGGGCGGTCTACGTCACGCCGGACCCGCCGTCCGCGCCCCTTGACGTGCGGTACGCGTACTGGTTCGCGTGGTACTCCGTGGCCCCGGACGATCCGGTCTTCTTCGGCGAAACGCCGTGACGGCCCGCGCACCACGAGACGTGGCCGGATCATCCGACGCCCGAGTTCGATTCTGAAGGTGAGCGGCCGGACGCCCCCGTTTTCCTGGGCGACCGGCGGCCCGCGGCGCGCCTACAGACGGACGATGCCGCTGACGTCGCGGATGAAGTCCTTGCACGCGTACTCGATGCAGCGGTCCCACTCGGACGCAAACCGCTCGATGTACTTCATGTCCTCGTATGCGTAGAGGATGCTGCGGGATGCGTTGATCAAGGCGCCCGTGCCGTCCGCCTTGAAACACGGTGCGATGTCTTCGGCCGTGCGGCCTTGCGCGCCGTAGCCCGGTACCAGGAAGATGCAGTTCGGCATCAACTGCCGCAGGCGTTCGGTCTCCTCGCGGCTGTGCGGCGACACGACGGCGCCGACGCAACTGTACCCGCTCGCCCCCACCAGGCCGTCATCCGTCGCCCACTGGTTCACCAGCGTTGCGATCCGGTCCGCCACGGTGGTACCGTCCTCGAGTCGCAGGCCTTGCACGTCGGCGGACGTTTCGTTGCTCGTCCGCACCAGCGCGAACAGGCCTTTGCCCTCGGCCCGGCAGACATCGATGAACGGGCGGATCGCATCGAAGCCGAAATACGGATTGACCGTGACGGCGTCTGGTGCGATCGTTCCTTCGAGGTTGGTGAAGGTCGGGTTGGCCAGGTGCGCCTGGGCATACGGCGTGGCGGAGCTGCCGATGTCGCCCCGCTTCACGTCGCCGATGACCAGGAGATCCTGGGCGCTCGCCTCCTGGACGAGGTCGTAGTACGCCTCCACCCCGTCTGCATAATACCGTTCAAAGAACGCGGAGTTGATCTTCACCGCGGGGACGAGAGGACCCACGATCCGGATGACGCGCCGGCAGAACTCAAGAATGCCGTCGATCGCCGACGTGGAGTCCGCGGCGTCGTTCATCTCCTGCCGTTCGGCAATGTTGGCGGGGAGGCGGTCGTAGACCGGGTCGATCCCAACACAGACCGGCGTTTTCTTGGCCCGAATCCTGTCGATCAGGCCGTCAGCGAAATGATCAGCCACGTTACCCCCTGTTCTGACTACCGCAGAGCCAATCCGTTACCGATCGAGGCACTATAGGTGCCCCCCGGGGTCCTGGCAAGCGCGGCCGGACCGCTTGTCGGAAGTTCTGAAGTCGCTATGATGGCGGCGGGTGCGCGGTCGTGGGCCGGGCATCCAAACGCCTTCCGTGCCGATGTGGGTGCCCGCGATTTCCGTACGGCAACGGGTTCAAGCAGCCAAGGCCCGGGCGTGACCGTGACCGAAGGGCCGTTTTGTTCTTCGGATCTGTCACGGGTGAGAGGGCTGGTCTCTAGGGTGTGATTGCATGGCCTCACCGAAAATCGAATTGACGGGAACCTTTGAACCGAACGGCAAGGGCGGCGGCTTCCTGCGGTCCGCCCGGCGCAACTACGCCGTGCACCCCACCGATCCGCGGGTCGGCGCCGACGTGGTCAAACGCTACGGTCTTCGCGGGGGCGAAACGGTGGTCGGCGGCGGGAGCCCGGGCAAGAAGCAGCGGGTCCCCGACGTCCAAACCGTCGAATCGATCAACGGGCAGGCCCCCGACGTGTTCCGCAGCCTCACGCCGTTCAACGAACTGACCGCCATCGATCCGAACCGCCCCGTGCGCTTCGAAATGGAGGGCGGTCCGCTCACCATGCGGGTCATCGACCTGATGACGCCCATCGGGTTCGGGCAGCGGGGCCTGATCGTGGCCGCCCCCCGCACCGGCAAGACCGTCCTCTTGCAGCAGATGGCCGGCGGCGTGGCCGCCAACCACCCCGGCGTCTACATGATGGTGCTGCTCATCGACGAACGCCCGGAAGAAGTGACCGAGATGCGCCGCACCGTGCACGGCGAAGTCGTCGCCAGCTCCAACGACCACGACGTGGCCAGCCACGTCCGCATCGCCCGACTGATGATCGAAAAGGCCAAGCGGCATGTCGAAGGCGGCGAGGACGTCATCGTGCTGCTCGATTCGCTCACGCGGCTCGGTCGGGCCTTCAACGCCGCCGTGCGGAACAGCGGTCGGATCATGTCCGGCGGTCTCGACATCCGCGCCCTGGAAGAACCCAAAGCCATCTTCGGCGCCGCCCGCAAGGTCGAGGGAGGCGGCTCGCTGACCATCATCGCCTCCGCCCTCGTCGAAACCGGCAGCCGGATGGATGACGTGATCTTCAACGAGTTCAAGGGCACGGGCAACATGGAGATCATGCTGTCCCGCGATCTGGCGAATCTCCGGATCTGGCCGGCCATCGATCTCAATCAGTCCGGAACCCGGAAAGAGGAATTGCTGCTCTCGCCACAGGCGCTGGAGGAATCGTATCGCATCCGGCGCAGCTTGGCCGGGCGGCCGCCGGCGCAGGCCATGGAGCAACTCCTGGAAGCGCTGGGCAAGCACCCGGACAACCAGGCATTCCTCGCGGCCCGATCACGCTGATCGGCCGCTCCGCCCGCGAACGAACGATCGGTCGACGAGAGTCGAACATATCACCGCACCGACGCGGAGACGTTACCATGAGCGGGAATTGCACGCGGCGCGGTTTCATGCAGGCGGTGGGCGCGGCGGCCGCCCTCGGCGCGACCGGGACCCGGGCCCGAACCGCCGACCCGATCCCGACGGGCCAGGCACCCGGAATCGTCGTCATCGCCAGCGGCAACGGCCTGCGGGCCACCGCCCTGGCGGCCGAGCGGATCCGCCAAGGCGCCAGCCCGGCCGATGCGGTCGTGGCCGGCGTCGCGATCAACGAGGCCGATCCCGACGATGACTCGGTCGGGTACGGCGGACTGCCCAACGAGCACGGCGTGGTCCAACTCGACGCGTCGGTTATGGACGGGCCGACCCACCGCAGCGGCGCCGTGGCCGGCTTGGAGCGAATCATGCACCCCGCTCAGGTCGCGCTGCGGGTGATGCGCCGCACCGATCACGTCATGCTGGTCGGTGCAGGGGCCCTCGCGTTCGCCAAGGCCCACGGCTTCCCCGAGCAGAACCTGCTGACCGACGGCGCCCGCGAAAAGTGGCTCCGATGGAAAGAGAACCTGTCCGATCGCGATGACTGGCTGCCGCCTCTCGACGCCGACGACGATCCCAACGCGATGCCCCACCATCACGGCACCATTAACTGCCTCGCCGTCGACGTCAACGGCGACCTCGGCGGCGTCACCACCACCAGCGGCCTGCCCTTCAAGATCGCCGGCCGCGTCGGCGACTCGCCCATCATCGGGGCCGGGGTCTACGTGGACAACGAGATCGGCGCCGCGGGCAGCACCGGACGCGGCGAGGCCGTTATCCGCGAGTGCGGCGCCTTCGCCACCGTCGAGGCCATGCGCGGCGGCGCGGCCCCCGCCGAAGCGTGCCTGAGCGTGCTGCGCCGTATGGTCAAGCACGTCACCGAGCCGCGCCTGAAACGACCGGACGGACGACCCCGGTTCGACGTGAAGATGTACGCCCTTGCCAAGGACGGCCGGTTCGGCGCGGCGGCAATCTGGTCCGGCGCGAAGTTCGCCGTCTTCAGCGACGGGGGCAACCGCCTCGAGCCGGCGGCATACCTCTTTGAACGCCCGCCTGACATGCTGCCCAAGCCGACTACGCCCGGGTGAACGGTCCCGACTCGGAAACACAGGACACGAGGGCGATCACCATGCCACCGCCATTTGTACCACCGGGCGACCATGCCCGTACCATGATCAGCTCCGCCGACCGCACCCGCCAGCCGTACCGGCTCTACGTACCCGACACGGCCCCGCCGCCCGGGGGCTTCCCGCTCGCCGTTGTGCTCCACGGCAAAGACGTCGATCACAACGCCTGGTTCGATCACACGCCGGTCGCCGAATTGGCGGAGCAGGCAGGGTATCTCATCGCCGCACCGGCCGGGCGCGGACCGCGCATCTACGAGGGCCCCGGTGAGCAGGACGTGCTCGACGTGATTCAGGACGTCCGATCGGCGTGCCCGGTGGATGACGACCGCGTCTATCTCACCGGACACTCCATGGGCGGCTGGGGAACGTGGTACATCGCGGCCCGCCACCCGGACCGCTTTGCCACCATCTGCCCCATGGCCGGCCCGGTCCCCACGGAACTGCTCCCGCGCGTGCGATACGTGGACCCCTTCATCATTCATGACGCGGACGATGACGTCATCGCGGTGACCGAGTCGCGCGAAGCGGCCTGGCGGCTGGCCGAACTGGGGATCTCGCATCGATACCGCGAGGAACGCGGCTTCGGGCACAGCAGCCGGTTGATCGGCGCGAATCTGCCGAGGATCTTCGCGTGGTTCGACCAGCACCGACGCCCGGGCTCCTGAGGCCGCGCACCCGGCGGGGGTCTCGCCACGTCGGGCGTGTGGTATCGTCCATGGACCGGGTCTGACCAGCCGCAACGCCGAGGGACAGACGGACGCCCCACCGCCATGAATACATGAAGATCCCCGCCGGAACTCGCATCCCGGATCGCGTGAACGCGATCACCGAGATCCCCCAAGGCCGCCGCAGCAAGTTCGAGGTGGACAAGGCGACCGGCCTCATGCGGCTGGATCGATAACTGAGCGGGAGGCGATCAACATGTGTAACGATGACGCTTGTTCGCCGAGCTCACCTGCTCTCCGGCTCCACGGCTCCATCGTCTCGGCCGAAGGCCGCGCCCCCATTACACTTCCCGGGCGTACTTGGTACGATGCTCTTCAGCACGTCGCCATTCCGGCAGGGCGGCGTAACGGGGACGGCCGATGTCCGATAAACCGGGGCAATCCGCGCGCCACGTGATCCTCTGCGTCGAGCAGGGCAGGCAGGACGTGGACGACCTCGTGCGGCAATTGACCGCACTCTGCGGCGGCAAGGCCATCGTCGAGCGCTGCGAGGGCGCCGGCGACGCCGTCCGCCGCGTGCGCAAGCTGGTCCGCTTGCCGCGACCGGAATCGCACAGTTTCCTCCGACACCTGGCGCTGGACGACACGGGCGTGGAGCAGGCCATGATCGAAGGGATCGATCGGGCCATCGGCCCGATGCCCCGCGACCACTACCCCGCCGGCACGGTCCTGCTCCGCGAAGGCGAGCCGGTGGACCTGATTCGCATCCTGGAGTCGGGCCAGGTGCAACTGTCGCGCCAGGCCGGCAACCGCGAAATCATGTTCTACCACCACGCGGCCGGCCCGATTGTCGGGCTCCAGTCGCTCGTCTCCCGCAACGAGGCGTCCTTCACCGTCCGGGCCTTGACGGATGTCGTCGCCATTCCCCTCACCCTCGAACAGTTGGAACGCGCCGTGCAATGCGACGAGGAGCTGGCGAGCCGGTTTGTCACCGTGATCATCCGGGCCCACGCCCGGCGCAACGAGCACGTGGCCGAACTCCAGATCGAGAACGAGAAGCTCTGCGCCGCCATCGCCGCTGACCGGGATCAGCTCACCGACGCCTTAAACCGGATCGAGCAGGTGCAGATGCAACTGGTTGAGTCGGAGAAGATGGCCACACTGGGGCAGCTCTCCGCCGGCATCGCCCACGAACTCAACAACCCCGTCGCCGCCATCGAGCGGGCCGTCGACTTCGTCGGCGAAGACGTCATCAAACTACTCGGCGACGTGCCGGACGGCGAGGCCATCCAGGCCGTCATGCTGTCCGCTATGGAGAGCGAACCCGTATCCGCTCGCGTCACGCGGCAGCGCCGCGAGGCGCTGGCCGCGGCGGTCGGCGACGATCTGCTCGCCCGGCGCCTGGTCGACATCGGCGTGGTCACCGTCGACGAGTACGAACGGCGGTTCGGCGGACTCGCCCCCGTCGAGCTGAATCGCCTGCTCGTGGTGATGGATCGCTACTACCAGCTCGGTCGCTCCCTGCGCAACATCAGCCGCTGCGCCGACCGGATTGCGTCGCTGGTCCGGAGCCTGCGGTCCTACGCCCGGGCTGATCACCAGTGGGCCACCAAAGTTAACGTGCACGAGGGCATCGAGGATACGCTGCTGATGTTCGGACATGCCCTTCGCGAAGTCGCGGTCCGGCGCCGCTACGGGGACCTGCCCGCCATCGAGTGCTACCCCGGCGAGCTCAACCAGGTGTGGACCAACGTCATCGCCAACGCCCTCGATGCCATGAAGGGTGCCGGGCAGCTGACCATTGACACCGATGCACCGGCCGCCGACCATGTCCGGGTGCGGATCAGCGATAGTGGCGGCGGGATCTCGCCGGACCACGTCGGCCGCGTGTTCGACCTGAACTTCACGACCAAGAGCGGTCAGGGCAAGTTCGGCTTGGGAATGGGCTTGGCGATCTGCCGCCAGATCGCCGCCCGGCACGGGGGAACGATTGAGATCGAGTCGTTGGACGGCGGCACGACGGTGACTGTCGTATTGCCGGTGCGCTTCCGCTGGAAGCCCCGGGAGAACGCCGAGTCATGAAGCGAATCCTGATCCTTTGCGTGGAAGATGAGCCCGAAGTCCGCGATGCGCTCCTGCGAGACCTGGAACCGTTCGCCGCGGCGTTCCGGGTCGAAGCGGCCGAAGATGCCGAGGATGCCCGCGCGGTCGTCGAGAAGTGCCTCGGCCAGGGCAACGAGCTCGGCCTGGTACTTTGCGACCATGTGCTGCCCGGCGACACCCAGGGCGTTGATTTCCTCGTCGAATTGAACAACGATCGACGGACCGCGGCGGCGCGAAACATCCTCGTTACCGGGCAGGCCGGCCTCAGCGAGACGATCACCGCCGTCAATGCCGCCGACCTCGACTTCTTCATGCCCAAGCCGTGGTCGCGGGACGGACTGCAGGAGGTCGTGCGAAAGTACCTCACCAGTTACGTCATCGATCAGGTGAGGGACATCCTCGCCTACATCGACGTCCTCGATCGTGCCCGGCTCCTCGAAGCCCACGACCGACGCCAATCCGAAGAGTACTTCTTCTGATCGCCCGAGTTCGTCTCCACCCGGGCCAGGCTCGGCACGCCCCCCCCCGCTTGCCCGCCGGTCGCCGTTGCCGGATACTGACGGCGGTCTCACGGGCCAGTCTCACCTGGATGAACGGGATGCCGGTCGATGTTGACACCGCGAGCCCGCCGCTGGATGCCGCCCCGGCTGACGCCCCTGTCCAAGCGGACGACACCATCGACGGAGCGCCGCGCCGGTGGACCCGCTGGCATCTCGCCGAACTGCTCGCGGCCTTCCTGCTCGGCGTGGCCGTCATGACCTTCCTCTACACCCAGCCCGGCCAGTCGCCAAAGGAGTGGGGCGTTCCCGGACACGATTCGTTCTATCACGTCAAGATGGCCGAACTCATGCCGGACATCGGCCTCGTCGCCCGATTCCCGTGGCTGCGGGCCACGATCTTCTGGCACGACCGATTCGTGAACCACCACTGGGGCTTCCACGCCCTGTTGATCCCGTTCGTGAAGGCGGCCCGCGGGATGGACCGCGAAGCGTACGTCGGCGGACGCTGGCTGATCACCCTGACGTTCGGGGCGACCGTCGCCACGGTCTACCTGCTGCTCATCGCCGGAGGAGTGCCACTCCGCTGGCTCTGGATCGGCCTGTTCCTCGCCATGCCGACCCAGTTCTTCCACCGGCACGCCATGGTCCGGGCCATCGACCCGTCCTTGCTGTGTATGCTCCTGACACTGCTGCTGCTGTTTCGCCGGCGCTACGTCGCCGCCGGGCTGATGATCGCGATCTACATCCAGGTCTATTTGGGCGGCGTGCTCTACGCACCCGTGATTGTCGCCTGCTACGTGGTGGCCACCCTGATCACGCCGCGCCGCGCCCGTGAAGCGGGGTGGGCGGGCCGGACGGGCCGGACG
>CAZBUJ010000130.1:0-11127 GCA_964495075.1 uncultured Phycisphaeraceae bacterium
CCCCCCGCCGCGCGAGCCCCGGTTTCCTGCGTGAGTATGCTGTGCACCGCGATGCGGTGCCAGTCACGTCACTAGTCGATTTCCTCGAAGTCGGTGTAGGTCAACGCCGTCACACCCGCCAGGGTGGTCAGGTTGTTGAACCGGGCCACCAACGTACGGGTGCCCGCATCCGACCAGTCGGTGTCGTGGTAGAGAACACCCAGGCCGAGCGTGCTGTCGAAGGCCAGCACGTACGCCGCGGCAGCCCCACCGAGATCGGTGGTGAGCTGGACGGTCGTGCGCGACGAAGTCAACTGGACGATCTTGTTCGCGTCACCGACGACGATGTCAACGGCGGTGGCCCGCGTCTGCCAGTCGCCCGAGGTCAACTGGAGCGGAGCGGCCTCCGTACCGGCGACACCGGCAAAGTTGATGATGCCGCTGGCCAGACCGAAGCGGTCCGTGCCGCCGGTGAAGTCGTTGAGGATGTCACCGAACTCGGCGGTCGCATCGATGAAGAAGCGGTCGGTACCCGTACCGCCGGTGAGCAGGTCAGCGCCGTTTCCACCCTTGAGGATGTCGTCGCCCACACCACCGTTCATGCTGTCCGCCGCGGCGCCACCGACCAGCGAGTCGTTGTACGCCGACCCGGTGAGCGTGGCACCACCCGCGGCGACCATCGAGGCCGTCGTCGACGTCATGGTGAACTTGGCCCCCGCCGCCGAGGCGTCAACCGCTCCGGCCGTGATCGCGCCGGCCACCACCACCTCGACCGTACCGGTGATGTTCAGGGTCCCGGCGCCGAAGGTCGGGGCCAGCGTAATCGCGGTCGCGGTGTTCTGCGTTCCGTCCGCGGCCGTGCCGTCCGCACCATTCGTCGAGTCGATGATCACCGTCTCGGCGCCGGTGCAGGTCAGGGTGGCGGTCAGGTCCGAGTTCCACAGCGACACGGTCAACTGATCCGTGGTGAGGACACCGTCGACGGTCACGCCCAGCGTATTGGCGGTGTCATCGTTGTTGAGGATGATCGAGCGGGTGCCGCTACCCACGGTCACCACCGAGGCACCAGCGGTCAGGGCACCAGCACCGTCCCGATCGAGGCGGGCGTCGGTGGCCCCGAAGTTGGTCACGTCGACGTTGCCGTTGATGGCATCCGGAATCAGGATCACGTCAATGTTCGTCACGTTGGTCTGATCCGTGGCGGCCGCCACCGCTTGGGCGCTGTTGACCCCCAGCGTGTTGGTCCCGGCGCCACCGTCGATGGTGTCGGCGGTGGTGTAGGTACCGGCGAAGTTGGCGATGTCGTCGCCCGCGCCACCGGTGAAGGTGACGTTCTGCGCACCACCAACCGTGAAGTCGGCCGCCCCGGTGGCGGCACTGGCATCGATCGTCGTCAGCGTACCCGGCAGGGCCGTGGCACGATCGAACGCCAGGTCGGTGTCACCACTGACGTTAAGGGTGGTCAACGTCGTGCCGGTGGTCTGAACCAGCGCCTCGACCTCGTTCTTCACGCCGCCGTCGGAGATGATGTTAATGGTCTCGATGCCGTTGGCCGGCGTGGTGATGTTGATCGTGCAGCCGTCCGGCGCGTTGTCCTTGACGCCCGACAGGGTGAGATCGATCTCGTCGTCATTCTCGTTGGTGGCCGGCGAGATGAACGTTACGAGGAAGTCGAAGTTGGTGTTCTTCACGCCCAGGTCGCACAACTCGTCCAGGTTGTTGATCGTGGTGTCCACCAGTCCACTGACCGCCGTGATCGCCTCGTAGCCCGCGAAGCTGATGCCGGAGATGGTGGTCGCCGCGTTGCCGCCGAAATCGCTGAAGTTCAGAAACTCGATGCCGGTCAAGGCGACCGCGATGGTCAGCGCTGCACCCGTCGTGTTGTTGTAGGTGCAGTTGAGCGTGTCGTCGCCGGCCAGGCCGTCGGCCGCATCGCCGTTCTGGAAGGTGGCCGCCTGGGCGCCCGTACCGGGGTTGAAGGTCAGCGGGGCGTTGAACGTGTCGGCGGCGGAGGTGCCAAGGAGGTTATCCTGCTCGAGCGTGAAATCCTTGGTCGGCCCGACAATCGGAACACAGACCGCGGCGGCATCACCTTCCTCGCACGTCTCGTCTTCCGCGCACGGGTCGGTGCCGGCCTCGCAGAAACCGTTGGTGCCGCACGTCTCGGTGCCGTTGCAGAACAGCCCGTCGTCGCATTCGGAGTCCAGGGTGCACGGCACGGCCGACGAAACGGTTACGGCCTGCGGGTAGTAGAACGACGCCTCGGTGGCCTCACCGACGTCGCACGTCACGAACACGGCGACCTGCGTGTCGCCCAGGGCGGGGGTGTAGGTGGTGGTACACTCGTCCGCCGGATCGACCGTGCCCGAGCCGGTGACGGTCCAGCTGCAGGTGCAGCGGGTCTCATCGACCGCGGACGCCTCAAACCCCGGCGGGGTCGGCGACTCGAGGTCGACCGCCACGCCGACACCCAGATTGTCGAACGCGACACCCGGGTTCGCCGCGGCCATGGCGTCCTCGTCCGTCGTGGCGCAGATGTCCTCTTCCTCGTTGCACTCCTCGCCGGCCGCTGTGTCACACGGCGCGGTGCCGTCGTTGCAGTAGCCGTTGCTGCACGTTTCTTCGCCGTTGCAGAACAGGTCGTCGTCGCAATCGGCGTCCAAGTCACACTCGAAGCACTGATCCATGTCGGTGTCGCAGCCGAAGTCCGGACAGGGATCCTCGCCCGCCTGGCAGGTACCGTTGGTGCAGGTTTCCGCACCGTTGCAGAAGACGCCGTCGTCGCAGTCGGCGTCGGAGTCGCACCGCGTCGTGGGCGTCCCCCCCTTGCCCGGCTTGCTGATGCCGGACTTACATCCAGCGAAACCGATGAGCAGCGCGAGACCCAAAACCATGCCCACATTGCAGAGCAATGCCAGGGAACGCCTGCTCTCCTGTGCTGTCTTTGACCTTTGCATTACCGTTGACCTCCAGTGAAACCTATTGGCTTAGTCCGCGCTACACGATGTATCGCTAACAGATGTTTGCATAAAGTATCCCGGCCCCGCGACCGGCGATGTGCTCACATGTCCGCACGTTGGCCTCGCCCGAGAGCGAATCATTGAATACCCCAAAAGCCCGGTCCCTGATAACAGGAGTATCCGGCGCTCATCGCGATGCGATGCGCCGGTACGCGCCACCCCCGTGCGGGGACCCGTCGCCCCGAATCGAGATCGACTGCCTTGCCTGCTTCCCGTTCAAAACCGGACTTGGGGGCCGTCGGGCCGATCCTGAACAACGCGCCACATCCAGGATTCGACCAGCCTCCCTGCAACTCCTACGCCGCCCATCGCGTATTAACCCGCGTGGGCATAACCCTTTCCAATGCGGGGGAATTGTAGGCCCGACGCGTTTCAAGTCAATACAAAAAAACGCCGGGCGGCCAATTCGCGGCACACCGCTCTGACGGAGAATTCCACCACGCCAAGGGCTCTACCCTTCGCCCGCAAGTGCGACATACACTCACCCACTCATCGGCCCCGCCAAGCGGATCGCTTGAGGATTTCGCCCCATAATCTTGCCTCTGGACGCCATGCGGCGGGGCCCTGGCGACCCTCTCCCGCCGCCGGGCCCCGCCACGAAGGCCCCGGAAGACCGGGCGGATCGGCCGGGAGCCATAAACTACTGCTGCAATACAGCTTGCGGGGCGGCGCGGGGCTCGGCGCGCGGAGGCTGAGCCGCACGCGGCCCCGGAAATATCTGGGAGCGGACGCTCCCCGGTCATCCACGCCACCCGCGCGCAGGTCGGCTTACGCGCCGAGCCGGCCGGCCAGGTGATCCAGGACGTTCATGAAGTTGATATACGCGTCGTACGGAGAATCGTACGGGTTGAAGTACTTGTGGACGTCCCCGTCGGCAAACCACTTGGTGCACATGTAGTAGAAGTGGTCGGAGGTCTGGAGCCGGCGCCAGTCGTTCAGCACGCCCGGCTCCCCGCACCGGCGGGCCCGCTCCTCCAACTGGTACAGTTCGGCGATGGCCGCCGTCTGCATCCCGTTGCCCAGCCAGGCCGACAGGTCCCGCTCCGTGTCGGCCCAGCTACTGACATGAGGCACATCGTACTGGTCTGACGGGGGATAGCGGTCGATCGCCTCCGAAATCGTGGCGAAGTCGTCCTTGCCCGACGCGAAGATCGCGTCCGGCAGGGCCCGAAGGAACTCGAAGATCCCCGTATCCGCCCACTGATGCTCGCCGATCGTCTCGTAGTCGAGGAACAGGTTCACCAGGTACCCGTTGCCGTTGACCGCCGCCACCCACGCGGCGAACTTCTCCGCGTCCATCGGCCACTCTTCCCAGTCGCGGTTGCCGAATCGAAAGGCGATGTCGTCGCTGAGCCGGTAGTTCTTGAGGAGCAACGTCACGCCCGGACAGTGCGGCGCCTGGTACGTGAAGGCGGGCGACCGGCCGGCGAGCACGTGGTCCAGCCCTTCGCAGAGCACGCCCCGGAACCCCATCTGGGCAGCGAGGTGGGCGGTATCGTTACTGTAGACGAGTTCGGTGTTGCGGAAGACCCGCGGGTCCTGGTCGAACAGGGTATGGATCCGGGTCCGGTGGAGTTCGACCTGCTCGACGAATTCCTGGCGCGAATGCAGCAGGGCCAGCGAATGGTGATAGGTCTCGGCCAGGAACTCGACGCAGCCCGTCGAGGCGAGGGCCTGGAACGAGGCGAGCACCTCGGGGCAGTACTCTTCGAACTGGTCGAGCACGACGCCGGACAGAGAGTACGACACGCGAAACCGCCCCTCGTGGCGCCGGATCAGGTCCAGCAGGGTGTGGTTGGCGGGGATGTAGCACTTTTTCGCGACTTTACGGCAGATCTCGCCGTTGCGCAAGTCGTCATAGTACCGGCCGTCACGGTCGAACACGCTGTAGCGTCGCAGCCGGAACGGTTGATGAACCTGGAAGTAGAAGCAGACCGTCGCCATGGGGCACGTTCCTCCGTGGGCGGCGGACGCACGGGCGTCCACGCCCGGCACGAGGTCAGTCGGCCGTCACTGCTGCTCGCCCACCACTCGATCGTACACCGCGAGACAGTCGCGGGCGGAGTTCTCCCATCGGATGCCGGTGAGTTCCGCGGCGCCCTGGTCGCGCAGCCACGCGTGAAGGGCCGGCCGTTGCAGAACGGCGATGATCTTGTTGGCCATCTCCCGGACATCCCAGAAATCCACCTTCAGCGCACTGTTGAGGATCTCGGAGACCCCCGACTGCTTGGAGATGATCACCGGCACGCCGTAGCTCAGTGCCTCGAGCGGCACCAGTCCGAACGGTTCGGAGACCGACGGCATCACGAACAGATCGGCACTTCGAAAGATGCGCTCGACTTCCTTCCCGCGAAGAAAGCCGGTGAACAGCACTTTCCGGCCGATGCCTTCGCGGGCGGCCATCTCCACGATCCGCCCCGCCAGGTCGCCGCTGCCGGCCACGACGAAACGGACGTTGTCCATGTGCCGGAGCACCTGTCTGGCCGCGGCGATGAAGAACTCCGGCCCTTTCTGCATGGTGATCCGGCCCATGAAGAGGACGATCTTCTCGTCCCCGCGGATGCGGGGCGGAGCCGGGCCGTCGTGCCGGCCGTTGACATCGATCGCGTTGTAGACCGGCGTGACTTTGTGGGGCGGGATGCCGTATCGCGTCACGATGATGTTCTTGGTCAGTTGGCTGACCGCGATCACGTGTGCGGCCCGGTGCATGCCTTCGCGCTCGATGTCGTAGATCCGTTGATTGACGTGTTCGCCGCTTCGGTCGAACTCGGTGGAGTGCACGTGCACGACCAGGGGCTTACCGGTCTGGGCCGCCACCGTCATACCGGCCCGATAGGTCATCCAGTCATGGGCGTGGATGACGTCGAAGTCATATCCCCGGATGATGCGGGCGGCCATCCTCGCGTAGCGATCCACCTCCTTGAACAGGTCGCCGCCGTAGTGACTGCGGATGACCGATCCGACCTTCTTGCCGGCCCGGGCGGCGGCGGCGGCTTCCGGGTCCTTGGGCTGTCTGGCCGGTTGCTGAACGAAGTCTCCCGGTCGGGCATAGGCGCTGTCTCGGGGTTCGGTTCCCAGGATGCGGATTCGATCCGGGCGGCGGGCTCGTGGCGAGACCGGCCCTCCGGGGGTCAGGAGCGTGACGTGGGAACTGTGAGTGGTCAGCACGGGCCGAGGCAGGACGAAGATGACCTCGATGCCAAGTCCGGTCATGGCCTTGGTGAGTCCATAGCACGCGGTACCCAGCCCACCTGTGATGAACGGGGGAAACTCCCACCCAAACATCAGGACCTTCATTGCGGTACCTTTGGCAAGGCCGCCGCGGGCCAGGGCCGCCCGTGGTCGGTGCGACTCGGATCTCGCCCCCAGCGGGCTCCCCCGCTCCATGCAGGGCCGACTTCCGCCGTGACCGTCCCCTTCCCCCGCGCACCCGATCGTACGCGACCCGCCATCCGGTCGCGAGCTGTCGACCGGCACCGTCACCGAGTGATGAATCGGTCGGACGGCTGCCTGCTCCCCTGACCGCGTGCTCGTCCGGTAGCGAGAAGCGATCGTCCCTTCGGTATTGCCGCGGTCGTGCTCCGGCCATCGGGGATGTGTACGCGCCGGCGGGCCAGCCGATCCCTTTCATCCCCCCCTGCTACGGCGTGGCAACGCCGCCTCGCGGCTTCGCAGAACGGGCTTCAGTGTAGCCCGCCCGGGTGGCGTGTCAATTTCCTGGGAATCGGCATCGGGATCACGAAGTCGGGTCGCCAGCGTTGACAAACGGCGAGGGCGGTGACGGCGTCGAGGCACGATGGACCATACCGGGGCTGGCAAGACGTTCGACTGACCGGTCGACGCGGCGATCCACAGGGACGGTCCAGACGTCAAAGAACCCTGGCTCGTGATTGGCACCAGCAGTACTTCGGCGATCGCGCGGTGGGCAAGCAAAGACCGACGACGAAGACGGGAACCACGCGGCACGGCTCATCGTGGTGCAGGCATCGGCGGGGCCCTACTGCTGTGCCAGGCAACATTCGTACAGGTGCTACTACGGCGCGATGCCGGTGAGGGCACTCAGCTATCCCAGCTTGCCTGTGTTCTCATTTGGCGGCATGGAGCCGGTTGACCAGTTCGATGACGGCAGCGGCAAGGTCGTCTTTCGTGCCGGTGATGGGCGCGGACCACCCGCCACCGGCGGTGAGGATTTCGATGGTGGTTCGATCGGCGGCCAGTGAGGCCGGCGTATTGAGCACGATCGCGTCGAAGCGCTTCCTCTCAAGTTTCGCCTGGGCGCGTGCATGCGCCTGGTGGTCTTCCAAGGCGAATCCGACGATGAGCCGATGCGCTTTGTGTGCACCCAGTTCTGCGGCGATGTCGGCCGTCGGTTCGAGGTGCAGGGTTCGCGACGATCCCGTCTTCTTGAGTTTGCGCGCGGAGGGTTCCGCGGGTCGGTAGTCGCACACGGCGGCGGCGAGTACGGCGGCGTCGCATCGTTCGAACGCGTCGCGACAGGCGTCGAGCATCTCGGCGGCGGACACCACCGACAAGAACTCCACGCCCTGGGGCGGCGGCAAGGTGACCGGTCCCGACACGAGCACAACGTGATGGCCCTCCCCGGCCGCTCGCCGGGCGATGGCGAAACCCATCCGCCCACTCGACGCGTTGGACAGGAATCGAACGGTGTCGATGTACTCGCGGGTCGGACCCGCGTTGACGAGGATGCGCATGGCCGGCCGCCGTTAGCTCGACTTCGGCTGCTTTGCCCGCAGGATCGCCTGAACGCGTTCCAGGATGGCCTGGGGCTCCGACATCCGCCCACGCCCGACGGTGCGGCAGGCCATCCAGCCTTCCTCGGGCCCGATGGTCTCGTACCCGGCGTCTCGCAGGCGGGCGAGATTGGCTTGCACGAAGGGGCTGGCCCACATGCGGACGTTCATGGTCGGCGCGAGCAGCACCGGGGTGCCCCCCTGCTTCCGGGCGGGTCCGACGCTGGCTAACAGGGTGCTGCACAGGTCGTCGGCGATTCCGTTGGCGAGTTTGCCGAGGAGGTTGGCCGTCGCGGGGGCGACGACGACGGCGTCGGCCCGATCGGTGACGTGGATATGTTGCGCGTCGAAGTCCCGCTCGGCGATCCATAGGCTGGTGAGCACGCGTCGGGCGGAAAGTGACTGAAAGGTCGCCGGTCCCACCAGGTGGGTCGCCGCCTCGGTCATCGCCACGGTGACGCCCGCCCCCCGCTGGGCCAGCCGGGACACGAGCGTGCATGTCTTGTAGGCGGCGATGCCGCCCGAGACGATCACCAGGACTTCGTACCCGGTCAACGGCAGGTGTTGCGTGGTGCCCGGCCCCGTCGCGTGGTCAGACATTGAGGTCATCGTCGGCCTCTTCGAGGTCTTCATGCTCGTCCGGGAAATCGGGCTCGATCTTCCCTTCAAGGATTTCGCGCACGACGACTTCCATGTCGGTCAGGCCCCGGGTCTCGACCATGGGTCGTGCCCCTTGCATGAGTTCGACGAGCCGGCGTTGGATCAGCGCGGTGAGCTTGAACCGGCCGCCGAGCTTGTTGATGATTCCGTCGTCTTTCAGTCCTTCGATCATTCCCTGTTCGCCTCCGTCTCAATAATCCGGACAATCTCGTCGACGGTTACGTCGAGCACGTCGTTGGTCACGAAGTGCTGATAGTATCCGCTATCGCGTGCGAATCCGATTTCGCCATCCGCCTTCTGGAGGCGGCGTTTCATGATCTCCTCGGACTCGGTCTGCCGGCCGGCCAGCCGGGCCTTGAGCGATTCCATGTCGGGGGGCAGGATGAAGATGCGTACGGACTCGGGCAGGCGTTGCGCGACCTGGGTCCCGCCCTGTACCTCGATCTCCATGATCACGTATTTGCCGCCGGCCACGGCGTCGACCACCGGGCCGATCGGCGTTCCGTACCGGTGTCCCACGTACTCGGCGGTTTCGAGGAACTCACCCGCCCGTTCCCGCCGCTCGAACTCCTCGTCGGAGATAAACTCGTACTCGCTGCCGTCGGCTTCATCGCCGCGTGGCCGTCGCGTGGTGGCCGAGACGCTCCATACCGCGTTGGGCAGTCTCTCGAGCAGCCGGTTGCAAATCGACGTCTTGCCGGCGCCGGACGGTCCGCTGATGACGATCACCCGTCCGCGGCGGTCGGGGAGCCGGGCGGTCCGCCCACGATCCTGCCCGTCGGGTCGATCACTCGGCATTCTGCACCTGCTCTTTGATCCGATCGACGGCACTCTTGATCTCCACCACGTGCCGGGTGATGGTGGCGTCGTTGCTCTTGCTCCCGATCGTGTTGGCCTCTCGCAGCAGTTCCTGGGCGAGGAAGTCGAGCTTGCGACCGGCCGACTCGGGGGAGTCGCAGACCCGCCGGAACTGGTCGAGGTGGCTGGTGAGTCGGACGATTTCCTCGCTGATGTCGCACCGATCGGCGAACAGGGCGACCTCGCGTGCGAGGGCGTCTTCCTGAAGCGCCAGTTCCGCCTTGTTGAGCAGCGTGTTGACGCGGTCCCGCAACCGCTCTCTGTATTCCTCGATGACGGCGGGCGCAAGTTCCGCAATCGCCTTCAGGTTCTGCTCGATGACGTCGCAGTGGCCGGCGAGGTCCGTTCGCAACGCAGCCCCCTCGCGACACCGCATCTCGATCAGGGCATCGAGGGCGTCGGTGGTCAGCTTCCGCACCGTCTCCCAGTGCCGCTCCCTTGTCTCTTCGGTCAGGTCCGCCGACTGGCAGACGCCCGGCAGCTCGGCCAGCGTGGCCAGGTCCACCGTCACCGCGACATTCGCGTCTCGGGTGGCGGCGGTGAGCTGGTCGAGGTAGCTCTGGAGGGCGGCCTGATTGACGGGCACGGCGGCGTCGGCGCTCTCGTCGCGCACCCGCAACATGAACATGACGGTGCCGCGGGTCAGCCGAGACCGCAGCAGTTTGTCGATGTCCCCTTCGAGGAAGTACAGGTGCTCCGGCAGGCGGATCGAGGCCTTGAAATACCGGTTGTTGAGGCTTCGGATTTCCAGCGAGTAGCGAACGCCGGCGCTGGTGTGCTCTGCGGAACCGTAGCCCGTCATGGACCGAATCATGATGTCAATCCCGCCTTCGCGGCGCGAAGGGCCGCGTTCGACCCGGTGCCGGATCGCGAATCAGGTCCGCCCCGGCGCCCACCGGGCACGGATGGCAAACGATTGTCACTGACGATATCGTAACGGGCCCGCAGAGTCGCTGGTGAAGGTACCTGTCCCTGTTGCTCCGAATCAGTGTCGCTCCGAATCAGTGTCGCTCCGAATCAGGGCTGCTCCGAGTCGCCGCTACCCCGGATCGCTGCCCGGCGTGGTCTCGGCGCCGGACGGGGCCTCACTCCCCGCCCCCGCCGGCCCGGATGGCGCGGGCGTGGCGGGCGCCGAATCCGCCGGAGGCGCCGGCGCGGCTTGACCGGCCGGTGGCGCCGGCGTCGTCCCGGCAGGCGGGGCGGTGTCCGTCGCGCCTGGCAAGGCCGACATCTCGGGCTGCTCGGCCGCCGTTCCGGCGTCCGGCAACAGCACCCAGTTGCCGACGACATTCAGCAGCAGGAAGACCAGAGCGAGGACCACGGTAACCACGGTGAAGACGTCACCGGTTTTAGCCCCGAACGCGCCCCCGCCGCCGCCCGCTCCGCCGAACGCACCGGCCAGCCCCCCGCCGCGGCCCTTCTGCAACAGAACCACCACGATCAGGAGCAGGCAGACGAGAAGCGTCACGCCCACCAGCATGCCTTGAAACAGGCTCATCGCAAGTACCGAATACATCGTTGTCACCAGCCTCGGTTCGATTTCACACGCGTCACGATGCTCGTCGGGTCACACCGAAATCAACCTCATCGCGACCCCTGGGTGGCGGCCCGGCCGCGCCCCGCGTACGGACGCACGTCTACCGCGTCGACTGAGCGGCCGCGGCTATGATAGCGAGAAAGTCTGCCGCGACCAAACACGCCCCACCGACCAACGCACCGTCGATGTCCGGACAGGCCATCAAGCCGGCCGCGTTGCCGGGCTTCACGCTGCCGCCGTATTGAATCCGCATCGTCGCGGCGACCGCGTCCCCGAACACGCCGGACAGCTTGCCACGGATGAACGCGTGGACCTCCTGGGC
>CAZBUJ010000131.1:0-11016 GCA_964495075.1 uncultured Phycisphaeraceae bacterium
AGCGTACGCCGTGCTGCCGGCGATGGACGGGATAGCCGATCGGCCGGGCGTGTACCACTACGCGCCGCGCGAACACGCCCTGGAGCAGCGATGCACCTTCGCCCCCGGCGTATGGGACGCCCTCGCCGCCGGGCTGGGGGCCGGCGGATTCGTCGCGGGGCTGTCCTCGATTCACTGGCGCGAGGCGTGGAAGTACGGGGAGCGGGCGTTTCGGTACTGCAATCACGACGTCGGCCACGCCCTGGCCGCCCTGCGACTGGCCGCCGCCGCGCTCGGCTGGCGTCTGATCATGCTGGGCGATCTCGGCGACGACGTGGTGGCCGGCGTGCTGGGACTCGGGCGAGCGGGCGACTTCGGCCACGCGGAGCGCGAACACCCGGACCTCCTCGCGGCGGTCGTGCCGAATGGCGTGTCGCTCGGTGCGTGGACGTTGACCGGCGAGGTCCTCCGCGGCATTGAGATCGGAGAGTGGGTCGGCCGGGCCAACCGCCTCAGCCCCAGCCACGTGGACTGGGACATCATCGATACAGTGGCCGGGGCGACGGCCAAGCCCGCCACGCCCCGCGACCCGGACAGGAGCCCGGCCCCCGGTGCGGGCACGGCGGGCGTCGACGCGCCGCCGTGCGGCCTGACCGCCTTGCAGATCGTGCGACAACGACGCAGCGCGGTGTCGTTCGACGCCCGGAGCACGATTTCGGCCGATCGATTCTATGCCATGCTGTCCCGGGTGGTGCCGGACACGAACCATCCCGCCCCGCCATGGGATGCCATAGCCTGGCACCCATGCATTCACTTGTTTCTGTTCGTGCATCGGATTGACGGCCTGGCGCCGGGGCTGTACGCGCTCGTGCGCCACCGGGCGGCGGAAGACGCCCTCCGGGCCGCCGTCAGCAGTGACTTCCTTTGGCACCGCCCCCACGGCTGTCTCGACCGCGTGCCGCTGTACCTGCTGCAAGAAGCCGACTACCGCGCCACCGCCGCCCGGCTCTGCCTCGGACAGGACATCGCGGGCGACAGCGCGTTCAGCCTGGGCATGATCGCCGCCTTCGAGTCCTCGCTGCGGGCCCGCGGCCCCTGGTTCTACCGGCGCCTGTTCTGGGAGGCGGGGATGGTCGGGCAGGTTCTCTACCTCGAGGCGGAGGCCGTTCGGCCGGGCCCGATCCGGGGGACCGGCATCGGCGCGTACTTCGACGACCTGGTGCACTCCGTGCTGGGGCTGTCCGGTCACGCCTTCCAGAGCCTGTACCACTTCACGGTCGGCGGCCCGGTCGAGGACGTGCGCCTCACGACCCTGGGGCCCTATCCATCTGCACGGTACGGCCGGGCGGCACGTGATTGAATCCGTCCGCACCGGCGGCTATGGTGCCACCATGAGTGCAATCGCCCTCCAGCCAATTCGTCAACCGCTGGACGTCGTCGTTCGCCTGCCCGGATCGAAGAGCCTGACCAACCGGGCGTTGATGGTCGCCGCCCTGGCGGACGGACCGAGTCGGCTCACCGGCGTCCTGCGGGCCGACGACACGCAACACATGATCGACGCCCTGCGGGCCCTCGACATCAACGTCACCACCGACGTCGCCGCGGAGACCGCGGAAGTGGTCGGGTGTGCGGGGCGCGTACCCGCGCTTGACGCGGACCTGTTCTGCGGCAACTCCGGCACGACAATCCGGTTCTGCACCGCCCTGTGCGCCCTGGGCCAGGGTCAGTACCGGCTCGACGGCACGGCTCGCATGCGCGAGCGCCCGATCGGTCAGCTAGTCGACGTGCTGCGGACCCTGGGCGTGCCCGTGGAGTACCTCGAACGCGAAGGCTTCCCACCGCTGGCGGTCCACGGGCGAGGACTGCCGGGCGGGTACGTTTCGTTCGACTCGCCGCCGTCCAGCCAGTTGATCAGCGCGATGCTGATGACCGCCCCCCGCGCGCGGGGCGACATCATGGTCGACGTGACGGGCGAGATGGTGAGCGCGCCCTACATCCGCATGACGTTGGCCGTGCTCGATGCGTTCGGCGTCAGCACGGTGGACCGGTTCACCGCGGGCGGGGCCAAGTTCATCGTGCCCGCGCCGCAGCCGTATCGCGGCCGGCCGTACACCGTTGAGCCGGACGCGTCCAATGCATCGTACTTCCTGGCCGCACCGGCCGTCGCGGGTGGGCGGGTCACGATCGAAGGGCTGGGCGAGTCGAGCGTGCAGGGCGATGCCCGGTTCGTCGACGTGCTGGAGCGGATGGGGTGTCGGGTGGAGCGCGGACCGGATCGGTTCACCGTGCACGGCCCGCCGGAGGGGCAGCCGCTCCGCGGGATCGACGTCGACCTGAACGACATGCCGGACATGGTGCAGACGCTGGGCGTCGTCGCCCTGTTTGCCGACGGGCCGACCCGCGTCACCAACGTGGCCAACCTCCGCGTCAAGGAAACGGACCGCCTGTCGGCGCTGGCCTACGAGCTGAAGCTGCGCGGAGCCGAAGTCGAGGAGCGGGCCGACGGCCTGACGGTGCATCCGCCCAGGTCCATCCGGCCCGGGGCGGTGAACACGTACGATGATCATCGCATGGCGATGAGCTTCGCATTGGCGGGGCTGAAAGCGGGCGGCATCGTGATCAACGATCCCGAGTGCACGGCCAAGACCTTCCCCGACTTCTTCGACCGCTGGACGGCGGCCTTCGGGTTGGAGCTGTAGAGCAGGTGAGCAGGGAACTGTCCCCATCACTGATCCTCGGAGAGTGGGGCACGACTCATGAAACCCCAATCGTCCCAGCGTTCTCCATCGGGGGAGACAGTCGTGGCAGGCCTGGTTGACCTTCCCGATCTTCCTCAATCAGAATTCCGCCGTCCGGCGCACTGTAGTCCTTGGCGTCTTGCGTCCCTGGCAGAGTCAGAAAAAGGTGTCACCCGCCCCCATGGCACTGCCTCGGGTGTCAGTCGTCCGGCTCGGCCGGCCGACGGGTGGGATCCGCGGGTTCGTCCCTTCCCGCCGGTTCGTCCCCGCGTCTCCGTTCGTCCACGCCCGCGGACTCGCCGGACGGCGCGGGTGCCGCAGGCTCGTCACGAGAGCGGCGTGTTTCCGGTGCGCCGGGCACCAGCGGCGACACCGGCTCCGCGGCGTCGCCCGCCTCGAACTCGGCGAGGATAACGCGTTCCTCTTCGCTGGTGACGGTGTCGGTGATGCCGATCTCGAGGGCACCCGCGAGGTCGGCGTCGGCGTGGAGCGTCTCCAGCATCTCCTCCGCCCGCACCGCGTTGCGGGTCAGTTCCTCCGTGTCCGGCAACGACGCCGCCTCGCCCTGGACGATCAACGAGAGATTGTGAATGTCCGTGCTGATGATGTCGATCTGCGTGGCCAGCATACCGGCCAGCACGTTCTGCCGCGCCACTTCCTTCCGCAACTGGGCGATTTGACCGGCCAGCCGTTGCCGCGTCACGTTCGACGACGTCTGCCGCCCCTCGTCGAGCAGGGCGGCCTCCCGCTTCTCGAGCTGTACCAGGTGCTCGTAGATGCGATCGCGCCGCTCGGCCAGGCTGGCCCGCTGCTCGCTGAGGGTCGCGATCTTCCGGGCCTCATCGCCCTCGCCGTCGAACAGCGCACGGATCCGATCGAGGACGCTGCCGCTCCGGGCCAGGCCGGCCGCCCGGGCGCCGCGGATCAACAGGACGTCAGTGCCGCAGCGCGACACCCGGAGTTCCGGGTCTGCCGACGCCGCCTGCTCGAACGCTTCGACCACGACCGCTTCCGGCAGGTCGAACCGCCTGCCGACCGCCGCCGCGTTCAACCCGCCCACCAGCAGGTCGGCTCCCCGCTCCTCGATCTCCCGGCGCACGCGGTCCAGCTTCCGGCTTGTTTCCTCCGGATCGAAGAGCGACAGCGCGAACTCGGGCACGTCGTCGCCCAGTCCGGTGATGCGCCAGCCGTCTTGTGCGCCCGGCTCGACAAGCACGAGCGTGATGTTGGGCAGGTCGAGCTGCGAGTTGCGTGCTTCGTCGGTGAATCCGCCCGGGGCACAGATTCCAATGATATGCGGCACCTCGGGCTCACCGACGAGGGAACGCACGTGGTCCACCAACTCCCCGACGTCGACCGGCGGCACGGGGGCGTCCGAACCGGCGGCGACGTGATCCAGCGGGGTCAGCACCGACGCGACGGTTACGCCGCTCAGCCGCCGCAGAAACCACCATCGTCGCTCGAAGCCGAGCAGCACCACGCGGCGGTTCCGCGGCAACTGGTCGATGACGGACGGTGCGTGCCGATGGTGGGCCTTCAATTGAGCCCGCAGCTCGTCGCCCTGGTCGCCGCGAAGCATCGTCCAGAAGCGCCCGGGCAGCAGCCGACCTTTGGCCCGCTCGAGGTTAGCTTCGACGCCCGCCAGAAACGCGGCTTCCGTTCGCCGTGCTCGTTGCATCTGCTCGTTCAACCATCGGCCCTCCGCCCTTCGGCGTCGACCGCCCGCCGCCGATTCCAGTGTACCCGCCCGCCGGGGCCCTGGCCACGCGGAATGACAAGACACGAATAGCGAACAGCGAAATTGGGGCGTCGTCCGCAAGCGTGGCTGTCACGCGGCCGCGGAGCGACACCCCAATGATTGCCGAGGGCAATCACACGATACGCTGTTCGCTACTCCTCATCTACCCCTTTCTCGTGTCTCCCTTGTCAGGCTTGGGTTTGTCGGGCTTGGCTCTGGCGTCGGGCCTCGCCGGTGACGCGCTTTTGGCACCGCCGTCCGCCCCCTCCAGCTTCTCCTCGATCACGCGGCGGACCACCTGCTCGATCATGGACGGGTCGAGCTTCTTGCCGGTCGCCCGCTCCACCATGGACGAGAGGGCGGCTCCCGTTCCCGTGATCACCTTGCCGGCCACCGCCCGGGCGTCGTCGGGCAGGGCCGCCCGCAGCCCGTTGAACGACTGCCCCCACCCGGCCGCGGTCATGAACCGGCCGGCCATGTTGGACAGCGTGGTCGGGTCGCCGAAGATCTGCATGTTCGCCTGCGACAGCATCGAGCCGATCGCCTCGGCGAACGCCGTCTGCACCTCGGCGCTGGCCTGAATCTCGAGCTTCTGCACCTCGAACTTCAGGGCCGCCTCGCTGAACTCCTGCTTGTTCTGCAGGGCCTGCCGCTCGACCTCGACCCGGGCGCCCTCGACATCGACCCGCTCGCGGTCGACGCTCACCGGCACCATCTGCTCGGCCTGCGCGCCCTCGGCCCGCTTCTTGGCCGCCTCGGCTTCCGCCGCCGCCAGCACCAGCTTGGCTTCCTTCTGCAGCTTGGCCGCCTCGTATTCACCATTGGCCACCTTGGCCAGCTCGTACGCCTTTACGTCGGCGTGGGTCTGCTCCTGGTACTTGGAGATGTCGACCTCCTGCTTCTCCTTGATCATCTTCTCCGCCGCGCCGCGGTCGGCCGCCGCCGTCACCTTGATCGTTTCGATCCGCTGGGTCTGCTCCTCGCGCTCGGCTTCCGCCGCCCGCGTCTGGGCCTCGGCCGCCGCCCGCTCGGTCTCCTTCTTGGCGATCTCGATCTCCTTGAGTCGCTTGGCCACCTCGACCGCCTGGTTTTTGCGAACCTCGGTCTCCTGGACCGCCCGATCGCGCTCGACGGACTCGGTCTGCACCTCGCGTTCGCGCTGCACGTCGGCGAGCTGGATGGCCTGCGTCTTGGTGATCTCCGCCTTCTTGACGGTCTCCTCCTTCCCCACGGCCGCCAGCTCGACCTGCTTGCGCTGCGTGATTTCGTACTCCTGGCGTTCGCGGAGCTTGACGGCCTGGATGTTGGCGACCTCGGTGGCCTGGTCCGCCTCGGCCGCCGCCTGCTCCCGCTCCTGGTCGAGCACTTGCTTGCGGGTCGCGACGTCCTTCTGCTTGATGGCCAGCTCGGCGTCCCGGTCGATGCGGTTGCGCTCGACATTCTGGGACTGGGTGATCTCGGTGATCTTCCGCAGACCCTGGGCATCAAACACGTTGTTCGGGTTGAGGTTGTCGGCCGGCGTCTGGTCCAGCATGCTGATGGTGACCGTCTCCAGCGTGAGCCCGTTCTGCCGCAGGTCGGCGGCGAGGTTCTCCTGTACCGCCGCCGCGAACTCGTCTCGCTTGAGCTGCAGCTCCATCAGCTCCTTGGTGGCCGCCACCGCCCGCAGCGCCGAGATCAGCTTCTCGCCGACCAGTTGCTTGACGGCGTCCGCCCGCACGCTCTTGTCGCCCAGCGACCGGGCCGCGGCCAGAATGTCCTCCGGACTCGGTTGCACCCGAATGTAAAACTCGCTGTTGATGTCGACCCGCAGGTTGTCCTTCGTGATCAGCGCGTCGGTCGCCGAACGCTTGACGTCGAGCCGCATCGTTTCCAACGACACCTCCACCAGCTTGTGAAGCACCGGGATCACGAAATCGCCCTTGTCGAGGATGACTTTCGCCCTGCGGCCGCCCGTCTTCACGAACGCCTGGTTGGCCGACGTTTTGCGATAGAGCTTGGTGATCATGGCCACGACCGCGGTCAGCAGGAGCAGCACCGCGCCAATGATCACGCACACGGCCGACTGCGCGGACGACATGCCCAGCTTCTCGCCCACCATGAACGGCCCGATCACCAACATCAACGCGACAAGCATGAATCCCATAAAGTACAGCATTGCATTCGCCCCTTTCTTGCTGCCGTTACCGCCGCGTCCGGCCGCCGGCTCTGACGCAAACCCGCGGAGCCTTACCGTCGACGATCAGCCGCGACGTAATACAGATCATCCTTGGCCACATACTTGACGAGTATGACTTTCGAGCCTTTCGGCAGCGGCTGGCCGCCGGGCACGACTCGACAACGCACCTGATGACGCGTCCCCTCCCCGTCCGTCACCTGGGCCCGGCCGGCATGCTCGTCGACCGGCAGCCCGGCCACCCCACGCAATCCTACGAGCTGGCGACGGGCGAACCCGGAAACATCGGTCGTCGGCAGGTAACGGATGATCGCGCGACTGACCACCCGCATCGTCGTCATGCCCGCCGCACACGCGCCGCCCAGGCTCGCGGCGAACCACGGGCCGACGTCGCCGCCCGGCCCGGCGGCCAGCGTGTTGAGCACCCACCCCGTTACGCCGAACGCGTAACTGAACGACATCAGCAGGATGGACAGCGGGACCCGGCCCACGCCGAAGAATAACAGGATGTCGCTCAACGTGACGGACGATATCGACTCGGCTCCCGCGGGGTGTTCCGCGACCGCCTCGACGTCGTGGTCGACGTCCGCGCCACCGTCCACGTCCAAGTCGTGCGATACATCAACGTCGTGCTCGAAGTCGACTTCTGTGTCGATCTCCGCGTCATGGGAAAAGTCAACGTCGGTGTCCATGTCCACGTCGTGGGAGAAGTCAACGTCGGTGTCGACGTCCACGTCGTGGGACAGGTCGACGCCGGTGTCGACATCCACGTCGACGTCGTGGTCGAACTCGACGTCGTGCCCGACGTCCGCGTCGGCCGACACCTCCGCGTCCGCGTCCGTCTCCGTATCGCCGGCACCGATAACGCTCATCACCGTAAAGAGCAGCGCCAGCGCGAAGGACGCGACGAACGGGATGTTCGCGCCGGTCAGGAGATCACCCGCAAGATTGAGCAGGATTTCGGCGACCATGACTCGTCCTCGAGCCGACCGAAGTGCGCGGGTCAGGATAGCCGCGCCTGCGGGGCCGTGTCAATCGTGGCCACCTCCGCAGACGCCGGCCCCAACGCACCGTGCACGCCTCACCGGTCACCTGAAACGTACACCAGACGGCGCCGGGCGGCAATTATGCGCCGCGGCCACGGTTATAACACGCGCCCGCCGACAGACCACGACAGGTGCCGGCCGCCATCGCGCCCCCGGGGCGCCGGCCCCGAACCGCTAGTCGTCCTCGCGGAGGCTGTGGAAGCCGAACCGCCCGATCTCTTCGTTCCGGGTGATGTCGGCCAGCCGCTCGTCGACGTAGTCCGCGTCGATCGTCACCGACGCGCCGCGGCGATCCGGCGCGTCGAACGACAGGTCTTCCATGAGCTTTTCGGTGATGGTGTAAAGCCGCCGGGCCCCGATGTTCTGACCGGTCTGGTTGGCTTTGTACGCAAGGGCGGCCATCGCCTCGATCGCGCCCGGGGTGAACTCGATCTGCACGCCTTCGGTGGCCATCAGGGCAATCTGCTGCTTGACCAGCGCGTTCTCCGGCTCGGTGAGGATGCGGTTGAAGTCTTCTTTGGTCAGGTCGCTGAGTTCGACGCGGATGGGGAAGCGGCCCTGCAGTTCCGGCATGAGGTCGTCGGGTGAACTGATGTGGAACGCCCCGGCCGCGATGCAGAGGATGTGATCCGTCTTGACCGATCCATGACGCGTCGAGACGGTGCACCCCTCCACGATGGGCAACAGGTCGCGCTGCACGCCCTGCCGCGAAACGTCGGGCCCGTGCGTCGACCCGCCGCCGCCCAGCTTGTCCAGCTCGTCGATGAAGAGAATACCGCTCGACTCCGTGCGGGCGATGGCCAGCTCGACCACCTTCTCGCGATCGATGAGCGTTTCACAGTGCTGCTCGAACAGGATCTGGCGGGCCTCGCGCAACGGCAGCCGCCGTGATTTCGATTGAGACGGCATGATGCGGTCGAGGAAGTTCTGCAGTTCCGGATCGAGTTGATCGGTCCCGCCGATCGTCGCAAACATGCCGACCGGGGCGGCCTTCTGTTCGATCGACACCTCGACCATCCGGTCGTCCAGTTCACCGGCCTGAAGTTGGGCCCGCAGCTTCTCCCGACTGCGGTGCCGACGCTGGGCCGCCTCCCCCGAGGCGTCGTCCTCGGTGCGGTCGACCCGGCCGGGTGGCATGAGGGCGTCCAGCAGGCTTTCCTCGGTGAGGCGTTCGGCCTCCGCCCGGACGACCTCGGTCTGTTCGGACTGCACCATGTGCACGGCCCGGTCGACGAGGTCGCGGATCATGCTCTCCACATCGCGCCCGTGGTAGCCGACCTCCGTGTACTTGGTGGCCTCCACCTTCACGAACGGCGCGTTGACCAGGGTGGCCAGCCGCCGGGCGATCTCCGTCTTGCCCACGCCGGTGGGGCCGACCATGATGATGTTCTTCGGGCCGACCTCGTCCCGCATCGACTCCGGGAGCTGCTGGCGCCGCCAGCGGTTGCGGATCGCCACGGCGACGGCCTTCTTGGCCTCGGCTTGCCCGACGATGTACCGGTCGAGGGCCTCGACAATCGCTCGGGGCGTAAGTTCGTTCGACATTCCGTGCACTCCGCGTTGCGAGCACGGCAAATCGGGCCCGCGCCCTTGTGCCGCTCCTGCAACTCAGCCAAGATGATGACCGTATAAGATGCGACGGGTTCTGGCAACTGTGGCGGGTCGACCGAGGCGAACGGCAGACGAAATCGCGGTGAATGCGAATCGGGCACAATCTCGCACGCGTGGCAAAGGGCGGTTGCGCCTTGCCGTCGGCTTGTGCCTGCTCGCACCCGCCTGCCAGCCGCCGGGCGCCGAGATCACGACGGACACGACCACCCGCCCGGCCACCACGCAGCCGGCGACGTCACAACCGGCTGCCCCAATGCCGGACACCCCACCCGCCACCGCGCCGGCCGCCGAGACGCCACCCGCCCCGAAGCTCCCTCTGCCCGTTCTGCCGCCGCCGCAAACCGGGTGGCTGCGGATCGTGAAGCTCGACCCGGACGTGGACGGGGGTTGGGCAACCGGGGACGTGGATCGCCGGCGCAACAAAATTATCATCGACACGCACAACGTGGCGGAGTTCACGATTGATCTGTCGGCGTTGGGGGTACGCTGGGACCGGCGGGTGATTCTGCGCATCAACGACCGGTCCGCCGAACTGCGCCGCAAGGAGACGCCCATCGCGCACTTCCGACAGAGCCCGGCCGGGGCGTGGGAAGTTGTGTCGGACTAGAGAATGGCGAATCGCGAAATAGGGCCGCGTTCGCCACCGTGATTCTCACGCCATCGCGGGGCGACACCCCCTTGATTGCCGAGATCCTGTTTAGCGAACCACATGGCCTGAGGCGGCAGGCATTCGACTGCATTCGAAGCGACACCCCGTTCAGGAAAGCGGCATGGTGCCTCCCGGCCCGGCGTCGGGTGGTGCGGCGTCATACGAAACGCCTCTCTCACCTGCCGTGCCCGAGACGCAGGGCAATCAGTCGCGGCAGCCCGCGCCAGGACGGCACCCAACGCCGGCGCGGCGGCGTAGGCTTTTCGGCCGGCGACGCGACGTCCCGACCACTGCGTTTCCACGCCGCGTAGCGCTGTATCACGTATTGCCCGGCCGAGAAGACGATTCGCCTCGCCAAGCGCGTCCATGCCTCGTCGGTCACGCCGTGATGGCTCCCCTTCGCGCTGGCCACACTGTACACGAATCGAAGCAATTCGTTTTCCTCGGCGTCGATCAGACCGGCGTCCCGCAGATACCGGCGGTAGTTGCGAAACGCGGTGCCGTTCTGCGCGCCGTTGCGAGCGCCATTGCCGGCGCCATTGCGAGCACTGTTGCGGGCACCGTTACGGGCGCCATCGGGGACCCCGTCGTCCGCGCCGTGGTCCCGGGCGTCCCGTTGAACCGCGTGCACGACGTTGACCACCAGGGCTTCCAGGAACGAGCGGGCCTCGTTGATCGCCGCGTGGCAGTACCCGTCGGCCGCCGTGGCGTCGGATTGCTGGAGATGGTAGGCCAGCGTCCGCAGGTCGAGTTCAGGGTGCGGTTGCAGGCCCGGCAGCAACGCGGCCAGCAAGAAGCACGGCGGCGGCGCATGGTCCGTTTCCCCCAGTCCGACGCCGTTGACGTTGAAGCCACCATCGCCGATGCCGTACACGCCGTTGACCATGATGCGATTGCCGTCAACGGCGTTGCCGCGAACGCCGTTAATGTCGCCACCGTTGCCGCCATCGCCGTAAATACAGTTGCTATGGATACCGATGCCGTCGCCGCGGTTGGCGCTGACACCGCTGGCATTGGTACCGCAGGCGTTGGCACCGCAGGCGTAGAAGCCGCTGCCATTGACGCCGTTGCCGCCACCG
>CAZBUJ010000132.1:0-10910 GCA_964495075.1 uncultured Phycisphaeraceae bacterium
CGAATCGGCCGGTATCGGCGGCTCGTACGGCTCCGGTGGCTGCGTCGGCCGGGCGGCGAACGTCGGCGCCGGCGACTCGGTGGGGTCCGGCCACCGCTCCGGCCGTTCAGCCGGCGCGGTCACCGCCTCCGGCGCCGGGAGCCTGTCGATCGCCGGCGTCGCGTCGTCCGGCGTCCCGCCGTCCTGTTCCGGCGGCGGCTCCTCCATCGTCGGTTGGAGGATCATCACGGCCGGCGGGTTCTTCGGGCGGGCGAATTCGCGTTCCAGCCGCTCGCGAAGTTGCAGCACCAGCAGCACCGCGAAACAGCTCGAGGCCAGCAGCAGCGAAACGACAAAACGCATGGCTAGTCCTCGCTCCATGGCCGGCGCGACAGGCCGAGGTACACCGGTGGGTAGTCGGAGCGCTGGAGCACCGCCAGCGCTTCGGCCACCGCACCGTACGGGACATCCGATTGGGCCAGCAGATACACACCGTCAACGCCCGACCGGCGCACCCGCTCCGCGACCGCCGTCGACAGCCGGTCCTTGGCGACCGGCCGACCATTGACTTCCACGCCACCGTCCGCCAGCAGCGTCACTTCCACTCGCTGCGACCGATCGACGTCACCGGCCCGCCCCGCATCCGGACCCAACACCGCCGGCAGCCCCTCTACCGGTGTCAACTTGACAAACACGACCAGTAGCACCGCCAGCACAAGAAACAACGTATCCAGCACCGGTGTGAGGTTGGGGCCGTCGTCCGCGCCGTCGGCGGCGGGCAGCGCGTCAAGCCGGCTGCCGAGTTGCGGTTGGCTGCTGCCCGGAGTGCGCATGGTCAATCAACTCGACTAAACGTTCCAAGCGGCGGACCGCGCCGCGGCGAAGCCCGCGAAACACCGAACGGGCCGTGGCGGCAATGATGCTGATCGAGAGACCCCAGATCGTGGTGGTCAGCGCCATCGAGATGCCCTGGCCCAGCACCCCCGGGTCGGGCAGCCCGCTTCCATTCTGGCGGAAGGCGATGGCCACGCCGATCCCGGTCCCCAGAATTCCCAGCAGCGGCGCCGTGGTGACCGACCAGTCCAACAGGCTCATGTGAGAGTCCATGGCATCGAGTTGACGTTGGGCCTCCACCGCCGCCTGCTGATCGCCCCGCGGCCCCTGCCGGCCCGCCCGTGCCACGCGAACCAGGTAGTCATGCCGGCCGGCCGCATCGGCGATCCGGCCGACGGCGGCAACGGCGTCCGACGCCGTCGCCCGTCGCAACCGGCGCCATGAATCCCGACGGCTCCGCATCGACAGCCAGAACAGGCCACGATCCATGATCGCGGCCAGGCTGAGCACGGCCACCCCGTACAACGTCCACATGATGGGACCCTGCCCGCGCAGTTCGTGGATCAGCCACGGTACGAGGTCCATCGGCTACGATCCCGCCGCGATCAGGTGATTGATGATCTCCCCGCTCATCGGCCTGGGGCCGATTGACGCGATCCGCATCGATCGCCCGACGATTCGATGGTAGGACAACTGCTCCAGGTAGGAGAGCGTATCGCGGTCCGGCTGCTTCGACGTTTTCTGTTTGCCCAGGGCCGCCGGATCGAACGTCTCCGCCGGCTCCATGAGCGTTTCCCTCACCTTCGCGATCTCGTACTCCACCGCCCCCCGCGACAGGCGGGCGTCGATCTCCGACAGGTCCGCCGTGTACGTTTCCATCTCCCGCAGCAGCCGCGACTGAATCACCTCGTGCTGGCGCCGGAGCTGATTGACGCTGGGACCGTACGCCTCGGGGATCTCGCCGCCGAAACGATCGCGAATTTCGTCGTACTTGATGCTGACCACCGCGTCGAGCCGGTCGATGGCTCGCCGGCGGTTCTTCAACTCCTCGGTCAGTGTCTTTCGCCGCTGCTCGTTGTACTTCATGTTCTCGCCGATCGCGTACGACTCGCTGGTGCGGGCCTGCTCGATCACGCTCTCGAACTTCCGCATCGAGTTGGTCAAGCCGCCCTTGTCGGCCTCGCTGTCCAAGTCGCTCAGCTCCGGCACAAGGGCCGGTGCTTCCGGCGGCTGGGCCAGGCTGTCCGTGGCCGCCCAAACGCACAGGACAATGCCGCTCAGTTTCACAATGGTACGCATGATGAGCTCCTGCATGAGAGTAGTCAGCCACCCAGGTAATAGTCGATGTACCGGTCCTCGACCTGCCGGGCGTCGAGCACGTCGCCGCCCTCCGGCAACTCGAAGATGGAAATGTCCGGGATCGCATCGATCACGTCCGTCATGTCATCCATTCGCACGATCAGGTCCGTCGCGGCGTCGAACTGCTCCAGCGCCTTCTGCAGCTCGATGATGCGCGTCGCGACGGCGACCACGCCGTGATCGGCCGCACTGACGTCCCGCAGCCACTGCTCCACCTCCGCGCTGTCCCGCAGGAGCTGGACCTTCATGACCAACAGATTCTTCTGCTCCGTCAACCCGTTGAGCAGCATGTCGAGGTTGTCGTCCAGGCGACCCAGAAAGGTGACGACCTTGTCCACCTGCTGGGCGAAACTGTCGTGGACCTTGTCGTGCGAGACCACCGCCCGGTACTGCCGGCTCAGACGCTTCGCGATCACCAGCTTCCGGCGAAACTCGCGCCGCAGGTCCTCCTCGTTCTCCGGGTTGCGACGGATGGCCCGGGCCAGCCGGCGCAACTCCGCTTCCAACTCCTCCACCTGGGTCTTGAGTTCCTCGCCGCGCCGCGCGAGATCCGCCTTGCGCACGTCGAGATTCTCATGCACGCCCTCCACCTTGCGCAGCATGGTGCGGACGCTGTCACGAATGCGATCGCGATTCGCCTCCAGGTTCGAAATCTCCTGGATCACCTGACCGGAAATCTCGCCCAGCAGGTTGTACACCTTGTCCTTGGTGGCGAACGTCCGCTGCTGACGGTGCTCGGCGATCGCCTCGGCCAGCTTTGTGTTGCCGGCCGCGAGAACTTCCTGCAAGCGAGCCGCCGGGGTCAGATCGGTGGTCAACTGATCCACCTCTTCCTTCGTGTCCTCGACCGGCGGCAGGTAGATCGTGTCTTCCGTCGCCTGACCCGAGGCAACACCCGCCCAGGCCACCGACATCGTGACCGCCAATATCATTCCAACTCTCATGGTTCGGTCCTTTCCTGGCTGGGGCCGGTTAAGGAAGCAACGTCTCGTATACGTCCGACTCGTCCGCCACCACGGCGACGATGGCCTCGCGCGAGTCGCGATCCAGATCACGCCAGTGGTCCACCGCCCGGCGATGATCGCGCATCGCGTAGGCCATCATCCCCAGCACGAGCTGGTCGTCGGCGTCCCTCGCGCCCTTCAAGTCGACGTAGATCCGATAATTCTCGTAGGCGCCGGTGAAGTCGCCGATGATGAACGACGCCGTGGACAGGTTGTAGCTCACGACCCGCTTGAGCGGTTGACTGTCCGCGAGCAGGTTCTGGGCCCGGCTCAACGCGGTTGCCGCTTCCTCGTTCTGGCCGAACGTGAGGTTGAATTCGCCTTTGAGGGCCCAGGCCGCCGCGTTGTCCGTGTCCGCCGCGATCGCCTGCTCCACCTGTGCCACGGCCGTGTTGGCATCGTCCGACCGCCACGCGATCATGGCTCGAAGCAGGTGTTGGTTCGACGACAGCGGTGCCGTGCCCTCGTCCAGGACCTTTGCCGCGGTGCCGGGAAATCCCGCCGCCAACCACGCCAACGCCTCCCGCTCCGCCATCTCGCCGCGAAGCGGGTCCGGGAGCTGCGAGAACAGCTGGGCCGCCTCCTCCGCCCGACCCGCCTGCAACGCCTCCTCCGCGTCGCGCATGAGCTCCTGCCCGGGATCCACCTGCACGATCTCCTGGCTCTGCGTGGCACACCCCACCAGCGGCAGCGCCGATCCGATCAGCAGTACCGTTACGATTCTGAGATTCTTCATGGCCGACTACCTCCCTACTGACGCCCAATGGTCCCGACGGAGAACGGACTAATCCCCGACCCGCGGCAACGGCGGCGCGCGCATGAACACCGCGAAACCCGCGTGAAGGTTCCCTTACGCGCCGGAGAAGCTATCGCGACAAAGTGATTGACCGACGCAAAACGACCGGGTTAGCGGAATTGGTCCGAAAATCGTAAGTGGTCGGCACGGCACAGATTGCACCGAAGCCGCTGCCGCTCGCCATCCCCCGCCCCGCGCCGCCAGATGCCGGTGCGCGGCGCCGCATTCGTGATGCGTGATTCGTCAGCCCGCGCACGCGGGCGCGGTCGACCCGCGCACGACAAGCTCGGTCGGAAGCTTGCAGGATGAGATCTTGTCCCCCCCTTCAATAATGGCGCGGCGGATCAACTGATACGCGCGGGCGGTCATGTCGTCCAGCGGCTGCCGCACCGTCGTCAGCGGCGGCGCCAGCAGCGACGCCGACGCCGGATCGTCGAATCCCACGATCGATAGGTCCGCCGGGATCGCCAACCCGGCCGTCCGTGCCGTCTGCATGGCGGCCAAGGCAAGGTAGAAGCCACCGGCCACGATCGCCGTCGGCCGATCCGTCGCCGTCATACGGGCGGTCAGCGCGGACCGCGTCGCACTGTCCAGCATGATGCTGTCTTTCGACACGATCACGTCGCCCGGACCGACGTCAATGCCGTAAGCCGCCAGCTCCTCCCGCGCCCCCTCCGCCCGGTCCCGCGAGTTGCTGAGGTTCATCGGACCGCACAGGACCACGAAGCGGCGATGGCCCAACGCGAGCAGGTGCTTCACCGCGTCCCGCGCGCCGTTCCGGTTGTCGCAGTCGACGAAGTGCACCTTGTTCGTCGGGAACGCACCGCCGAGAACCACCACCGGGTGCCGGTCGGCCAACCGCTCCACCGCCGCCTGTGACTCCAGCGGCGGATGCACGCAGATCGCCCCGATCGCCCCGTTGCGACGCGATCCCTGCAACGTCAAATGCTCCCGGAAGAAAAACTCCACCCGCTGCGTGTCCGCCCGAGCCTGGCGACGGAGCCCTTCCAGAATCGTACTGTGATAGAAGTCGTTGATGTTGACGTTGTGGTCCAGGAGGATCACGACCGACAACGGCTGATCGCTCTCGGCCCGGATGTCCACGTCCTCCCGAACATAAGTGCCCCGGCCCACCTCGCGCCGAAGCCAACCGTCCTCGACGAGGTTCTCCAGTGCCTTGTGCGCGGTGATCAAGCTTACCTTGACCAGCGAGCCGATCTCCTTCGTCGACGGCAGCTTCGACCCCGGCGCAAGGTGGCCGCACCGAATGGCATCCATGAGGATCCGCTGCGCCTGAAGATACTTCGGCGTCGGATCCCGTTCGTCGATGGCCTGCAAAGCCGGATGATCCGCCATGCCCTGATCCAGTCTTGACACCCGCGGGTGCCGTCCCGTGCCTGATCCACCGCCGGCCGGGCCGCTGCGGCCCAGCGCCCACCGCGCCCGTCCGGCCGCCGACCCCACGCCACTCACACGGGCCCGTCCCCCGCGCCCACCGACCGCCCACCACGGCCGTGAACGATATCGGTCATCACAAAGCTTATATAATTATTTAATCACTTGCAACCCTTTCTCACCCATGCGAGCCGCGACGCGACGCGATCGGGGTCGGTGTCATGCGGCCCTCCCGGCAGGTCCGACCGATCACCGACGAAGTACCCCAATAGTGGAGCTTAGCGCTTAACCATCTTTGATGAATTACGTTGCACGCAAGTCGCAGAACCCCGGGGGACGGCGTCGCGAGGACTCGAGTCCACTCGACCCTTTGCCGCCCGCGAAAATGTGAAGAATCCGTGGAATTCACGATACCAAACATTGACCAAACATCGATTATGCGGTATGCTTCCTAACCGGCGTGACGGGCAGGGCGGAACAACCGTACGGATTCTCAATGCCCGGGCGAACGGCGGCCCCCGTATCTCTCGATCACGCGGTGAGTCAATCGCTTCAGACATCCCGGCAACGGAAGGAGGACGGTCAATGACATCCAAAGACGTAATTCGCAATACGATCAACATGGGGCACGAAATCGTCACCACGTACCTGAGCGATATGGACGACGCCGACCTGATGGTCCGCGCGCTGCCCGAGACGAACCACGCCGCATGGCAACTCGGGCACCTGATCGCCTCGGAGCACCAGATGATGCGGGAGGCGGGATTCACGATGCCCGATCTGCCCGATGGCTTCGCGGAGGGCTACACCAAGGAAACGGCCACGTGCGACGACGCCTCGAAGTTCCACACCAAACAGCAGTACCTCACGTGGCTCGCCCACCAGCGGGCGGGGACGATGGCCGCCATCGAGTCTTTGCCGGAGAAGGATCTCGACAAGCCCACACCGGAGTCGATGCACGCCTATGCCCCGACGGTCGGCGTGGCCTTCAACGTGATCGGCGTACACGCACTCATGCACGGCGCGCAGTTCGTGGCCGTCCGCCGCAAGCTTGGAAAGCCCGTGTTGATCTAGCACCCGTGTGGGTCGAGAGTCGGGGACGACCCGACGGCAAAGCACGCCGTCCGGCGAGGCGGCGACACCGAGGCAGCAATTGCCCTGACGGAATGAGTTCAGGCGATGAGTGTCGACAAGCGAACCAACGGCCGGCCCGGGCCGGCTGCAACCGCACGCTGCGTGTCGCACGCAGCACAAACCCAAAGAAGGAGGCACAGGATGATCAGACGGATTCTCATGTACGCGTTGGCGATCGCATTCGGTGCCGGGCTGCTGGCCACCGTTCAGGCGGTGACCCCGCCGCCGGACACCGGCCCGGAACACCCCAAGTCCGGGGCCCAACCGGACTTCCAGAAGATGATGGAGATGTCGATGCAGATGGGGGCGCCGGGGCCGGAGCACGAGCGATTCAAAAAGGCCGTCGGCTCATGGACGACCGAGTCCAAGATGTGGTGGGGCCCGGGTGAGCCGGTGGTATCCACCGGTGCCAGCACCGTCGAGTTGATCTACGGCGGACGGTTCATGAAAGAACTGTACCGCTGCAACTCGGAACAGATGCCGTTCGAAGGAATGGCCATTGGCGGCTACGACAAGATGAAGAAGAAGTACGTGTCCACCTGGATCGACAACACCAGCACCGCCATCATGGTCATGGAAGGCACGTACGACCCCGCCACCAAGACCACGACCATGTTCGGCGAATGCAGCGATCCGATGACGGGAAAGTGCACGATGAAGAACGTGATACGCGAGATCGACAATGACAAGCAGGTCATGGAGATGTACCGCGTCATGCCCGGTGGCCAGGACATGAAGGTGATGGAGATCACCTACACCCGGCAATAACGATGAGTTCGCGTGACAGCACCGGCGGCGGGGCGACGAGTCCCAAGGCGAGGGAACGCCCCGCCGCTTGGTAATCACCGATTCAAACCCCGGCCCCCGGCCAAAGCACAGCAAACACCACCCCCGTCAGCAACCCATACACCACTCCGTCCACAAAATCCGTCAGCACGAATCGACCGGGCTTGCCCAAGAAAATCGCGTTCGGGATCGAGCCCGCGCAGTACGCCAGCACGCCCGCCGCGCCGGCCACCCGAAAGACGGCGAGGAACCCGGCCCCCAGCGGCCGGGCCAGCGACGTGATGTACCCGACAAACAGGCTCACCACCAGGTAAAAGACGAACACGAGAACCAGGTTCCTGGCGAAGCTGGGCTTCGCCGCGAGCACGTTGATGGTACCCCACGGCCCCGCCTCAAGCCGGGCCGCGAACGCCTCCGACTTCGTTTCGTCCGACGTGCAGGCGTTCGGCCACATGTACGTTCCGGGAGCCAGCTTGAGCGGCGCAAGCTGATCGGTGAACGCCTTTTCGTCCGGCAACGCCTTGACATCTTTCCTGTGATGCGGCAGGGCCATCCAAGCCAGCGCACTGGCCGCGAACACCACCACGGCCGACACCAGAATCGGCAGCCATAACTGCGCAATTACGTCCATCGCGTTCTCCTACGGTGTGGAAATCGGTAAAAGGGGCGGGCGGCCCGACACCCCCGCTCCGGTACGCCGCATTCTAACGCGGGCAGCGTCGCACCGCCAGCGGCCGCCCGGCAACGGGCCGATCGAGCCACCGGATGGCACACCCCGCCGATCATGTGCGAAGTGGTCCACGACGGAGGCCGCCCGGGAAAACGCCTACCGCGAGGGCTGGTCGGACCCAGCGCCCTATCGCGCGCCCCTCACTCAGTTCGTGCAGTTCCAGTACTGCCCGTGGAGGGCGTCCGGCCGATCAGCGGCGTCATGCTATTGGGGATGGCCCTGACGCCTCGTTCGTGATTCGCGATTTGTAATTGGTGTTTCACCATTAACCCGCGTTTCTCACCAAGCCTTGTCGCAAGTCGTCGTAAGGGCTTGTGGATGAGAGCCATGCGAACGAGGCCCGCAGAGGCGACCCTGAACGGGTCGTCGAGCAGGCCGACCGAGCATGGCGCAGCCGACGTAAGGCATTACGGCGACGCAGCAGAGAACTGGTGAGAAACGGGGGTTAACGCCCCCCTGCGCCGGAACTTGGCCACCGAGTCGGCCCCCGCCCGCCGGCCGGCGCATCGCGTACGCCCGCCCGGTGCGCTCCGATCCCGCACATCACGCCGCATTCGGTCACCCAGGTCGGGAAATCGTTGAATCCGCCGACGCCAGCCGGTATCGTAAAAGTGTCGGAGTTGCGAGCGGGAAAGGAGCTTCTTCAGAAACAAAATACGCCCTTTGCCAACAGGGGCGTCGGCGGCACGAAAGCGTCAGCGTGGGACCGCCGCATCGACGCCGTATGAACCTCGCGGTATTGCACCCTCTTCGCGCTGGAGAAAATCTGAATGTACAGGACCGTTCTCCGGGCTGGGATGGCCTTGTCGGTCGTGGTTTGTTCCACGCAGGCGTCGGAATGGAGTCTGAGTGAACCGTCCATTATTGATGAAAATGGGGCCCGACCGTGCCTCTGGAGTGGCACCATCGCCTACCTGTCCGGCGGGGGCGGTCCGGTCATGTACTTCGACGGCCAGACCACCGAACTCGTGAACCCGGCCTTCGCACCCAACTGGGAGCCGGTCAATGCCAACGGCTCGGTGGCGTGGCGCCAGACCCTGATCGGAACCTCGAACAAGGAGATCTTCCGATGGGACGGTCAATACCCGATCGAGCCCGTCAACATTTCGCAATCGGAACTGACGGACAATTTCCTCGCCGCGGCCGGAAACGGAGACCTGATCTGGAGCCGCGACAACTCGGAACTGGTGTACTATAACGCCGCCGACGGCGTGACGACGCCGTTGGGCATCGCCGGGATCCAGCCGTCGTTGTACGTACCGCCCGGCGGCACACCCACCTACGCGTACATGGACCCGGACACCAACCTCGTCCATTACTTCGACGGGGTCCGCACGCACACCATCGGGATGGCCGCCCCCGGCAGTGGCTACCCGTCGCTCTGGAACGGCTGCGTCGCCTGGATCGGACGCGGCGAGGGCGGTTACTTCGAATCCAACGAGATCTTCGTCTGGAAGAACGGTCGGTCCATCCGGATCACCAACAACAACGAAAACGAACACATCCTCGACCAGAACCCGCGCGTGTGGAACGACCTGGTCGTCTGGAGCCGGAGTATTGACGGCTTCACCAACCCGCCGGTGCTCATGCTGTGGGACGGCAACACCGTCACCCCGCTGACAGAACGCGGCGGCGCGTACCCCAGCTTCCACGACGCACAGATCGCCTGGGAAGACGAGGACGCGATGGTGATCGCCGACCTGATCCACGACGTGCCAGGTGACTGCAACGGCGACGGCACCGTCGACCTCGAAGACTACGTCGATTTCGAAAACTGCATGCTGGGGCCCAAGTGGGAGGCCGGCGGCGCATGCGACTGCTTCGACGTCGATGGCAACCACACCGTCGATCTGGCGGACTTCACGCGGGTGCAGATCCGGATCGAAGCGGATCCAGTCCCCGGCGACTGCAACGGGGACGCCATCATCGACGCCGCAGACTACGCCGAATTCGCGTTCTGCCTCACCGGTCCCGGGCAGCCCACCGTGCCGGGCTGCAACTGCCTCGACTACGACGGCAACAACCAGGTCGACCTGCTGGATTTCGTCATCCTCCAGGAATGGATTGGCGATGCCAATGACCAATGACCAATGACCAGGTGGCGATGAGGCGTCTAAGGTGAGGGATCTGTCGGCGCGTGCCCGCGGATCGAGGCCCGGTCCCCGGCCCTACAGGGACCATGCTCGCCGCCCCCGGGTGCACGGGTGGCCGCGCGCATGCCGCGTCTCATTTATCATTCGTATTGGCTGATGCAAAACAAACGGCAGGGCCGACCGCCTTCTCACGGTCCGCCCTGCCGCTTTCGCTTTCAAACCTGGCCAGCCCCGGCGGTCGGCGACCGCCGTGCCAACCTAGCGACGTCGAATCAACGCAATGCCACCCAGCGCCAGCAGCGCCAGAGATGCAGGCTCCGGCACAATGATGATCGCATCCTCAAACGTAACCCCATCCAGGCCGTCGTCGCACAGCAGGAAACCCTCGTCTTCGTCATTGTAGCTGAGCGAGATCGGCGTCTCGTCGTCCGTCGTGCCCGCCTCGAAGGTGAGCGTAGCCAGCGTGTACGTACCCGGGTCCACGCACCCGAAGATGATGCCGCCCAGCGGGACGCCATCCAACGAGCTGAGCACCGGGGTGAACGGCGGATCCAAAACCTCGAAGCTATCGAGCCACGCGATGGTCGCGTCATCAATGTTCAGGTCGAGTCCCCACGCCGTGATGCCGTCGGTGAAGGTGGCCACGATGTCCACATCGAACACCTCACCTTGCGCGGCATAGTACGTGTCCTGGTCGAACCCAACCGTCACCGCTCCCAGCGCGGGGCCGGTGGCCACCAAGCCGGCCAGCAGCACCGCACACGCAATCTTCGTCCTACAAACCATTCTTGTTACCTCCT
>CAZBUJ010000133.1:0-10754 GCA_964495075.1 uncultured Phycisphaeraceae bacterium
CGGCGGCCGACGGGTACTGCCACGCGGCGATCAACGAGGCCCGCTCGTTCCTGGAGGCCCTGGTGGTCAACGTCGTGCACGCGATTCAGCGGGACGCCGGGGACCGCGGCGCGGACGACGGCGTCCCCGATGGCGCCCGTAACGGTGCCCGTAACAGTGCTCGCAATGGCGCTCGCAACGGCGCGCAGAACGGCACCGCGTTTCGCAACTACCGCCGGTATCTGCGGGACGCCGGTCTGATCGACGCCGAGGAAAACGAATTGCTTCGATTCGTGTACAGCGTGGCCAGCGCGAAGGGGAGCCATCACGGCGTGACCGACGAAGCCTGGACACGCTTGGCGAGGCGCATCGTCTTCTCGGCCGGGCAATACGTGGTGCAGCGCTACGCGGCGTGGAAACGCCACGGTGGGCCCGTGGCGCCGTTGGCCGACCCGCCGAGTCCGCTGCCGCGCCGGCGCTGGTGGCCGTTGAGGCGCCGGCTGGCGTCCGGGCGCTGGCTACTGCGCCTGGTTGCCAGGCGCCCTCGAAAACGTTGATCCGAGAAAGGTCGGGTCGGAAAGGCGGGAAGGGTGAGGTGCCAGGGCCGGAAAGGCGAACGGTCAGGATTCTTCGCTTGACGTCGTTAGCCGGTCGGGCAGGTTCGGGGCAGGGGACGACCGCCACGCGTCACGGAGCCCGGGCTGGCCTGTCACGTTTTGAATCGGCGGGTGATGCGCCTGCCGCTCGTCCGGACGGACGATGATTATGCCGCCTTCGAGCGGATATATACGATCCGTGCCAGGCTCGGATAGGGACGAGGCACGGATAGGGGAAACCGTCTCCGGTGGCGGGCACCGCACCCGTCAACCGATCTCCCGGCCGAGCAGGCGGGCCGCTTCCACGACGTCCTTATCGCCCCGGCCCGACAGGTTCACCACGATCACGCGGTCGCGCGGCAGCGTCGGCGCGAGCTTGACGACCTGGGCGATCGCATGAGCCGTCTCGAGGGCGGGGATGATGCCCTCCGCCTCGCTGAGCAGGGTGAACGCGTCGAGCGCTTCTTGGTCATCGACGGCCACGTATTCCGCCCGACCGGAGTCCTTCCAGAACGAGTGCTCCGGCCCGACCCCCGGATAGTCCAGCCCGGCCGAGCAGGAGTGCACCGGCATCGTCTGCCCGTCGTCGTCTTGCAGGACATACGTGAACATGCCGTGCAGCACGCCGGGCTCGCCGGCCAAGAGGGTCGCCGCATGGCGGCCGTGCGAGAGACCTTCGCCGCCCGCCTCCACCCCGACCATCCGAACGCCGTCGTCCTCGACGAACGGCGCGAACAGGCCCGCCGCATTGCTGCCGCCGCCGACGCACGCCACGAGGTAATCGGGCAATCGGCCTTCGATTTCCAGGACCTGGTCCCGGGCCTCGCGGCCGATCACCGACTGGAAGTCGCGGACGATCATCGGGAACGGGTGCGGTCCCATCACGCTGCCGATGACGTAGTGCGTCCAGTCCGAGGTGGCCATCCAGTCGCGCATCGCCTCGTTGATCGCGTCCTTCAACGTCTGCTGTCCGTTCGTGACGGACACGACGTGCGTGCCGAGCAACTCCATGCGAAACACGTTGAGCTTCTGACGCCGCACGTCCTCGGCCCCCATGTAGACTTCGCACTCGAGCCCGAAGCAGGCGGCTGCGGTGGCCGTGGCGACGCCGTGCTGTCCGGCCCCGGTCTCGGCGATGATGCGTCGCTTGCCCATACGGCGGGTGAGCAGCGCCTGACCGAGCGTGTTGTTGATCTTGTGCGCGCCGGTGTGATTGAGGTCCTCCCGCTTGAGATAGACCTTGGCGCCGCCCAGCCGTTCGGTCAGCCGTGCCGCGAAGTAGAGGGGGCTGGGTCGACCGGCGTAGGTCCGCAGGTAGTGGTCGAGTTCACGCCAGAATTCCGGGTCCTCGCGTACGGCGTCATACGCGTCTTGGAGCCGATGGACGGCCGACATGAGCGTTTCTGGGACGTACTGCCCCCCGTAGGCACCGAATCGACCGGCCGAATCCGGAACCGGAGCATTCGCCGGGCCGGTGTGTGCAGGATGCGTCATGGTTTTCTCCCCGTCTCGTCGGTCGCTCACCCGTCGTGAGGCGATCCCCGGGAACCGTTCTCCCAAATTCCAGGCGGGGTCGGCCGGTTCGCGGCGAGTATGCACTCGACAGCCTGCTCCACCCGCCGGATAAGCCATTCGTATACCCCGGGCGTCGCCTGTTCATCGACCGAAAGAACGATCCATCGCCCGTGGAACTCGGTTTCGCAGGGGCGATCCGCGTCGGCCGCCCATTCCCGCAGCGCCTCCGGCAGCGCGGGCGGGCGATCGACCGGGTGGTCGGCGGGGTGGTGAATCCGTTCGCCGTCGTCGCCCGAGTCGATCCACAACGGCGGCAGATCGACGTCCGATTCCAGGACGACGACGCTGCGTCGCCGGACCTCCTGGCCTTTGCCGAATCCCACTTCATAGCCCAACTCGAAGCAGTGGATTGCGCCGTGCGGCGCGGGGCCCGAGAACACGTGACGGCAATCCTGGTTGTACCCGTGGCCCATAACACGGGTCGCGTCGTACCGGGCCCGCAGATTGAGGCGGTCTTCCGGCGTGTAGACGAGGCCCAGACGCCGAGCGAGCCCGGCCATCGCTTGCCGATCCCGGCGCCGACGCCGCCAGATCGTGATCGCCGTGATCCCGCCGGTGACGATGAGGGCAACGACAAACCACTGGGCGGAGGCCATGGGACTCGCGCCGTGCTCTACGGCTCTTTGGTGGGGCGAATGTCGATGTCGTAGTCCGGCGCCACGGTAGCGAGGGCCTCGACCCACCGCAGCGTCCTCAGATACTTCGGATCGCGGGTACTCTTGAAGATCGGCGGAATCTCGACCGGATGGGGCGGCGGGCTAACCTCGTTGTAAACGGGGCTCTCCTGCCCCCAGAACAGGATGAGCGAGTATCCGCGCGCGGCCCGGTTAATCAGCCGCATCAGATGGGGCGGGTCGCCTTCGTACGCATGGAGGATCAGGTAGTTCGTGTAAACCTTGTTGGTGGTCAGACGCCGTCCCGTGATCAGGCGAAAGCCCTTCGCGTCCGGACCGCCGTGGCACTGGGCCGAGGCACAGCCCTCCGTAACGATCGGCAACACGCCCTTCTCGAATTCACGGAACAGCCAGGGATCGGACAGGATGACGACATCCGAGGCGAACCGCTCGGCCACCTCGGGGCTGGCGGACAGGATGATCTGGGCCTTGCGGGCCGGCGTGGATCGCATGAACTCGGCTTTCGCCTCACGGTTCGGGCCGAACGCCTCCGCCGCGAAGCGATCGAGGACGTCATTGGTGAACTTGACGGTGACCCGCTCCGGGTTGGTGCGCGATAACTCCGCCCGGCGGAGTTTCTGCACTTCGTCGTTCGTGATGACGCGAACGAAACTCGTCGACTCCGAGGACTCGACATCGGTCGTTGCGCCCGCCGGCTCCTCGCCGGTCCGCTTGCGCAACTTCGCCTTGGCCAACTGGAGCAACAGGTCCGCCTGTGCGTGGTCCGGCTGCTGGCGCAGAATATGCGTGCATTCGTCCCGCAGCAGGGACCAGGCTTTCTGATCCTTGCACCACAGGGCCAGGTCCAGATGCCCGGCAATGTCGTCGGGGGCGAGATTCCTGACGCGTCGATTGTACTCCTCGTTCACGTCGACGGTGATGGCCAGCGCCGTGATGGCCGTCGCGGCCAGCAGGATCATCAGAACACACGCGTGGCGGGTCATTCGGACGGAATAAGCGGGCATGTGGAGCACTCCCCTTTGTGTGGCGTCGCGAACCGTTGACGCCACATTCCGTGTGTGCGTACTATATCGGCACGGTCACGCGCGTTCAAGAAAAGCCGGTGCAGGATCGTGAAGTCGATGGTCGATGATCTCCAGGAACTCGTCCGCCACCAGGTGGTGTTGGACACGTTCGGCCCGATCGTGTATCTCGGGACACTGGTCGGCCTGACCGAGTCCGGGCTGTGGCTCGAAAACGCCGACGTGCATGACTGCCGCGACGGCCATGCGACCAAGGAGCTGTACGTGCTCGACGCGAGCCGCGAAGGAATCAACCCGAACCGGCAGCGGGTGTACGTGCTCCGGGCGGGGGTCGCCAGCGTCTCGCGACTGGACGATGTGGTAAACGACTGACGGAATCCCTCAACGGCGGGAGGGGCGAATCCGCATGAAACTCTTGGTGACCGGCGGGGCAGGCTACGTGGGGAGCTTCTGCGTTCGCGCGCTGTGCGAACGCAATCACGAGGTCGTCGTCTACGATAACCTGAGTGCCGGCCACGTCGCCGCCGTAGATAAGCGGGCGGAACTCGTGGTCGGCGATCTCGCCGATGCGTCGGCCCTGGAAGCCACGATTCGCGACGCCGCGTTCGACGGGGTGTTACACTTCGCCGCCTACCTCAATGTCGGCGAGTCCGTCAATCATCCCCTCAAGTATTACCGCAATAATGTGGCCAACACGATCACACTGCTCGACCTCATGCAGAAACATCAGATCCTGCGACTGGTCTTCAGCTCGACCTGTGCTATCTACGGCCTGCCCGAGGCCGTCCCGATCACCGAGGACATGCCGCAACAACCGATCAACCCTTACGGGCACACCAAGCTGGCGATGGAGTGGGCCATGCGCGACTCAGCCGCCGCCTGGATGCTGGGGGCCACCGCCCTGCGGTATTTCAACGCCGCCGGCGGGGCCGCCGACGGGAGCATCGGCGAGGATCACGACCCCGAGGTCCATCTCATCCCGGTGACCTTGGCAGTCGCGGTCGGTAAACGAGAGCAGGTCCAGATCTACGGTGTGGACTACCCCACCCGCGACGGCTCGTGTATCCGCGACTACGTGCACGTGGAAGACCTGGCCCACGCCCACGTGCTGGCCATCGAGTCCCAGGAGCCCGGGCAGTTCCGGGCGTTTAACGTCGGCACCGGGATCGGTACGAGCGTCAAGCAGGTGATCGACGCGGCCCGCGAGGTCACCGGCGAGTCGATCGCGGCCAAGCCCGCCCCCCGCCGGCCCGGCGATCCGCCGGAACTCTATGCGGACCCGGGTCGATTGATGGCCGAACTCGGGTGGACGCCCCAGTACACGGAGATCAACGCCATCGTCGAGACGGCATGGCACTGGCACCGCACTCATCCGGAAGGCTACGAGCCCGACCGGCCATGAATCGGACCCGCCACACCAGGACCCTCACCACGGACGGGGCAGGTCCGGTAACTCGTTCTTCAACATGGATTTGGGCAAGATTCGACGGTTTCGGACGATCGCCGCAACCTCGGCCGGGGCCAAGGGTTAAAACAACCTCGTGCAATTGGAACCCAGGCCGGTAACACGACCGGCCCGCCGGAGCGCCGTTTTTGGCTTTCTTTCACGTTACCACCTGGGTAGACTTCAACAACAATCAGGAGCCGTGGCGCGGATCAAGGACGGTCTGGGCGTCGAACTGCACGACGCCGTCAGTGTGACCAGAGTGCGATAAATGCCAGTTCAAACGAATTCACCCTCTGTGGGATCGGTGGGTCTTGGTGCACCCGGGTACCTCGACTTCGAGAAGCCCTTGTTGCGAATCCAGTCGGAGATCGAAGAACTCCGACGGAAGGAGAAGGAATCCGGACGGGATTTCTCCCGGGACATCGACGAGATGACCGCCCGCCTGCGGTCCATGACGAAACGAATGTACATGCACCTGACGCCGTGGGAGACCGTGCTCGTGGCCCGGCACCCGCAACGTCCGTTGGTGCGCGACTATATCCGCCACATGGTCCGCGATTTCTGCGAACTTGCCGGCGACCGTTGCTTCGCGGACGACAAGGCGATCGTCACCGGGTTTGGTCGGATCGGCCCGCACAAAGTCATGCTGGTCGGCCACAACAAGGGCAAGGACACCAAGGAACGCATCGCGTGCAACTTCGGCTGTGCCCATCCGGAGGGCTACCGCAAGGCGCTGCACAAGATGCGGCTGGCCGAGAAGTACGGACTTCCCGTGGTCTGCCTGATCGACACGCCCGGCGCGTACCCCGGCATCGGGTCCGAGGAACGCGGCATCTCGCATGCGATCGCCATCAACCTCATGGAAATGTCCCGGCTGCGGACCCCCGTCGTCTGCGCGGTGATCGGGGAAGGCGGCAGCGGCGGGGCGCTCGGCATCGGAGTCGGCGACCGCGTCGCCATGCTCGAGCATTCGTTCTACTCCGTGATCTCGCCGGAAGGCTGTGCCGCGATTCTCTGGCGCACGGGCGAGCAGCGGAAGCGGGCCGCCGAGTCCTTGAGGCTGACATCCAAGGAACTCAAGCGGCTGGCCCTGATCGATCATGTCATCACCGAGCCATTTGGCGGCGCGCATCGGGATCCCCCCGGCGCGGCCGCCGCGCTCGAGTCCTATATTTCTGACACGCTTCGCGACCTGAAGCGATTCAAGGTCGACACACTGCTCAAGAAGCGGTACGAGCGCATTCGCACGCTCGGCAGTTTCTTCGAGTCGGCACAGACCAAGGCACAGACCAAGGCGCAGACCAAGGCGCAGACCCCGGCACGCAAGGCGGCTGGCAGCCAGTCCACCGCCGCCGGGCGAACCCGACGCGCCACCACTCGATCCACGTCGCGGGTGCCGCAGCCGGCCGAGCAGGAGACGACCTGACCCGTGCCGGGCGCCGCGACGCGAACCTTCCATCGCCGTAGGGTTCGAATCTGGGGGGAAGAACGAACGAGCGGGTGCATCGCACCCGCGGGGGAGATTCCTTACGGTCAGCGCGATGGGTTGACCGATAAGCGGGGGGAGGGAAGGTTATGGGTCGTCATTCACTGTTCCTGGTTTTCAGTATTACTATCGCCGGTTGTGTCGCGCACCGATGGGCTCCGCAGCCGCGGATGGCCAGGCCGGCGGTACCGGCGGATACCGCGAGAGCCGGCGCAGCCACACCAGCCATGAGCGTGCAGACTCTGGGGTATTCCGTCGAAGGGCGGCCGATCGTCGCTCACACGTTCGGCACGCTCGAGCACCCCGTTCTCATCGTCGGCGGGTTCCACGGCAACGAGCAGGCGAGCGTCCACGTGTCGGAAAAACTGATCGACATGCTCCGGGGTGACCCGGGCCTTTGCGCCGGCGGCGGGCTGGTCGTGGTCCCCAATGTCAACCCGGACGGCTACAAGCGGGGGACCCGCAAGAACGCCCGCGCCGTCGACCTGAACCGGAATTTCCCGACCGGCAACTGGACACAGTCGCACCAGGACCACCCGTCGCACGGCGGGTCCGCCCCGCTGAGCGAGCCGGAGTCCCGCGCTGTGCTGGAACTGGTGCAGAAACTCAAGCCGAGCCTGATCATCTCCGTCCATTCCATCACGCACGACCGGCAGTGCAACAACTACGACGGACCCGCCAGGGCGATCGCGACTCGGATGGGGGCCGAGAACGGCTACCGCGTGACGGAGTCGATGGGCTACCCGACGCCGGGCAGTTTCGGGACCTGGGCCGGGCAGGAGCGGGGCATTCCCGTGGTCACGCTCGAATTGCCGCGTCCCGCCGCGCCGGAACGCTGCTGGGACGACAACCGCGGGGCCTTGCTGGCCGCCATTGAGGCCCAGTCCGGGGCCGTCGCGATGGGCAAATAGGGCGACATTTCAGATCGTGCGCGCTCAGGGCTGCCACCCGCCGTTTCGTGCGGGCGGGAGCCCTGTTCGATACCCGGTCTCGTGGGGCGGCGCGACCGCGGTTTGCTGCAATTTCGGCCGCGGCGAGGTGTACAAAACCAACGAGGCGGGTCGCTGGGCCGCTCCTCGCGCGGGCGGGGAGGGTGCAGCGAATCGACGGTTGACGTAAGTGGCTGTTGTGGATAGGGTAATCGTCGTTGCCACGATCGATCGCTCAACGGGTGATGACCCAGCGGACGACGACTCAGCGGATTGTGCGGCTGTGACCACGGAGGGTTGCCTGGCCGACTCTCGCCCCGAGCCGGGTCGGCTCCCTCCGATCGCCCCCACAGCTTCCTGCCCTTGCGTGTGCGACCGCGCCGAAACCTGGGATTCTTGGGTTCGAGGTCTATGCCGAGCTTCACGTACAAGGCCGTAAACGAAACCGGTCAGCAAGTCAGCGGGGTGGTGACGGCCGAAAACCACCAGGTGGCGCTGCGGATGCTCGATGAGCAGGCGCTGTTCCCCATCTCAGTGGAAGAAGGGACGGCCGTCGGCAAGTCGAAGCTGACCGGTTCGCGGCGCCGGGTGAAGCTGCGTTACATCACCGTCTTCTACAGTCAGTTGGCCGACCTGCTTCGCGCCGGCGTGCCGATGCTCCGCGCGCTCGACGTGTTGACCAAGCAGAACGCTCACCCGGTCCTGACCGAAGTGCTCAAGGAGGTGCGGGAGGACGTGGCGGGCGGCAAGACGCTGGCCGACGCGATGGAACAGCACCCGCAAGCCTTCAAGCCGTTGCACGCGGCGATGGTGCGGGCGGGCGAACGCGGCGGGTTCCTCGAGGACGTGCTGTCCCGGTTGTCGATGTTCGCCGAGCGGCAGGACGAACTTCGCAACAAGCTCCTCGGTTCGATGATTTACCCATGCGTGCTGATGGTCGTCGGCTCGGGGGTGGTGATCTTCCTGCTGGCCGTTGTGGTCCCGCAACTGCGCGATTACATCCCTGAGGAATGCTACAACCCGATGACGCACGCGGTGTTCGGCGCCACGGATCTCCTCCGCGACCACTACCTGGTGATCATCGGGTCGGTGGTGGCGGCGGTGCTGGGCGTCAACTGGCTGCTCAAGACGGAGTTTGGCAAATCGGTCTGGGCGCGGTTTCAGTTGCGTGCTCCGGTGCTCGGCAAGATCGTGACGATGGTCGCGGTGTGCCGCTTCTGCCGCATCCTGGGCACCATGCTCCACAACGGTGTGCCCATTCTCCAGGCGATCAACATCTCGAAAGAGTCGGCCGGCAACGCGATCCTGGCCGGACAAGTCGAGAAGGCGGGCGAGGCGGTGCGTAAGGGCGAGAGCCTCGCCACCAAGCTCGGCCAGAGCGACATGTTCCCTCCCGACATCATCGACATGATGGCGGTGGCGGAAGAGAGCAACAACATGGAGAACGTGCTCATCCAGATCGCGGATGCCAATGAATCGCGGACCGCCCGGCAGATCGACCTGGGCGTCCGTCTGATCGAGCCGCTGTTGCTGCTGGTGATGGCGGTGGTCGTGTTGTGTATCGCCGTTGCGCTGTTGCTGCCGATCCTGACCATGAGTTCGGCCGGCTTGGCGACGTAGCGACGCGGAGACGATTTTGTGGGAACTGATATCACTCATCGAGGAGGCGTTCGCATGCGACGCGTGAGAAAACAAAGAAAGGCGTTTACGCTGTTGGAAATCCTGCTGGTGGTCGGCATCCTGGCCCTGTTGGCCGCGTTCGTCGTCCCCAACATCATGAAGAGCGGTGAGAAGGCTAAGATCGGCATCGCTACCGCGGCTATCAAGGGCAACGGGCCGATCTCGCAGAAGCTGGAAGAGTACCGGTTCGACGTCGGGCAATACCCCGACACGGACGAAGGCCTCAAAGCACTGTTCGAAAGGCCGAGCAGCATCGACGATGACGACAAGCGGTGGCAGGGCCCGTACCTCAAGGGCAGTCCGGAAGACCTGAGAGATCCTTGGAACAACGAGTACCAGTACAAGGCCCCCGGCGATGTCAACGAAGACGCGTTCGACCTGTGGAGCAACGGGCCGGACGGCAAGGAAGGCACCGACGACGACATCAAGAACTGGCGAGACAAGTAGCCGGGGCACGGGCGCGGCGACGCGACGGGCCGGGCGGCGGCCCGACCGTCCTCTTCGGCAGCGGTCGTGCCGGCAGGTGGGTGGAACATGATCCGATCAGCCCGATCCAACCCCGACGCGTTTACGCTGATCGAGATACTCCTGGTGATCGGGTTGCTGGCCGCCCTGACCATGTTCGTGGTCCCCCCCGTGTTGCGGGACATCGAGCAGGCACGGCTGCCCGAGTCGGCCAAACAGATGCGCTCGCTCCTCCGGCTGACCCGTGCCCGGGCAATGTATGACGGCAAGCGGTACCGCCTGCGCTTCCTCGAGGAGGGCGACGAGGAGAGCCTCGACGACGTGGAGGTCGATCCCCGCCAGCCGGTGGTGGAGCGGGAGGACGACCCCATCCGCGAGCCCGGCGTGTTCAACCCGGTCAAGGCGGCCTGGGCCCGACCCGACCCGTTGCTCAACGGTGTCCGGTGCATCGAGATTCGCCTCGGCAAGCCCACGCTGGAGAAGATCATCGAGAAGGACACCGAGCAGCACGAGCAGTTGGTGGAGGAACTCGGCCACGATGTCGACGAGATCCGTCCGCCGCTCTACTTCGAGCCCGACGGCACCACCGAGTGGGCGACTTTCGTGGTCACCAACGCACCGCTCGAAGCGGGCGATCGCGAGGAGGAGGTCGTCGAGGAGTACGGGGTGATCGAGGTGATCCTCGACGGACTGACCGGACTGGCCTGGCTCCAGCGGCCGTTCTACGAAGAGGAACTGTCGATGCTGGAAGAGAACAACTGGCCGCCGGTGTTCCGCCGCGATTTCCTCGATCCGCGCCCCCTGACCGAGGACGACGTGATCGAGATCCAGGAGCACCTGATCCGAAAGCGGTAGCAAGCGGGATCGTGCCCGTCGCGGTCGATCGGCGGGCGGGCGAGAGGACGAAGCACGATGCGTAGGATCCTCATAAGTGCCAACC
>CAZBUJ010000134.1:0-10571 GCA_964495075.1 uncultured Phycisphaeraceae bacterium
GTGCGGGGTGGACCTGCGGGTGGCATGCGCTGGGACATGGGAGCGATACGCGGGCCAGCAATTGGTGCAGGTGGCCGGGGACCGCATCACGCTGACGCGGGCGGGCCTGCTGGTGGCCGACACGATCATCGCCGACGTGCTGGCCGACTGCGGGGCCGAACCGACGCCGTAACGTGCTCGATGGCCGCGGCAAGAGAAGACGCCCACCCCCAGGCGGACCCGCGGGTGGGCGTCGTTCAGCACACGGCTTGATCCGACACGCGTCGGGTTTCGCTACTCCGACGGTGTGATGTCGTCGATCGTCCGGGGTTCGAGCTCGTAGTACCCGCCGCCGGAGTACCACGTGAAGATACCGACGATGTCCTGCGGTCCCTCCGGAATCGGCAGGCCCGTCAGTTGCTGCGTTGCGGTGTACACGACCACGGTCGTGGCGCCTCCGTCCGCGGAAACATCGTAGGCCCGCCCGCCGGCGAACGTGCCGCCCGCATCCACGAACGTCACGCCGCGGAGGACCACCAGCGTGCTGACCAGGTCGTCACCGCGGGCCGACTGGGCCTGGTAGACGACCGGCTCGGTCTCGAACGGAACGGGGGCGTCACCCGAACTGATGGGGGTCACCGTGAACGGTTCCTCCAGCTCCCAGACCTCGCGGTAGAGTTCGAGCGTGCCGACGAGGTTGACGACGTCGCCGACCTGCAGGCCGAGCCCGTCGATTACCTCGTCCGAGCCGAAGAGCTTGATGCCATTCGTCCCGACCGTGTCCTGGACGTAGAGGTCTTTCACTCCGGCGCTGAAGATGAAGTCCTCGGTGCTGCTGACAATGACGTCGCCGACACAGACCGTGGCCCCGGCGCCGAGATCCTTGGCTTCCTTGATCGTCGTGCAGTTGCACGGGTTGGGATCGCAGTCGGTGCCCGGCCCGCGGAACTCACCGCCCGACGCCTCGCAGGCGGCCCGCGTGGTTACGTCGCAAACGAAGCCGGAGCAGCACGCGCCGGGAATGGTCTCGACCGAAACGTTCGCCGCACGGGGCGTGGACGGATCGGCCGGGGCGCCGAGTTCGTTGCCGAACACCGTTTCCCAGTCGATCGGGCGGTTGGTGTCCTGGGCGTTGGGGATCCGCTGGGCGTAATCGAAGGCGAAGCCGTCGTCCTGGACCAGCGGAGCGCCGAAGTACGTAATGTCGCCGAAGTCCGTGTCGAGCGTGGCCACGCTATCGAGGGCCGCCGCCTCGATGGCCACCACCGACGATGGTGTCAGCTCATTGTCATTGCCGAGGCAGCCGGCCTCGGGGACACCCACGTCGGTGCAGTACTCGATCGCCGCCGTCGGCGTCAGGACATACGTCTGCGAGCCGTTCTGAATCTCGTCCGCCTCACCGTTGTTGTTGCCGAATACGGCGTCCAGGTCGACATCGATGATGCCGGCCAACGTCGGGCCGAAGCCGATCAAGAAGTACCCGGTCGTTCCGTCAAGGCCGTATCCGTTGAGATCGATGATCAGGTTGGCGGAGCGGACGGTGAATGTCTCAAGGTCGCCCGCGGTATCCCCATCGACCACTAGCAGCGTGTAGGCGCTCAGATCGGCGCCCGCCGGACCGTACAGCTCGAAGAACTCGTGGTTGTCGGTGCCCGGATCGTCGGCCCAGATCTCGTTGACCAGAATCTCGCCCGGCGTTTGATCGAGGGTCGCGACACAGCCGCCGCCCTGGTAGCAGCGATAGTCAGCCAGGTCGACGTGCCCGTCGCCATTGAAATCCCATTCGTCGCAGCCGCCGGCCACCGGTTCACCCGGCCCGTCGAGGCAGTTCGTGAACGCGGGCAGGAACTCGAGTTCCGCCCCGGCGATGCAGATGCCGCCTTCGTTGAAGACGCCGTTCATGGCGTCGCACAGGTACTCCTGCGTGTCGGCCACGCAACTGCCATCGGGCAGGCAGCACGAGCCCAACGGCAGGCACGGGTTGGGGATGCCGCACTCGACGCCGTCGCCGAGGTAGGTGCGGCCGGACGCGACGCACTCCGCCTCGGTGGTGGCGGCGCACTCGCCGTCATCACAGCACGCGCCGGTGAAGTCGTTCATGACGCCGGGCGTCTGGCCGGTTGTTTCTTCCCAGGTCAGCCCGGCGGTCGACGCGTCCGGAATCTTCTGGAGGCCGCCGTCGGCGCGGTCGACGGCTTCGATGTCAGTCAGCGGCAGGTACCCGGTCCGACCGCCGCGACCCACGAATGAACCACCGTACGCGATCTGCTCCATGACGCGACCGGTCGGATCGAGCAGGACGAGTCCGTCGGGGTCGCCGTTCTGAATCGCGTTGATGTCGAGGATAGGCAGATCCACGTTGGGCACGATCGGCGACCCGATCACGAAGTAGCCGTCGGTCGGAATGGTGGCCCCGGACAGATCGAACGTGTTGTAGAGGTTCACGCCGGCTTCGTCACCGTCGAACAGCTCGATGGTCCAGCCGGTCATGTCCATGCCAGGCGTGCCGTAGATCTCGATGAACTCGCGGTCATCGACGCTGGGGTTCTGGTAGTCCAGCTCGTTGATGACGGCGGGGGCCGGGACGAAGCAGATCGGGTCGGCCGCGCAGGTGGTGGCGTCATCCCAGTTGCCGTCGTAGAGGTCCTCGCACTCGCAGGCGGAATAGAGATCGAGGCAGCCGCCGTTCCAGAGGCAGCACTTATGGGGCTGACCCTCGGGGCAGTTGGCACTGATACAGGGGGTATCCTCGTCGAAGGTGCCGCACTGGAGATCGCACACGCTCGAGACGGTCTGCTCGAGGCAATCGCCGTTCGGCAGGCAGCACGCTCCCGTGCACGGGTCATAATAGCCCCCGGCGGGAGTGAAGAGACGCGGCACGTAGACGGGACTCGCCTGGTCGCCGGTTTGGCCACCGGTCCGCCGGCCTTGGGTGATGTCGGTCGAGCAGAGCCAGATGCGGTTGTCGTCGTTATTCGCCGTGTCGGGCACCGCGCTGCCGTAGTAGGCGCCGAGCTCGACCTCGCTGATGGCATAGCTCGCCGCCCGCGAGCAACCGCCGGCGAGCGTACCCGGCTGGCGGAGATCGACCGCGTCGAGCAGCACTTCGTCGCCGCCCCCGATCCGGCCGAACAACAGGGCGCGTGACCCGTCGACGTCGGCGCACGCCGCCGCGCTGATGGCGAACAGGAACTCCCACCGGTCGACGTCCACCCAGAGCACGTCAGCCGCGTCGATGCCCCATTCGCACAGGAACTCGTCGCGGCTCTCGGGGAACTGGGCCGTGTTATCGATGCCGATGATCCGCGCGGAGTTGGCGGGGATGACCGCATCCATCATGTTCCCGAATGTGTCGGTGTCATCGGCGACATCGGTGTCGAGCGTGGTTAGCGTCACGCTTGAGCCGCTGTTGTTGTAGATCTCGATGAATTCGTAGGTGCTCTGGAAGCTGTCGGGCTGGACCATGAGTTCCGTGATAACGACGGCATTCTCCTGGACGGCGATTTCCTGGGTCTCGTCCGCGCTCGTCTGCCCTTCCGCATCCCGCACGTGGAAGGTGAACATGTCCAGGCCGGACCAACCGGCGGCCGGTTCGTAGGTCAGGGTTCCCGACACGTCGTGCGGCACATCGAAGCTCGCCCCGTTGTCCAGGAGCGTACCGTTCGACGGCAGGCTGGTGATGACCACGGCATCCAGCGAGAAGTGCGTGGTGTAGCACAGGTCGTCGATCTCGACGGTGGTGTCGACCTGCGTAGTGGTCATGCGGCCGAAGGCGAACGGCTCGCCCGGCACGGCGATGCGGGCGTGATCCGGCGCGGTGACGTCCAGATCGTCGACCCAGATGGCGTCGCCGGGCTCGCCATAGGCGCGGCACTGGATGACCATGCCGGTCCGCGGCTCGAACGTCGTCAGGTCACCGACGTCGAAGATCCAGGTGTACGACAGGTAGCTCCAGCCGGTGCCGGCGCTGTACGTCGCGTTCCCGCCGGCGCTGCCGGCGTAGCCGTCGATGCCGCCGCGGGTGTAGTTGGCCCAGATCCGGCCGGACGGGTCCGCGTCGGGCGTCGTGTCGTAGACCCAGAAGCCGGCGGTCACTTCGTCGCCATCTTCCAGGCCGGAAATGTACGCCACCCACGCTTGGGCGGTGTCGGCGTCGGTCTTGACGACTTTGAGACTGCGGGCCGGGGACAGCGCCTGTTCGGTGCTGCTGCTGGCGGTAACCGAGCCGGCCGGGAACATGCCCAGGATGGTCGCGCCGTTCTCCCAGTCGTAGGTCTTCGTTTCGCCGAGTGCGTTGCCGCCGGCGAGCGATACAGTTGCGGCGCATAGCGCCGATGCCAAACGCTTCAAGTTCATTCCGTCGCCTCCTTCAGCCGTGACACGTTTGTGAATCGAGTCCAGGTCTATCGCCGTGCGAGCGACGTTGCGCGCGGGGATGGTCCGGTCGTGCCTGGAGAATCGAATAGCCGTGAGGTTCGCTTCTTTACCCCACCGCCAGACGCCCGCTCTCCCCTTCGTCCGCCCTCGCGTCGTCAGCGCGGCGCCGGTCCCCGTCAACAAATCAGTATATCAATTCCGGACCGGAAATCGAGGCCGCTCGCCGAACTTATTCGATCCTTAACCGCCGGACGCACCGCGTTCGGCACCGGCCGCCGCCGATCCGGCGGGACAGGCGTCGCCACCCACGCGGCGTCACGTCGTGACCCGCCGGCCGCCGACAGGGTCCCGCGCGGGGAACCGGCTACATCGTGTAGTAGCTCTGGTAGTGGTCGATGATGCTGGCGTCGACGTTGAAGATGTGCGCGATCATGGCGGCTCGCATCCACATCCCGTTGCGGCATTGGGCCCAATACTTGGCCCGCGGATCCGTGTCGAGCCGCTTGTCCAACTCGAGGCGACGGGGCAGCGGGTGCATGATCACCAAGTCCGGCTTGGCGGCCTCCACCATCTCCACGGTGAGGCTGTACTTGTAGTAGTCGATGCCCGCGGACTCGCCCGAGCTGTCGTACTCGTCCTGGAGACGTGTCATGTACACCGCGTCACACGACCGGATGACGTCGTTGAGATCCGGCGCGTCTTCGTGGTGCACGCCGTTGCGATCCAGGTACTCGATGATGTCCTCGCCCATGGACAGTTCCGGCGGCGACACGAAGATGAGCCGCATGTCACTGTAGCGGGCCAGCAGATAGCACAGCGAGCGGACCGTCCGGCCGCGTTTCAGGTCACCCACGAACGCGATGGTCTTGCCCTCGAACGGGTTGCCGCCCAGCATGGGGCGGGCGCGGTCGGCCAGCCGCGGCTCGAAGTTGCGGAGCAGCGTGTAGATGTCCAGCATCGCCTGGGTCGGGTGCTGGTCCTTGCCGGACCCGCCGTTGATGATCGGGATGGGCCGCGGCATGTCGTTGAGCTTGTACGCCGTGCGCTCGGCGAACCCCTCCATGGGGTGCCGCATGATGATCATGTCGAAGTACTGACTCAGCACGTGAACGGTGTCGTCCTCCGTTTCGCCCTTCACCTCCGACGACGTGGACGGATTGCGCACCTCGTCGTACGGCATGCCGAGGATCTGGCACGCCGCCGCGAACGAGAGAAACGTCCGCGTGGACGGCTGAATAAAGTAAAGCATGGCCCGCTTGTGCGGCAGCAGCGACCGCAGGAACTGATTGCCCTGCTTGCTCTCCGCGATGTTCCGGATCATCTCGGCCAACCGGCAGAGCGAGCCGATCAATTCGCAATCGAACTGCTGGGCAAGGATCACGTGGAACAGTCGGTCGTTGTGATTGAGCATGGCGACGCGGTGGGCGGTCGGCTGTTCCAGGGGATCGTTGTGCAAGGCGGTGGTTGTGGACATGGACCGGGTACCTTCCGAGTCAAAGGGAACCTGTCGAAGTCAATAGCGTCGCTGTCGTGTGCCGAAACGGCCAAAGGGCTGCAACCACGAGATGGAAAGGCAGAACAGACAACGTTTGATTAGACCGCCTCCCGCTCCCGGTGTCAACCGGGCCGAGCGGCCGCTCCCGATCCTGGCGGTTGCTCACGCGCGTGGGGTGGTCTAGGATGCCCACCCATGACGTGGCTGGCCAACGTGATTTACGCGTTCGCTGCGGCACTTTATCTGCCCGTGCTGCTCTACCAGATGGTCGTGCAACGAAAGAACCGGCGCGGCTGGCGCCAACGGTTCGGTCACGTCCCGCGGTTCGACGCCGACCGGCCCCGCATCTGGATTCACTCCGTGTCGCTCGGCGAGGTCAACGCGACCCGGCAGCTCGTGGCCGCGCTTCGGGAGCGTGCGCCGGGCCACCAGATTGTGATATCCACCACCACCGATACTGGATACGCGCGGGCGTGCGCCCTGTTCGGGCCGGCGATCGTGTTCCGCTACCCCCTCGATTTCAGTTGGGTCATTCACCGTGCCCTGACCCGGATTCGCCCGGCCCTGATCGTGCTCGTCGAACTCGAGGTCTGGTACAACCTGGTCACGCTCGCGTCGGGCCGGGGGATCCCGGTGGCCGTCGTGAACGGACGATTGACCGAGCGCAGTTGTCGGCGGCTCCGACTCCTCGGATCCGTGGGGCGGTCCATGTTCGCCCGAATCGCCTGGGTCGGCGCTCAGGAGACGCAGATCGCAGAACGGTTCAGGCAAGTGGGGGTGCCCCCGGAACGCATCGAGGTGACGGGCTCCGTCAAGTGGGACACCGCCCAGATCACCGATCGTATTGAAGGCGCCGACGCGCTGGCGGCGGCCATGGGGATCGACAGAGGTCGTCCGCTTTGGGTCTGCGGCAGCACGGGGCCGGGCGAGGAGTCGCTCCTCCTCCAGGCGTGGCAGCGAGCCCGCACGGGCTGCCCGGATCTGGCCTTGGCGATCGTTCCCCGCAAACCCGAACGTTTCGACCAGGTGGCCGGGTTGATCCGCAACGCCGGCTACGACTGCGTTCGTCGCAGCGAGCGGCGCGACGAGACCTCGGCTTCCGCGCAGCCGGATGAGCACGCGACCGCGTGCTCGGTGCTGCTCGGCGACACGATGGGCGAACTTCGGAAGTTCTACTCGCTGGCCAGCGTGGTATTCGTCGGCCGGTCGCTCGTGCCGATGGGCGGGTCGGACCCGATGGAAGCGGCCGCACTCGCCAAAGCCGTCGTGGTCGGTCCCCACACGGATAACTTCGCCATGCCCGTCGCCTGCCTCCGGGACGCCAACGCCATTCGGATCGTACACAACGCGAACGAGCTTGGCGATGAAGTCACGCAGATCTGCCGCCACCCGGAACTGGCCCGCCGAATGGGCCACGCGGCCCGCGACGTCGTCCGCCTGCACCAGGGCGCGACGGACCGGACGGCGGACCGGCTGATAGAACTCGCGCCGAGCCCCGGTACCCGGTCGACCACGGGCGGCGCGAGTGGCTGCTCCCCTGCCCCCGTGCGGTAACCACGTAAACAGCCCCACTGCGTAGTTGCCGCAACGCCACAAAGACTGCGCGGGCGTATAGCGTGGTCTTCCACAGAAACCACGAAAGGACGAGGCCGCAGGCCACGTGTTACGTGCTCTGCGGCCTCTGCGCTCCCTTCCCCACCTGTTCGTACCTCTCCGCACGGTGGCAGGCCCGGTCCGATGGACGACCTGTCCGCCGCGCCCACGCAGGCGAATCCTAACGACGACGCACGAGCGCCAGACCACCCAGGGCAAGCAGCGCCAGGCTGGCCGGCTCCGGCGTGACCGAGACGTCGTCCGCGTACAGCGTGCCCATGCCGTAGACACGCAGTTCGAGCGTGAAGTAAACGGCGTCCACCGGGGCCGCCGTCTTGTCCCACGTGTACATCATCTCAGCCCAGCCGTCACCGGGGCTGTACTCCGAACTCCCGCCGGCTGAACTGATGTAATCACCAAACTCATCCGACCAGTGGCCCCAAAGACGAATGCTGGGGCTCGCACCCAAGGTGTCGTCCCAGATCCACGCCGAAACGTCGATGGTGTCACCGGAGATCCCCGCGAGATCAACATCCACCTGGGCGGAGTAGTCGTACCCGCTCGTGTCCGGACCGTCGGCCACGATCTCCAGCACGTGCGTCGCGCTGATGTAGCCGACCTCCACCGGCGGCTCGACGATCTGGTTGCTGCCCGTGCGGCCACTCGGCTCGAACTCATACCAGCCGTACGCGCCCTCGAAATCGTCGAACAGATCCGCGCTGGCCGGCACAGCCAACAACGCCACCATCATCAACCCATATACGACCTTCATCCTTTACTCCTCCTTCCGGCAATCTTGAGAGAGCCTGTCCCAGTCGCAACGGCGCACCCGCTTGCGCACCGCGTGCGGCCAATCGAATCTCGCCCACACTCTCACTCTCTTCCCGGGAAACCTGGCTCCGAAGCCTGGAGCCGAGGACTTGATTCACCCCACAAGAGCACCAGTCTACCGTCGCCCAGCTTCGTTTCAACGCTGGGATCGATTAATATTGGGTAAAGATGGACTGGAACCCGGCGCGATGTTGCCGTTTCGTTTGTGATATCCACCATTTGGGGCTATCCATCCTCGCGGTTGGCACCGTCGCGACGCGGCGACGGGGCAACCGGGGCGGGCGCCGCCGGTAATGTCAATCCTGCCACATACTTGCCTGGATGGGTGCGGTTGTATAGAGTGTCGGGATGGGCCGGCGGCACGCGTAGCCCGCCTGGCGAGTCAAACCGTTTTTGTTATCGTGAGGATTGGGACGACTGATGCAAACGCTTTCCAAAACTAGTCTTATGCTCCGCGGCCTGCTGGCGATCGCAGCCGTCATCGGGTTCTCGCTGGTCAATGTTGGATGCGCTCCGAACCAGGGCGCCGATTCGGCTCACGTTGGCCAGGCGAAGGGCGGCGGCGCGTGCTGCTGTCACTGCGGCAAGTGCGACCCGGCCAAATGCGGGGGCAAATGTGACCCCGCCAAGTGCTGCGGGAAATGCGATCCGGCGAAGTGCAAAAGCGCGTGTGATCCGGCCAAATGCGGCGCGTCCGCAAAGGGCGGTGCCACCAACGCGACCACCGGCTGCAACGCCGCAAAGGGCGGCGCAACGAAGAGCTGCGCGGCCAAGTGCACGAAGCCCTGCAGCAAGCCCTGCAGCAAGGCGGCCAAGCCGAGCAACACCGGCGCCGGCGTCAAGTGACAGTTACGTACTTGCACGGGAAACAGCCTGATTGAACCCCCGGCCGATCGGGCCTCGCCAGGTCCGGCTCGCGGGGCGTCTCGAACGGCCCCCAGGGCTTTGACGAGGGGGCCGCATACGACCGATGCCGCGAACACCGCGGCATCGGTCGCGCGCGATCTACTCGGCGTTCCGGCCGGTGCCTCCTCCCGACGGTTCTTCCTCGCGGACGAGCCGGCCGCGCCGGTCAGCTCATCTCTTCCGTAATCGCCTGCCTGGTATTGATTTACAGTATTCGCGAAAACTCGCTCACCCAAATAGTTCGCATGTGTCAACTATATGATGCATGATAGTTTCAGCCGAACGGTGTCAGTCTGTTGGAGGATGAGCCATGACCATACGGAGACTACGAATCGTGCTGCTGGCGGTGGCGTTGGGAGCGATCCCGATGGGGACCATCACGAGCTGCGACTACGGTGACGGATACGGATCATTCGTATACGACCGCGGGGACGGTGTGGCCTTTCGCCCCGGTTGGGGGGGCGGCGTGATCGTGGTGGAGGACCAATACGTCGTCGACTACTACGAAGACGACTGCGCGGTCTGGGACGCGTGCTTCTGGGATGATTTGTGGTAGGCGCCGGGCGAGTTCGCCCAGCCGACGCCTTGGGGCTGACCCGAGGCGATTTCCGCCGCCTGAGACGCCGGTGCTACCCGAATGGCGGCCCGGAGCGGACCGACGGCCCGGGTCCCGCGGCGTCCTGATGGGCCACAGACAAGGAGGATAGACGATGACCAAACGACGCATCTTATCCGCGTTATTGCTACTGATAACGGGCGCGGTCCCGCTCACCACGATCGGTTCGTGCTACAATGAGGGTGGGCGGTTCGGGTATGAGTTGTACTCGACCAACAGCGACCTATTGGAAAACGTGCTCGACCTGTTAACGGGCGGCGACGACGATTGAGAACCAGCCGGAGGGGTTCCCCTTCACGGCATCGGCGGCCGACTTCGAAACGCCTGTTCGCGTGATCGCGCGTAGGGGCCAAGGCGCGTTTGTGCGGGGTCGGTTGCCGACTTTTTGCGCGCCGGGGGGACCGGGGTCACGTAGGTCGTCCCATAGCTGGTGAGCGGGTCGGGTACCCTGGTCCGTTCCGGCCATCGCGAGGCGGGCGGTTGAACCATTGAACTTCGGTTGCGGTGTCGGCGAGCCTGCGGTGCGGCCGTCGAAGGCAGGCACGCGCGTCCAGGGACGAGCACCTTGCCTCCGTCGCGAAACCGAGTAGGATAGCCGGGTCGACCGCGAAAGCAGGCGGTCCGCGTCCCGCGGAGCGAGTGCATCCGGGACGGCGTCGGGCGATTAGCTCAGTTGGCTAGAGCGTTCGGATCACACCCGAGAGGTCACAGGTTCGAGTCCTGTATCGCCCAATTCGACAGTGACACTTCGATGGCACGATGGCGCATCGTCGC
>CAZBUJ010000135.1:0-10527 GCA_964495075.1 uncultured Phycisphaeraceae bacterium
TAAATCTCGTCCGCCCCGCGTTCGCTTTCAAGGACGACCGGAATGTTGTTCGACTCCAGAAGCGCTTTGAAGTCGCGCGCCCGCACCATCCCCGGTGCGAAGAACACGGGAACGAACTCGTTGTGTAATGCCTCGGTTCCTGGCCCCGGCCGTTCGTATTCCTGGATTCGCATACCCGTCGCTCGCGTCGAAAACCCCAATCTATGTGCGTATCACACAAAACCTTCCGAAACGTGCGATCCCCGCGCGTCGAAAAAAGTCTATTGGGCCGTCGGATGCCGTCAAGCCTCTTTTCCCCGCCCGAGCAACGCCTGTCAACACTCCGGCCCTCCGCGTTTCCATCCCGCGCCGGACCGACGCTCCGACCCGCCCGACACCCGCCGGGCGAGAGCCTCGAAAACGAACCGCCACCGCGATGACGCGGTGTCATCATGGGGATATGATGAGGACTCGGCAGCGAAGTCAAGCCCGATAGTGAAAGCGACGGATACCATGCACCCGACCGAACCGCACCCACAGGGCAGCCAGAACCACGGCGATCCCGATCCCCGGCCCCCCGAGTCGGCGCTGAAGGCGCCGCCCACCGATACCGAACCGCCCGGGCCCGAAACCCCTATCTGGCAGGGCCGCACCCATTGGAAACACTATATGGGGACCATCGTTCTGGCCGCCGCCCTCGCCACCGCCTATGCCGTGATCGTCGGCTGGATCGCCGCCAGGAGCGAAACCGTCACGGCGACCCACGCCTGGTACGTGGCCGGCATACCCATCGCGGCCGGCATCGTCTACGGGTCGACCAGACTCGGCTGGCGGATCCTCGCCTGGCGATACCGGGTGACCGGGGAACGCCTGTTCATTGAATTCGGCGTTATCACCCAGACCATCGATCAGACCGAACTGATCCGGGTGGATGACGTGCGGGTCCGAAAATCGATTGTCGATCGGCTGCTCGGCCTGGGCTCGGTCGATGTCCTGTCCACTGACAGCACCCATCGCAGCATCACGCTGATCGGCATCAAGGACGCCGATGGCGTGGCCGAGATCATCCGGGACCGCATGCGCGGCCTGCGCCGTTCGTCCTTGTTCATCGAGAACCTGTAGCCGCCCGCCGCCTCGCGGCCCGGGCTGCCCCGGATGGCCCAAAGAAAACACCGGGCAGCCCCGTGCGGGACGGACCCGGTGCTTTCCGGAGGGGAAAAGCCTTATGGAAATCGCCTTGCGGCGAACGTCCGCATATCCTCTAACTACTCATATCTATGTTCGCTTGTTCACGAAAGCAAGGCACGCCCGATAAATATCTTGCTGCGGGCGCGCCGGGGTGAGGAATATGGGCCGGGATTCTTCGCTAAACCGTTGTATTAGGCTAAGTTACGCGATTACGGTGCCACTTCGACAGGCACCAACGCCCGCGTGAAGCGTCGAAAAAATGGGGGATATGTACCGGTTATTCCGTTTGGCTAGCCCTCTTCCTTTTTCTGGGTGGCGGCCACGATCTGCTGCTGCACATTCGACGGAACATTCTCGTAGTGGGAGAGTTCCATCGCGAAACTGCCCTGCCCGCCAGTGATGCTGGACAGGCGCGAGTTGTAGTCGGCCACCTCCGCCAGCGGGACCTTGGCTTTGACGACGGACAGGTCCCCCGGCAGGGCGTCCTGACCCTCAGGGCGACCGCGGCGGGAGGCGATGTCGCCCAGGACGTCGCCCACAAACTCGTTGGGCACGGTGACCTCGATGAGCACGATCGGCTCGAGCAGGGCCGGTTTGGCCTTCATGAACCCTTGTTTGAACGCCCCGCGGCCGGCGATCTGGAAGGCAATGTCCTTGCTGTCGACCGGGTGGGTCTTGCCGTCGATCAGTTCGACCTTCACGTCGACCACCGGGTAGCCGGCCAGCACGCCGTCGGCCATTTGCTGGCGGATACCTTTGTCGACACTGGGCCGGAAGGACTGATCGATGGCGCCGCCGAAGATTTTGTCGACGAACTCGTACCCTGCGCCCCGTTCGTTGGGCACGACGTTGATCACCACGCGGGCGAACTGCCCGGCACCACCGGACTGCTTCTTGTGGGTGTACTCGACGTCCATGGCGGTCCCCATGATGGTCTCGCGGTAGGGGATCTTCTGCGGGTGCACGTCGACCTCGAGTTTGAACTGCTTGGCCATCCGGTTGAGGACGGTCTGCAGATGGACGTCGCCGATGCCGTGGATAACCAGTTCCTGCGTCTGGGCGATTCGCTCGATCTTGAAGCAGGGGTCTTCCTCGGCGAACCGTCGCAGGGCGACCGAGACTTTTTCCTCGTCGCCCCGGCTCTTCGGCGTGATGGCCTTCGAGCACATCGGGGACGGGAAAGCCGGGCTGATCACCGTTCCGCCCTTGTTGGCGAAGAGCGTCTCGCCGACCTTCACGTCGAGCTTGGCCAGCGTGGCGAAGTCGCCGGCCACCGCCTGGTCCAGATCGGTGAGCTGATCCCCGAGGGATCGATGCAGTTGCCCCGGTCGCAGACCTTTGCGCTCGTCGACGGTGTGCAGCGTAAGGTCGCTGGTGAGCTTGCCGGAGAAGACCCGCACGGTGACGTACTTGATATTGGCGCGGGTGGTGACCTTGACGACCTGGCCTACGAAGTTGGCAGCGGTGGCGTCGACTTCCGTCTCCTGCTCGCCGTCCACGAGGGTGCGGTGCTTCCCGATCAGCGGGTTGGGGGCGAAGGTGGTGATCGCATCGAGTAGCTCGTCGATGCCGACCTCCGCCCGGGCGTCGGTGAATAGGACGGGCACCAGTTCACCCGCCGCGACCGCCTTGGCGGCGGCGGCCCGAATCTCGTCGTCGCTCGCCTCCCCGCCGAGGTATTTCTCCATGAGTTCCTCATCGGCCCCGACGATGCCCTCCACGATCCCTTCGTGGGCGGCGCCGACGTCACCGAACGCCACGTCGCCTGACTCGTTGGCAAAGCAGTCCACGACGCTCTTGAACCCCGGCGCCGGGAGGTTCAACGGCAGGCAGGCGGCCCCGAACATCTCCTGAATGGCCGCCAGCAGCGGCTCGAGGTTGACGTTCTCGGCGGCGATCTTGTTGATCACGATGAATCGGCCGAGTCCGTAGTCGGCGGCCCGTTCCATCATCTTGCGGGTGTTGACTTCGATGCCGGCGGTGGCGGAGATGACGATGACGGCGGTTTCGGCGCCGGCAAGGGCGGCGATCGCCTGGCCGCAGAAATCGGTGCCGCCCGGCGTATCGAGGATATTGATGTGCTTGCCGTTGTGCGACACGAAGCACAGGGCGGAGTCGACGGAGCACCCCTTCTCTTTCTCGTCGTCGGCGGAATCGAGAATCGACGTTTTGTCCTGCACGCTGCCCAGACGATTGGTGGCCCCGGTCTTGTGGAGTATCGCTTCCGCCAGCGAGGTTTTTCCGGCACCGCCGTGACCGGCCAGCACAATGTTCCGGATGTCTTCCATCTTCAACGCAGCCATGAAATCCTCCTGCGTGGGATCGAGGATCGTACACCGTCAGGACAAACGAAGTCGAAGATTGTAGCCTAGACCAGCGCGGGCCGCAAAGCGCCTTTTGGGGGGTGAGCCGCCGCGGTGGCGGTTTGTGAGTACCAGTCGAACACGGGAATTCCGCTCCGTTCGACGAGTCGAGTTCGCGTACGCTCCGCGTGAACCGGTGACATGTTGGCGATCACCACGGCGTCGGGGGACCGGTCGAGGGCGTGGTCGAGCGGGAGGATCGGCGTACCGCGGTACGTCCGGCCCGGCGCGGCGAAGCCGTCATCCCCGATGGCGGCGACGGACAGGCCGGCCGCCGCCGCGCCGTGATGGAAGGCGTAGACATTCTTGCCGAGGTCGGCCAGCACGATCCGTCGTGCGCCGGTACCACGCAGATCGACCATTCGTCGGGCCACGAAGTCGAGCTGAAACAGAGACTCGAGGGCGATGGCGCTGAGCTGCTTCGTCCGGCGGGCGTACCGGTCGAGCCAGCCGCGGACTCGGCCGACGGCCCAGCCCCGTTTGAATGTCCAACGATGCCCGTTGGCCGCGGCCAGCCAGCCGTAACGCTGTCGCCAGTCGCGCGCGTAGATCGCATCGAACGGAGGTGGCAGGTACCGGGCCGCGAGCAGCAGATTGTTGCGGGTATCCAGGTATGTCGTACGCCGGGTGCGGCGGGCTTGACGGGTCTTCAGATGGTCGACGTGCAGATCATCGAACCGGCGGACGTGCCACCCGGCGTTCGTCAGCCGGAAGGCCAGGTGATACTCCTCCGCCTGCATGAACAGGTCCGCATCGAGCCCGCCGACGGCGCGCAGCGCCTCCGTACGGAAGCCGACGCCGCATCCAACGAAGACACCGGGCAGGGCGCCGGATTCCTCGGTGTCGTCGGGAAGGTGGACGCGAAAGCCCGCTGCGCCCAACCGCGGATCATCGCGAAAGTGCTCGATCATACGTTGCAGCGATCCGGGCCGCGGGTAGGAATCGTCGTCGAGGAAGAGCGTGAAATCCGCTCGACACCGCGGCACGCCCAGCGCCTTGGCGCAGCTCCCCCGGTTGGCGGCGGATCGGATCAGGTTTACCGCGGGGAAGCGTTGCTCGATCGCCTCGGGTGTGCCGTCGGTGGATCGGTTGTCGACAGCGATGATCTCGATGGCGCAGCCCGGTCGATGGCAGGCGAACAGTCGGCCCAGTGTCGCGAGGGTGACGTCACGACGATTGTGGGTGGCCAGCACGACACTGATATCCGGGTTTCCGGGCATGGGGTGCTTCCCGTTCCAGTCGTAAGCAGTAATATCGGCGTGTTGGCTCGACCGGCTCCATGCAAGCCGAGTTTCTCCGCCCCGGCGGCCGGTCGGCGGAGCGTCCGAGTGAAGCGTTTTTCTCAGCATCGGCCCCGCGGCCCCGAGCGGCTGCTGGGCAGGGTCGCGATTCTGGTCATGGTGGCGATCTGCGGCTTGCTGGCCGGCGTGATCGCCTGGCCCGCGGTGCGGACGGCCTGGTACGTGCGTCAGGTTACGAGCGCCGACCCCCAGCGGCGCATCGCGGCGCTCAACACGCTCGGCGCCCTCTGCGTGAGCGACGGGACCGCGGTGGATGGTTTCGTGGCGGCGGTGCTGGCCGAACCGACGGTCGGCACGCCCGAGTCGGTGGCTCTGGCCGACGAGATCGCGGTGTGGGCGACGCGACGGTCGGCGGCCGTGGCGGCGGGGTTGGGCCGCCGGCTCGACGCGGTCGACGACGCCGTCTTCATGCATGTCGCCGATCTGTTGGGGCAAGCCGGGCTGTGGCGGGCTCCGGAGCGTTCGAGTCATCAGCTTGTCCGTCGGGAGGCGCTTCGTCTGCGGTCCGAGGATGTCGAGTCACGGTTGGCTGCCCTCCGTGTCATGGCCGGGTACGGTACGTCGGTGGGCGAGTATGCAGGGGAGGTCGTGGCGGTCGGGCTGGGTGACGCCGATGTGAGGGTGCGGGTGGCGTCGGTCCGCACGGCGAGTCTTTGTCTGGATCCGGGTCCGGCGGGGAGGCTCCTCGCCGGCGCGTTGGGGGACCCGTGCGCCGCCGTGCGTCGTGAGGCGGCGATTCGCGGTGCACTGCTGGGCTTGTCGTTGCCTGGAGCCGTGCTGTCGGATGTGGATCCCTCCGTTCGCGAGGCGGCGGCGTGGGCGTTCGGCCGCGATCCGCGAGCGGACGGGTCGGCGGCGCTGGTTGAGTTGACCGCGCACGATCCGGATTACCGCGTGGCGGCGATGGCGGCGTGGGCGGTGGCCGGGGCGGGTGGCGTGCGACCGGGGGCGTCGCCGGCGGGTTGGGTGGAAACGCTGGTGGCGTGCGTGGCCGAGGCATCGCCGCGGGCCGAGATGCTGGCGGCCCGCATGATGACGACGTGCGGTCGGGTCGGCTGGTCGGACGCAGTGATCGAAACGCTGCCGCTGCTCGAGCCGGGTGCGTCGGGTGACCTGGCGCTGGCGACGGTGTTCGCGTGTGGACACGTGCCGCAAGACTCCGCGCTTCACGACACCGCCGTTCGCTCGGTGCGACGCGTGGTGGAGTCGGCGTTGCAAAGGGGTCACGGTTCGCTGGCCGCGATCGGTTGCGAGGCAGCGGCCGCGCTGGGGGATCACGCGTTTGTACCGGCGCTGCGGCGGATCGCGGGCGCCGCGATCGAGCAGCCGATGCTCGCGTACACGGCGGCGGATTCGGCGTTGCGGCTCGACCGCGAGGTCGGTGTTCGTTCGCTGATCCGGTTAATGGCCAGTACGTCGGACGCGGTGTGCGACCTGGCGGCCATCCGATTAGGTCGGCTGAACGATCCGCCCGTCGGGCGTTTGGTTCACCAGTTGGTGGATGGCACGGAGCGTGGTCGGTCGTCAGCGGCGTTGGCCCTGGCGTTGGCTGGGGCGGCGGACGCGAACGTGAACGGCGAGCGGTTCGAGACGTTCCTCGAACGTCGGACCGACGCCGCGAGTGACGTACATGAAGCGGCGTGGAAGCCTCACGGCTACTACCTGTGCGCGCGGCTGATTCTCGCGGGACGCGGCGCGGCAAGGGGAGATGATTCTCGTGCCGGCAATCGCAAGCTCGCGGAGACCGGCGCCGGGGCGGGGGCGGCGAGGACCGCACCGGGCCGGGACCTTTCGCGCTCGCCGATCGACGCGGAGTTGCGCCGTCGGCTCGAACCGTTCATTCGCAGCGAGCACTTTCCACGGGTCGGGCTGTACGCCGCGCTGCTGGAGGCCGGCGACTCATTGCCGATGGACCTGTTGTTCCGGCGCGCGTCCACGTTGGACGTGGAGTCGTTTCTGCGCGACGCGCGGTTCATCGAGATAATCCGGTATCACTACCCTGCCGCACCCACGTTCGAGTGGTTCGAGGACCGGGCGTTGCGGCAGTGGCAGATTGACCGCCTCCGCGAATGGTGGGAGCGGCGTGCTGCGAGCGGGTCGCGTGGCGGCGCCGAGTGACCAGGCAACCCGGCGGCGCGGCAGGGGGCTCCTGACGCCCTGGCCACGCCGGCTACTCGCTGCTCGGTGGAGAACCGAGGGGTTTCTACCCGCCGCTGGAAGCGGCGACGGCGGCACGAAGAGCGGTTTGTCGCCGACGTATCCGGGATTCCACGGCGGTGGGACGCTTGGCGTGATGTCCGTTCGCCCGAGTCGTGCCGTGGGCGCGGGGGTGTATGGGCATGCTCCAGGGTCCTTGGATGTACGTCAAGCATGCGCTGAGAGCAATCTGGGCTACACCTGGGCATGTACTCCGCTTCCGTCGGCGGCGCTTCGGATTCCGGCGGCGGGCGGGCGGTGGCCGCCACGTGGCTTGGGTGCGGCTCCAATCATAAAGCTATTAATTACAAGAGACTAGAGGAAGCAGGGCGAACTCAGCCCGCCGACCTGCGCCGCCTTGCAGCCGTCGCCCGGGTCGCCCGCGGCGAGTCGGTTGACGGTCTCGATGTCGGAGCCCGCGAGCGGGGCATCGTGGTCGTCGAACGCCCGTTTCGGATGGAGTGCCCGGGCGCGGCCGACGTCGCGGCTGGCGACGGCGGCCAGGTCCGCGTTGCTCGCGTCGATCAGCGCCGGGGCCGTCGCGTTGGTGGTGATCGGTCCCGCCCCGACGCTCCCGAACTGAACGGGGTGGCCGCTCGTCATCGAAGCCCCGATTCGCGGGGGCGCGGCGAGCCCGTCGGCCGGCTCAGACGGCGTCAGGCTGTTTCGCCGTCGGGTCGGTCGACTGTGCCGTCATGGCCGTGCGCGGGTTGGCGGTCGCCTCACATTTGCACCCAGACGCTTTTGACCTGAGTGTAGTTGTCGAGGGCGTAGTGGCCCATTTCGCGGCCGTAGCCGCTTTGCTTGTAGCCGCCGAAGGGCGAGGCGGCATCGAACATGTTGTAACAGTTGATCCAGACGGTGCCGGCGTCGATGGCCTCGGCCAGTCGATGGGCCTTGCCGATGTCCTTGGTCCAGATGCCGGCGGCGAGCCCGTAATCGGTGTCGTTCGCCTTGGCCGCCACCTCGTCGAAGTCGCGGAACGGGATGGCCGTGACCACCGGCCCGAAGATCTCCTCCCGTACGATGGCCATGTCGCGCTCGACGCGGTCGAAGACGGTCGGTTCGACGAAGTAGCCTTTGGACAGCTCGCCACCCGGTTTCCCACCGCCGGCGATTGCTTTGGCCCCGTCGCGTTTGCCGGACTCGATGTACCCGCACACGCGTTGCAGTTGTTCGTCGGAGACGAGCGGCCCCATGTCGGAATCGCTGCTCATGCCGGGTCCGAGCTTGATTTTCCGCGCCTCATCGGCGATCCGCTCGACGACCTCGCCGTAGGCCTTCTCCTCGACGAACAGGCGCGAGCCGGCACAGCAGCACTGGCCATGATTGAAGAAGATCGCCGATGCCGCCCCCTGGGCCGCGGCGGCCAGGTCGGCGTCGCGGAAGATGATGTTGGGCGACTTGCCGCCCAGTTCGAGCGTGACCCGCTTGAGGTTGTCGGCGGACGACTTGACGATCTCGTGTCCGACCTCGGTACTGCCGGTGAAGGCGACCTTGTCGACACGCGGGTGCCGGGCGAGTGCCGCGCCGGCGTCACCGTACCCGGTGACGATGTTGACCACGCCGCGTGGGAAGTCGGCCTCGTTGATCAGCTCGCCGAGCCGCAGGGCGGAGAGGGGCGTCTGTTCCGCCGGCTTGAGGACGACGCAGCATCCAGTGGCCAGCGCCGCGCCGAGTTTCCACGCCGCCATCAGCAGGGGGAAGTTCCAGGGGATGATCTGGCCGACGACGCCGATGGGTTCTCGTAGGGTGTAGTTGAGATAACGCTGATCGGGTGCGTAGGGCGGCGACACGGGTATCGTCGCGCCTTCGATTTTGTCGGCCCAGCCGGCGTAATAGCGGAAGTGCTCGATCACCAGCGGCAGGTCCGCCGCCCGGGCGACGGTCAGCGGTTTGCCGTTGTCCAGTGATTCCAACTGGGCGAGTTCTTCGAGGTGCTGCTCGATCAAGTCGGCCAGTTGCCAGATCCGGCGGCCGCGCTCGTGCACGCTCATGCGCCGCCAAGTGCCCGTTTCGAACGCCCGCCGGGCGGCCTGCACGGCATGATCGATGTCCCCGGCTTCCCCTTTCGCCACCGAGGTGAGCACGCTCGCGTCGGCCGGGTTCAGCACGTCGAATGTCTCGCCGCTCGTCGAGGCAACCCACTCCCCGTTGATCAAATGCCGTTTGGGTCCGGCTTGGAGAAACGACCGCACCTGTGCCAGTGGCTCTGTCAGTTTGGTTGCCATGATGACCTCCGTGATTGGACTTGTTCCGCCGCGGGCGGCAGGCATGCGGGTTGCGAACACCGGCGCCCCGGTGCCGACGCCGCACGGAAAACAGTGTACTGGCCCGAAACATGATCGGCATGAACCCCATAGAGCCTATCTGCGTGACGGCAGAATGCAAGCGCTGGGCCGAGAGGCCCGTGGGGTGCCGGCGGGGACAGTCGCCTCAGAACCGGGCGCGGCTCGGAACGGGGCGATCGACCCCGGCCGCGTGTGCGGGGGGACGCCCTTCGCGGATGACCCCGTGCGAATTACAGCACCATGCCGGCGTGCAGGCCGACGGTGACGATGGTCCAGATGGGCCCGAACGCCGTGTTGAAGACGGCACGGTCGGTCGTGCCTTTGCGGCGCAAGAGAATGCGGAACTCGGACACGCTGACCACGGTCGGCAGGGACACGGACACGGTCAGCCCGCGGTCACTCAGGTGCGATTTGGTGCGTCCGCAGATCATGCTGGTCAATTCACCGATGGCGTCCCCCAATTCGGCGTCGTCGTCCGGGACATCGTAGCCGGCGAAATTGGTCGCGAGGATGGGGACCGCCGTACGCGGAAATCCGATGATCACGGACCAGTCGACCGCGCCATGGATCGACATCGTGCCGAGCACCGTCGTGCCGCGCGGCGTGAAGTCCTCCGTGTCCATGCGGTCGAGTTTCAACTGGCACGTTTCGAGCAGAATCGCCTTGAGGGCCTGGTGGACGCAATCGCCGTGCGGGACCTTCGAGGGGCCGCCCCGCTCGGGGATGCTGTCCATGATGGTCTGCAGACCGGTCCGCAGTCGGTCCCGGTCGACCGGTTTGACCAGGAACGCGTCGATGCCCGCCTCGTTGGCGGACTTCTGGAGCTGTTCGGGGTTCGATTCGGCGGTGATCATGACCACCGGCGGGCGTTTCTTGTGGCGTTTATCCAGCTCGCGGACGAACTCCAGCCCGTCCATGCGCGGCATGTTCATGTCGACGAAGATCAACTCGGTCGCACCCGGTTGGAACCGTTCCAGCGCTTCCACGCCGTCCTTGGCCTCGACGAACTCGAACCTGGCCAGCCCCGTCTGCTGCAGGGCCCGGATGATCAGGCTTCGCGTCGTGGACGAGTCATCAACCACCAGTGCCCGGATTTCCCTGTCCATGTTTCACCTCACCGCATTGTCGGTCTGCGCGACCGCATCGGGCTTCCGAACATCGACAACGCACGGCGGACCAATGGGGAGCATACCCGACGCGGCCTTCGGC
>CAZBUJ010000136.1:0-10358 GCA_964495075.1 uncultured Phycisphaeraceae bacterium
GCGTGGCCGCCTTCGGCCGCGACCGCGAAGGCACCTCGTTCGGTGGCTGCGACGCCCTGGGCCGACCCTGCGACCCCCTCTACCGGAACAACCATGCCGACCTGGTCGACGAACTGCCCGGCGAGTACCTGCGCCCGCACATGCCGGCCCGAGGGCTGCGCGTGTCGACCGGGTTCCGCTATGAGCGCATCGGCGGGGCCAACGGCGAGTCCCGCGTCTACGATCGCAAAGCTGCCCTGGACCGGGCCGCCCAGGCCGCGTTCGACTACATGGCCAACCGCATGCGCCGCGCCGAGGCCAATGCGTGGAAGATGGACCGACCGCCGATCTTCGTCTCGGCATTCGATATTGAGTCGCTGGGCTGCCGCTGGTTCGAAGGGGTCGAGTTCCTCGACTATCTGCTTCGCAAGATCCACTTCGATCAGGGGGTGCTCGAAACGGTAACACCGGCCGAGTACTTGGATCGCCATCGGTGCAACCAGATGACGACGCCCGCCCCGTCGTCCTGGTCGCGGGATGGCCTTCTCCAGCAGTGGGTTACGCCGGGCAACGAGTGGGTGTACCGGAATCTCTCGCGGGCGACCCGCGAAATGCGCGAGTTGACGGCCGCCGTGGCGACGGCCCCGTATCCGAGCACCGGCAGCCGCGATCGCCCCGCGGGCAGTGGTAACGATCTGCCATCACGAGCGTTACGGGCCGCCGGCCGCCAGTTGGTCCTGGCCCAGTCGAGCGACTGGCTTACCATGATGGGCACGCCGGAACATGGCAATTACGCGCGAGACCGCCTGCGGCTGCATCTCTCAAACTTCGCCCGCGTGGCTTCACAAATCCGCGATCGGCAAATAAAGTCTTGCGACATTGAAGCACTGGAGCGCGACTGGCCGATTTTCGAAGAGATTCGAACCGATGCGTACCAGTAGAGGCGCTCCACTCTTCCCGCCACGACCGCGGGCCTGAGCACAACCGCGCGCGACACCGCGCAAGAAACACGAGGGATGATGCATATGCACGAGGGTAGTGTGGGACCGTTGGCACCACCGCACCACGAAACCGAGGCCGTCGCGGTGCCCGCAAAGCTCAAGCGCCTGGCCATGAACCTGTGGTGGACGTGGCACCCGGAGGTCATCGCGATCTTTCGCGATCTGGACCCGGAATTGTGGCGCGAGGTCAACCACAACCCGATCCTCCTGATCCAGCGGTTGGGGGAGGACGGGCTGAGGGAGCGTGCCCGCGTAGGCGCCATCGAAGCGCGGATCAACGAAGCCGCCCATCGGCTCGAAACCTACCTGAGGGGCGAAGACGCCTGGGCCCGCCCGCGGGCGTCGAAATTGCGGGTCTGGCCCGTCGCCTACTTCTCATTCGAATTCGGGCTGCACGAGTCGATGCCGACCTACGCGGGTGGGCTCGGTGTGTTGGCCGGCGATCACCTCAAAAGCGCGTCCGATCTCGGCGTGCCGATCGTCGGCATCGGCCTGCTCTACACGGAAGGCTATTTCCGCCAGCGGCTGGACGCGGACGGTCTGCAGCACGAAGAGTATATCCCCATCGACAACTCGGAACTCCCCATCGAGCCGATCTACGGCAGCGACGGCCAGCGGCTCAAGGTGGAGGTGCCGATTGTCGACCGCCGGCCGAAGGTGCAGGTCTGGCGGGCGATGGTCGGACGAAGCGAACTCTACCTGCTCGACAGTAACATTCCGGAGAACTCGAAGGAAGACCGGGCCCTCACCGGCCGCCTCTACCAGGCGGGGCCTACCACGCGGATCCGCCAGGAGATTGCCCTCGGTATCGGCGGCATGCGGGTCCTCGCGGCGTTGCGCAAGATGCCGGGCGTCGTCCACTGCAATGAGGGGCACAGCGCTTTCGCGCTCCTCGAGTGGGCGCGGCTGCACATGGTGTGGGAAGGGGTCGGGTTCGACAAGGCCCGGGACCATGTCGGTCGGCGTGCGATCTTCACGACCCACACGCCCATCCCGGCCGGCCACGATTACTTCAGCCCCGAGCTGTTCGAAGAACACCTCGGCTACCTGGCGAACGACCTCGGGCTGAGCCTGCGCGATTTCATGGCCCTGGGCCGGATCAATCCCGACGACGCGGCCGAGCCGGTCTGCATGACCGTGCTGACACTCAAGATCGCCCACCGCTCCAACGGCGTGTCCGCGCTGCATGGGCGGGTGTCACGCAATATGTGGCGACCACTCTGGGGCATGCGGAGCGAGCAGGAGGTCCCCATCGGACATATCACCAACGGGGTCCACGTGCCCAGTTGGATCTCGCCCCCCATGTACCAGTTGTTCGAGCGGCACCTGGGCGTGGGATGGACCGACGAACTCGAGAAGCTCCTGTCCCGCGAGCGGTTGACGAAGATCAGCCACTCGGAACTGTGGGAAGTCCATCAGATCACCAAGAGCAGCCTGATCGGTTTCGTACGCCGCCGATTGGAGGCCCAGCGGCAGTACCGCGGCGAGCCCAGCGCATCGATCGAGGACGCCCGGCAGCGCCTCGATCCGAACGCGCTGACCATCGGGTTCGCCCGTCGCTTCGCCGCCTATAAACGCGCGACGCTCCTGTTCCGGGACATGGACCGCCTCGCGAGGATCGTCACGAACGACGATCGGCCGGTGCAGTTCGTGTTCGCCGGCAAGGCACACCCGGCCAACGAGATCGGAAAAAAGAACATCCAGGCCATCGTCGAGATGTCCCGCGATCCGCGCCTCAAAGGGCGGATCGTGTTCATCGAAGACTACGATATGAGCGTCGGCCGCCATCTCGTGCAGGGCGTCGACGTGTGGTTGAACAACCCGCTCAAGCCGTTGGAGGCGTCCGGCACCAGCGGCCAGAAGGTCGTGCTCAACGGCGGCCTGAACCTGTCCGTGCTCGACGGATGGTGGGCGGAGGCCTATGACGGCTCCAACGGGTTCGCCATCGGATACGGTGGCTATCACCCCGACCAGGAGGAGCAGTCCCGCCGCGACGCCCGAGCCCTCTACGAGGTGCTCGAAAACGAAGTCATCCCGCTGTTCTACGACCGGGACGACAACGGCATCCCCCAACGCTGGCTGGAAATGGTCAAGTGGGCGATGCGGACCCTCGGCTGGCGGTTCAGCGCCGATCGGATGGTCATCGATTACTTCACCGAAGGCTACCTGCACGCCGCGGCGGCCGAATCGTGCGATGCCCGCAGCTTCCGGGCGCTGGGGGGCGAGCACGGCAACTAAGAGTCTGCCGGGCTTCGCCTCGGCCAACCGCGGCCAAGGGCCGTCCACACGCTGCCCCCGGGCGGCCAGGTTCCATGTTGCGTCTGCAAGACTGTGAAGCCAGGGGGAATGGGACGCCGTTGATACGCGGCCTGCGGCCGACCGCTCTTGACATTCCCATGCCTCACCAGTAACAGAGCGCCTGTTTGTAACCCCAGTCGCGACGCGGGGACGGCCCGCGCACAGGGCCCGGCACCACGAACCTCGAGAGGACGAACCGGTGACCACACCGCTAGGCAGCTTCTGTCTGGTATTGCACGCACACGTGCCGCACGTTCTGCACCACGGCACGTGGCCGCACGGGGAGGACTGGCTCTACGAGGCGGCCGCCGAAACCTACCTCCCGCTCCTGTCCATGATGGAAGAGGTTCACCGGCGCGGGGCCAGACCCGCCCTTACACTGGGGCTGACGCCCGTCCTGCTCGAGCAGTTGGCCCACGACCGCTTCAAGGACGGGCTGCTGTCCTACCTGGCCGAGCAGGCCGCGCGGGCCGGCGCCGATCGCAAGGAGTTCGAATCGCGCAACGAACTTCACTTCGCCCACTTGGCCAGCCTCTGGTCAGAGTTTTACCAGGACCTGATCAAACAGTTCGAGGTGATCGACCGCGATATTCCGGCCGCGTTCGCCCACTGGGCGAACAACGGATCGATCGAGATTCTCACCGGCTATGCCACGCACGGCTACACGCCGTTGCTGCTCGAGGACTCGAGCGTTCGCGCGCAGATCAGGGCGGGGACGGCGAGCACGAAGCGGATCCTCGGGATCAAGCCCACCGGACTGTGGCTGCCGGAATGCGCGTACCGCCCCGCCGGTCAATGGCATCCCGCCGTGTCGTTCGGGGGTCCGCGGGATCGGATCAGTGTCGAACGGATGCTGTCGGATGAGGGGATCACGCATTTCTTCGTCGAAGATCCGCTGGTGCCACAGAACATCGGCGACGAAAAAGCGCGAGTGTTCTACGAGCAGCTTTCCGACGACCGGCGGCGGTTCATCCACGAGTGCGGCGACTGGCGCCCGACCGTCGGGCCGATCGGCTTGCGCAGCGAAGTGAACGGCGAGACCGTCGCCGCCTACGCCCGCTGCCGGGAGGTCTGCGAGCAGGTCTGGTCGGGTTGGATCGGCTACCCGGGCACCGGGGCGTACCTGGAGTTTCACAAGAAGTACGGCGAGCGACGCGGGCTCCGGTACTGGAAGGTCACGCAATCCCAGTCCGGGCTGGGGGAGAAGCACCCTTACTACCCCGAAGATATCCCCGGCATCATCCACGAGCAGGCCAGCCATTTCACCCAGTTGATCCGCCGCACGCTGGAGGATCATCGCCGTCGGTACGATCGGCCGGGCGTCGTCGTGGCGAGCTTCGATGCGGAGTTGTTCGGCCATTGGTGGTTCGAAGGCCCGCGGTTCCTCCAGGACGTGCTGCTGACCCTGCACCACGACCCGGCGGTTCAGGTTTGCACGGCTCAGGATCACCTGCGCAGCGCCCCGCCCGAGCGGTTCCACCGGCTCCCCGAGTTCTCGTGGGGCGAGGGCAGCGACAACCGCGTCTGGATCAACGATCGCACGTGGTGGATGTGGGAAGTGGAATACCGGGCCGAGGCGAAGTTCGGACGCAACACGTACAATATGGACTGGAGCAACAACGCCGAACTGCGGGCCCTGCTCGAGCGGGCCGGCCGCGAGTTGCTGCTCATGCAGGCGTCGGACTGGCCGTTCGTCGTCGCCCGCGGCCAGGCCATCGATTACGGGATTCGCCGGTTCGCCCTGCACGACAACCGGTTCGAGATCATCAGCAACGTCGTCGAGCGAGTGGCCAAGGGCGGTCGCATCACGCCGCTGGAAGAGCATCAACTCCGCGATGCCGAGATCCACGACAGTCTCTTCCCCAAGATCGACCTGAACTGGTGGAGCATGTGACGCGCGGACCGGTGGCACGCAGCGATCACGGTCGGCGTTGTGCCGTCAAGTGGCATCGGCGCCCGCACCGCGACGGACGTCGCGATGCCGGACGGCGGCACTCGTCAGAACAAGGGAGCGGAACAGAATGCAGAATCGACCACTCGGGACCAGTGACGTCATGGTGTCCGAGATCGGCCTCGGCTGCTGGACGCTCGGCGGGCCCAACTGGAAGGAGGGCACGCCCATCGGCTGGGCCGACGTGGACGAGGACGAAGCGATCCGGGCCGTCCAGCTCGGCCTCGATCGCGGCGTTAACCACTTCGACAACGCGGACGTCTACGGCAACGGCCGGGCCGAGCGTCTGCTGGCCAGGGCCCTCGGCCCGCGTCGGGCGGAAGTGACCATCGCCACCAAGGTCGGCTGGTTCCCCGGCACCGCGGAGCACGCGTACGAAGCCCCCCACATCCGCCAGCAGTGCGAACAGTCGCTGCGCAACCTGAAGACGGACGTCATCGACCTGTACTACTTCCACCACGGCGACTTCGGGCCGAACGACCGTTACGTCGACGAAGCGGTTGAGATGGTGCACCGCCTGCGCGACGAGGGAAAGATCCGGCTGATCGGCTTGTCCGCCTACTCGGATGACGACTTCGCGAGGCTGGTCCCGAAGATCAAGCCGACCGTGCTCCAGAGTTGGGCTCATATGATGGACGACAGGTTCATCCGTCGCGGCGGCGTGGTGGCCGGTCTGCTGGAAACGCACAAGATGTCGTTCGTGGCGTTCAGCCCGTTGAACCAGGGGATCCTGCTGGGCAGGTTCAGCGCGGACAATCCGCCCGCCTTCGAGGCGGGCGACCACCGCCAGGGCAAGGAGAAGTTCTCCGCGTCGGCGCTTCGCGAGTCGAACGCGAAGCTCGATCGCATCAAGGAGCGGTTCGGCGGCCGCACGGAGGACCTCGCCCGCGTGGCCATGCACTACGTGCTGGGGCATCCGCACGTCGCCTGCGTGATCCCCGGCTTCCGCAACGTCCGCCAGGTCGAGTGCAACGTCGCCGCCGCCGACCGACCCCTGACCACCGCCGACCTCGATTTCATCCGCCACGTGTACGCGGGGTAGAATCGGGCCGGAATCGGTGGGCATTATATAACGATTGGTTGCACCTTTTCCCTCTACTCTGCCTCTTCCGACGGCACATCGCTGATGACCCGGGATCTGCGGCTTGATTCCCGCGGGAACCCCCGTACAATCCCGCTCGGTTCTCATCTCTGCAACAGGAGGATGTCGCGATGACAAAGAGCGTGGTGTTTGGGGTCGTGGCCTTGCTGGCCATGTGCGCGTCGGCGCCGGCGTACGAGTACGCCCTGGACGACGGAACCGGCCTCTGGTCCATCGGGCCGGCCGACTGGGACGCCGACATGCTGTGGGGCAACTGTTTTGACACCGTGTCGGGCTATGAGACGATCGACTCGATCTCGATCGCGTTTGCCCCCGACGTGCCGCTCGGACGCGAAGTCACGGCCGTGCTCTTCGATGATCCCGACGATGACTATGATCCGAGTAACGCGATTCCACTGGCGGTGACGACCGGCACGACCGTCGAAGCGGAGCCGAACGAGTTCATCACGTTCGACATCGCCGACACGGATGTATCGGGCGTGTTCTTCGTGGCCGCCTGGATGTTCCTGGCCCAGCATGAGCACGGACCGCGCCTGGACGACAGCACGCAGTCCGGCCGTTCGTGGGCGTTCTGGTTCCCCGTCGGGCAGGTGGACATCGACCACCTCGGCAGTTCGCCGTACTACTACAACATGAGTGACACGCCGTTCGACGCCACGTGGATGGTCCGCGCCCAGGCCGTTCCGGAACCGGCCTCACTTCTGCTCCTGCTTGTGGGAGGAGCGCTGGTCGTTGCCCGTCGGCCGCGCTGAGCCGGCCGGCAAGGTAAAAGGTGCCAGCATAAAAAAAGGAGATGATGCCGTCGGAGCCACTCCCGATGGAGTCGCCCCTGGGCCGAATCTCCACCACAAGTAGCGGATGCTCCAGGCGGGGAGTCGCGCCCAAGAGCCTGCGAAGTGCGGTACCTCTCTTTCCGCGGCAGGAAAGCTGCTCCCGGAAGTCGGCCGGCGCTCCGGCTACGCCAGACCTCGCACCTGGCCGTGCGTGTTCTCCCTGTCGCCGAACAGCCCAGCCGGTCAGCCGCACCATCAGGTCGATGGCGCGGCTCATGGTGTGGAACACGCCGAGGGAATGCGCGAAACGCGAGTGGCTGGCCGACGGATACACCACAGGAAAAAGCACGCGTTCTGCGCGTGCTAAGGATCATCCTCCTTCCTCCAACGCTCAGAGCGTCCGGGCCTCATTTGAGGAGCTTTACATATCGCGTTGCCGCCGAATGCGGCGCCCAGTCTTGGACAGATGATCGATGATCGGGATGGCTTTCAAACGCCTCCGCCCCGATTCGCGGCGGTAGTCTGCCTCAGGCAATAGATTATGAGTTTTCTCATGAGAATCCTCTTGCAAAACGAGCCCGACCCCGATATGCTGGCTATTGAGGCTCAACGCGATGACCACTACCACCGTCCAGGATGATGCGACGCGAGTGCTGGTACGTTTGCGGGGGGCTTTCGGTGCCCTGCTCAGCGCCCTGCCAGGTCGCACGACCCGTCCGCGCGAGATCGAGCGTCTCCTTTCGATCGACAAGACGCTGGCGTGGCGCGTGGCCAAGCTGGTGCACGAGCCCGATATCGTTCTGGCGGCCCAGCATCTGCCCATGACCGGCGCCATAGAGACGTTTTTGGCAGCCGCGGAGCGGCATGGTGCGCCCCCCGACATGGTACGTGATGCGCGCGACGCGTTCGGCGACTTCGAGAGGGTGGTTCACGACCACGCGGGCTCGCGCGCGATGCTCGACATGATGCTCGCGGTTGCCTCGCCCGACGCCAACCGGCGGGCTTCCCGCACACACCGGAAATCGGCCTTCCAGGCGAATAGTTTCATCTGGGGCGTCCAGGCGCGCGTCCAATTCTCGGCGTTCTTCCTGCACCCCAGCCTCGCGGAGGACGTAGTCGATATCGCGTCCGTGCGGGGGTTGATTGAGTTGCGGCGCGTGCGGCCGGACGTCGCATGGCTCATCGGCCGTATACGCTGCATAAACGACGACGGCGCGCTGCGTATGCCGCACGAATTGTCCCCTATCGACCCCCAGCCGCCGCGTGAAGACGGGCTTCCCGCCGTGCCGTTGCTCCGTGACTTCTGCTCCTCGCCGCTACCCCGGGTGCGGCGCATAATGAACCCCGAGGGCTTTCTGGAAGATGAACTGCTCGAAGCGCCCGCCGGCAACCGGGGCGCGACGACCTGCGTTACCGGGGAGATTGCCCGGCGAGTCGCCCCGCGCTACCGCGACGAGCAGAACGAATACGCCGACATAAACGTCGCTGTCCGCACGCCGTCGGAACTGCTGCACGTTGACGTCTTCGTGCACCATGAGCTCACACCGCCCTCGCTGCCGCGGCTGTTGGTCTATAGCGACGTGCGGCCGACGACGATGTCGCGCCCGCGGCCGCGGCGCGAGTTGCTCGACCTGACGGCCGGCGTGCAGCACCTCAACCCCGAGCCGGCGGCGGTGTTCACGACACATGTTCCCCGTTACGTCGACCTGGTGGAGCGGGTCTGCGTGCGGGCCGGATGGCGGCGAAGCGACTTCGGTCTCTACCGCGCCACCGTCGAATACCCCGTACTTCCATCCTCGGTCGACATTTGCTGGGACCTCACGGACAAACCCGACTCGAGCGAGCGGCAGAGCACCGGCGCGTGACCGGGCCGTCGCTCTGAACTCTGAACAGGAGGAGAAGCCAATGAATCGATGCGTCTCTGGACGAATGGTGATCGCCTTGCTCGCGCTGTTGAGCGCTCCCGCAATGGCGAGTGTCACGGTGTACAACAACTATGGCCCGGGTCACGATGGCTTTGACTACAACTGGGGCATCGGTTGGACGATCGCCGGCGAAAGCAATCCGAGCCAATTCGGCGTCGAGCAAGCCCATCTGTTCACCGCCAGCGACAGCGGTGCCCTCTCGGACATCTGGGTGCCGATCTGGCGGGTGCCCTTCTCGACAGAGCCCGACAGCGTCACGGTGCACATCGCCGCCGATACGGGCGGCCAATACCCGACCGAAGCCGACGTGCTGGAGAGCTGGACACTCACGACCTTCCCGAGCTGGTCGGCTTGGTCGGAACCGCACCATCTCGTGAGCACCGCGGCGCCGCAGCTCGAGGCCGGAACGTCCTACTGGATTTGGATGGCCGCGACAGACCCGTCGGACGCCACCTGGTGCGGATGGGCCTTGAATCTCGATCCCGCGCTGACGCTCCCGCACACGCTCAGGCGAGAAGGCGAATCGTGGCTCCCCCTGGCCAACGAAACGGCTGGTGCTCTGCGCGTCGATGTGGTTCCCGAGCCGACGTCGATTCTGCTGCTCTGCGCGGGCGGCCTTTTCCTGCGTCGTCGCTAAAACGGTGCTGACGCACGCCCTCCCATCTGCCTGGACCGGCCCGCGAATTCGTGGGCCGGTCCAGGGGAGTAAAAAGGTGTCGCAGTAAAAAGGTGTCAGGGCTGCCAGCAACACTGCCACGCGGGCGACGGCCGCGACGCAGGATCGCTGTTCCGCCTTGAACAGCACCGAAGACAAGAACGCCCACAATGTGATGGCGGGGGTATAGACCGTGTCTTCGTCCTCCGCCACCGAAACGTCCTCCTCATCGAATGCCTTCTGGATCTGGTCTTCCGAAAGGGCGTCGGCAAACGGAAGACCCGGGCGGTGGAGAAAAGAGGCCAGCACCAGGCGAAACCGCCGTGGCAAGGAGCAGGCGTTACGGCAAAATGACATTAGACCCTCCTTGGTCTAAGCAGTGCGCCTGCAACCAAGGAAAGTCTTATCGCGGGTAGATTACGCCAAGGAAGGCCCCCGCGACAAGCCGATCATACAGGTTTTGACCGACGCATGGAAGCGAAGGTCGCGATCGCGGCAAGCGGCCGAATCCGAACACGCGTCCGAGAAGTGAGGGTATGCCCCCGCCCGACCAGCGCAACGGCCGCTCACGACCCTAAAGGCCCGGCAGTGCCATTCGTGTCAGGATGATTTTTGCGCGCGCAAAAATCATCCTGACACCTTTTTCTCCCCCCGCGCGTGTTGCGGGATGTGCA
>CAZBUJ010000137.1:0-10062 GCA_964495075.1 uncultured Phycisphaeraceae bacterium
GCCGGCCAACCACCGGTGTACCGCTTCGAGTTGTTCCATGCGTAGGCGGAACACGATTGGCAGCCGGTCGCTGTACTGGACCAGCCGGTTGAACCGCCGGACCTCCCCGTTCTCGCGCCAAATGACTGGTTCCAACACGCTCGATTCCCCTTTCCGTATGCAGGGCGGCCGTGCCGCCGTCGGCCGCCACACGATCCACCACGCCATGACCACAACCCCGGCCTGCGAAGCTCGCCCGTCCACCGCGCACAGCGATCGCGGCACCGTCAGCGACGATGGAATGCGGAAATCTGGTGGCACCAAAAAAGAAACGGACGCCACCCGATGCGCTAAGGGCCGTGTAGGAGCCGTCAGGCCAATCCAACGACCCCGCGCACCGGGCAGCGCCCGCCATGATAAGCGCGGACACTGACCGGGGCGAGGCTGTCCTGGCTGAATTGGCACAACGAGCAATGCGCACGTACTGCACTGCCGTTGCGTTGACGGCTCCTACGCCAAGACGGTACTCTCCCTATGAGCGGGCATCCCAGACAGTGCTGGGGCCTCTGATTTTGCCACTAGTATAGCACGGTTGCCGGATCAGTCAAGCAAAAAACAATCGCATGGATTGCAAAAGCAATCTAAACGATGGCATTCCGCATATACATCAAGCTTCGTGAAGCGGTCCTGGCGTACAAACGACGCACAGGCGAGCCGATGACCTACGAGATCCTGGCTCGGCGTACCGGTCTCGCCAAAGGGACGTTGCAGAACCTCGGCGGCAGCCGCAAGAGCAACGCGAACCTATCGACTCTCGCAGAGATCTGCGGGGCTTTGGGCATCACCCCCGGGGACCTGCTCGAACTGGTCGAAGTCCCGCCGAAGGCGAAGCCCAAGCACAAGGCGAAGAAGAAAAAAACGAAGCATAGGCGGGGACCGAGCCGCGACTAGCGGTGCCCCGTAGTGTGGGCAAATCGATGGGCCTTGGCAGTCCCTGACCGGTGCCTCCCAGGCCGCTCCGCCAGCCGATCCTGTCGGCGTGGAACGCGTGATGCTGATGCCACAATCAACACCGCGGCGACCGGACATCGGCTCATATCCCTGCGGGGTATGCTACGGACACGCTCAGGTCAGCGGCGGAACCGGCTGGTTCCAGAATACCGGGCTCTGAGCCTGCGCGAGATCCAGGCCCGTGATCTGCCCGTCTCGATTGACGTTGGCGCGGGGGTTCGCGCCTTGTGAGAGGTTCCGGTTCCAGTTGGCAGGGCTCTGGATCGCCGCAGGGGACCTGAACTCGTTCTTTGGGGCATGGTCACCGGTTCCTGGATTTCCACTTGACAGACCCGATACCTAACATTATGCTAACATAAGATCGGTCACGGGGGTCGACCGATGCCAGCCAGGGGTAGGTGGCGGCAGGCCACGGAATCGTCACCGACGATGGGGGTTCGATACCGGGCAGCGGGCTCAACGAGGCCAGAGGACTCCTGAGGGGCAACATCCGCTCGTCACGCAGGAACACCGGTAGGTTCGCGCCTATCAGCCAATAGAGTTGCCCAACACCCCGCCCGCCGGGCCGCGGCGGACGGAGCGTTGGAGATTGTTGTCGGGCAACGTGTCTTGACCCACCGCCTCGTTCTGGCCGGGGTTCGTCTCTCGGGTCTCCGGAGGCTGCCATTGCTTTCACGGCTGGACCGAAGTGTTGCCGGCTCTTCGCCTCAGCCGTCGACCAACCGCCGGCTCCCGCGGATCATCACTTCGATGCGAGTGAGCCGATTGAGCCATCTTCGCCATGCGAAGGCGGACCGGCGTTGGATGGCCACAGCTTGTCCGGACCATCAACGATCAACCCGCGGCGACGGAGTTCACTTGCGTTGAAGCCGCGGGAACGAGCGTAATCCGGGGTCAAACGGATGTCGACATTGCTCTGGACCGTCCGCCGTTGACCGTTGTGCCAAACGTCGAACCGCGTCTGCGTCGGGACCAGGTCACTGCCGATTTCGGTGATCGTGAACTGCAGGGCGGCCAGGTCGTCCTGGACCTCGGTCGAGAGACTGTCCGCGTCGGACACGAAGCCCTCCGGGGGCGTCACCGTGGCCGTTACGCCCCAGTCACCGATCGCCTCCAGCCCGAACGGATAGAGCTGCTCCTCCTCATCCCAAACCATGACCTCCGGCTCAACGATCACGAGTTCCGACCCCGTCAATCGCGTCCACTTCGCAGGCAGCTTCCGCCCTCGCGCCGTCTCGATCATTCGCAGGTACGTCATCGCGGTGTCGCCGCAGTCGACGCCATGGCACAGCCGGTGGCCGAGGTAGAAATCAGCTTCTCCATCCCCATCGGAGTCGAAGTGCGTGGCCACCAGATACTCCCCGGCGGGTACATCGATGGTCGCCCAGCCGTGGGCATTCGTAACGCCGGTATTCACCGGCTCGCAGTTCGCGATGACGTCGGGCAGATCCGTCCAGCAGAAGAACCAGCCGCACCACTGCTGCTCCGCCCCGCAGCTACCTGGCGAGATGTCGTAGGCTCCCACTGTAATGCCGACCAACGGGGCACGGGTGATACCGGGACTGCAACCAAGCCCAACGGTCAGCTTCGCCGCGTGCACGTTGATCGTCGCGCAGCAGGCGTCGCCGATCCCGTCGCCGTCGGTGTCAGCCTGATCTGCGTTGGCAACGGTCGGGCAATTGTCGCACGGGTCGCCGATGCCATCGGCATCCGTGTCGGTCTGATCGTCGTTCGGATCGTTCGGGCAGTTGTCGAGGCAATCAGCCACGCCATCGCCATCGGAATCGGTGTCCGCGACACCGCATCCGCAGACTCCGGGAGTCGTTTTGGCCGGGTCGGCCGAGCAGCCGTCAACGCAGTCCGCCGTGCCATCACCATCCGTATCGCCGTCGGGAGTTCCGCACCCGCAAACCCCCGGTTCGGTTTTCTCCGGATCGCTGGCGCAACCGTCGTGGCAATCCGGGATGCCGTCGCTGTCCGTATCCGTGTCGGGTACACTGCACCCGCAAACACCTCCGTCTGTCTTCAGCGGATCCTCGGGACAGAAGTCAACACAATCCGGTGCCCCGTCTGAGTCGGAATCGGTGTCCGAGACCCCACAGCCGCAATCACCGGGTCCCGTCTTGGCGGGATCGAATGGACAGCCGTCCTCGCAATCCAAGGTGCCGTCCTCATCCGAGTCCACATCCGGGTGGCCACAACCGCAGGTGCCAGGCTGAGTCTTGGATCGATCCGCGGGGCAGCCATCACACGCGTCGCCGGCACCATCGTCGTCGACGTCAGCCTGACCGGGGTTGGCGTGAGACGGGCAATTGTCGCAATCATCGATCAAACCGTCGTCGTCGACGTCCGACTCGCAGGCGTCGAGCACGCCGTTGCTGTTACAGTCGGACCAACTTCGGATCATCACTGTGAGGCCGCCCTCGTTGTCGCCGTAGTGGGTGTCGTAGATACTCAGATGCACGGGCGAGCCCTCCCCGATGACGTGGACTCTGTACATGTGCGATGGGCTGAACACGCCTTCGTCGTACGCCGCGCAGACACCGTCATCGGGATCAGGAGTGCCCATCCAGTCAACTTCCGCCCCGTCAATCAGGAGGTCCAGCGAAAGCTCATCGTAGCCACCGGTATAGTCATACTCCCATCGCCATAGCCCGTTGCTGTTCACATAAACCCAATCCGCATCCGCAATCCAGCCGCCACCGGCCCCTTCCGGTGCCCATCGGTAGGTGCCTTCCGCCCAGATCGTGTACTCCACGCCCTGGGCAAGCTCGATGTTCGATGAGGCGCCGGCGGCACTCTCCCCCGATACAAAGAACGTGTCGAGCACGTCGTCAGCGGAAGCATGGGCTGCCGCAAAGAGAACGACTCCAGCCACCAGCACTCCAATCATCCTGCTGCGCGTGTCTTGGATGAAACGCATCGCAATTCCTCCTTTGTAGAAACCTTCTCGCATCGCGTTCCGAAATGGGTGCACAATGACCGCATAGCGTCACGTCGGCAGGTGCCGGCGCTGCGTCCCGGTACACGTATCACTGCGGCCGTTCAGACAATCCCATTACGCACGAGTGGCGCTTCGTCTTGCACGCGCGGACTTTATTTTTTGAGGGGAGTATCGGCGGAAGGCGGGCAAAGCCGGTAGCCGCGTATGCATCGCCTCACTCGGGGTACCGATTGGGCTTCCCAGCATCCCAGAATCGGATCGCGTGATCTTTGCCGGACGCCGATATCAGTGTGTCGCCATCTGGTGGCAGGAAGGTCAGACCGACGATTTGGCCTCCATGCCCCCACAGCTTGAGGACTTCGTCACCCGCATCGACGTCCCACAACTTGACCGACCAGTCACGGCTGCCGGAAGCCAGCCGATGCCCGTCGGGGCTGAAGGCCAAACAAGTGATGGCCTCACTGTGACCGGACAGCGTGGCGATATGGGCTTCGTCCACCGGATCCCACAGCTCGATCGTCCCATCATCGTACGCGATCGCCAGGCGTGTTCCATCGGGCGCGAACGCCGCAGCGGTGACCGTAGGATGCGCTTCACCCGAGATATCCGCCGGGTCCTGCTGATACGGCGTTCCTCGCCAGATCGGCTTTCGCGGCGGGGTCAACTCGTCGGAGGTAAGGTCATAGACTTCCACGCATTTTATGCTCGACACTACAGCAACGCGCGTGCCTTGGGGACAAAGCGCGACGGAGTAGATCGGACTGCCGTCACCGACGCGGATCTGATCGAGTCTCACCCCGGTTTCCATATCCCAGAGCCGTAGGAAGCCATCCGTGCCGGCCGAGATCAGTCGACGCCCATCGGGCGTCACGGCCACGCACCTCACTTCATGGGGACCAACTTCTGAGTCATGGCCGGGCAACCGGTGCTTGAGGGTCTGCGATCCCAAGTCCCAAACGTAGATTGCGCTCGCGATGTGTTCGTTCTTGTCTCCTCTCGTGCCCACGACCAGCGTTCGACCGTCCGGACTGTAGGCAACACAGTTGACCCAGATGTGATGCGTGAAGGATGCGCATGTCTTCCAATGATCGAGATCCCAGATGACGACATCGTTCTGGCGACCGGCGATGGCGAGCATCGTGCCACATGGGCTGACGGCGATCGCATTGAGATGCGATTTGATCGGATGGTACCTTTCAACGCGGGATGCATCCCATAGCTTGACCGTCCCGTCGTCGGAGGCGGAAACACATGTGCGTCCGTCCGGTGTGAATGTGACAGCGTTGACCGGTTTCGTGTGGCCGAGCAGGGTAGCCCGACGATCCCCGGCTCGCAGGTCCCACAGCGTTATCGCGTGATCTTCTGATCCCACGGCAACCAGGCTGTCATCGGGACTCACGGCGATGGACCGAACAGGTTTCTCACACGCCCGCCACTCTCGTGGGGAAGCTCGTGAGTCCGGCTCCCAGATCGTAACCAAGCCGTTTTCGGCACCGCAAACGATCTGCCTACCGTCGGAGGTGGAAGCCACGCTGGCGACGTCTCCCGTATGAGGTTCATGCAGAGGGAGGTAGGTCCGCCACTGTCTGCCCCTGGCATCCCACACTGGAAGTACTTCACCTTTCTCTGCGTCCCACAAACGGAGTGCTCCATCTGGGGAGCCGGTCACGAAGGTCGACGAGCCGGCGCGGACAGCCATTCCTACGACGGACCACATCGGTTGTGGTTCGTCCCACACGGGTTTCAGCTCCTGACAACCCGGCTCTCCAGTAGGGATCCTCCAGCCCGCGACGCGACCCTTCTCTCTCTGATCGGAGATGAAACCCGCGACGATCCTGTCCGCCGCAGGGATGATGGCCACGGCGTTGGCGTATTGTGTCGCGTTGTCTTCCCGCGTAAGCGTGCCCAAGCACTGCCCGTTTGAGAATGCCCATACCCTTACCGAGCCGTCGTTGGATGTTGAGACAATCGTATGCCCGTCTGGTCCCACAGCGAGGCAACGGACCCGCCCAGCATGTCCCGTCAAGGGGGAAAACGGCATCTCCCGCCAGTCATGCAAGTCCCAGATGTGAATGAGCGCATCGTCGCCGCCATAGGCGAGCCACGATCCATCGGGACTGACGACGACCGACAGAATCGGTGGGTCTCCCTTGAGACCTATCGTACGATTGCTGCTGTCAAGGTGACTGTCCACGTACCGATATTCCCACGAGTTGCGAAATCGCTCCGGAATCGAGCGGAGCCTCCCGCGGGCGGCCACCACGTCATCATCGTGCAGCGCCCGGTTTGCCGCGCTGATATTTGCCAGGTACGCTTGCCAATCGGCTTCCCCGCGAGCGCGGTTGGTGACAACCAGCGCTCCGATCAGCACGGCGATGAAGGCCGTCACGACGGCCACGGGTGCCCGGTACCGCCTCAGCGTCTTCTTGAGAATGTACCAGCTGCTGGCTCGCTTCGCCTCGATGGTGTCTCCCGCCAGATAACGCTCGATGTCGCGACCGAGGTCGCCCGCGGTCTGGTAGCGACGGTCTTTGTCTTTGGACAATGCCTTGAGGAGGATGGTCTCCAGTTCGTCGTCAATGGCGGAGCTTATCGTGGACGGACGCCGGGGTTCGGTGTGGACAATCTCTATCAATGTCTCTGTCAGAGGGCCGGAAATATCGTACGGGTACTCTTGCGTCAGCAGCTCATAGAGTATTACGCCCAGCGCGTACACGTCGCTTCGGATGTCCACGTCCCCCAGCTTGCCCTGAGCCTGTTCTGGCGACATGTAAGCCAGCGTGCCGAGAACAAGGCCTGTGTAGGATACGGTCGTCGACTCCACCGGTGTGTCGCCGCGATCGGTTTGCTTGGCCAGGCCGAAATCCGTCACCCGTGGCTCGCCCTCGGCATCAACCAGGATGTTGGACGGCTTCAAGTCGCGGTGTAGGACGCCGCGCTGGTGCGCGTGGTTGACCGCGTCGCAGACCCGGGTGAACAGGCGGAGAGTGTCGCGTACAGTGGCGTCTGTTGTCCCTTTGCGTAACGGCGTTGCAGGTAAGCACCGAACGAATTGATCAAGTCGAACACCGTCAACGTAGTCCATCGAATAGTAGTAGTTTCCGCTATTGATGCCGGAATCATGGATGGCCACGATGTTGGGGTGGCGCAAACTGGCGGCCAGCTCGATCTCTCTCTCAAAACGCCGCTTGGAGTCCTCCCGGGCATTCTGACGACCGTGCAGGATCTTCAGCGCCACGCGGCGCCGAGTCGACGCTTGGATGGCCTCATACACCGTTCCCTGCCCGCCGCGTCGAACCTCACGCCGGAACTCGTATCCCTCGATCGTTGGTAACGCGGGAGCCACTTCTTCGCCGACGTTTGACGCTCGACCGATCCAGGCTTTGCGCGCGACTTTGCCGTAGGCCTTGTCGGCAAGGCACTCCTCGTACCGGCGCCGGCAAGAAGCGCATGCTGCGAGGTGCGACCGGACCTCTGTGGCCCGCTCGCTGGAGAGGCGGTCGTGTGCGAGTTGCTCGAGGTCATGATCGGTCAGACAGGAGGCCATTACCCGTCTCCTTTGCTTACCAGATATCCTCCATCTGCGGCTGCAAGTTGCGAAGACGGTTTATGATGCGGGTCTTGTTGCTGTAGACCGCGCTCCGCGAGATGCCGAGGCACTCCGCCACCTTGTCGGGAGGCCACTCCTCGATGACATACAGTCGAAACGACTCCATGGTCTTGTGATCGACCTGGCGGGCAACTTCCTCCATGCATGCGCGGAGTACCGCGTCGCGCCACTCTTCCTCCCACACGGCGCTGGCGTCCTTTGGAATGTCTGGCGAGGCCATCAAGGCTGTGGCCTCCGCGTGGTCGGCCAGAATACGCTCCCGTACACGTCGTCGGTGAATGCCGATCACTTTGCGGTTGGCAATCGCGAACAGCCAACTACGGAGTCGACCACGCTCACGATTGTAGAGACCCTTCTGGTAAGCTCGGAAGAAGGTGAGCAGCGATTCCTGGGCGGCGTCCTGGGCGTCGCTATCGTTCAAACCGAGCCGGCGCGCGAAGGCGATCACCATCTGTCCATACCGCGCATTGAAGCGCTGCCAGGCGCCGTGGTTATGCGGCTCGCGGAGCCCGGCCAGGAGAGTGCTGCTCGTGATTGTACTGGATTGCCAGTCCCCCATTGCAAGTCCCGCAGCCAGGGCTTGACCGATTGCGTCGGCGCCTACGCGCTCCGGCCATCCCTGTCATCCCGAGCGCGTGGTTCGTCTACCATCGATCCCTGGGTGTCGTGGATCGGATGCTCCAGCCGGCACCGGTACCGGGGGAGGTGATCCACATCCAAGCCCAGCTTTTTGCAGACAACGCGCACCGTGTCGACGTACCAAGCAAACGCTTTCTTGCGGAAGCAAGATACGGCCGTCCCCATCGCCTGGATTGACTCCAGCACGGTCGTACAGTCCGCCTGCCGCAACGAGTCCATTGGATTCCGGCTCGGTATCAAAGGCATGGGCATCCCTTCGGCGATCACACCCTTCAGGTTCAGGGCCAGCAGCAACCGGCGCGTTGGCGTTCGTGAAAGATGTTCTGGGGCCTCATTCAGGGCGGCCATCCGCGCGAGAGTCCTCGACGGCGTCAGGCGCAACAGGGGCGGATTCAGACGCACGTCGGACCGTCTGGGAGTTGGAACCGTGAATACTGCATGGTCGAGCTCTTCCGCCTCCTGTCCACGGAAGAGCTCTCATTCCCTATGCACTGACTCGCCCGCCACCACCGCACAATCTCCCTCCCCATCGCCTGCATTGGTTAACGTAGCTCACGGCCGACGCGATCATCGCACGCGGCCAGGATAGCTCGATTGCACACCGCCAACACCGCCGCTATGCGAAACACCCATGGCGCAGCGGCGCGCGGACTACCTCTCCCATTGGGTCTAGCGGAATTCTGCTCCGGCGCGCTCGCGACAAACCTCCCGATGAGCATTCGAATTCTCCAGACTGACCCGCTCCCGCTTTCGGGTCCAACTTCAATGCGAGTTGTCCGGCTCATGCGGTCCTTCGTTTCGGGCGGGTTTCAGCGAACTCGTTTGGCGCCAGATCCCCGAACGCACTGCGGGGTTGGAAACGACCGTAATCCGATCGCCAAGCACCCAGCGTCTTCCGGGCTTCCTCCATGGACAGGAACCAGCATTGGTTCAGCCATTCCATACGTAGCTTCCCAGTAAACGACTTGATGAACGTGTTGTCCGTCGGGTCCCCGGTCGGCAGAAGTCCAACGCTACGTGGTTTCAGCACCCCATCCGGACGAAGGTCCACGTGCGCCCACCCGTTGACCAACACTCGTGTGCATCAATGACCACGAAGGCCCAGCGGTGGATGTGGCAGAGCCCGAACCGCATAGCAACGGGGCACTGCCAACATGCGGCGACGTAAATCCGCCGTCATCTCAGGGCCGCAGACTCGATGATCACAAATCCTCACACCAAATCGTGAACGCGTCGCGTATGTAACTAATAGAGGGTCTTTGCATGCCCGAAGGCAGAGCCAGCGGGCATCGAAGCGTTGCTCACGCCAAGGAGGGGACATGATCAACGCGCGCAACCGACAGACACACATGGACTTGCATTTCCTTGTCCGCGAGCCCGCGGACGTCTATCAGGCCCGGAGTCGGGAGTCCGTCACGGCCCACGCGCTGGCGGAGTTCCGGCGGTGCCTGCTGCTATATCGCAAAAAAGAACTCGGCCTCGTGCCGGACCGCGAGGCGATCGAGTCATTGCTGGATGACACGATTCCGCTTTCAGGAGCCCTGTCCGATGTCCGAAAGTGCCTGGCCACTCATGAACGCCGCTCTGCGGTACGCTGCCGCCGGTTTGGCCGTCTTCCCGTGTCGGCCGGCGAGCAAGAAGCCAGCCACAGCCCACGGGTTGCTCGATGCCACCACCGACGCGGACGCGATCCGGGCCTGGTGGCGGGCGGAACCGCGCGCCAACATCGCGGTCGCGACCGGCCGGGTCAGCAACATCGTCGCCATTGACGTCGATCCCCGCCACGGCGGTGACGTGAATGTGGGGACGCTGATCGAGCAGCAGGGTCCGCTGTCCGAAACGGTCGAGAGCCTTACCGGCGGCGGTGGACGCCACATGT
>CAZBUJ010000138.1:0-10030 GCA_964495075.1 uncultured Phycisphaeraceae bacterium
CGCTGGACGTCGTTCTCATCGCCGGGCTGCTGTTGCTCGTCGGGTACACGTACGGCCTCGAGACCGGCTTGCTGGTGGCCATCTTCTTCTTCGCGAACGGCTTTGCACCGTTCGACATTACGGGCGGCGGGTTCTTCCGCCAGCTCTGGTTCGCGGCCCTGATCGGGTTTGTCTGTTTCCAGAAAAAAGGCAGGATGGGAGCGGCCGGCTTCTGCCTGGCGGTCTCGGCCCTCGACCGGGCGTTTCCGCTGGTGTTCGTGATGCTGCCCGCGGTTCGGTTCGTCAAGGAATCGTGGCAACGCCGGTCGGTGCGGCACGGGCAGACCCGGCTCCTCGCGGCGTTCGCGGTATCGGGCGTACTGCTTGGCGGCATGAGCGCGACGACGACCGGCGGAATGGGAGCATGGACGGCCTGGTACAAGAACGTCCGTGCCCACAACGACTGGTTCTACATCAACCAGATCTCGATGCGAAACCTCTTCATCGTGAACCCGATGACCATACCGGAGATCACCGCCGAAGGATGGGACGAGGCGTTATGGGTGCGCGAGCGGGAGGCCCTCGACGCCCTCTCCAAGAACACACTCCGGGCCCTTCGCGTGGTCATGCTGGCCCTGCTCATCGCGCTGATGGCGAAGGAGAAGGAGGCCGAGGCGTCCCTGGCGTTGCTTTCGTTCACGCCGTTCCTGTTGTTTTATCCCGCCGATTACTACTGCGTCGTCCTGGCGATCACGTTTGTCGGCTGGCAGCGCGCATTCGGGATTGCCCTGGCCGTGGGCGCGCTGCAGGTTCTGTTCTGGGTCCTGTGCCTCCCGTTTTCGACGCCGACCCACGTTGAACTGCTGCACTGGATCGTGGCGTTGTGTCTCGTGAGCATCTTCGCGGTTTCGCTATCCGTCAGACTGGCTCGGCACGCCCGGGGGCAACCTGCGTTCCGCAAGGCGTGCCTCGGCGTACTCGCCGGCAGCGCATTGATGCTGGCCGGCGGCGTGGCCGCGGACGTGGCGACCGCCCGCGCCGATCGCGATACGATCGTACTCGACCTGTCGGCGAAAGACGTCGGTTCGCTTCGCGGCACGACGGCCCGTACCGAGCAGATGCTCAAGTGGGGATGCGGCTGGTCCAAGAACGACCATCTGGTGTTCCTCGCCGAGGGTCCCGGTGCCCAGGCCACCGTCCAGGTTCCCGCGGGGCAGCCCGGGCCCCACACGGTGCAAATCGACTACTCCACGGCCCCTCCCTTCGGCACGATCACGCTGTCCGTGAACGGGCGGAGTCCGTATCCGCCGGTCAATCTGTACTCGCCGCGGGTCGGGATCCGCTCCCTGTTCTACAGGGCGGTCGTTCTGGCGCCGGGTCTGAACGACTTCACGTTTACCGTCGAAGGCAAAGACCCCGCGTCGATGCACTATCACTTCGCGATTGACCGGATTGTCGTCCGTACCGAGCGCCCCGCGTCCGGCGACGGGCCGCCGGCCGGAACGAGGGAATCGCGCCTCGCGGCGTTGGACAACGCGGTGTCATGGGTCGAGACTCATCCGGCGGACGCCTTCGACGGCGGGCGCCGGGGCATCTGCACGGAAATCCTGATGTTCCACCGCCTCGCGTCGCACCCGGACCTGGCGGCCAACCGGTCGAGCTACGTGCAGGAGATCCAGAAACGGCTCCGCACGCTTGACACGCGATTCAGGAACCGTCCCCCTCCGACGGAGTACGAGTTGCTGACGGCGGTGGCGTACGTCGCTCGGCAACGCAAGCTCGAGTTTCGCGCGTTGGATGCCGTGGCCGACGCGGTGCGGCGATACGCGGACGCCTACTATGCCGACGGTACCGATCTGCGGCCCTTGTGCCTGTGCGAATACCTCAACCGCCTGAGCGCGGTGGCCGACGTACCCTGCGCGGTGAACCGATCCATCCTGCACAGAGTATTCGCGGACAGGCGTTTGCAGGCGTTGCTGGCCGGTGAGGTCGATCGGGCGAAAGCCGCCGCGGTGTCGAACACGTTTCACTCGATCGCCGCGGACGTGTACGCCCTGACCGACTTCGGCACCGAGCCCGCCCCTTCCTCCGGCATATTCGAGGACAGCGCATTCTGGGCGGGGCTTTGCGAGAACGGGCTCCGGTGGGGTCGAGAAGCGGGGAACCTGGAACAGATGATGCGTCTCGTCGGGGTCGCGCGGTGTCTCGGGGTGGAGTCGGCCGTATGCTCACTCCAGCCGACGGTGGATGCCATCATTCGGCACCAGGTGCCTGACGGTTCGTTCGCGGTCGCCGATTGCAGCAGGGCGAATCCCTACCGCGACGGCGTCCTGGCCGCGATCCTCGCCATCGCGTCGAGCCTGTGACGAACGGGTTTGCACGAGCGATTCGATCGGCGCTATTCGGTGGACCACTGATCCGGCCTTGACGCCCGCCAGATCCGGATCGACTTCCCGCTGGTGATGATGGACGTGCCGTCCGGGCTGAACACGAGCGCGTGGGGCCAGTCCTGGTGGGCTCTGAACGACAGCATCGTTTCGCCGGTGACGGGGTCCCAGAGGCGGAGTGACCGATCATGGGACACCGATGCGATTCGTGTGCCGTCTGGACTGAAAGCGGCCGCGACGACCACGTCCGTATGCCCCTCGAGCGTCTTGATCGGCTCACCGCTCCGCGGGTCCCAGATCTTCAGCGTCCCGTCCTCTGAGGCCGACACGAGCCAGGCACCGTCGGTGCTGTAGGCGACGGCCCGGATGCACTTCTCGTGTCCGCGTATCACGTGCGTGCGCTGCCCGGTTTCGATATCCCAAAGTTCGATCACACCATTCCATGCGCCGGAGGCCAGCTGTTTGCCGTCGGGACTGCACGCGAGGGCACGGAGCGCTGGGGTGCCGCTGGTCAGGGTCCGCCACTCAGATCGGGTGGTCAGATCCCAGATTCGGATGGTTCCGTCCGATGACGCCGAAGCGACGCGTCGGTCGTCCGGCAGAAAGACGACGGCGCGAACGGGTTGACAATGACCAATCAGCGTCGCGACTTCCTCGCCGGTCGGCATGTCCCACAGCTTGACCGTGCAATCTCGCGAGCCGGACACGGCACGGGTGCCGTCGTGGCTGAACCGGACCGTATGAACCCATTCACGGTGACCGCGCTGAGCGACGAGGGCGGCCCCGGAATCCGCGTCCCAGAGGCGGATCATCGCATCCTCGCCGGCGCTGATGATGCGCGTGCCATCGCTTGAAACGTCCAGGGCGCTGATCCCGAGGTTCTCATGACCGAAGATCCGATCCACCTGGGCACGGTCTCCAAGATCCCAGATACGGACGGTCTTATCGCCGGCGGTGGAGGCCAGTTGCCGTCCGTCCGGCGAGTATGTCACGCCGAACACGCCCTCCTCATGGCCGAGCAACTTCGCCGACACCGTACCCGTTTCGTAATCCCAGAGGCGGATGGTCTGATCATCCGAGGTCGAAGCCAGCTGTTTGCCGTCCGGGCTGAACGCCAGGGCCCGCACGCGGCAGGTGTGTCCACGGAGCGCTCTCTGAAACTCCCCGGTCCTCACGTCCCACAGCTTGATCGCGCCGTCGTGCCCCCCGGTGACCAGGATCTGCCCGCTGGGGTCGAGCGCCACCGCCCAGTTGTGCACGAAGTCCCACATGATGGATGGAGGAAGCACCTCGACCTCGACGACGGTTTCATCGGTCGTCAAATCCCAGACCCGGGCGACGTTGTCGCGGCAGGACGTGGCCAATCGGGCCGAGTCCGGGGCGAAACAGACACATTGCACCCAATCGGGGTGGCGGAGCACGGCCAGCTCAGCACCGGTGGAGGCGTCCCAGATGCGAGCCGTCTTGTCGTACGAGCCGGACGCAATCAGCTTCCCATCCGGGCTGAACGCCACGTCCGCCATGCCACCGTTCCCGCCCGTCAGCGTGAGGACCTTGTCACCGTCCGGGCAGTCCCAAACCTGGATCTCCGCGTGCCCGGTCGCCGCGACGAGGCGACGACCGTCCGGGGATACGTCGACACCTCGGACGGGACCGCGGGACAGATCCAGCGTCCGCAACAAACGTCCAGTGGTCGCGTCCCACAACTTCACCGTTCCATCAGTCGAGCTGGACGCCAGCCAACTTCCGTCCGGGGCGTAGTCCACGCCCCACGTATGGCGGGTGTGCGAGATCAAGGTGGCCGAACTGTCGTCCAGGCGGCCGGCAAGGTAGGACCATTCCCAGTGCCGGAACCGGGGCGACGCGATTTCGAGGTGATGCCGGGCGATCGCTACATCGTTCGCTCGCAGGGCGGCATGGGCGGTGGCGATGTTGGCGGCATACGCGCGGCGCTCCGCCTGCTCACGTCGCTGCTCGGCCAACTCTTCCGCCCGCCGCGCATGATCCCGCTCCCGCGTCACCTTGGCCGTCTGCACGGTGATCCCGGCGATCCCGATCACGAGGGCCGCGAAGGTCGCCACCACACCGCCGACCAGCACCTTGTTTCGGCGGGCGAACATGCGCAGCTGGTAGAACGTCGTCGGGGGTCGAGCGACGATCGGCCGGTGCCCCAGGTAGTTTCGAAGATCGGCGGCGAACTCCGACGCGGATTGGTAGCGCCGCGTTTTGTCCTTGGCCAATGCCCGAGTGACGATCGTCTCGAGATCCCCGCGGAACGCCGTATCGACCGAGCTGAGGCGTGCAGGTTCCTCATCGCGGATGATCCGGACCGCCTCGGGAATCGACCGATTCTCGACTTCGTGGGGCAGATGCCCGGTGAGCAGCTCGTAGCAGATTGCCCCAAGGGCATACACATCCGAGCGAGTATCGACGTTGGCCGAGACGCCCGTGACCTGCTCGGGACTCATGTAGGGGAGGGTTCCGATCAGTTGCCCCACTTCCGTCTGCGCCGTCACGGTCTGCATGTCGGCATCGGTCAGGCGGGCGATGCCGAAGTCGAGGATCTTCGCCTGCCCGTCCTCGCCGACGAGGATGTTGGCCGGCTTCAGGTCCCGGTGGATCACGCCCTTCTGGTGGGCGTGATGCACGGCGTCGCAGATGCTCGCGATCAGTTCGAGCCGGCGGCGGACGCTCGGCCTCACACGTCGCACGTACTCGCTGAGCGATTCACCGCGGACGTACTCCATGGCGAAGAACGGCCACCGACCCGCTTCGCCATTCGCCGTCTGCACGTCCGCGACCCCGGCCTCATAGATTTGTCCCACACCCGGGTGGGCGAGTTGGCCCAGGGCACTGGCCTCATGTTCGAAGCGGCGTAGCAACGAGTGCGACACGGCGCCGGGACGCACGACTTTCAGGGCGACCTTGCGTCGCGGATACTCCTGCTCGGCCAGGTAGACGACCCCCATGCCGCCGCTCCCCAGCCTGTCGAGGATGGTGTACCGACCGACCCGTTCCGGAACCGGTTCCGACTCGACGGCGCGAATGATTCGTGCGATGCCGGACCGTAGCCCGTCGAGGCAGCCGTGCGCGTCGAGCGGGTTCTCCGGCCGCTCGTCCTGGGCGAGGAGGGCGTCCACCTCGGCCCGCAGATCGGCGTCGCCCCCGCACGCTTCATCGAGATAGCCGGATCGCTTGTCTTCCGGAACCTCCCGGGCGGCCAAGAACAACTCGCGAACGCGTTCGTAGAGTTCGGGCGTCACTCGGCTCCGCCCTCGCTCAACTCGCGGGAGAGCCACGCCCGCGCCATCTGCCAGTCGCCCTCCACCGTCCGCTTCGACACGTTGAGGACGTGGGCGACCTCTTCGACGGCCAGCCCGCCAAAGAAGCGCAGTTCGACTACCTTTCCGGCTCGCTCGCTGAGGGCGAAGAGCCGGGTCAGCGCCTCGTCGAGGGCGAGCAGGTCCACGTCGCATTGTGGGGTCGGCGCCAGTCCCTCGCTCAGCGTGAGCTTCCGGCGATCACCGCCGCGTTTGGCCGCGGCCCGACGCTCGGCATGGTTGATCAGGATCTGTCGCATGGCGCGGCACGCGACGGCGAAGAAGTGGGCCCGACCGCTCCAGTTCTCATCCTTGCGCTGAATGAGGCGGATGTACGCCTCGTGGACCAACGCGGTGGGTTGCAAGGTATGGTCCGCGGGCTGCCGCCGGAAGAAACGGTCGGCCACGGCACGAAGCTCGTCGTAGACCAGAGGGAGCAGTTTCTCCGCGGCGGAAACGTCTCCACGTTCCAGATCCGCCAGCAGTCGCGTCGTCTCCCTGGACGAATGCGCGGGCACGGTTCAATCCTCGGTGTCGGACTCGGTGTTCCGTCCCCCATTGTAGCGAGCCGTGCTTGCAAACCCAAGCGTCAAATGAGCTTATGACGCCTCGTCACCGGTCGCCAACAACGCAGAACAAGCATTTTTGCGGACTATCACAGGTTTTCCTGTGAGGGAAAGTGGACGGGGCTCGCCGCGTGTATGGCTGGTCCGGCGCACGGCCCCTGCACGTGTTTTGATCTCGACCCGGGACGGCGACGCGGATCTCGAGGAAGCCCCAACGTCTCAAACCTGGTTCAGCGGCTGATGGACCGCCGCGACCAGCCTGTTATGTACAGCAACGAAGCACCCTGAATCCCGAAACTGCAAAACTCGAAAGGTTGGCCCGAAGATGAAGACCACGAAGATGATCGAGGCCGCGCTCCTGGCGGCCGTCCTGTTGATGCCCTCGATGGCCGGTGCGCAATCCGTGGGCACCGCGTTCACGTATCAGGGGCAACTCGCGGAAAGCGGCCGGCCGGTCCACGACCGGGTGGACTTTACCTTCAGCCTGTGGAATGCCGAAACGGGGGGCAGTCAAATCGGCTCCCCGATCACCCTGCTCGGTGAACCCGTCAACAACGGCTTGTTCACGGTCGAGCTCGATTTCGGCGACGACATTTTCATCGGCGGGAGTCGCTGGCTGGCGATCAGCGTGAACGGTACCTCACTCACGCCCCGTCAGCATCTCACGCCGGCGCCCTATGCGATGGCCCTGCCCGGCTTGTGGACGCAACAGGACGATACCAGCCCCAACCTGATCGGCGGCTCCATCCAGAACACCGTGCAGAACGGCGCGTTCGGGGCGACCATCGGCGGCGGCGGCACGGCCGGCGCGGCCAACACCGTCTATGACCAATACACGACCGTCGGCGGCGGGCAGGGAAACACCGCCGGCAGCAGTGACGGCGATCCAAGGACCGCCCGTGGTGCCACCGTGGTCGGGGGAACGAACAACACGGCGAGCGGCATCAACGCCACCGTCGCCGGCGGCGCGGACAACGTCGCGGCCGGGACGTCCAGCTTCGCCGCCGGGCAGCAGGCTCTTGCCACCGACGACGGCACCTTCGTCTGGGCCGACGCGAGCGGGGGCGACTTCCAATCCTCAGGGCCGAACCAGTTCCTCATCCGTGCCCAGGGCGGCGTGGGCATCGGCACAAACGCTCCGTCCGAAGAACTTGACGTCATCGGCACCGTCAAGATGCGGGGAATTCAAATCGTCACCGCCCCATCGGCCGGCTACGTGCTCACCTCCGACGGTGAGGGCGTCGGTAGCTGGCAGCCCGGGGCGGGCGGATCGGTCTGGGAGACCATGGGCAGCGACATCTACTACAGCACGGGATCGGTCGGCATCGGTCTGGAAGATCCGCTGACGGCCAAGCTGCACGTCGTTAACGCGGGGCTGCCCGCCATCCGCGCGGTCGTGTCCAGTTCTTCGGGCGGCGCCATCGAGGGGCAACACGACGATAACCACGGTTACGTGGGGTACAGCGCGGCCGGCATCCTGGGCTCCAGTCCGGACGGTATCGGCGTCCGAGGCAACAGCGAGAACCATTGGCCGGTCGCCGGCATATCCCCGTACGAAACTGGTGTCGTCGGCGTCGTCGGCGCGATCAAGCTGGATAACGGCAGCATGCCCTGGACGCCGAACAGCGGCGTCAGTGGCGGGACGCAAAGCGGTTACGGCGTTGCCGGCCGGTCGAAAGACGGCATCGGCGTTTATGGCCGACAAACCGATTCCGAGAACGTCGGCCACCTCGGTACGTCCGAAGCCGGCGTCTACGGCGAGCACGGCACCACCGACAACCACGGCTCACTTGGCACGGCCAATCAGGGCGCCTACGGCGAGCATGACGGGTCCGGCAACCACGGTTCACTCGGCACCGCCGATGAAGGCGCCCTGGGCACGCACAGCGCCTCCGGCAACTACGGCTCGCTCGGCACGGCTGATGAAGGTGTCTACGGTCGGCACGTCGCCACCGGTCAATACGGCGCCCTCGGCAGGTCGACCGCAGCGGTCTATGGCTGGGCCCAGACCGGTTACGGCGGCGACTTCTACTCCAACCAGGGCACCGCGGCCCGGTTCAGAAACTACCGCGGCGATGGCGTGCTCGTTGAACATGACGCCCAGGACCACAACACGGCCGCCCTCAAGATCGAATCCACCGGCACCGAGGAGCCCATCGGCCTGGACGTGACCATGGACGCCGACTCCGGCAAGCTCGCCAGCTTCGACCTCAACGGGGCGGGCGGCTACCTCTCCCCGGCGTTCCACGTCGAGGCGGAGACCTCGGGCCGGGTGGCCGAGTTCATCGGTCAGTACGCGGGGTCGTCCAATCCCACCGTGTACGCGGAGACCGTCGGCACCGGTAACGCCGTCCGCGCCATCCATAGCCGGGCCGGCGACAACCGATCGGCGATCTACGGCCAGCACGACGAGACGCCCGGCATGGGGACCGGCGTGGAGGGTGTCGGTGGTCATCGCGGCTTGTACGGTCACGTCGCCGCGGCGGGCTACGGGGATCACTTCGGTGTCTACGCCACGGTGAACGGCGGCAACGGCTCGAACTACGCCGTCTACGGCGAAGCCGCGGGCGGGCTGGCGAACTTCGCCGGCTATTTCGCGGGCGACGTCTGGTGCTACGGCCAACTCACCAAGGGCGGCGGAACGTTCAAGATCGATCACCCGCTCGACCCGGAGAACAAGTACCTCTGCCACTCGTTCGTGGAAAGCCCCGACATGATGAACATCTACAACGGCAACGTCGTGCTCGACGGACGGGGCGAAGCGGTTGTCACCATGCCGGACTGGTTCGAGCCGTTGAACCGCGACTTCCGGTATCAACTCACCTGCATTGGAGGTTTCGCGCAGGTTTACATCGCCGCGGAAATTGCGAACAACCAGTTCAAGATCGCGGGTGGTGAGCCGGGCCTGAAAGTGTCATGGCAGGTCACTGGCGTTCGCCAGGACCCGTACGCCAACGCCAACCGCGTCCAGGTCGAGGTTGACAAACCCGACAGCGAACGCGGGACGTACCTCCATCCGGAAGCGTGGGGCGTGTCCCCCAACCTGCGGCTGGATCGCGTGCGCGAAGCGCGGATGGCCCAGGGCGCGGACGCTGTACTCGACGACTGAGGCAAACCAGCACCCGCCGCCGGCCGACCCGATTGGTCGCCCGCCGGTGGAACGGAGAACTATCATGAGCAGCCTCAAGCAGGTTTCAACGATGACGGCGCTGACCCTGGCATCGATGATCGCGATCACGGCGGCCTCCATGGCGGCCGCCGCAGACTACACCCTGACGTGGTGGACGATCGACGGCGGCGGCGTGATGCACAGCAGCGGCGGCGTCTACGAGTTGTCCGGAACCATCGGCCAGCCCGAGGCGGGCACACACCGCGGCGGGTCTCTCACGGTGACAGGTGGATTCTGGTTCGCCTACCGACCCGGTGACTGCAATGACGACGGCAGTGTCGATCTGAGCGATTACGTTGACTTCGCGGCGTGCATGACCGGGCCGGATCAGGGCCCCGTGGAGCCGCCATGTGTGTGTTTTGACCTGGAGGGAGACGGTGACGTGGATCTGAAGGACGCCGGATCGTTTCAATCCTGGTTCAGCGGTTGATCGGCTCGTGGCAATCAGGTGAGGCGGTGTACTGCACCAGCGCGCCGACGGTGGCATTCGCCAATTGAAGAAGGTCGCGGGTCGATGAAGACGGCCAAGAACATCATGGGTGTACCGGGAGCAGTCGTCGTGCTGGTGCCCGCCATAACGTGGGTGCAGTCCGCGGGGTCGGCGTTCAC
>CAZBUJ010000139.1:0-9967 GCA_964495075.1 uncultured Phycisphaeraceae bacterium
CGATACAGGACTCGAACCTGTCACACCTGAATCGACCGTAACCCCTGACGATATCAGCACCTTACGCGAATCCGCCCCAACGAGCGGTTCACCGCGCGCTGCAGAATCCGGTGCATTTCGCGCCGAAACCGGCCCGGCTGACCCCGATCTGCGGCGGCTGGTCGCCGTCTGGCCGAGCCTACCAGCCGACACGCGGCGGGCGATCGTGTCGCTCGTCGACAGCGTGGGTAGATCGGGTACATGACCCCCTTTCAGGAGGATTGACCAATGGTGGAACTGGCACAGCTTCAACGCATGAATGGCCTCGATGTGGAGACCGCCCCGGGCCCGGCGCCGAGCGGAAAGCGGCGGAGGAGGAAACGCGGGCCTGGCAGGCGGAAGGACCCCGTAAACCGCCAGCCAGACGATCAGTATGAAGCCGTCGGCCGCCTTGCGCTACGCGCTCGAAAATGCCATGTGGCCGTGCTTTGGCTCGCACACGATCTGGTCGAGCACGTCGTGAAGAACGGCTTGGGTGACGATCAGGTCGAGCGCCTTGACAACGCCGTGCGAGAGGCCGTTGGCCTTCCGCTGGTGCCGTCCGGTGGAGAGGATGTTTAGTAGCTGTTCTCAACCGCTGCCGAGAACCTCGGGTGCCGGGCGTGAGGGCTCGGCCCCGGGGTGCTCTGCTCGCCGTTCGAGCACGAGCCCGCGGCAACGGTCCCGCCCGATGGGCGAGGAGATCGTCGGCCCGCGCGATCGCGATGCCCGACACCAGTGCCGGCGGGAGTCTGACCGATGCGGCGGCCGCCCGGGGCTCCCGCCACCTTTCGTCGACCACGCCACACCGCTCGCGGCATCAGGCCGAGTTGCCTGGGGCACTCCGTTTGCGCCTCGCGCCACGTCCGGCCCCGTTGGCGTCCACAACGCTTCCGACCCACCCCGGGCGGCCCGCTCGGGGCCGGAGGGCAGCGACAGCCACCAGGCCGCCGCGGAGATCCCGACGCCGGTTCGTTGCCGGTGTCCGGTGGCCTGGCCGGCACCGCGTCGAGCTCGGACAGAGAGAGCTGTGTTTCCCCCGGGCCGACCGCGCCTCAGTTTCCGCGCTGGTCGACGCGCGGTGCCCGCCCCTGATCGGCGTCGTGGTCGCCCTGGAGGCGTTGCCGTGCCTGACCTACTCCCAAGGTCCAGCACGGGGCGAGAGGGCTGTCACGGCCGGCTGGGCCCGTCCTCCGGCATCCTGACCGGCCTGGTCGATGTTGGGTGCGGACTGTCGGGTGCCCCCGGCGGTCGTTCATCCGTCGCCACCCCCCGCCAGCTTGAGCGCAGCCACGGGCGCCCGCTCGCCGTCATGCCGGCAGACAGCGCGTGGACGGCCCGGGGCTCGGTCGCCGGCCTGACGGCCACCGCGGCGATCCCGGCGTCGGTCCGCTGCCACCCCCCCTGGGGGGGAGGGGGTGGGGGTATCACGATCCGATGGAACCAACGCGGCCTATCACCACCCCCCACCGTCTACGAAAAATTCAAAATTTTCGTGCACCAAACAGCGCGCGAGTCCGGCCGTTGTTTGGAGGTTTTTCATCGCGACAGACGCGACCATTACACCCCGTTTTTTGGAGGACGAAGTTATGGCCCACACGGAGTTCTACGTTGCAGCCACCGGGAATGACTTGTACGGCGGCTCATCCGAATCTCTGATCTGGAACGGCACATGCACGGCCGCCGACAGTGGGCTCGATAGTACCATCACGGACGACGGCGCCGCAGGCACGCTCGGCGCTGCTGTCACAGTGGGCGACTGGCTGATCTTCGACGCCGGCGGTGTTCCTGCCCATACCCAGGTCAAGTCCATCAGCGATCCGGACACGATCATCGTCCATCCAGCGGCGGGAGGAACATTGCCGCTTCGATCAGTCGCCAATGGCAACAGCGTCGGCAGGCCCCGCCCGGGCGGCCTCGGGCCCGGTCGCAGGTTCGATGGACACCGCGGCAACTTATTCCCTTCGGGGCAGGGGGAGGGCTGCACGACTCGATGGAACCAACGCGTGTGTTTGAGAATCCTTTGACGTCAAAAAAATGGAGCAGTAGCGATGAAACGGAGCGTTTTGATTCTAGTGTGCATTGCCTTGTTTGGGTGTCAGGGCGGGGTGGTGCCGTCTGCCAGCGGGCCCGTGGGATCGTCGGTGGATCGGGATGGTAATGGGGTCACGGATGACCGGGAGGCGTTGATCCGGGGGCTTGCGAGACAGGCGCTTGATGCGTGCCCCGGTGTGCCGCAGGACGCGCTCTTCGATTGGATAGTGGAGGATGTCGAGGCCCGGGTAGACGGCTATTCGATGACAACGGTCTTAGGGTGGAACGAGAGCGCCTGCGCAGAGCATTTCTCCTACGATCCGCCGAGTGAGGTTGCGTGTGGGATGTGCTTCAACGCCATCACGCGGATGGTGTACTCAATTCCGATGAAGCGGCTGGTAGAGCCTGGGGACGATTCAACGGGGACGGCTATACGGCGAGCGGATTGCCGGTAGCAGGAACGCGGGTTATGATTGAAGCAGGAGCGCACGGAAATGAGCGAGAACACCCTCCAACGGCTGCAACGCGAGCCCGAGCCGGCCGACTCACACGCGGGGGATGGGGCCCTGAACAGCCTCGGGCCCCGCGTGCACGAAATGCCGATTCAGCCAGCGGACAAGCCATGTCGGACGGACGCAAACGCATTCGTTCGAAAATTGCGGAGCATGACCTTGGCCGAGCTGGAGCAGTGGATGACGCCGGCCGGGGCGGGGAAGTCGGCGTTCCAGACCTGCGAGGAACTTCAGCGGATGTCATCGCAATCGGCGAAAAAGGCGGGCGTACGGCTTAAGATTGAGCTGACCAAGGCGGTAGAACGGCTCTTGGCGAGGGCACAGTCGCTGTTCGAGGCTGAACAGCAGGCCACGACGGCGTCAGACCTGTCCACAGGCGGAAGCCGGACCCTCACCGTCGAGAGCGCCATCCGCCTCATCATGTCCACGAAGGATCCGCTGACGCCGCCGGAGCAGCTCGAGCGCATGCTGGCCGCCGACGAGCCCGCGAAGGCCAGCGAATATCGAGCCTGCACCGACTCTGCACCGAAAACACACGGCGACCCGTTGTAAGCGGTGTTGCCACGAGGCGTTGACGTCCAGGTAACACGAGCATTTCGAAGGTAGAGGCGCCGGTCGACCCCGCTCCGAAAACCGTCTCCAGCCACATCTGCACCGCGTCTGCACCGACGACCCACAGCGATCCGCCCTGATCGGCCCTGCGTCACGACTTCACGGCAAGGGGACCTTCGCATTGTAGGTGCGAGAGTCTCCTCAACGGCGTGACCATGAGTGTCACAACGCGCTTGTCGCCACCTGCCGATCGCGTCTATGATGGTGTAACCGGGTACGGACGACGGTCCGCCGCCGGGCCTCGCTGGTCGTGTCGCTCTCCCTTCGCGGCCAGCGGGACTCGGGCCCGGAGAAAGGGAGAGCAGTGTCGAAGACTGGACCACTGTCGAGCCCGCTGAACCACCCAACCAGTAATGTACGCCCCAAACAACGCCGGCAGAAGGACCAGGGGGACGTGCTGAAGGTCGTGGAGCGCCTCCTCGCCGCGGTCAAGGAATTCAGGGCGGCGCTGATGGCGGCTACCTATCGTGATCGGGTTGGCCACTACAGGTTCCGCAACGAGGAGGGGGCCCAGGCCACGACCGACGCCCGCGACGCAATTGCACCTCTTGTTCGCGATTTGGAGTCGGTGTGCACGGAAGTCTATGGGTCCTTCGATAGCCAGACTCTTCCCTTTGCTGATTCATCGCGCATGCCGGACGTATGCAACGCTCATTTCAAACTCGATTGCATTTGTCATTGGCCCCGAACTAATGACGGGGACAGCACCAGAGGATACGCAGTTGACGATTTTGAGGATGACGCGACGCTCAGAGTCTTGGATGAAGAGACTCTCAAACCCCTCTGCAGCTACGCCAAGATCCTGCGCAAACGCAAACGAGGCCGTCCACGGGAATCCGACGACAGAACGGACGAGTGCGTCTTCAGCGAGTGGAAAACCTGGAGGGACAACGGAGGGGAGAGATCCTACGCGAAGTTTGCAGAGGCCAAGGGGTATTCCGCGAAAGACGTCAAACGGGCCATCGAGCGGCACCAAAAGCGATTGAAGAACCACTCAGCCTAGCCGTCAAGTCAATTCGATTTCGTCCGCCGACTTTTTCCATACAATTCAAGCCCATTCAAGACATCGCGAGCGGGACCTGTGCGGCCACGCTCGCCGGAAAAAATCACAGCGAATAATTCTTCCGCCGAGGCTTTCCGGTCACGAGGTGTAGGCTTCCGTTGTAGTGAGGCGGCCCCGGCAGAGGGCTGGCCGCAAGTCACCACAGGCATTCATTGGAGAACCGACCATGGCAAAGAACGACGAGCAGTGCGTCGAGACTCGGCTGCTCAACGCACGACAGACGGCTCGACTCCTCGGTGTGAGCGAGCGGCAAGTGTGGTCACTGAACTCGACGGGGAGAATCCCGCCCCCCATCCGACTCAACACCAGTGTTCGGTGGCGAGTAGACGACCTGTTGCGGTTCATCGACGCAGGATGTGTAGTCCAGGCACCATCGCAAAATCGCAAGGCGTGAGGCTGATCAATGGTCGACATCCATGATGTACTGGCTCAACTCGAAGGCGTGCGTCAGATCAAACCGAACCAATGGGAGGCCCGCTGCCCTTGCCACGAGGACGATCGCGCGTCGCTGTCAATCAAACTCTGCGACGATCGCCGGATTCTCATGTTCTGCCACGCTTGCGGAAAAGAAACGACGCCGGCAATCGCGGCGGCGCTCGGTCTGTCCATGTCGGACCTCATGCCCGACAACGAGCCGCCCAAGCCGAAACGAGAGCGCCTTGGCAAACCCGAAGCCGAGTACAGCTACTTCAGCGAGGACGGCGAGCTGCTCTACCAGGTCCTACGGTATCGCACCGAGCACAGTAAGACCTTCCGACCACGCCACCCGGATCCCGAGAACAAGGGCAAGTGGATCTACTCGATGGCCGGGGTCGACCAGGTGCTGTACCGGCTGCCGCAGATCACCAAGGCCTCGGATGACAAGTGGATCAATTTCGTCGAGGGCGAGAAAGACGTCGAAACGCTCGAAAAACGCTGCTTAACTGCGACCACGTGCAGTGGGGGTGCCAAAGGGTGGTACCGAACGGACTTGTCGCCGTTGTCCGGCCGACGTGTAGCCTTGATTTCGGATAACGATGGGCCGGGGAGGGCATACGCCAACGGAATCGCCGCGAAGATCTACGGACAGGCTAAGGAAGTCAAAGTGGTCTACCTTGGTGGTCTGGCCGAGCATGAGGACATCAGCGATTGGTTCGCGGCGGGTCACGGCGTCGATGAGCTTGACGCCTTGATCGCCCGCACGCCGGACTGGACGCCCGAGGCCGGCCAGGCGTCAACTCGTGAGCCGCAAGCCGGCGGGGATGAATCCCAACCGGCACGCGAGTTTCCGTATGAGGCGCGGGACGGCTGGATGTGGCACCTTAAGGGCATCAAAGACGGCATTGTCCCCGTCCCGCTCGCCAACTTCACCGCGACGATCGTTGGGGAGACCGTTCTCGATGATGGTGTTGAACCGCGGCTCGTGTTCGACGTTGAGGCAACGTTGAATGGCCAGACATACCAATTCCGCGTCCTAGCACACCAGTTCGCAATCATGAACTGGCCCACCGACCATCTTGGAAGCGAGGCGATCGTTTTTGCTGGGCAGGGGCGCAAGGATCACGCGCGGGTGGCAATTCAGGTGTTGAGCTGTAGTGTCCGGCGGCGCCGGATCTATCAACATCTTGGGTTTCGACGGATCGATGGCCGTTTGGCATTCCTTCACGCCGGTGGTGCAATTGGCGTCGAAGACGTCGAAGTAGCCCCGCCTGAGTCTTTGCGGAACTTCGTTTTGCCGGAACCACCAACCGGCGAGGATTTGCGCAACGCCGTTCGAACTGCCCTATCTCTACTCGATGTTGCTCGCGACGCTGTCACGATTCTGCTGTTCGCGGCCACAGTGAGAGCCCCTCTCGGGTCGTCAGATTTTGGAATCCACATAGCCGGTCCAACCGGCCGTTTCAAAACCGAATTAGCGGCCTTGTGTCAACAGTTTTACGGACCAGACCTTGATAGCCGACACCTTCCCGCGAGCTGGGGTTCGACGAGCAATTCACTCGAAACACTAGCGCACGCCGCGGCCGACACGCTGCTTGTCGTTGACGATTTCTCACCTGGCGGAACCGCCAGAGACGTCAATGCAATTCACCGGCAGGCCGATCGATTGTTCCGGGCTGCCGGGAATCAGTCTGGACGAGGTCGACTTCGGTCTGACTGCACCATGAGGCCAGTGCGTTATCCCCGTTGTCTAATCCTCTCAACGGGGGAAGACTTGCCAGCCGGTCACAGCCTCAGAGCCCGCCTTGTAATCACCGAGATCGCCAAGGGCGACGTCGATGTTGATCGGCTCACGGAGTGCCAACAACATGCCGCCGAGGGCCGCTATGCCGCCGCGATGGCAGGCTACCTTGCGTGGCTTGCTCCGCAATACGAACAGGTCAAGGCGCGGTTGGCCGACCAAGTCCGCCACGAGCGCGACTCCCTTGGGGGCCAGCACCGCCGCACGCCCACATCGATCGCGAATCTGCTCTGCGGGTTTAACTTGTTCATCGACTTTGCACTCCATGTCGAGGCCATCGAGCCGGCCGAGGCCGAAAGCCTGCGTGACCGGGCGCGGCGGGCGTTGGGGGAGGTTGCGGACGATCAGGCCGGCCACATGCGGGCCGCGGATCCGGTTGAACGGTTCTTGCATCTGCTCAACGCCGCGATCGCGTCAGGGCGGGCCCACGTCGCCGCGACGGACGGGGCGCGGCCCGAGACGCCTGGCGCTTGGGGCTGGCGCGAGCACGACGTTGGGGTCGGGCTGAATGCCTTCACCGAATGGCGACCGCAGGGGGATCGCGTTGGGTGGGTCGGTCCTGACGGGAGTGAAGTGTTAGTGGAACCAACGTCGGCGTATCGGGTCGCCCAGTCGATGGCCGGCCCGTCGGGCGAGGGGGTGCCGATTGCGGAAGCGACGTTGCTTCGCCGCCTAAAAGACCGTGGCCTTTTGGTCGGTTGCGATCCAGGTCGAACGACGACCAAGCGCATGGTTGACGGGCGGCGCAGACGAGTCGCGATAATCCCAGCCCTCTCTCTCTCTGGAGAACCGGGGCTTGCGGGGCATTCGGGGCACGACCCCACTGAAGGGGTCGAAAACGGCGATTTTGAGTCCAATTCGTGCCCCGCTTCCATGTTCGACGCCCCGAAAAGCGGGGCACAGAGCGGGGCACACGGCGTACCGCTCAATGGCCCGTGCCCCGCTAGATGCCCCGCTTCTGATGCCGATGAACCAGAAAGCGGGGCACAAAATGTGCCCCTGGAGGCCCAAAAACGCGGTTTTGCCCCGGATGCCCCGCAAGCCCCGGTTTCTGGAGAAGAGAGAGCCGTAGGTTTTCAGGCTGATGTTCCGTTCTGACGTTTCGTTACAACCACGGAAGAAAACACGTGATTCTACGCGACGAAAACATGCCGTCAGATTCGCAGAAAAGCGAGCAAAACGGCGAGGGTCAGTCAGACCACGTGGGACAGCTCGATCGCGTGCTGCGGGTGGCGGCGTGGTTGGGCAGTCACCGGGGCGGGGCCGATTCCGTCGCCGGGGGCGCGGCGTGGGTCACCCCCGCCGACGCGGACGGCCTGCCGGCGGAGATTGCAGAGCTGGTCGAACCGCGGCGCGGATGGTCTCCCGCCGCTTGGCGGGCCCGGCTGCTGGATCTGGCCGACCGGTGCGAAGCAGTGCACCCGGACCGGGCGGCCGAATTGCGCCGGGCCGCGGAGGCGATGATGCCGGGTCGAACCGGGACGAGAGGTAGCGCAAGGCAACAGGTGTTGGGGCGCGTCCCGCGAAACGCAACCGTGGAGCACGCCGGCACTGGAGGTCAGCCATGAATGCAGATCAGAATTCGACGGCGCGCGAGCTGCGGTCGCTTGGGGATGACGGCAAACTCACACAAGCGACAGGTTGGTACGCCTTGTTCGTGGGCGACGACCCTGAGAGCCTTGAGCTTTGGCAGGAGCCAGTCGCCTTTTGGGGACGCCGGCCGAGTTCCGATGGGCACGACAACGGCCCGACGGGTTACATCTTCGACTTCGCGTCGAGGAAGTTCTACGACCCCGCCAACGACCCCGATTTCCTCGGATTCTGGCCGGGAGACTTCCCGCTGCCCCTGTGCCTTCAACTACATCCGCAGTTCAAACAATTCACACTCCAAGGGAGGCTCATCCGCAGGGCAAAACGAGCCTGGGGCCATAGGCGTCGAAGGTTCAACCCGAATCAGTTTGACTGGTCATCGGATTCATGATATCATTTAAATAGTAGCGATGAGACGACCATGAGTACCAACATCGAGAAACAACTTCGCAGGGCGTGCAAGTCGAGCGGTAGGTCAATCAATGAATTGGCGGCCGCGTCAGGGCTGTGCTACGCATCTACCTACAGCTTCATGAAGCTCGGAAAGTCGTTGTCGCTGACGTCGGCAGCCAGACTTGCTGCCGAGTTGGGGTTGACGCTCTCCAAGGCAAAGCCGCGGCGGCGGAAGGGGGGTGCGTAAATGGCCACCCTCATACGCTGGCAAGACGGCACGAAGGGCGTCCAGTTCGCGAAGTTGGACGGTAGCGGGAAGCGGGCTACCCTTCGCCTGGGCAAGCTCACCGAGAAGCGTGCCGCCAACGTCCGGTGGTTCGTCGAGGACCTGATTGCCTGCAAGAAGACCCTGGAGTCGCCGAAGACGGCCACCGCCGAATGGGTCGCCGACGTGCCCGAGCCGATCCGGCAACGCCTCGAATCAGAAGGACTGATCAACCCCAGGGCGGAACAGCCGACCCCGGCGCTGGGCGAGTGGTTGGATACGTATGTCGCGGGCCGGGCGGACGTGAAGGCGGCTACGGCGACCGTCTACGGCCACACGGCGCGGAACCTGATTGAGCATTTCGGCCGGGAGAAGCGGCTGGGGGACATCACGGCCGGCGACGCCGACGACTGGCGACTCTGGCTGATCAGCCACGAGAAACTGGCCGACAACACGGTGCGGCGGCGGTGCGGTATCGCCAAGCAGTTCTTCAAGGCCGCGGTGCGGAAACGGCTGATTCCCGCCAACCCGTTCGAGGACCTGGTCGGGTGCACCGGGGGCAACTCTGAGCGGGACTACTTCGTCACGCGGGCGGAGACGGAGAAGCTGATGGATGCCTGTCCGGACGACCAGTGGCGCCTCATCATCGTCCTGGCCCGCTACGGCGGCCTCCGCTGCCCGTCGGAACACCTGCGACTCACTTGGGCGGACATCGACTGGCAGAACAACTGGCTCACCGTTCACTCTCCCAAGACCGAGCACCACGAGGGCCACGCCAGTCGGCGGGTCCCGCTGTTCCCCGAGCTCGTACCACACCTGAGGGCGGCCTTCGAGCGGGCCGAGCCGGGGACTGTTCGCGTGATCTCGCGTTACGAGCCGGGCACGGAGAACCTTCGCACGGAGTTTTCGAGAATCGTGAAGCGGGCGGGGCTGAATCCGTGGCCGAAGCCGTTTCAAAACATGAGGAGCACGCGGCAGACCGAGCTTGCCGAGCGGTTTCCGATGCACGTGGTGTGTGCCTGGATCGGTAACAGCCGGCAGGTCGCCATGGAGCATTACCTTCAGGTGACGGACGACCACTTCGCCCGAGCTGCCCGGCCTGTGGAAGCGCTGCAAAATCCGGTGCAGCACGTGACCGCTACAGCCCGCAACGAAGCGCAGGCTTCAAAGGGTGAATTCGACAACCATCAGAATTGCGGGAACTTGCGCGACGATGCGCCATCGTGCCATCGAAGTGTCACTGTCGAATTGGGCGATACAGG
>CAZBUJ010000140.1:0-9897 GCA_964495075.1 uncultured Phycisphaeraceae bacterium
CGTCCCGGCCTACCAGGTTAAATAAATCGTCGACACCACGGGGGCCGGCGACTGCTGGTGCGCCGGGTTCCTCGCCGGCCTGGCGCAGACGCTACCAATCGACGCCGCCCTGCGACTTGGCAACGCGGTGGCGGCGTTTTGCATCCAACAGGCCGGCGCCTCCGAAGGCATCCCAACGCTGGTCGAGGTCCAGCGATTCCAGGGTGGGGCATGGTGATGGGCGGCGGGCGGCGGCGAATCACCAATTACCAACGACAACGAAGCCTTCGGATTCGGCGGGTTCGTTGCCCGGCCCGCATGAGCCGCATTCCGCGGGCTGACCTTCGCCTGTGCGCCTGCCGTTGCCCGCGGGTTGCCTCTTGCAGAGAGGGGCCACGATAAGCCGGCAAACCGTACAACCTCAGCGCCTCATTCGTACTCGGTGATCAGCAAACCGCGCAGCGCCGTCATTCGCGCAGCGCCTTGACGTCATTGCACTCAATCTCCCCGCCGCAGTGATTATCAAAGTGTATCGCCGTCCCCACCGCTTTGACCGCGATCTGGCGGGCCGTGCGTTTCGTCTCGTACAAGCACTCCAGCGCGCCGAACGCGTACTTCTCCGCCGAACCGATCGCGGCGTACTGCTCGAACTGCACGACCGACAGGTCGTGGCTGACCTCGAAGATCCCGCGGCGGTTGACGACCAGGAAGCTCGAATCGATATTCGCGAAGGGGCCTGGGTCCTGGTCGTCCGGTTGATCGTTGACGACCTGGTACTTATCGCGCAGCTTCTGCCAGAGTTTGAGAAAGCAGTCAAAGATGGTCACCTCGTCACGGAGGACGGGCGGTCGTTTCATGGCGCGAAAGTAGTGCTGCAGAATGTTGTCGTACGCCCGCCAGCCCACGCCGCCGATGTAGGACGTGCCCACCTTGAGAATCTTCGACGAGCGGGTCAGGTTATCCGGATGCTCCCGCCGCGACCCGCAGAAGTGCATGGTGTCCGCCGCCACCGCAATCCGCCCGCCCTTCCGAACGGCCACGATAATCGACATCGTTCGTCTCCTTCCGACGATGAACCGCCGCGCGAATGACCAAACTCAGATCACCCACTGCCAATGAGGCACCTCTCGCGGACTGGTCCCCGGCCGGGGCGTCAGCGCCGCATCCCCTGGGCTCCACGTTGCCCGCCACTCGGTTTTTGCAGCGACGTCGCACGCCACGCCCGCCAACCGACCGACCGCGGCGTCCCATCCGTCATTGGCAACTTGTAATCAGTGATTCGCGCCAGGGCCCGTGGTCCGCCGAAAACAATCAACCCGGTCACACATCCCGCAGGCGTAGTCGAGCTGCTCGACGTCGGGGCCCAACCCGACGATGCCGCTGACGCTCTTGATCGGCATCATCAACGACGATGGCGTGAGCCGGACCCCGCACGGCCGGTCGGGGAGCAGCGAAAACAACCGTTGCTGCTCGCTGGTGGCCCAGCCGCAGTAGCCCGGGCTCAGGCGGCTCGTCGCCCGCCAGCCCCCGCCCTCCGCCGCCGCGCGAATGTCCTTCTCCACCCAGGCCGCGCACGCGTCGGCCGCGGCCGATCCCACCGCGTCGAGGGCGTACCCCTCCATCATCTGCCCGTCTTTCATCATCGCCCGGGCCCGCGCTTCCAGCGACTCCCCGATCGACACAACGAACAAGGCCACGCCGATCACGCCCTCCATGTGGGCACCAATGACCTCGCCCACCGCGAACTCCGTGCCGTCCACCGAAAGAGTCGCGTCCACCCCGTCCCACCGGGCCGGCCGCGGGACCCAGACGGCGGCGGCGGCGATGCAGTCGGCCGCCTCTTCCATGGCCCGGTCCACCGCCGCCCGCACCGCGCCCGGCATCACGCCGTTGCGATAGCCCAGGTCGCGGGCCACCTCGGCCAGGCCGATCCCCAGATCGGCGAAAGGCACGCGGCGTTCCCGCGGATGACCGTCGACAAGACCCGAAATGTCCGATTCCGCGGTCATTACCATTCACCCCGACGACGCGGCGCCCGCGGTCTGTTCAATCGCGGCGAGTCCGCACCCGGAATCTCGAACATGAAGCACAGGAAAGGCCGGTCGGGCCGGAGAACGGCGGCCGCCCACGCCAGGTCGGTCGCCCGTGCCCGGCGAGGGACGCTCATCCGGTGCGGCCGACGGCGCGTCTGGATACCCGATCAGCAGGAGGCCTGCCCGTTGCAGTTCTCGAACTCCGTGATCTTCTTGATGCGGCGCGCGTGCCGCCCGTGCTCGAAATCCGTCTTCATGAACACCTCGACCACCCGCCGGATCAGTTCCTCCCCCATCAGGTCGGCGGCCAGGCACAGGATGTTCGCGTCATTGTGCTTGCGCGACATGGTGGCCGTCAACTCATCATGCACGGACGCCGCTCGCACTCCCTTCACCTTGTTGGCGGTGATGGACATCCCGATGCCCGTCCCGCAGAAGAGAATGCCGCGCTCGCAGGTTCCATTGGCGACGGCCTTCGCGGCCGCGAACCCCGGGTCCGGATAGTCGCAGGACTCGGCCGAATCGCACCCGAAATCCTGCACCTCGTGACCGGCTCGGCGAAGCAGCGCAATGACCGCCTTCTTGGCGTTGAATCCACGATGGTCGCTCGACACGGCGATCTTCATAGCTCCACCTCTTTCAGTCTGGCCCGCAGGCCCGCCTCGATCTCATCGGCACACCGGGCGTACGTCTCCGCGCTCCCCCCGATCGGATCCGCCACGTCCTCGTCGCAAAGCAGCCGACAGCGGTCGCCCGCCGACGGAACCGCCGACAACACACTGTGCACATGACTCTGCGTCATCGCAAAAACATAGTCCGCCTGGTGGATCGCCTCGGCCGTCAACGGCTCGGACCGATGGCGCGAGAGATCCACCCCCCGCTGGGACATCACCTCCACCGCCTCCGGTGACGCCGGCGCCCCTTCCACGGCAAACGCCCCGCACGAGCGAATGACAATGCCACGTGATTGCACGCGCTCGTCGCCGCCAAACTGGTCGGCGAGCATCTTTCGACACAACGCCGCCGCCATCGGACTTCGACACGTATTACCCGTGCAGACAAACAATATGGTCAGCCTAACCATGCGTCGAATCGACTGCTCGTCGTAGGTCCCCGCACGCACAATCTCGAAGCCCGACCCGTCGAGCCGCACGATCGTCGACGGCACCGACAGACGCGTCGGTCCACCGTCCAGAACCAGATCCACCTGCCCCGCGAGATCACGCAACGCCTCGGCCACGTTTCGCGGCGGCGGTTGACCGGCCGCATTCGCGCTGGCCGCGACGATGGGATAGCCCGGTCCATTCAGCAGGTCCCGGGCACGATCATCGCCGGGACACCGCATGCCGATCAACCCGTCTCGGTACAAACCCTTGGTCGCCGCCGCCCCGATCTCGTCGTGGATCGGCGCGGCCGTCTCGTCCTCGACCGGGAACAGGATCGTCAGCGGGCCCGGCCAGCCCCGGCGGATCATCCGCCGTCCCAGCCCGCCGACTTTGGGCACATACCGGTCAACCTCCTCCCGTCGTCCGACGTGGACGGTGAAGGGCTGGGACTTGGGTCTTCCTTTCACCCGCCGCAACCGTTCGATCGCCTCCCGGTGATCCGCCCGGGCGGCGACGCCGTAGACGGTTTCGGTGGGGAAGATGACCAGACCGCCGTCGGCGAGCACGGTGGCCGCCTGCCGCAGGGCATCAACGTAACTTTCTTCAGAGAATAATGTTACAACATCCGCTCCCATGCCCGATCTCCGACCGGGCCATTATCCGGGCTCCGCCCGCCATCGTCAAGCAACTCCGGTTACATAAGATGGGTAAGCGACGACCGGACGGGCACTCCCCACCCGGCGTCACTCAACCTCAGAAGTGACACAGTGTTGACCCTGAACCGCGGCGGTGCGCCTTCCGGGTCCCCGTGACCACTTGGGAGGCGACCAGCCTCACGCGGGTCCGTACACGAGTCAGACTCAGTTGACAAATCCGTTCTGCGAACTGCCGTGACTCCACGCACCGCGTGCGACCCACGGGCCGGAACGGAATCCCAGTAGAAGACAACTACTGGTCCGATGCGACCTCGGCCTTAAACACCTTGACCCACTTCTCAAAGCCTTCCATGGCTTGAGCCGTGATCTCGTTGAGGCGGCGCTCCGCCTTGGTCTCGTAGGGAAAGACCGGACGGAGTGGCCGAGTTGAATGCTCCTTTCCCGTAGCCGCCTGCTTGGCGGGTTGTTGCATGCGTGACCTCCTCTCCGTTGCCAGAACGCCTTGGCTTCGACAGTTTACCCGAAACCGCAGGGGGTGCACCGGGTATCTACCCTATTCCTCTGATCGGCAGAATGCGTGCGATTCCTGAACGCGGGCGGGGTAGAGGTCGGGCCCAACCGGGGCCGAATCAGTATTAAGCTATTAAAAATAAATATGATAGAGTTGGTCACCGCCGACTCGGGAAATTCCCGTACATCGGCCACGCGCGTCGCGAACGTGCGACACGCCGAGCCCGCCACAGGCCATCGGAGCCGTCGAACCGCCGATAAGCCTCGGTGACACAAAAACAAACGCCTCGTCTGCCAGGCCGCCATCGAGGAATGAGCCCAACACCTGTCCGCCACCTTCCACGAGGAGGTTGGTCCACCCCCGCCGGCTCATCCTCTTGAGCACGGCCAACAGGTTGGTGACCGCGCCGCGCCGCGGGCAGGCGACCACCTCGACGTGGCGGCGTTCCAGGTTTCGCACCTTCCCGGGCTTCTCCGCGATCGCTTGCGGCGAGGTCAGCACGAGCGTGGGCACGTCGCGGGCAGTGACGACGAGACGGCACTCGTTGCGCAACCGCAAGCGGCGGTCGAGAACGACGCGGGTGGCCACGCGCCGGATCGGCGTACCACGGGCGGTGAGCATCGGATCATCCGCCAGTGCCGTCTCGCTGCCGATCAGGATCGCGTCGACCCGGCTGCGGAGGCGGTGGACGATTCGTCGCGACGGCTCGCTCGAAATCCACCGGGAGTCGCCGGTGCGGGTGGCGATGCGCCCGTCGAGACTCTGGGCCCACTTGAGGATGACATATGGCCGACCGTGATCGAAAGCGGTCAGGTAGGGGCGATTGAGCTGCCGCGCCTCGTCCTCCAGCAGTCCTTCGTCGACCCGGATACCGGCGGCTCGCAACCGTCGCAATCCCTTGCCACGCATGGGCCGGTTGGGGTCGCGCAGGGCGGACACCACCCGGGCCACTCCGGCCTCGATCAAGGTGTCGGTGCAGGGCGGCGTCTTGCCGTAATGGCAGCACGGTTCGAGCGTGACGTAGGCGGTGGCTCGGTTCGGCGACTCACGGGCGCGGCGCAGCGCTTCCACCTCGGCGTGCGGACCACCGAATCGACGATGGTATCCTTCGGCGATGACCCGGGGGCCCCGGGCGAGCACGCAGCCCACCATCGGGTTCGGTTCGACCCGGCCCTGCCCGCGTCGGGCGAGTGCCAGGGCTCGGGTCATGTGTCGGCGGTCGTCGTCGGAGAAGATGGCGGCCATACGCGGAGTATAGCGTCGCCCGGAACGGGAATGAATCAGGCGGTGGCGTCCTCGGCCGGCCGGGTCGCGGCGGTGGCGACCGACTTGAGCCGTTTTCGATCGACCCAGAAGTTGATCAGGAGGACGGCGACGCCGCAGGTCAGGGCTACGTCGGCGACGTTGAACACCCATCGCCAGACGTCGATCCCGAAGATGGGCTCGATCTTGATGAAATCGCGCACCACGCCTTGCCGCCGGATCGAGGCGATCTGGTCGCGTGGCGTGGGCACGGGGTCGTTGTCGGTGCCGAAATGGCGCAGCAGGAGGGGATCGGCCGTAGGATCGCCCACGATGTCCATGGCCGCGATCACGGGGCGCTCGCGTCGGCTTTCGGTGAAGGTCACCAGGTAGGCCTGGCAGACGGCGCGATCGTAGAGGTTGCCCAGGGCGCCGGCGAGGATGAGCCCCAGGGCCACGTGCATGCCCCACTGACGGCGGGTACTGCACGCAAAGAGGTAGACGACGAACAGCAGGGCCAGCACCGACGCGAGAATGAACACGAACGACATTCCCTCGCCGAGCCCGAAGAGGGCCCCGGCGTTGAACGAGCGGTGGAACGTGATTCGGCCGAAGAGATAGGCGGTCGGCTCGGCATCGAACACCGGGAGGGTGCGCACGGCCCACGCTTTGCTCCAAAGGTCCAGCGCAAGCAGTGCGGCGGCGATGCTCCACAAGCACAGGTGAGGTCGCAGGAATCGAATCGCGCTATCCGGGGGCAGCACACGTTGGGGCGTATTCTCCTCTGTCGTATGCTCGCGCTGGGCCATCCGATGCGGGGCCTCCCGTGGAGATTGCGGCGTTGCCGGGCAAGCGAGTCCGGCTAGGACACGCGGCCCGCCTCACGGGCGCGTGCGTACTCGATACAATACTTGGCCCATGGCTTGGCTCGCAAGCGCTCGGGGGAGATTGGATTGTGGGTGGCCAGACAGATCCCGTAGGTCCTATCCTCGATACGCGCCAGTGCGGCATCGATTTCCCGGAGCAGTTTACGTTCGTTGGCGATGAGTCCGAGGGTGAACTCCTGCTCCCAGTTATCCGACCCGAGGTCGGCCATATGAATCGGCATGGCGGAGAGGTCGCCGGCCGCCTCCCGGCGGTTTCGTCCCAGTGCTTCGTCGGTGAGATTGCCGACGTTGCCCACCAGTTCGCGCCGTTTGGCGAGCAGCAACTCGCGGAACTCCTTCAGTTGCTTCCTGGTGAGCTTGGTCTTAGGGAGCTTGCGGTCCTCGTCGACCACGCGGACCTCGAACTGCTGGGCCGCGGCCAGTTCCTTCGACAGCGGCGACGAGCGGGGCGGCGTTCGCCGGGGGGTTGGCGCTACCGCCTTGGTCGTGGCGGCCCGTTTCGCTTTCGCGCTGACCTTTTTGGATTTGGAAGTGGAGATCTTCGACGACGGGTTAGCCGATGCGGGGTTGGCCTGGGCCTTGGTGGCGGCGCCGGCCCGGGCGGCGTCCTTCTCCACCGTTTTGGGCTGGACCTTTTTCTTTGGGGCCGTCTTTTTCGGGGCGGCAGAGTTCTTGGCCGCCTTCTTCTTGGCCACGGCGGTCTTCGCTTTCGCCCGCGTGCCCGTCTTTGCCGCGGCGGGGCGTGCCTTTTTCTTGGCCACGGTTTTCTTGGCCGCCTTCCCAGCGCGGGACCGTGCGGTGGACGGGCTATTGGATATCGTCGCTTTGCGTCGTGCCACACGCACCTCCACCCGTTCCGCCCGGTGCCCTTAAGCTCTTGCTACAAAAGAACAAAGCCGCATCGAAACACAGTAATATACGTCTAGATGCGTGGAGTGTCAAGCGATTCCGGGACGCCGGCGTCGTGCAGATAAATTTCGACAGTCACCCGGCCATCGACGATCCGCGGGACCTCGAAAAGCACATTGCCGTGGGTGTCGCGGCCCGTCGATTCGAGCATGATCGAATCGACGTAGACCCACGCGGTCAGGTCGGCCGACTCCTTGACGGAGAAAGCCGGATGGAACATGCGCTGCTTGCGACCATCGAGTTCGAAGCGAACCTGGCTTGCCTCGGGGGCGACCACGTAGAAGCCCTCCCGCTCGTTGAAGCCGTCGCGATCGACGTCGCCTTCGTCGTCGGTGACGAGGCGTCCCTTGGCGAGGTGGATGCGGTCGGCCGGGTAGCAGTAGTCGAGCACGCGGTCGGCGGGGTTGGTGCCGGTGGCGTTGTCGGGTGGCCAGATGTTGAGCATGCACATCCAACGATCATTGGGGGGCTGGACTTTGCCACCGAAAGCCACGAGGGTAGCGCGGGGGATATCCTCTTCCTGAATGAATTCGAGTTCGGGTGCCCGGCGGGCGTCGTGGAGTGCGAACAGCAGGGCCGGGGCGGCGAGATCGCGTGATCGGCTGTAGGCAAAGGCGACGTGCCGCAGTCGGCCTGGATGCCGCAGTTGGGCCGGGTGGTGGGCATAGAACTCCATGTCCCCCACCACGGATCGCGAGACGGCCAGTCCGATGTCGGTCGGTCGCCAGTTGCCCCAGGCGGTGGTGCACTCGACGTCCACGTAGACGTTTCCGGACGAGTAGACGGCGTACCGCCAATGCTGAAACGGCGCCTGGTCGAGATGGGGCGGCACGGATCCGACGAACCGCCAGTCGGCCTCCACGACCACGCGGACGGGCGACACTTCCACCACGCGTTGTCGGGCGACGACGGACGGGCCCAAGGCGCCGAAATCGGACTCGCCCGGATTGGCCTCGGTGGTGTCGTCGGAGGGCACCACGATCGGCCCGGGGCCGAGCACGGTCCGTGCGACGAGGTTGTTCAAGCGGTTGGGGTCGCCGGCCAGATCATACCACTGCACCACCTGCCCACCGCCGAAGCCGAGTTCGAATCGACCGGACGCCCCGATCGCCCACCGGCGACCGCGTCGGCGAATGAACAACTCGCCGGACGTGCCGTCGCCGTCGCCAAAGAGGTCCTTGGTGTTGTTGGCGAGGATGATGTCGTCGAGCCCGAGCTCCTCGGGTTTGTCCGCATCGGGCAATCCCCATTCGAGGGCCACGATGTCATCGAGTGGCACGTGCTCGCCCACTTCAGCGAGGTCGATGCGAATCGAGTTCCAGCCTCGGCTCAAGGGGAGTCGCGAGTAGACCGACTTGCGGCTTTCGTCCCGGCCGGCCACGACGCCCACTTCCACCTCCAGGCCATCCCGGGGCGCCAGCACCTGCATCAGCAACAGGTCGAACTCGCGCCAGTCGGTTTTCATGAACCACTGGGCGACGTGGGTGTTGTCGGCGACGAGCGTGCAGTCCGGGCCGGGCAGGGTGAAGAGAATACAGCGAGCCCCGGTCTCGGCGACGCCGGACCCGGCGATCCAGCGTATGGGATCGGTGCCCCCGGCGGGCTCGATGTGGAAGAGTTCGAGGTGTCGCCGATCCTCGAAGTCGGCGATGACAGCGAACCGTCCGGAGGCCAGGTCCGAGTAGTGTCGTTTGAGTCGATCGGCGCGACCGGCCTGCACCGGCTGCGCGACCGGGGGCTTGGCGCAACCGCCGGCCAGTGCTGCGCAGCTTGCGATACACACGGCCGCGGTCCAGGGAGCCGACCGCCGCCCGCGCTTGCCCGGTCCGCCTGGATCGCGATCGGTGCGTAGAAACAATGCGATCCGTCCGTCGCGCCAACGGGACGACGTCGGTCGATCGAGAGATTGCGTCGACCTGGTTTGCACAGAATGCCCGGGACTGGAGTCGAACCAGCACGCCCTTGCGGGCACATGGCCCTCAACCATGCGCGTCTGCCAATTCCGCCACCCGGGCCGGGGGCCCGAAACCTGGCGTTGCGCCGGACCGGTATGGGTCGGCCCAACCGGGTTTCGCTGCCTGGTCGGCGATCCGCCCGTCGGCCCTTCGCCGGAGGGGCGAGCATACCGCTGCCCTGCGGGCTTGGCAAGCAGACGGGGGGGCGATGGCAGGGCTCGTGCGGTGGGCCCGAATCGGCGGGTCCCCGGTAGCCCGTGGTCAACGCGAGTGGTCAAAACTGCCGATAGACACGGTGCCGACGGGCTCCGTCCGCGCGCTGCGGCCCGGCTTGATGGGCTGAAGCGGGCGAGCTAGAATCCAGTGCCACGCCTGCCGAATTATCGGATCGGGGCTTACGAGCACAGATTCCGTGGTTTGTGGAGTCCTTCGAAGCCCGATGCGCGGTTGGGTGCCTTCGCCAACGCGACAGTGGCGGGGAGGGTCGGCCCGGCCGACCGGCCGGCACACAGGACACGTACCGCGGGCGCGACCGCGCGCGGCGAAGGGAGGACCTTGGGCATGTTTGAACGATTCACCGATCGAGCTCGCAAGGTGATGGCGCTGGCCAACCAGGAGG
>CAZBUJ010000141.1:0-9684 GCA_964495075.1 uncultured Phycisphaeraceae bacterium
TGAACCTGCTGGAGGTCGTCGAGGGTACGCTGATCGAGAGATTGATCCGCGACCCGGTGCTCCTCTGCGACGTGGTCTACGTGGTGTGCAAGCCGGAGGCGGACGAAAAGCACGTCAGCGACGAGGACTTCGGCCGGGCCATGGCCGGCGATGCCATCGAGCACGCCACCAAGGCGCTGCTGGAGGAACTCGTGGGTTTTTCCCCCAGCCCGAGGGATCGGGCGAACCTGGCGCGGGTGCTCGAGACGACTTGGCGGGTGATGGACAAGGTCCGCGACCTCATCGAGGCCAAACTGACCAGCAACGAACTCGAACGAACCATCGAACAAGCACTGCAGAATGCCAGCGACTCATCTGGCAGTGCGCCGGTGTCGTCGGTCTCGATCCCGGGCCCTTCACCCTCGATGAACTGACCCGGCTGGCCGAGGCCCGCACGCGGGATGCGTGGAGCCGAACATCGTCGCTCATGGCCCTGCTGGCCAACTGCCATCGCGACCCGAGAAAGACCCGTGCGTTTCGACCGAGCGATTTCGATCCATTCCGCCGAACCAGCCAGCCCATTAAAGCTGACTTCGCGCTCTTGCGCGAGGTTTTCGTGAAGGGAAAGCGCCTGGGTATGGATGCCCGGGTGAGATCGTGAGGCGCCAAATAGGAGATTGAACATGCCTCTTCCGGAAGATGTCGTGTCGAGTGTCGCGTCGACCAACTTCAAGTCGCTGGGCGACGGTCCGTCGTTCTACCACAACCTGGCAATGAGCAACGCGGTGAACCAGCAGAACCTCACGGCGCAGAACGCGATTGCGCAGCAGCAGGCGCTGGGCACCGTGCTCACCACGGCGGTGGGCAAGATCGTCAAGTCGCTCACCGAGGCCGACGCCGAGGAGGCCATCTCGCTCAACAAGGTCCTGAGCGGGGACGATGTGGCCGCCAAGATCAGCAGCCTGATCGGGGCGCTGGGCTTCGGCCAGGTCGGGGCCAAGACGGCGCAGACCACGCCGCCCTCGACGGCCGGGTAGTCGTTGGTTCGACAGGCGCCCGCGCAGCGCAACTCGTCCTGCGCGGGCGCTGCCCTTGAACCGTTAAGGGATACGCCATGCTCAAACGTGTGTTGATCGTCGGAACGACCATCGTGCTATCGCTTTGTGCGAGCTGCCTGTGATCGATATGCGCGTCAAGCAGTTCTTCTTCGACAAGGCGAAAATCATCCGCGCCGTGGACAAGGCGCGGCGGGCGGTCCTGTCGAAAGCCGGCGCGTTCGTCCGCACCACCGCCCGACGCAGTCTGCGCCGCAGGAAGGGGGCAGCCCCGCCGGGTCAGCCGCCGCACTCGCACACCGGGCTGCTGAAGCGTTTCCTCTATTTCGCGTATGAACCGGCCAGCGACTCGGTCGTGATTGGTCCGGCGAAGCTCAACAAGCCCGGCGCTGCGCCACGCGCGCTGGAGCACGGCGGCAAGACCGTGGTCCAGCAACGTCGCCGTGGCCGAACCGTGCGCCGGCGAGTGTCGATCGAGGCGCGACCGTATATGGGCCCGGCGCTGGAGAAGGAACGACCGAAGCTACCGAAGCTGTGGGCCGGCAGTGTGCGCGGGAATTGAGGCGTCAGGCGTCAGGCTCCAGGCTTCAGGCTTCAGGCTACAGATAAGGCAGTCGAAGCCGACTCTTCCCTGAAGCCCGAAGCCCGTAGCCTGAGGAGGGCATTCATGGCAGCCGCTCGTGGCATCCGCGCCGGTAAGGCGTTCGTCGAACTCGGCGTGAGCGACAGACTCACCGCTGGGCTGCGTCGTGCCCAGAAGCGGCTGCGAGCGTTCGGGGCTGGGCTGCGGTCCATCGGCACACGCATCGCAGCCTTCGGGGCATCGCTCGCCGCACCTCTGGCCGCCGGCGTGAAGATGTTCTCGTCCGCCGGGGACCAGCTCGACAAGATGAGCAAGCGAACCGGCGTCAGCGTCGAGACCCTGTCCGAACTGGGTTTCGCGGCGGAACAGTCGGGGGCGGACCTGGCCACGCTGGAAGCCGGCATCCGCATCATGCAGCGCACCATGGGTGACGCATCCCAGGGACTGGCCACCGCCGTCGATGCCTTCGCCGCGTTGGCACTCAAAGTTGAGCAACTCGCCGGGCTGTCGCCGGAACAGCAGTTTACCGTCATTGCTGAGCGGCTGTCGCAGATCGCCGATCCTACGGCGCGGGCCGCGGCCGCGATGGACGTATTCGGCAAGTCCGGCACCAAGCTGCTGCCGTTGCTGGCGGATGGTGCGAAGGGCATGGCCGAACTGCGCGACCAGGCGCGGTCGCTCGGGCTCACCGTTTCGACGGAGTCCGCGCGCGACGCCGCGCTGCTCACCGACACGCTCAACATCCTCTCGCGGGTGCTCAAACAGGGTGTCTTTACCATCGGTTCAGCGCTGGCGCCGGTCATCGTTGACGTGTCCAATCGCATCACGCGTGTGGTCGTGCGCGTTTCCGAGTGGATCAAGCAGAACAAGGCGCTCGTCGTCACCGCGCTGAAGGTAACGGCCGCCATCGTGGCCGGCGGTGTCGCGCTCGTCGCGCTGGGTTGGCTGATCAGCGGCGTGGCTGCGGCGGTGGGCGGCCTGGCTGCGGCGGTGGGCGGCCTGGCTGCCGTGGTCAGCGGTATCGGTGCCGCACTGGGCGTCATCGGATCAGCCGTGGCGGCCATCCTTTCACCGATGGGGCTGGTGATCAGTGCCGCGGTTGCCCTGGCCGGCACGCTGCTGGTTACCACCGACGCCGGAGCCGAAGCGCTCGCCTGGCTGGGAGATCGCTTCCGCGCCCTGAAGGACACCGTCTTTGAGGTGATCGGCGGAATCTCCGATGCGTTGGCCGCCGGCGATATCGGCCTAGCCGCGAAAATCCTCTGGCTGTCACTCAAACTCGCCTGGCAGGAGGGCGTGGCCGCGCTCAACCGCGTGTGGCTCGAAGCGAAGCGCTTCTTCCTCGGCACCGTGCAGAAGATGGGGCACGGGGCGCTGGCCCTTTCCGAGCAGATTCTGCACGGCCTCGAGGTCGCCTGGATCGAGACGGCGGCGTTCCTCTCCAAGACCTGGACCCGCTTCACCGCGGGCTTCAAGAAGGCCTGGAATTCCGCTGTCAACTGGACCACCAAGCGGCTGCTCGAACTCCAAGGCCTGCTCGACGAAGGCTTCGACGTCCAGGCCGCCAAGCGCATGGCCGACCAAGATCTGGCCGCCACGAACGCCGAGATCGATTGGCAGCGCGACGCGGCCCTGGCGGCACGCGAGCAGCAGCGCCAGAGCGAACGCGATAGCGCCCGGGAGCTCAATGAGGCCACGCTGGCGGAGATCGGCCGGCAGTTCGATGAGGCCCAGAAGGCGCTCGACGACGAGACCAATGCCAAAGTCGCGGCCACCAAGCAGGCGCTGGCCGACGCGCGCAAGCAGCTCGACGAAGCCATCGCGGCCGCTCGCGCCAAGCGCGAGGCGCTTGAATCGGAACCGGGCGTCCCCCGACGCAAACTCACCGACCCCCTGTCGGAACTGGAAGGTCGACTGGCCGGTCTGGGGGACGTCATCGCGCGCAAAATCAGCGTCACCGGCACCTTCAATCCCGCGGCGATAGCCGGCCTCGGCGGTGGGAATGCCGCAGAGCGCACCGCCCGGGCCAGTGAGCAAACCGCGAAGAACACGAAACGCCTGGTGGATGCGGCCGTGACGGGCGGATTGACGTTTGTGTAGGAGGCCTCGGGCCTCGGGCTTCAGGCTTCAGGCTTCAGGAAAAACCAAGAGCAGTTTCCCGAAGCCCGAAGCCTGGAGTCTGAAGCCTGCGAGCGCAGCGAGCATGATCACCATCCACGAGAAGTTCGAGAGCCGCCTGGTGACGATGGGCCAGGACCCCACGGCCGAGCTGCGCTACACGGTGCGCGGCACGAACGACGATTACTCCGCGCGCGTCACGGTGCAGGCCGGCTCGCCCGTCGCGTTCGACGTTTACAGCGATGGCTCTCTGGTCCTCTGGCGCGAGAGCATATCCGTGGAGCCGGTTGGCCATGAACTGTGGGAGGGCATCGTCCGCTACAGCCGCGTGCCGCCGACCGACGAGTCCACCTTCTCGTTCGACACGGGCGGCGGGACGCAGCACATCACGCAAAGCCGGCAGAACGTGGCCCGTTACGCACCACCGGGCAAGACGGCCCCGGACTGCAAGGGCGCGATCGGCGTCACGCCCGACAGCGTCGAAGGCGTGGACATCACCGTGCCGGTCTACCAGTTCTCGGAAACGCATTACCTGCCCGACAGCCTGGTGACGCCAGCCTATAAGGCCACGCTGTTTGCCCTCACCGGTCGAGTCAACGACGGCACGTTCAAGGGCTTCGCGGCCGGCGAGTGCCTGTTCCTCGGAGCGACCGGCTCCAAGCGCGGCAGCGGCGATTGGGAGATCACCTACCGCTTCGCCGCCAGTCCGAACGCAACCAATCTGACGCTCGGTGACATCACCGGGATCAACAAGAAGGGCTTCGAGTACCTCTGGGTCCGGTACGAGGACGTGGAAGACACGGCCGCCAAGGCGCTGGTGAAGTGCCCGGCGGCGGTCTACGTCGAAAAGGTCTACCTGGATGGCGATCTCAACCTGCTGGGGATCTGACGCATGGCCGGCCCGCTGAACAAAGTACGCTCCGGTGATCCGCTGACCATCCCCGCAGCCACGTTCAACGCGTTCGTCGACACAGCCCTGGAACATCAGCGCCGGCAACACAGCGCAACTAAGGAACGCGAGCGCACCGCCCGGCCCGCCGGTCTCGTCCCCGTCCGCAACGAGAGCGGCGGGGATCGCGGCCGTTTCGACGTGCTGGGTATCACCGGCCCGGTGCTTACGCCGACGGAGAACCTCGACGCGTTCAAGAACCGGGTGGTTCTGCATGGGGGCGTCCCTCAAGCATCGAATGCCGGGCGCTTCGTGGTCCTGGCCGAACCGATTGCCGCCGGCGCGATCGGCCGAGCGTTCGTCGATGGCGTGTGCCCAGTCCGCGTCGAAATGGATGACGAATCCCACGGCTTTGCCGACGTGGCGGCCGGCGAGACGGACACGCTTCGCAGCGCAGCAAGCGGCACGGCGCAACTGCTGTGGGTGCAGCCACAAGAGGCTCGCGACGATCCGGCGATCGCGTGGACAATTGTCCGGATCGGCGGCGGTGGCGGCGGCTCGTCGGTCGCCGTCATGTTCGCCGAGGTTCAAAGCGCGAGCGGGACCACACCACCTTTCCTCTATGCCCTACGGCAGGTCACGCACTTGGGCGCGTACAACTTCGGCGCGCCCTACGGCCAGGAAATCCCTGAAGCCTACAACCTTTCCGAGATCGGTTCGTCGGGTACGGGCGTCGCGCCGATCCCGGTAGGAGATATCGTCATGTTCTGGCCGACCGGCTCCGGCGGCTACGTGTTCGATCGGCACTGGTATCGGGGAACCTACGGATGACCAGCGGGTGACATGGGCGAGTTCGTGATCAACCTCAAAGTCCGGGGCACGACGGTGCTCGAGCAGGTCCTGCCGAACCTCGTGCATGACGAGGGCAAGGAGTACCTGCTCTGCCAGGTGTTCCCTCCGCACATCGGCGCGCAAGGCTACGAGATCGGCGTCAGCGGTATTGCCGCCGCCGGCCCCAACGGTCCGACGGTCAATCCATACGATGAGACCACGCCGTACGCGGTCATGACTGACGATACCTCGAATGAGGGCGGAGCCAGCACGGCCGCGCATCGCGCCGCACTGGGTTACTCCCCGCAAACGACGTGGTTCCACATCCAGCGGGCCGGGGGATTCGCAATGGTGCGATCTGAGCAAGTCGCGTTCCATCACCCGCTCGAATGGACGCCTACTCCCGATTCCTGGTGGCGCGCGAAAGGCTGGATACCGCCGGACCACAAGTGGTTTACGCCGAACGAGGGCTGGCAGCCCTGGCGGCCCGTTCACGGATACCCGTGGGACGTGCCGCTCAAGCGGCGCGACGCCGACGATCCACCGTCGTGGATGGACTGGTTTTACACCGACTTCCGCCGGGCGGTCGCCTTCCCGGTGTCGGTCGTTTGGCTCGGGACAGCCGGAACGCCGAAGCGGCTCCTGTTCTCCGCATCCATGAAGCGGCCAGTCGCGCTGGTGCCGGAATCGACCCTGTATGTTCACTACCGGGGGAGGCTCTGGCCGTGATCACCAAGGTGTTCTCATTGGACTTCGTCCGTTCGCTCATCGGTCCGGTCGCGTCGTCGTGGACGTTGGGATTGTTCGCGGCACGAGTGGACAGTCTCAGTGCGGATTCAGTCTACGTCGACCTGACCCTGCTGAGCGATCCGCCGAACAGTGGCTACGGCACGCTGAGCTTGCCTTCGTGGACGTGGTCGCTGGCCAGCCCCGGCGAAGTGGTCGCGGGGGTTGGCATGTACTTCGAGAACACCGGGGCTACGTCATGGCAGCCGGTTTACGGCTACTACGTCAGCTACCGCGACGAAGCGAGTGATCCCGTGCTGGCGTGGTTCTCCGCGTTCAGCGAACCGATCGAACTCGCCCCGGGCGACCGCATCACCTTCCCGGACGGCGTGACGTTCAGGCTGAGGAACAAGCGATGACCGATCACCCGCAATCCGGAATCGTGGAACAGTCTAACTGGTCGACCGCGTCGCATGGAGAGTTCGACCACCTCAACGAGGTCGATCACGACGATGTGTATCGCTTCCGACCCGACGCGTTGATCGGCACCGACCTTCGGCTGCGCTTCAAGGATGCCCTGATGAAGCTCGAGGGCCTGCTCTACGCCGTATTCGGAGCGATCCCCGACTACGAGAATCAGACGCCCTGGTACGAACGGGAGAACCCACGGTGCCAGTGGCCGCAACAACTGGTCGAGCAGCCCCGCGACGAGTTCGGGACGCCGGGTTACGTCGAATCTTGGCAGATCACGGCGGCCCGGGGACAGACGCACGGTGGCAGCACCTCCGCCAGCGTGCCCATCCGATCGCGGAGCGGAGACCCGGCGGTGCAGTTCGCCCGGTCGCCACACAGCACGTACTTCCCGCGCGGCAGTGTGCAGCGTTACTGCGGGTCGCCCGGCAGCACGGGACATCAAGTCCACGATCCGGCCAGCGCGTTCAAGGCGTTTCCCTCCTGGCCGGACGCGGAGATCGTGACGATTCGGTGGACGCAACCGGCCGGCGTCCAGTCCGTCGAGTCGTTGGCGCTGCTTTACCGAATCGAAGGCGGTGGTTTGCACCAGGTTGCGATGAACGAGACCGACCCGGGCAGTGGTATTTGGGAGGCGACCATCACCCCACCGGCGGATCAGCAGGATCGGTGGGTTGACTGGTACATCACCGGTCGGTTCGACAGCGAACCGACGGATTGCCATGAACCCGACACCGGCGCGACCACTCCCGTGTTCGGCGGGCGTGTCAGCGATCCCGAGCACGACCGCGATCCCAATCACGCGTACGCCTTCGTCTTCTTCTCGCACCACAACCCGTATGCAGGCGGCCTTCCGGAGCTGTGGCCGCTCTGCAAGCGCGGGACGGACGAGTACCGCTTCGATGCTTCGGAGCAGATTCAGCCCCAGCTCATCAACCTCGCCCGCTGGTGCCTGGACTACATCGGCCGGCACACCCAGCATCATCCGCGTCGGCGCGGCAGCCCCTGGGAGCACTGCTGTATTCACATGCCCGTCCACTTCCGCTGGTCCGGCGCCAACCACCCCGGGCATTACCTTGCCGGCGGTAAGGGTGGCTCCGACAACGTGCGGCCGCTGACCAACAGTCCGGAGGAGTCATTCAGCGGCGCCAGCGAATCGGCGCGCATGACCTGGCGCGGTCAGGACATGCTCTGGAAAGGCACCGACTGGCCGGACCTGTACGGCAATTGCCAATTCGGCGGCGACGAATCGTGGATCAGCGCCCCCGAGGTGGTCCACCAGGATCTGTGCCCGGAACTACCGTGGCCGGCGAACTGGGACTACTGTCGTGGGTGCGGGCTTCAGCCAGGCGACATCATCGACCCGGTGCATCTCGAAGAGATCATCGCCGCCGTCGACTTCTTTCTCGACCAGGGCGTGTGGTTGACCATGCCGACTTACTCGATGCGTTGGTCACCCACAGGCGTCGGTGGCCTTGCGTGTGGTCAGGAGATCGCCGAGATACTCGGTGGCAGCCCACTCTATGGGTGCTACGAGCGCGATCGAATCAACGCCTCCTGGCTCTGCTGCACGGAAGCCAATCCCTGCCCCGGCGGCTCCTGGGACGACTGTCAGGGCAGGCATGAGCGGTGCATTCTCGCCCAGAGCCAGAGCGAATGGGCGTGGTATCTCGACCACTATGTCTACGGCATCAACTTCGAGCACTGCCGCTTCCGGTCACTGAACTGCAACGCAACCGGCGTGAGCAATGTCGGCGGCGGCAGTCACGACTTCGAGACCGAAATCAACTCGGGCCCGGACCATGATTCCTCGGTCCCCAGGCAGGACTACTCCGTATCCAACTCCCGCGGCGCCACGGCGATCGGCTGGTCGGCCTACCTCTGCGGCCCGGAGCCCTACCTGAACGCTCCAGGCGAAGGCGAGTATCCCAGCGGCAACCCAATGTGGTCGGCCATCGACACCGCCCACGGCAATGGGTTTGCCAAGGCGCGGCGGCAGTGGATCGGTGAGCAGTTCACGCTCGTGGACTGGACGTTGTCGTTCGGTAACTCATTCGAGGGCACGACGCCCATCATGTGCGGCTCGCATCCGGAGGACCCCGAGCCGCACCTGAGTCTCGATTTCTACGAGGTCAAGACCGTCTACTGGCGCGGGCTGGCGACGGGATGGCTGGGCGAGACGAATGTCACGCCGTCCGCGGTCCAGGCGTGCATGGATTCGTTCTGCGCCGATCGCTTCGGCGCCTGGGTCGCGGGCGGCACCTCCGGTTACCCGCTCTCAATCCCCGGCATGGGCATCTACCAATTACCGGGCTGGCATGACGGTGATTGGCCGGGCAGCGACTGGCCGGCGGACGAGGACTTGCTGTGCCACTGGGATTGGAACGACTGCATCTCGCACGGAAACCTCGGGTGTTGGACCTGGGGCGATTGCGAGGTGTTCGACCCGTACCCTTACTGCCTCGGTGACACGGCGTATGTCGAGATCAACCTGAACATCGACGGCGACGGCCGGCCGACCCTTCGCCCCTTCGATATGAGCATCCACGGACTTAACGACAATGGCACCCCAAATGGCGAGTACCCCAGGGACCATTGCCTGTCGATCAGTTAGGAAGCAGTCGGTCAGGAAGGAACGCCCATGGCGATTCGCAGCATCAACGTCGGAGACAGACGCATCCACATCTGCGCGTACAACCCCAGCGACAGAATCGCCTTGCTCTACTGCGAGTTCATCGCGGAGCGGGCGCTGGAGTTGCTCGGCTCGACGATCAGCCAGGCGGATGCCCATGCCTGGCTGCGCCAGCACCGGCCGGATAGCGCGGCACTGCTCGACGCCGTGGAAGCAGGCATGCCGCCGCCGCGTGAGGTGCCGATTGGGCAGTTCCCCATCGACCCGACCGAAGCCGGGCCCCAATCCGAGATCGCCGCGCACCTGACGACGCGACGACGGATGAGAGTTTCTCAGGGAGGACATCGATGACCAGCGTGTATGACCTGAACAACCTGCCTGCCGTTCTGCAATTCGTCGG
>CAZBUJ010000142.1:0-9634 GCA_964495075.1 uncultured Phycisphaeraceae bacterium
TGAACCTGCTGGAGGTCGTCGAGGGTACGCTGATCGAGAGATTGATCCGCGACCCCGTGCTCCTCTGCGACGTGGTCTACGTGGTGTGCAAGCCGGAGGCGGACGGGAAGAACGTCAGCGACGAGGACTTCGGGCGCGCCATGGCCGGCGATGCCATCGAGCACGCCACCAAAGCGCTGCTGGAGGAACTCGTGGGTTTTTCCCCCAGCCCGAGGGATCGGGCAAACCTGGCGCGCGTGCTCGAGACGACCTGGCGGGTGATGGACAAGGCCCGCGACCTCATCGAGGCCAAACTGACCAGCCACGAACTCGAACGAATCATCGAACAAGCGCTGCAGAATGCCAGCGACTCATCTGGCAGTGTGCCGGCGTCCTCGGTTTCGATCCCGGGCCTTTCACCCTCGATGAGCTGACCCGCATGGCCGAGGCCCGGACGCGGGATGCGTGGAGCCGAACGTCGTCGCTCATGGCCCTGCTGGCCAACTGCCATCGCGACCCGAGAAAGACCCGTGCGTTTCGACCGAGCGATTTCGATCCATTCCGCCGAACCAGCCAGCCCATTAAAGCTGACTTCGCGCTCTTGCGCGAGGTTTTCGTGAAGGGAAAGCGCCTGGGTATGGATGCCCGGGTGAGATCGTGAGGCGCCAAATAGGAGATTGAACATGCCTCTTCCGGAAGATGTCGTGTCGAGTGTCGCGTCGACCAACTTCAAGTCGCTGGGCGACGGTCCGTCGTTCTACCACAACCTGGCAATGAGCAACGCGGTGAACCAGCAGAACCTCACGGCGCAGAACGCGATTGCGCAGCAGCAGGCGCTGGGCACCGTGCTCACCACGGCGGTGGGCAAGATCGTCAAGTCGCTCACCGAGGCCGACGCCGAGGAGGCCATCTCGCTCAACAAGGTCCTGAGCGGGGACGATGTGGCCGCCAAGATCAGCAGCCTGATCGGGGCGCTGGGCTTCGGCCAGGTCGGGGCCAAGACGGCGCAGACCACGCCGCCCCCGACGGCCGGATAGTCGTCGATTCGACACGCGCCCGCGCAGCGCCACCCGCGCTGCGCGGGCGTTGCCCTTGAACCGTTGAGGGAGACGCTGTGCTCAAACGTGTGTTGATCATCGGAACGATCGTCGTCCTGTTGTTCTGCGCGAGCTGCCTGTGATCGATCTGCGCGTCAAGCAGTTCTTCTTCGACAAGGCGAAGGTCATCCGCGCCGTGGACAAGGCGCGGCGGGCGGTCCTGTCGAAGGCGGGCGCGTTCATTCGCACGACTGCCCGGCGCAGTCTGCGCCGCAGGAAGGGTGCAGCACCGCCGGGTCAGCCGCCGCATTCGCACACCGGGCTGCTGAAGCGGTTCCTCTTTTTCGCGTATGAACCCACCAGCGACTCGGTCGTGATTGGTCCGGCGAAGCTCAACAAGCCCGGCGACGCGCCGCGCGTGCTGGAGCACGGTGGCAAGACCGTGATTCAGCAACGTCGCCGGGGCCGGATCGTGCGCCGCCGGGTGTCAATTGAGGCGCGGCCGTACATGGGGCCGGCACTGGAAAAGGAACGACCGAAGCTGCCGAAGCTGTGGGCCGGCAGCGTGCGCGGCAATTGAGGCGTCAGGCTCCAGGCTTCAGGCTACAGATAAGGCAGTCGAAGCCGACTCTTCCCTGAAGCCCGAAGCCCGTAGCCTGAGGAGGGCATTCATGGCAGCCGCTCGTGGCATCCGCGCCGGTAAGGCGTTCGTCGAACTCGGGGTGAGCGACAGACTCACCGCCGGGCTGCGCCGCGCCCAGAAACGGCTGCGAGCGTTCGGGGCCGGGCTGCGGTCCGTCGGGACGCGCATCACGGCCTTCGGGGCATCGCTTGCCGCGCCCCTGACGGCCAGCGTGAAGGTATTCTCGTCCGCAGGGGACCAGCTCGACAAGATGAGCAAGCGAACCGGCGTCAGCGTCGAGGCCCTGTCCGAACTGGGTTTTGCGGCGGAGCAGTCGGGCGCGGACCTGGCCACGCTGGAAGCCGGCATCCGCATCATGCAGCGCACCATGGGTGACGCGTCGCAGGGACTGGCGACCGCCGTCGATGCCTTCGCTGCATTGGGACTTAGCGCGGAGCAACTGGCTGGGCTGTCGCCCGAACAGCAGTTTACCGTCATTGCCGAGCGGCTGTCGCAGATCGCCGATCCTACGGCGCGGGCCGCGGCCGCGATGGATGTGTTCGGCAAGTCCGGCACCAAGCTGCTGCCTCTACTGGCGGACGGTGCGAAGGGCATGGCCGAACTCCGCGACCAGGCGCGTTCGCTCGGGCTTACCGTTTCGACGGAGTCCGCGCGGGATGCCGCGCTACTCACCGACACACTCAACATTCTCTGGCGCGTGCTCAAGCAGGGTGTCTTTACGATCGGCTCGGCGCTGGCGCCGGTCATCGTCGACGTGTCCAACTGCATCACGCGCGTGATCGTGCGCATCTCCGAGTGGATCAAGCAGAACAAGGCGCTCGTCGTCACCGCACTGAAGGTGGCGGCCGCCGTCGTTGCCGGCGGTGTCGCACTGGTCGCGCTCGGCTGGATGATCAGCGGTGTGGCCGCGGCCGTGGGCGGCCTGGCTTCGGTTGTCGCCGGTGTCGGCGCCGCGCTGGGCGTTGTCGGGTCAGCCCTGGCGGCAATTCTGTCGCCGATGGGGCTGGTGATCAGTGCCGCGGTTGCCTTGGCCGGCACGTTGCTGGTTACTACCGACGCCGGAGCCGAGGCGCTGGCCTGGCTTGGAGACCGCTTTCGCGCCTTGAAGGACACCGTCTTCAAGGTGATCGGCGGCATCTCCGACGCGCTGGCCGCCGGCGATATCGGCCTAGCGGCGAAGATCCTCTGGCTGTCGCTCAAGCTCGCCTGGCAGGAGGGCGTGGCCGCGCTCAACCACGTGTGGCTGGAAGCGAAGCGCTTCTTCCTCGGCACCGTGCAGAAGATGTGGTACGGCGCGCTGGCCCTGTCCGAGCAGATCCTGCACGGCCTCGAGGTCGCCTGGATCGAGACGACGGCGTTCCTCTCCAAGACCTGGACCAGCTTCACCGCCGGCTTCAAGAAGGCCTGGAATTCCGCAGTCAACTGGACCACCAAGCGGCTGCTCGAGTTGCAGGGCCTGCTTGACGAAGGATTCGACGTCGAGGCCGCCAAGCGCATGGCCGACGAGGATCTGGCCGCGACCAACGCCGAGATCGATCGGCAGCGCGACGCGGCCCTGGCTGCGCGCAAACAACAGCGCCAGAGCGAACGCGACAGCGCCCGGGAACTCAACGAGGCGACGCTTGCGGAAATCGGCCGGCAGTTCGACGAGGCCCAGAGAGCACTCGACGACGAGACCAGCGCGAAGGTCGCAGCCACCAAACAGGCGCTGGCCGACGCGCGCAAGCAGCTCGACGAGGCCATCGCGGCCGCCCGCGCCAAACGTGAAGCGGCGGAATCGGAGCCGGGAGTCCCCCGGCGCAAACTCACCGACCCCCTCTCGGAACTGGAAGATCGTCTGGCCGGTCTGGGCGATCGTCTGGCGCGCAAGATCAGCGTCACCGGCACCTTCAATCCCGCGGCGATCGCCGGACTCGGCGGCGGCAACGTTGCGGAGCGCACCGCCCGGGCCAGTGAGCAAACCGCCAAGAACACGAAGCGCCTGGTGGATGCGGCCGTGACGGGCGGATTGACGTTTGTGTAGGAGGCCTCGGGCCTCGGGCTTCAGGCTTCAGGAAAAACCAAGAGCAGTTTCCCGAAGCCTGGAGTCTGAAGCCTGCGAGCGCAGCGAGCATGATCACCATCCACGAGAAGTTCGAGAGCCGCCTGGTCACGATGGGCCAGGACCCCACCGCCGAGCTGCGCTACACGGTGCGCGGCACGAACGATGATTACTCCGCGCGCGTGACCGTGCAAGCCGGCTCGCCCGTCGCGTTCGACGTCTACAAAGACGGCACCCTCGTGCTCTGGCGCGAGAGCATTTCGGTCGAGCCGGTCGGCGAGGAACTGTGGGAGGGCATCGTTCGCTACGGCCGCGTGCCGCCGACGGATGAATCCACCTTCTCGTTCGACACCGGGGGCGGGACGCAGCACATCACGCAGAGCCGGCAGAACGTGGTCCGCTACGCGCCGCCGGGCAAGACGGCCCCGGACTGCAAGGGCGCGATCGGCGTCACGCCCGACGGCGTCGAGGGCGTGGACATCACCGTGCCGGTCTACCAGTTCTCGGAAACGCACTACCTGCCTGATAGCCTGGTGACGCCCGCGTACAAGACCACGTTGTTTGCCCTCACCGGTCGGGTCAATGACGGCACGTTCAAGGGCTTTGCGGCCGGCGAGTGTCTGTTCCTCGGCGCGACCGGCGCCAAGCGCGGCAGCGGCGATTGGGAGATCACCTACCGCTTCGCCGCCAGCCCGAATGCGACGAATCTGACGGTGGGTGACATCACCGGAATCAACAAAAAGGGCTTCGAGTACCTCTGGGTCCGGTACGAGGACGCGGAAGACACGGCCGCCAAGGCGCTGGTCAAGCGGCCGACGGCGGTCTACGTCGAGAAGGTCTACCAGGATGGCGATCTCAACCTGCTGGGGATCTGATGCATGGCCAGCCCGCTGAACAAAGTACGCTCCGGTGATCCGCTGGCCATCCCTGCAGCGACGTTCAACGCGTTCGTGGACGCGGCCTTGGAGCATCAGCGACGGCAGCACAGCGCAACGCGCGAGCGCGAGCACGCCACCCGGCCGGTCGGCCTCGTCCCCGTCCGCAACGAGAGCGGCGGGGATCGCGGTCGGTTCGACGTGCTGGGAATCACTGGCCCTGTCCTCACGCCGACGGAGAACTTCGACGCGTTCAAGAACCGGGTCGTGCTTCATGGGATTGTTCCTCAGACGTCACACGCCGGGTGCTTTGTGGTCTTGGCCGAACCGATTGCCGCCGGTGCGATCGGCCGGGCGTTCGTCGATGGGGTCTGCCCAGCCCGCGTCGAGATGGATGACGAATCTTACGGCTTCGCCGACGTGGCGGCCGGCGAGACGGATACGCTTCGCAGCGCAGCAAGCGGTACGGCTCAACTGCTGTGGGTGCAGCCACAAGAGGCGCGCGACGACCCGGCGATCGCGTGGACAATCGTTCGGATCGGCGGTGGTGGTGGCGGTTCGTCGGTCGCCGTCATGTTCGCCGAGGTTCAAAGCGCGAGCGGGACCACGCCGCCTTACCTCTATGCCCTGCGGCAGGTCACGCACCTGGGCGCGTACAACTTCGGCGCGCCGTACGGCCGGGAAATCCCCGAGGCCTACAACCTCTCCGAGATCGGCTCGTCGGGCACGGGCGTCGCGCCCATCCCAGTAGGAGATATCGTCATGTTCTGGCCGACCGGCTCCGGCGGATACATGTTCGATCGGCATTGGTATCGCGGGACCTATGGTTGACTGGTAGTGACATGGGCGAGTTCGTGATCAACCTCAAGGTCCGGGACACGACCGTGCTCGAGCAGGTCCTGCCGAACTTCGTGCACGACGAGGGCAAGGAATACCTGCTGCGCCAGGTGTTCCCTCCGCACATCGGCGGGCAAGGCTACGAAATCGGCGTCAGTGGTATCGCTGCCGCCGGGCCCAACGGTCCGACGGTCAATCCATACGATGAGACCACGCCGTACGCGGTCATGACGCACGACACCTCGAATGAGGGAGGGGCCAGCACGGCCGCGCATCGCGCCGCCCTGGGTTACTCCCCGCAAACGACATGGTTCCACATCCAGCGGGCCGGAGGATTCGCGATGGTGCGATCTGAGCAGGTCGCGTTCCAGCACCCGCTCGAATGGGAGCCTACCCCCGATTCCTGGTGGCACGCGAAGGGCTGGATACCGCCGGACCACAAGTGGTTCACGCCGAACGAGGGCTGGCAGCCCTGGCGGCCCGTGCATGGATATCCCTGGGACGTGCCGATCAAGCGGCGCGACGCCGACGATCCTCCATCTGTGATGGACTGGTTCTATACCGACTTCCGCCGCGCGGTCGCATTCCCCGTGTCGGTCGTATGGCTCGGGACGGCAGACACGCCGAAACGGCTGCTCTTCTCGGCGTCCATGAAGCGGCCGGTCGCGCTGGTGCCGGAATCCACCCTGTATGTTCACTACCGGGGGAGGCTCTGGCCGTGATCACCAAGCTCTTCTCATTGGATTTCGTCCGTTCGCTCATCGGTCCGGTCGCGTCGGCGTGGACGTTGGGATTGTTCGCGGCACCGATGGACAGTCTCAGCGCGGATACGGTCTACGACGACCTGAACTTGCTGAGCGATCCTCCGAACAGCGGCTACAGCGCGCTGAGCTTGCCTTCTTGGGCGTGGTCGCCGACCAGTCCAGGCGAAGTGGTCGCCGGCGTTGGCGCGTACTTCGAAAACGCGGGTACAACACCCTGGCAGCCGGTTTATGGCTACTACGTCAGCTACCGCAATCAGGCGAGCGATCCGGTGCTGGCGTGGTTCGCCGCGTTCAACGAACCGATCGAACTCGCTCCCGACGACCGCATCACCTTCCCCGACGGCGTGACGTTCAGACTGAGGAACAAGCGATGACCGATCACCCGCAATCCGGAATCGTGGAAGAGTCGAACTGGTCGACCGCGTCGCATGGGGAGTTCGATCACCTCAACGAGGCGGACCACGACAACGTCTATCGCTTCCGCCCCGACGCGCTGATCGGCACGGACCTTCGGCTGCAATTCAAAGATGCCCTGATGAAGCTGGAGGGTCTGCTCTACGCGGTATTCGGAGCCATCCCCGACTACGAGAATCAGATTCCCTGGTACGAACGGGAGAATCCCAGGTGCCAGTGGCCGCAACAACTGGTCGAGCAGCCTCGCGATGAGTTCGGCACGCCGGGCTACGTCGAATCCTGGCAGATCACCGCCGCACAAGGCCAGACGCACGGCGGCAGCACGTCCGCCAGCGTGCCCATCCGGTCGCGGAGCGGAGACCCGGCGGTGCAATTCGCCCGATCACCACATAGCCCGTATTTCCCGCGCGGCAGCGTGGAGCGTTATTGCGGGTCGCCCAGCAGCACGGGGCATCAGGCCCACGATCCTGCCAGTGCGTACAAGGCTTTTCCCTCCTGGCCGGACGCGGAGCCTGTGACCATCCGCTGGACGCAGCCGGCCGGCGTGCAGTCCGTCGAGTCGTTGATGCTGCACTTCCGGATCGAAGGCGGCGGTTCGCAGCAGGTCGCGATGAACGAGACCGAGCCGGGCAGCGGGATCTGGGAGGCGGCTATCACGCCGCTGGCGAACCAGCAGGATCGGTGGGTGGACTGGTACATCACCGGTCGGTTCGACGGCGATCCGATCGATCGCCATGAACCCGACACCGGCACGACCGCCCCTGTACTCGGCGGGCGCGTCAGCGATCCCGAACATGGGCGCGACCCGAATCACGCCTACACCTTCGTCTTCTTTTCGCACCACAACCCGTATGCAGGCGGGCTTCCAGAACTGTGGCCGCTCTGCAAACGCGGAACCGACGAGTACCGCTTCGATGCCTCCGAGCAGATCCAGTCCCAGCTTATCAACCTCGCCCGCTGGTGCCTCGACTACATTGGCCGTCACACCCAGCATCATCCGCCGCGGCGCGGCAGCGCCTGGGAGCACTGTTGTATTCACATGCCCGTCCGCTTCCGCTGGTCCGGCGCCAACCACCCCGGGCATTACCTCTCCGGCGGCAAAGGCGGCTCCGACCACGTGCGACCGCTGACCAACAGCCCGGAGGAGTCGTTCAGCGGCGTTCAGGAGCTGGCCCGCATGACCTGGCGCGGGCAGGACATGCTCTGGAAAGGCACCGACTGGCCGGACCTGTACGGCAATTGCCAATTCGGCGGCGACGAATCGTGGACCAGCGCCCCCGAGGTGGTCCACCAGGACCTGTGCCCGGAATTGCCCTGGCCGGCGAACTGGGACTACTGTCGTGGGTGCGGGCTCCAGCCCGGCGACATCATCGACCCGATCCATCTCGAGGAAATCATCGCCGCCGTCGAGTTCTTCCTCGACCAGGGCGTTTGGCTGACCATGCCGACGTACTCAATGCGGTGGTCGCCAGCGGGCGTCGGTGGGCTCGCGTGTGGCCAGGAGGTCGCCGAGATGCTGGGCGGCAGCCCGCTCTACGGCTGCTACGAGCGCGATCGAATCAACGCATCCTGGCTCTGCTGTTCGGAAGCCAATCCCTGCGCCGGCGGCTCCTGGGACGACTGCCAGGGCAGACACGAGCGGTGCATTCTCGCCCAGAGCCAGAGCGAATGGGCGTGGTACCTCGACCACCACGTTTACGGCGTCAACTACGAGCACTGCCGTTTCCGGTCGCTCAACTGCAACGCGACCGGCGTGAGCAACATCGGCGGCGGCAGTCACGACTTCGAGACCGAGATCAACTCGGGCCCGGACCACGATCCTTCGGTTCCCAGGCAGGACTACTCCATATCCAACTCCCGTGGCGCCACGGCGATCGGCTGGTCGGCCTACCTCTGCGGTCCGAGACCCTACCGGAACACTCCAGGCGAAGGCGAGTACCCCAGCGGCAACCCGATGTGGTCGGCCATCGACACCGCTCACGGCAATGGGTTCGCCAAGGCGCGGCGGCAGTGGATCGGTGAGCAATTCACGCTCGTGGACTGGACGCTGTCGTTCGGCAACTCGTTCGAGGGCACGACGCCCATCATGTGCGGGTCGCACCCCGAAGACCCCGAGCCGCACCCGAGTCTGGATTTCTACGAGGTCAAGACCGTCTACTGGCGCGGGCTGGCCACAGGCTGGCTGGGCGAGACGAGCGTCACGCCGTCCGCGGTCCAGGCGTGCATGGATTCGTTCTGCGCTGATCGCTTCGGCGCCTGGGTCGCGGGTGGCACTTCGGGTTACCCACTGTCGATTCCCGGCATGGGCATCTACCAGTTGCCGGGCTGGCACGACGGCGATTGGCCGGGGAGCGACTGGCCGGCGGACGATGACCTGCTGTGCCACTGGGATTGGAACGACTGCATCTCGCACGGCAACCTCGGCTGCTGGACCTGGGGCGATTGCGACGTGTTCGACCCGTACCCGTACTGCCTCGGCGACACGGCCTATGTCGAGATCAACCTGAACATCGACGGCGAGGGACGGCCGACCCTTCGCGCTTTCGATATGACCATTCACGGACTCAATGACAATGGCACGCCGAACGGCGAGTACCCCGGGGACCACTGCCTGTCGGTCAGTTAGGAAGCAGTCGATCAGGAAGGAACGCCCATGGCGATTCGCAGCATCAACGTCGGAGACAAGCGCATCCACATCTGCGCGTACAACCTCAGCGATAGACTCGCCAGGCTCTACTGCGAATTCGTCGCGGAGCGGGCGATGGAGTTGCTCGGCTTGACGATCAGCCAGGCGGACGCCCATGCCTGGCTGCGCAAGCACCGGCCGGATAGCGCGGCACTGCTCGACGCCATGGAAGCCGGCATGGCTCTGCCGCGCGAGGTTCCAATCGGGCAGTTTCCCATCGACCCGACCGAGGCCGGACCCCAAGCCGAGATCGCCGGGCACCTGACGGCGCGACGACGGATGAGAGTTTCTCACGGAGGAGACCGATGACCAGCGTGTATGACCTGAACAACCTGCCTGCCGTTCTGCAATTCGTCGG
>CAZBUJ010000143.1:0-9350 GCA_964495075.1 uncultured Phycisphaeraceae bacterium
ACTCCGTCGCCACCGAAACACTGCTGAAACGCGGCAAAGTCCCGGAGGTCCACGCGGTCGTCGTCGTCGAAATCGCCAGGTGAGTAGACCAGGTAAGTCAAGACACCGGCGCCGATGTTCGTCTCTTGTGACATGATCGCGTGTACGACGGGCCCCTCCGCGACCAGGTCGCTAGCAAGCGCACTCGCGGTATGATGGGCAGCCAACAGCGTCGGCGACCACGGTGGCGAGACGTCGAACACATGGAGCTTTCGAACACCTCCGGACTGGCCTACTACGTAGGCCCGAGTGTTGTCCGCCGCGACCGCTCGACAGTCGCGCTGCATCGGCACATAACTCAATGGCACAAGGTCGCCGTTGGGCTCCGAAGCGTCCAGGATGTGAAGGCCGAGTTCCTGCGGCTCGTCCCGGTTATCCTCCGCGACGAAGAGCAACCTCCCGTCGAGGGCGACGTCTTTAACTCGACTGAAGTCACCCCACCTCGCCGTGATCAGGAACGGCGCCAGGGGGTCGGCCACGCTGGCGATGGCCAACGGAATCTCCCGCGCCACGTGGGCGATGCCCTCGGGCGTCTTGACGAAGGACAGCACCTCGCCGTCAGGCCCGCCCCCGAGGAACACGGACCCAAGCTGTTGAATAGTGCCCAACTCACTGACGTCGAAGTTGATGATCCACGCACCGCGGGCGGTCCCCACGTGGGCCACGCCACCGTCCACCACCAGCCCCGTGGGGCGGAAGTTCACAGACGGGGTTGGATCGACGTCGGCGAAGGGGAACTCATCCGCCAGGACCGGGGCCGCCGGATCGGTCACGTTCAGCACCTGCAACCCGCGACCACTGGCGCAAACGTACGCCAGTTCCTGTTGCACCTGAATCCCCCACGCTCCACTCATGCCGTTCGCACCCATGGGGGTCTCGTAGGTGCCCATCGTGGCCGGTGCCCGGGCGTCCGAGACGTCAAGAATGGTCATGCCGAAATACTCATCCGTGACGTAGAGGTGATCGTCATTCAACGTGCCCTGGGCGAGAGTCGCCGGCGAATGGTACCCGCCGTTCCGCACCGGCTCGGCCGGATCGGAGCAGTCGAGGATCACGAGCCCCTCACCGGAGTCGTGCACGTACGCCGTGGTGCCCACTACGGTGACGCCCATGATGGGCCCGCCCGTCGGCGACACGTACTTGCCCAGGAACGTCGGCGACGTCGGATCGGAGGCAATGTCGAAGATGACCAGTGCCGGGGCCACCGACGTGTCGCTGGCGGAGCCGATCTCCGCGACATACAGTCGTCCCTCGGAAGCTGCGACGCCGCAAGGCCTGGCGATCTCGTCTTCGCCCGAATCGTCGCCGTAGGTGCCCACGAGGACCGGGGCCGCCAGGTCGAGGCCGGAAAAATCCACCACAAAGATGCGTGCAATCCACGGATAGCCGCTCTTGTAACCCGTCACGTAGGCGTAGTGGCCGTCCACAGCAATCGCGATGGACCGCCCGACCGCCCCGTCGAGATCGGCGATGCTCACATACCCCAAAACCGGGGGATACCCGCCGCCAAAATGGTCCGAAATGTCGAGGACTGCCACGGCCCCGCCGTCGCCTGCCATGTACATGCGGTCGCCCACGACCTCGACGTCATTCGTTTGGCCATACGAGCAGCGGGACGTTAGGACCGGGTTCGCCGGGTCGCTGACATCCCAGCAGTCGGGCCCAGTTCCGTCGGCGAACAACGCATAGGCCCGGTCCCCATGAAGGGCGCCGACGACGTACCCCTGTCGAGACCAGGACTCATTGCCCGTGGATAGGGCCACCGGAGCGGTGGGGTCCGAGACGTCCACGATGCAGAAATAGCCCTCGCTGCCGGCCTCGATGTAGACATAGTCATCCCGAACTTGGATGTCCCGCACAATGCCTTCCAGGAGTACGCTGCTGAGTTCCACGATATTAGCCGGGTCGGTCACGTCGAGGATCAGGAGGCGTACGCCGCTGCCGACGTAGGCCAGGGTCTGGGGGCCATCGGCGCGAATAGCCACCGCATCCACCGAGCCCCCCCACGCGCCGACCAACCGGATGTCCATGTCGGCCTGCACTGGCGCGGCGACCGCCGAAGAAAAGAATGCGGCCACCAAGAACGGAAGGATAGTGGAGATCCAGCGAGTGCTCCCCCCCCGCCCTCCGCAACCGGCCTGTCCAGATACAGCACGCCTCTGCCATCTGGCGCGGATTGATGTTGTTACTTGTACCTCGATCTCCACTTCCACGGGGGGATCCTCGTTCGGCGCTGCCGCCCGCGAGCCAGCGGGGAGGGATCTATCAACGAGAAAGCCGGTGCCACGATCTGGCATCGCGATCGTTCGCTGCAACAACTGTACGGCACAGTTTGACTCATTTGACACAATCGCTATCATTGGAGAACCTCCGCGGCGCCCTCGGTTAAATCCCGGCCACACAACCTCAACGTTAAGTCACCTCGCTGCACGCGACAGCACGTCGCCAAGTCGTGCCACTTATGTTTCTATCTGCGCGCGATTGTACCGAATCGAACCGGTGGATGCAAAACATGTCTCAGAGAAGTATAACACCGTAGAGTCGATCGTAATACCTCGCGCTCTTCAGGCCCTCATTCAAGGCACCGTTATCGGACTTCGCGTCGGCTCACTTGCTCTGTTCCCTCAAACGCTCCGCGCGGATCACTCATATGGCCACTATGAACAAGACCGCTCAAGAACGACTTGATGGATCGGCAGAATATCATAGGGATATCACCTAGACATACCCCCGCTGTGCCGCCGCGTGCCTCAGACTTCCATAAACCGAAAGTGCCAAGTGCTGGCACATTCTTACGTGCCTCGATCGGTCTTCTGCCTCCTCGGAGTGCGCCACCCAGAGGAGCATTGACTGGTCGCCAGCCCACGCGCCTGGGCGGCTTGAATTTGGAATTCAATCCGATGTCAACGCAATCGGTGTCATTTAGGGGGCACTGCGACAGCAGACCCATGGCCAACAACGGTCCCGCGTTATCCTCACGATTAGGCGCGGAGGCTACCACACCCAGAAACAGGACGCAAGGCACATTATCTGGGATAGTGACGAGACAAGATGCGAATCATAACCATTTGTAATACAATTACTTAAGGCTGTCTTGCTGTCATCGACGATCGGCAGAAAAGGCGACAATCCCGTCCGGTCGAAAAACACGCCCCGCCCCACCACGGAAACGCCCAAGCCGAGCAGGCTTCGCCTTGTGTGTCGTGCCCACTGCTCCGGGTTGTGTTCAGGGTGAGCACGTGACGCTCGCCCTGTCACGCCCTTTGGATCACTATGGAGTCAATGCCGTTTCTGTTGGCCCGGTGGGCGCGTAGCAATCCTTACTATGCGTATCTGGACGATCGGCGCGTTCTTGGCCAGCTCGCCTGAAGTTCATCTTTCGAAGCCACGCCAGCGAATGCTCCACAATCACGCGAATGGGCCGACCACCTTGTTATGCGTCTTCTGCTCCGGTGCCAGTTCCTTCCGGCCTTTCACACGCCGATACGTAATCCCACAGAACACATCTCGCCCTTCGCAATCCTCTCGACGTCGCTTGGCCATGTAGCCGCTGGCGGCGTGCACCGCCTTCGTCTCGTTTCGCATCAGATGATCGGCATGCGTGTGGTCGCTGCCGGAAGCCGTATCGAACACGTAATCCTTGATGGTCCCACGGGGGTCTGTCGCCTCAGCGCGGCGTGCAGCCTGTCATGGTTCTCTTGGTTGATAATCGCGTTGATCCTCGCAGCTGTCTCGGCGAAGTCAGCGCCCTCCAGCCCCTCCAACTGCGCCTCCACCGTCCTGTGGCACCGTTCGATCTCCGCGTTGTCGGTCGGCGTGTGCAGGCGGCGGACTGGTATCGGGGCGCGCCGTCTCACTTTGATTGAAACGGGTCAATCGTTGCGCCAGCATCCGGCTGCAGCGGTCGCGCAACTCACACGAAAACAGCGCGTCGGAGTCAGCTATGTGCTTGAGAAACACCTTGTCGATCTCCATGGGATCAGCAGCGCCGATACTGTCCAAGATCGCTTCGCGCGCATTCCGTACCTTATCACGATCGGTTTCCTGGGTAACATAGAATGGCAGCCACAACTCGAGACGCTCCCATTCTAACTGCACCAGCCACAGCTGCTCCGCGGCCTTTTTGGGCCCCGAGAAGGACTCGCTAACGAGACGCCCGCAGGCTTGGTGTAGCCATCGCATCAGGGCGTCGATCGGCTTCTGCGCACGGTCGGTAGCTTTGCCCGATTCGCGTACCGCGCGGCGCGACTCTCTTCCAACGTGATATCCCCATGCAAAGAAGGCCGCGGCTGTGCCGACCGCCGCAAACACAGCGGCGAATGCAACCCAGAAGGAGGACACGGCTTCCCTGCAGTCGATTGGTTGAGTCGATGGCTGCCCGTTAGCAACATGAGGAAGCTCGCGCAACATGACCACGAGCGGGAAGACCCATAGTGGCCGCATACGTTGCGCTGGCAAGTACTGAAGGATCCTTTGGGCGAGTTGCATGAATGGACGAGTCAAGTTGTCATTCCGGAAACCATCATCGGGCGTTCGCCGTGCCAAGCTGACCGTCACATGCATCCATTGTGAAGGATACCGTGCCGGCAACTGCTGCAAAGCGCAGGGGGTCGAAAGGCAAGATCAGTAGAACCCCAGTATCCGGTCGAGTTGGCCTGCCCTCACTATCAAAGCCACTTGTTATATGAGTCCGAAGTCCGCTGTGGCTTCGGCATCTGTCACGGCAGTGCCAGGCCGTGGGTAGAACCTGGCCGTCGGAGACGTCAAAAACGATTGCATCAAAGTACTCGTCCGCGACGTGGAGACGTCCCCCCGGAAACCGCAACCCCGGACGGCCGGGCGATCCGGTCTTCGCCCGGATCGCCGCCCTCGCCGCCCGCGTGAAACGGGCTGCCAAGTCGGAAAAGTCCACCACAAAGATGCGCGGAATCCATGGATCGCCGCCGGTCTTGTAATCCGTCACGTAGGCGTAGTGGCCGTCCAACGCAATCGCGATCGACCGGCTAACTGTCCCATCGAGATCAGCGATGCTCGCGAGACCGACAACCGGCGGATACCCGCTGCCAAAATGGTCCGAAATGTCGTAGACTGCCACGTCCCCCGTGTCGCCTGCCTTGTACATGTAGTCACCCACGACCAGAACGTCATTCGTGCCGCCATACGAGCAGTAGGACGTTCGGATCGGGTCCGCCGGGCCGCTAACGTCCCAGCAGTCGGGCTGGATCCTGCCGTCGAACAACGTGTAGGCCCGGTCCCCATGAAGGGTGACGACGACGTATCCCTGTTGATAAGTGGAATCGCCACCCATCGATACCACCATCGGCGCGCAGGGGTCCGAGATGTCCACGATGCACAAATAACCCTCCCGGCCGGCTGCGATGTAAGCATAGTCATCTCGTACGTGGATTCCCCGCACCACGCCTTCCAGCAGCACGCTACTGAGTTCCACGATATTGCCTGGATCGGTCACGTCGAGGATCAATAGGCGTACGCCGCTGCCGACGTAGGCCAGCGTCTGCGGACCATCGGTGCGAATGGCCACCGCATCCACCGAACCGCGCCAGGCACCGACCAACCTGTTATCCGAGTTGGCCTGGACCGGCATCGCGATCACGATGGAAGGGAGAGCGGCGGCTATCAATGGAAAGGAAACGAGAAACCGGAGAACGCCTCCACCCCGCGCGCAAAGGCCTCCAGCCGGTCCGGACGCGGCACGCATCCGCTGCCTCGCGAGGCTTGGTACTTTTGCGCTTGAACCGACCATGGTTATGGACCTTCCTTGACTCTATGTAGCGCCTCAGGGCAAATGAGACATTGGGCGGTTGTGGTATGGTGATGGTGCACGGGTTGATTGCGAGGGCTCACTTCGTCAAACCGGCAGCGGGGTTTGAAATGCCCTGCCGCACAAGCATCACGGCCCGGCCGACACCACGCACGACCGGCAGGTCTTTGGGGTACTGTTGTTATTGCCGGCGAATCAAACCAATTATACTCACCGGCGCTGCAAAATGCAATCAACATGTCTCAGAGATACATTCCCAACGTCGCCGCATTGACCTGACGGCCCCCGGGCTGGCGTCCGAGCGGGTTCGATCGATCGAGAACACTGCTTTGATCGCTGGACCTTGGCCTGCAAATCAAGATGACCACGGCCTGAGCCCGGGCATCGGTGACGTCTCAAGGCGCCCTGATCGAAGATGGCCGGCGAATAGTACACGCCGTCGCACACCGGTTCGCCCGGATCGGAGCAGTTGAGAGTCACGAGCCCCTCGCCGGAATCGTGCACGTACGCCGTCGTGCCGATTACGGTGACGCCCATGACGAGCCCGCCCGTCGGCTACACGTATTTGCCTAGAAACGTCGGCGACGTCAGATCGGAGACGATGCCGAAGATGACGAGCGCCGGCTCCAACGGCGTCTCGCTGCGGATACCGTTTTCCGCGACATAGAGGCGTCCCCCAGAGACCGCAACCCCGGACGGCCTGGCGATCTGGTCTTCGCCCGGACCGCCGCCGTAACGGCCAAGCATCGTCCAAGCAGAGTGGCGCCAGTGACCACACGCCGTGACTTAGCCGATCTCGCCGGTTCGACCAATTTGCGCAGCGGCAGTGCGAAGCTGTCGCGATTCTGGCGGCGGGCGCAGTCCGCATGGGCCAAAAACGCGGGACCGCCACTACGGTGGTCGCCCGAACAAGCCCGGGTCGAGGCGTCGGCACGTCATCATCGAGACGGTGTACGGCCATCCGCATGTCGCAGATTTCGCCCGATTCGAGCAAAACATACCTTGCCTCTTCCCGCCAAAGTCGCCCTGATGGCCGACGTGGATAACGCGTGGCGAGAGAACGCGTTAGGGCGAGGCGAACGGAGACGCAGCCATGCTGGAGCCCATTATCTGCCGCGAGAACGGCGAGGTCCGACGGTTCGATCGGCTGGTACAGCACAGCGACCGACTACCCAGCGTCTTCCGCCACCGCCTGGAGCAACTCCAAGCGGTACACCGGTGGTTGGCCGGTTACTTTCAGGCCGTCGGCATCCTGCTCCAGATCCCCGGGGCGACTCAGTGTCACTGTACCGACGACGAACGAACCGACTTCTGGAACGTCATCTGGACCCGCGATACGCGGATGACCTTGACGTTCCTGGCGGCGGTTTTGAAGCAGCTCGACGCCGAAGACCTGATGGCCCAGGTGCCGGCCGGGACCGACTACCGCCCGGGAAGATTGCCGCGGGACGTGCAAACGCGGCTGGCCGGGCTGGACGAGGACGAATTGATCGACGTCGTGGCCGCGTATGTGGACCGGCTGCTGGTCGTGCCGGAGTTGGCCGTCGAGGCCGAACTGTATGGGATTGACCCGCCGCCACGGCGTTGGTGGTGGCCATTTGACAGACAGCGGTCCGCACGGGAGCAGGATACGGATCCTGCTCGTGACGGCGGTCTCGAGGCAGAACCGTAGTCAGGCACCAACCCCGCGCATGACCGCCATCAGCGGCCCGTGTGGGAGCAGGATGCCCATCCTGCTCGTGACTGAGGTCGATCGGTCTCAGTTAGGACGGCACTCCCACACGTGACCGCTCTTTTTACTGATTTGGATCGGGACCGGCGAACATTGTTTACACCATCCGGTGAACGGACGGCGCATGTAACCAGTAGAGGGACCGCGCAGGTCCCGATCCCGCCGGACAGCGCACCGGTCGCGAAGCGAAGGTCGTTGTGGGCATCGTTCCTGCGGAGTGATGCCGATGACCAGACGCCGCGACCGGCTCGATCCTACCGATCCAGTCGGCTTCCAATCCGAGCAGCGTCTGACCGAGGTAGCTGCGATTCTCGACGAAGGTGTATTCCGGATGCGAGAGACGTGGCAGACGGCCGCGGGCACCGGTAGATCGCCCCGTCGATTCAGTGTCGCCAAGTCAACGATGCGTCGCGACGGCGCGTTCACCTCAGAGATTCCGCCAGATTCGAGCGAAACATGCCTTGAGCTTTGCCGCCAAAGTCGCCCTGATGGTCCGTGTAGACAACGCGGCGCGAGAGGCACGCGCGTCCGGCCCAAGCGTGCGGTGACGCGAGCCGGAAAGGAGACGCATCCGTGTTGGAGCCCATCATCTGGCGCGAGAACGGGGAGGTCCGGCGGTTCAATCAGTTGGTCCAGTACAGCGACCGGCTGCCGAGCGTGTTCCGCCAGCGCCTGGAGCAACTCCAGGCGGTCCATCGGTGGTTGGCCGGTTACTTTCAGGCCGTCGGTATCCTGCTCCAGATCCCCGGGGCGACGGAGTATCGCTGCACCGACGATGAACGGACCAACTTCTGGGACTTCATCTGGACTCGCGACACCCGTATGACCCTGACCTTCCTGGCGGCGGTTCTGGGGCAGCTCGAGGCTGAAGAGTTGATGGCTCAGGTGCCGGGCGGGACCGACTACCGCCCGCGCCGATTGCCGCGGGATGTGCAGACGCGGCTGGCCGGGCTCGACGTTGTCGAGCTGATCGACGTCGTGGCCGCGTGTCTGGACCGGCTGCTGGTCGTGCCGGAGTTGCTCGTAGAGGCCGAACACTACGGGATTGACCCGCTGCCGGGGCGTGGGTGGTGGCCATTTGGCAGACAGCGGTCCGCGCGGGAGCCGGATCCGGAACCTGATCGGGACGGCGGTCGCGGTGCAGAACCGTAGTCCAGCGCGTGCTCCGCGCCTGACCGCAATCCGCGGTCCGTGCGGGAGCAGGATACCCATCCTGCTTGTGACTGAGGTCGATCGATCTCAGTCAAGGCATCACCCCGCACGCGACCGCTTTTTTACTGACTTCGTGCTGGACCGGCGAACATAAGTTTACACCATCCGGTGAACGGGCTGCGTATGTAGCCAATAGAGGGACCGCGTGGGTCCCGACCTCGCCGGACAGCGTACCGGTCGCGAAGCGAAGGTCGTCGTGGGCATCGTGTCTGTGGCGTATCGCCAGTCAACCCCTGCATCCGCCGCCGCGGTAGGAGTCGCGGGCAACCGGTCGCTGGCGGGACTCGGTGAGCGTTCCTGGCATGGCGAGCAGGACCGCGCCGGCCGTGGTATAGGCCAATGCACTGGGGATCAGGTCGGGCCACCAAGCGGTGGCCGGGGTGGTCAGCATGAACACCGCGAGCGCCGTCCAGAACGACTGGCACATGGGGCATTCCAAGAAGTAGGAGAGCGCTCGCCGCCAGACGGTTCGGTCGAATTCGACGTTGACCCGCTTCTTGCGTTCGGCCAGTTCGGCGTCCGAGAGCGGCACCTTGGCGGCCATCTCGTCGCCGCGGGCCAGGGCGGGATTCCACTTGAGGCCGG
>CAZBUJ010000144.1:0-9324 GCA_964495075.1 uncultured Phycisphaeraceae bacterium
GTGCAACCCAAGATGTGGCCCTCGACGGGAGCTTGCTCTTCGTCGCCGAGGATAATCCGGCCTGGCCGGAGACCCTCGGCCTTCACATCTTGGACGCGTCCGATCCCGACGGTGCCCTGGTGGAGATGAGTTACGCGCCGATGGAACTCGACTGTTGGGCCGTGGCGGCCGACAGTGGTCGGGCCTACGTGGCCGCCCAGTCCGATGGTCGAATGCTCCACGTGTTCGACGTTTCGTCGCCGGCGTCGCCGACGCTGTTGGCTGCCCATCATACCGCAGCTACGCTTGCCGGTGACGTGGTCGCGGAGGGGCCCGTGGTGCACGCGATCATGTCGGAAACGAGGGATGACGGTGCCGGCATCGGCGCCGGCGTCCTGACCTACCTGGTCTATTCACCTGGCGATTTCGACGACGACGGCCGCGTGGACCTCCGGGACTACGCCGGGTTCCAGCAATGCTTCGGCGGCGACGGCGTGGCGCCTGCCGATTACCGTTGTCTCAAGCTGGACGGGGACCGGGACGGGGACGTGGACCTCGTCAACCTGGCGGCGTTCACAGAAGCGATGACGGGACCGCAATAGCGGGATGGCGAACGGGGAAACCCGTCAAAGGGTGAACGCGCCAGCTTTGCCTGTCAAAACCAGGAAGCGGGACACCGTTTACTGTTCATTATTGGCATTTGGTAGCTGAAGGCTTTGTGTCTTTGGCGGGTGGCGCGGCGCTGCCGTGGGGTAGCACGGCAGGGTCCGCCGCCTGGGATGGCGGGCTGGGTCACGGGCATGTCCCGCTGAACCGGAACGAGTCGTCGACCCCGGCCGCTATGCGGCCGCCGTCGAAGAGGATATTGCCGGTAGTGCAGACGTCGATGTCGTCACCACCGTCGGGGTCCTCCCCGGCCTGCAGCGTGCCGTTGTGTACGTAGAAGTCGCCCTTTAGAGCGTCCGGCTCCACGCCGAATAGTAGCTTCGCCCCGCTGGCATTGACCCCCCAGCGGAAGTTGGTGGAGGAAACCGTGCCACCGTTGTCGCTGTCGTCCACGCCGGCGGCACTGATCTTCAGTGTCCCGCTTGCGCAGTCGGCGTAAACCTTCCCTTGATTCGCGAAGCTGCCCGAGCCGGCGATCTCCAGGTGGCCGGTGATCCCAACAGTGTTCAGGCTGCTGGTCAGTGTAATGCCGCTCGCGATGCTGATGAGCGCGGAACCGTCTTGGCCGTCGATCACGCCGGACCCGGTCACGGTGTGGTTGTTGGTGGTGAACCTGAGTTCGGAGCCGGCGCCTTCCAGGATGATGCAGCCGTCCACCGTCGAGGTGCTCTCCGGATCGCCGGTGAGAATCAAGGTGCCGCCGGCCTCGATGATGATGCAGCCGTCGACATCGACACAGTCCTTGGTGACGGTCCCGCTGACTCGCTCCGTACCGTCCACATACCACTCGCAGACCCCCATGGCGGCTGTGGGAGACAGGAGCCCCAGGATCGGCAGCGTGCAGAGCAGCGGACCGAGGGGCTGACGCGTCGTGCAATTGATTGTCTGAGCAATGTTCATTGGAAAACCTCCTTTAAGAACGCGTGGCTGTTGGCCTTGGACGCGGAGGAAGGAGCCGCGACCAGCCCATGGAGCGGTTCGGGGCCCCTCGCCTACGCCCGCGCCTTTTTTGCCTATTTGACGTCCCTGGACGCTCCTGGCGTTGCCAGGGCGCCCATGAGCCATCGCGATTGGCCAGCGACATTTCTACGGGCAAGTCCCGCTGCACTTGAACGAGTCGTCGACCAGGGCCGTTATGCTGCCGCCGTCGAAGAAGGTATCGCCGGTGGAGCAGACGTCGATGTCGTCACCACCCTCGGGGTCCACCCCAACCTCCAGCGAGCTTTGGCGTACGAAGAAGTCGCCCAGCAAACCGGTCGCGTCGACCTTGAACAGCAGTTTCGCCCCGCTGGCGTTGACCCCCCAGCGGAAGTTGGTGTCGGAAACCGTGCCGCCATTGTCGCTGTCGGTCACGCTGTCGACGCTGATGGTCAGGTTCCCGCTCGCGCGGTTGGCGTAGACCTTCCCTTGATTCACGAAGCTGCCAGATGTGGTAGCGTCCTTGATTTCGAGCGCGCCTTGGATGGTCGTCGAGCTGGTCAGCGTGATGCCACTGGCGATGCTGATGACCGCGGAATTGTATTGGCCGTAGATCACGCCGGACCCGACCACGGTGTGGCTGTTGGTGGTGAAGCTGAGTACGGAGCCGGAGCCTTCCAGGATGATGCAGCCGTTTACGGTCGAGGTGCTCCCCGGATCTCCGGTGAGAGTCAAGGTGCCACCAGCCTTAATGATGATGCAGCCGTTAGTGTCGACGTCGACACAGTCCGTGGTGAGGGTACCGTCGATTTCCAGCGTACCGTCTACGTCCAGGCAGGCCTGCACGGTGGCCGCGGGAGACAGGAGCCCCAGGATCGGCAGCATGCAGAGCAGCGGACCGATTGCCTGACGCGTCGTGCAATTGATTCTCCGAGCAACGTTCACTGCAAAAACCTCCGATTCAAACGTCCGGGTCCTTAAGCTGTTAGCCTTGGACGCGGAGGAAGGGGCCTCGCCCCGCCCGTCGAGCGGTTGGGGGCCCCTCCGTTGTATTTGCCCATCATTACCGCCTGTGACGTCCCTGGACGCTCCTGGCGTTGCCAGGGCACCCATGAGTCGTCGCGGGTGACCAACGACATTTCTACGGGCAGCTCCCGCTGCACTTGAACGAGTCGTCGACCAGGGCCGTTATGCTGCCGCCGTCGAAGAGGGTATCGCCGGTGGTGCAGACGTCGATGTCGTCACCACCCTCGGGGTCCACCCCAACCTGCAGCGTGCCATTGTGCACGTAGAAGTCGCCCTCCATAGCGGCCGGCTCCACGCTGAACAGCAGTACCGCCCCGCTGGCGTTGACGCCCCAGCGGAAGTTGGTGGAGGACACCGTGCCGCCGTTGTCGGTGTCGTCCACGCCGGCGACGCTGATGGTCAGGGTGCCGCTCGCGGTGTCGGCATAGACCTTCCCTTGATTCACGAAGCTGCCCGAGCCGGTGATCTCCAGGTGGCCGGTGATCCCAACGGTGTTCAGGCTGCTGGTCACCGTGATGCCGGCGGCGATGCTGATGACCGCAGAAGCGTCCTGGCCGTCGATCACGCCGGACCCGACCACGGTGTGGTTGTTGGTGGTGAAGCTGAGTGTAGAACCAGCGCCTTCCAGGATGATGCAGCCGTTCACGGTCGAGGTGCTCCCCGGATCTCCGGTGAGAATCAAGGTACCGGTCGACTTAATGATGATGCAGCCGTTGGTGTCGACGTCGACATAGTCCGTGGTGACGGTACCGTTGATTTCCAGCGTGCCATCTACCTCTAGGCCGGCCTGCACGGAGGCCGTGGGAAACAGGAACCCCAGGATCGGCAGCATGCAGAGCAGCGGACCGAGGGCCTGGCGCGTCGTGCAATTGACTGTCCGAGTAACGTTCATTGGAAAAACCTCCCTTGGAGACGCCCGGGTCGTTAGGATGTCGGCCTCGGACGCGGAGGAAGGGGCCCCGCCCCGCCCGTTGAGCGGTTGGGGGCCCCTCCGTTGTGTCTGCCCATCATTGGCCCCGTCGACGTCCCTGGACGCTCCTAACCCTGTCAAGATGCCCATGACCCGTCGCGGGTGGCCCGGGACATTTCTACGGGCAGCTCCCGCTGCACTTGAACGAGTCGTCGTCCCCGGTCACTATGCTGCCGCCGTCGAAGAGGATGTTGCCGGCCGCGGAGCAGACGTCGATGTCGTCACTACTCCCCTCGGGGTCCTCCCCAACCTCCAGCGAGCCTTCGCGCACGAAGAAGTCGCCTACCAAAGCCGTCGCGTCGACCTTGAACAGCAGTTTCGCGCTGGTTTCGTTGACCCCCCAGCGGAAGTTGGTGTCGGAAACCGTGCCGCCATTGTCGGTGTCGGTCACGCTGGTGACGCTGATGGTCAGGCTCCCGCTCGCGCGGTTGGCGTACACCTTCCCTTGATTCACGAAGCTGCCAGATTCCTGGTCGACGTCGCGGATTTCGAGGTGGCCTTGGATGTTCGTGGAACTCGTGAGGGCGACGGAGTTGCCGATTTCGACGCCGGCCGCCCCGTCATAGCCGTAAATCGCCCCCGAGCCTCCGATGGTCGCGGAGTTCGTCGTGATGCGAAGGACGGAGTCGTCGTACAACAGGTAGATCCTCGCGTTCTCGTCGATGCTATGCCCCGTCCCGCCGCCGGTGATCAGGACCGTTCCCAGATCATCGATGTTCAACACCCCAGTTCCCGTGACGTTCAAGTCGCAACCGGTCTGCGAAATCGTCAAGGTGTTGCTGCTCGTGTTGAGCGTCCCGGCGACGTTTAGGATCTTGACCGCCTCATCATTGGCACCCAACGAGACGGTGTCGCCGGCGCAAATGTACGCCGTGTCACCGGCCACCGGGTAGGCTGCGCCCGCGGCCGTTCCCGAGCAACTGCCGGTCTGCCAGGCGTTATTGTCTCTCCAGCTGACATCCCCGTTGGAGTAATAGGTCGTCTGGGCCTGTGCGACAGCCCCATCGATGATGAACATCGCCAGGGCGATTGTGAGTGCTAGTTTGAAAAGCCTCATGGTTGATTTTCCTTTCGTGGTTATGGAAGGAAGCGGCGGTTGGTTGGCCTTGCGCCGTTCGCCGGCCCGGGCCGTGCCCGGGTCGGTTCCAATGTTCTGGCGTTTGGCCCTTGTCCGGCCGCTTCGTTTCATCTTTCCTTTTCCTCGTCCTCCGGGCCGATCCCGGAGATCTCGTGCTCGCTGCCTGCCCGGCCGGGCCGCGTCCGGTGGCCGTGTGTTTTCCTGCCCCGGCCGACCCGGCGTGGCCCGATGACCTAGTTGGTCACGAGCTTCGACCGATTCGCACCGGTACCCGCGCTGGTGAACGACAGCGTGCAGGCGTAGTTGTCATCACCGACGGCGATACTCGGCGCGGTGAACGTGGTGGTGGACGCCATATCGATGTTGGCACTCGTCGCGTACGACCCGGCATCGACGGTCAACTGGCCAGCCAAGGTCATGCTCGCCTCGGCGTCGACCGAGGAATAGCCCTGCATGGTCATGCTGTCGGGGTTCGTCAGGGTCCCGGCGTCGTAGTCGAAGATGGACTTCCTGTCGCTGGTGTTTCCGCCATAAAGGTAGAGCACGGCCGGGTCGAACGTGCCGGCGGACAGCGTGAGCGTCGCAGTGTAGTTCCCGCTGTCGTCATCGCCGGTGAGCGTCGTGGAGGTGCCCACCACCAGTGAGCCGGCGCCTGACTTAGTGAGGGCTCTGCTCGCATCGGGCGTGTCGGCGTCGATCGTCAGCGTGTCAGCGCTGAGCGTTTGATCGGTATCCACGCTGATAGTGGCGGCGGCAATCTGGTAGAGCGACATGTCGCCGTTGCCATCACAGTAAGTGCTGCTGATGTAGACGTCGTAATCGCCAGTGATGGACGTGTTCCCCATAATGTGGGCGTCATCGAACCAGATATCGGCATTGTCCACCTGGAGCGTCACGGCCGACGTGTTGTTTCCGATGGTGAGCAACCCGAACGTCGTAGGACTCATGCTCGAGTCGTAAATGCTCGTGGTTCCCGAGAGAATGATTGTGATGTCGTCGCATCCTTCGGGCACAATGTTGTTGTCCCAGTTGTCCGCCGCTGACCAATTGTCGGTGCGATCCCCGCCATCCCATGCGTGTAGATCGGCGTACGCGGCGTTTCCCGCCAGCAAGAACGCACAGATCCCGAGTGCTGTAATCAATGGCTTCATGTTTCTTGTCCTTTGCGTTAGAATGCTCGTTGTCCTTACTCGGGCCTCGCGGCCGGCTGACGTCTTGCGTCCCGGCTGCGATGGCCCCGTTCCGTTTGCTTCTTTCCCTGCCCCTGACTTGCAGCCAACGCATCCGCATTGCCGAGCGGCAGAGCCGCGCTGCGCGTCAAGGGTCTCCGGTTACCTACCTTCTGAACTCTGAGGTCTCGGTTCTCCGTTCCGTCGCACCTCCTTTCATCTGGGACTCCCCGGGACACACGGGCGAAGGCGCCCAGCCTTCACTGCAGGACGTTCCGCCCGCAGCGAATGCCGCCCCGTGTGTCAAGGGTCCCATAACGACGAACGGTCCGGACGCACGTCCGCAGCGACTGCTGGCCCGGTGAGTCAAGGGACCGATAAAACCTTCCGTCTTTCGCCGCATATTGAATAGTCCATATCTGAGATATGGACGTTGACTGGGTCGGCTCGGCTGGGTATGATTCAGTTATCCAGGGGCCGATCACTTCTTCTGCGGGTCGCGAATCAGGGAGAGAGAATGTCGTGTATTTGGGCGAACCGGCGGGCGGCGTGCTCGCGGGTTCGTTCCCGGGATCTCTTCTTGAACGTACAGGAGGATGAAAATGAGCAGGAAAGACAGATGCACAGGTGTGGTGCTGGTGTTGGGGACGATCGTTGTGCTTGCCGCTGGGCTGGACGCATACGCGGCCCCGATCCGATTCGACAATCCTCCGGGTGAGGGGCACTTCGACTGGTTTGGTGGCACACCGACCTATCCGATCGGTCTGGATATAGTACTCGATGCGGTCAGTCAGACCGGGGCTTCCCTCGGACCTACTCAGTTCCACCAGTATAACCAGCCCGACTTGCCCAAGGGCGGTGTCAGTGGAGGCGCCGGGGCTACTGGCGAGGTCCAGGTGGGTGGGCCTTACGGCGACATGCTTCTCGGGGTTGACTTCGGTGACCTGATTCCGAGCGGACTCGCCTGGCGCGACTCTGGGTATAGCTATTACCCCGGGGACGGCTCTCTTCTGCCTGAAGGTGTGGAGACCTATCTCGGCGTGCGATTCCCGTTCGAAGAGGGAGGCGACATGCACTATGGCTGGATCGGTGTGGTGCGTACAGTCGAGGCCCTCGACGCCTTCGCCTGGGGCTACGAGACCGAGCCCGGGGTGTCGATCGCGGCGGGGGCTCCGGAGCCGGGGACCTTGGCGGTCCTGGTTTTGGGAGGCATGGCTCTGGCCGGATGTCGCCGGCGCCGGCCGGTCGAGTTGTAGAAGAAGTGCCGCCGTCGTGGGGAAACACCCGCGACGGCCAGCAGGTCCCGGCCGACGCGACGCCGCGACGAACATCCGGTTTGACCCAGTCGCCCGGCCCGTGACCGCACGGGGAACGGGCGGCCACTCCGCGATTGGCCGGAGTGGCCCACCCGGTCTCCTGTATAACCCCGCCGACACCTCAGGGCCGGCCGGACGAGCCAGGCCACCGAGCCGTCCGCCGGGCACCTGAAGTATCGAGCGGGCCTTGAAGCGCCCCACACGATCTTCCGGGGTCCTCCGTCGATGGCGGCGGGTCGAGGTCATGGGTCTGCCCCCTCCGTTGCTGTTGCGCCTGGGTCGCGATCCGCGGCCTGCGGCGGCCACGGCTCGTTCGTGATCAAATAAGTTGACGGCCCGATGCGGTAGACCCGCACCCGGCGCCGCCGGGGCGCCGAGTTCGTGGCGGTGGCCGCCCCATCCGTCCCGTCCCCGCCGTCCGACGAGGTCCCGTCCGCCCGGGCCGGCCACGTGTCGAGTCCCCCGTCAGGCCCCACATCCGGTCCGCCGTCCGACCCCGTCTGCGGGTCAGCCATCGATCCCGTACCGCTCGCCGAGGGCCCCGGGGGCAGCAACCGGCTGATCACGTCGGTCCCACAGCCGGCGGCGGCGGATCCCAAGACGGCGATGGCCAACAAAGCGGCCGTCCGTCGGATCGATGCTTGCGCTTTCATGCCGGCCCTCCCGTCCGCCTCGAGGTTCTGATGGCCGTCCTGGTCCCGGCGTCCGTTTCCTGCGGCGCCCGGGCCCTGTGCCTCGTGGTCCGGACGCCCGACTCATGCGGGTCCGCCGACGGCGAACCCGGTTGATCGCAAGTAGGGGAGCTGTCACGGCGCGTGCGGCTGCGCTCCGAAACACTGCCGCACCCTCGGCTCCGGCACCCCAAGCGGCCCGCTCGCACCGTTCTCGCCGATCCGGGCCGTGCCGATCTCCGCCGGCCGCTCCCCCGTCCTTCTGTCCAGCGCGGTGCCCTGGCCGTCGGGCCGACGCGTGGTTCCATATGGAAGCGCGTACCTTCAGCGCCCGGTGGACAGACCCATCCTTTAGCCATCCCAGCGCACGTTATGTTTTCAACTGGCGGCGCCTCTTCGCTGTGATCTCCCGGCCGCTGGATGGAAGCTGCGGCGAGATCAGTGGCAGACCTCCTCCCTTATGTCTGGCGTCTCCCCACTGACGGAAGTAATTCTGCACGCGCTTTTGCCGAAAGGCAAAGGCGAAAATCACGAGGGAACGCAGTGAATCTGACGCTTTGTCCTTTTGCTCACCGCGCGGCGTCGCGGCGCGTGTTTCCTTGGGGGTAGGGTCTCAAATTATGTCCTTTTGCTCGGCCGGATGACGTAGAAATACGTACGCGCGTTTTGAACGGGCGAGGAGATGGGCATACGGTGTCATCCAGTGGCACTGGTAAGATAGCCAAGACGCGAGGCGTTGTCCGGCGCCGAAGGCGCGCCGTCGGGCGAGTCGGTGCGTCTCGCGTGGAACGGCGGCGTCCTCCGGCCGGCGTGGACGGTCGGAGGATCCCCGACGCTCCGCGACTGAATTTCTCGCGAGCGCGCCGGGCCGGGATTCCGCTAGAACCAATGGGACGCGGATGGTGCGCGCATCGTCGAGCAGCCGACGTGCCGCATCGCCGCGGCGGTGGCGCTGCGCAGTCGGGCCGGTATCCGGTGTGGTTCGCGGGCTTGGCGGCGGCCGCAAACGCCCCCGGGCATGGGTGGCCCAGGGGTGGACGCGCGCAGGTGTTGAAAGGGTCGATGCATCGTTGCTTGGCGAAGGAGAGTGTGCCTACTGTTTTCGGGACACGCCGAGGTGTGGGCAGCGCCTTGCCCGCTGGCTGCCCCTGGGCGTTTCGAGGTTGGCGGAGGTTGGCCAGAAGCTCGTCCTGATCCGGGTCGTGGGCGACTCTCGCGTCGCTCCACAATCGCGGGAGGGGGCGGATCCGGGAGTCGGGCCGGACACGGCCGCGGGGACGCCCCGGCGTCGCCGCGGCCCGTGTATTTCGCAGGGCGACACGACCACCCCGCCTTGCCCACGCGGGCGGGTGCTCCAGGCGGCTGCCCCCGGCCCCCCGGGAGCGGAAGTCCGCCTCTCGCAATATCTTGGAATCGCGTCAGAAGTCTTCAAACGCTCCGGGGCCCGGTTATAATGCGGAATTATGGTAAGGCGCACGAGGAACGAAACGGCGAAACCGCTCGAGCAGCGATTATCCGACGCCGCCGAACA
>CAZBUJ010000145.1:0-9267 GCA_964495075.1 uncultured Phycisphaeraceae bacterium
CCATCAGACCGTCCGGGGCCGGCGGCGTGGAATCGAAGGTCATTCCGTCAAACCAAAGCGTGAAGCCGGCATCCCAAGTATCCGCGTGGATCTGAACGAAGTTGATGTGAGCAGGATCGACGGTCCCATACTCGGTTCGCTGCCAGAACGAATCACCGCTGAGGGGGACGTCGACATGGAGCCAGGCATCTATGGCCTCGTTCAGGAGTTCGTATGGCGGACGATATTCCCAGTAGTCGTCGACGGTCGTCCCCACCCGGATCCGCGGCGACTGTTCTTGGAAGCCGACATGAGGGTTCACCGCATAAACCCAGAATCGTAGACGGGCCACGTCAGTGAGGTCCCAGTTGGCGTCCCGATCCACGGGCGTCCACAGCCATGTGTCGAACGCGCCGGTGGTCTCATAGCGCACCGAATAACTCCCCGTGATGACGCGGGACGATTCATCGGTGATGGTGGATGTGAAATCCCCCTGGAGGTCCCACTGCCATTGGCTGGCCGTATTCTCGGTCAGCGCGTCGGGAGCGGGCGGGTCAGCGGCCGGCGCCACTCGCACCCCGAGAATCAGCGGACAGATTGTTAGGACAATCGTGCGACAGCGCGTCTTCATCGCGTGTACTCCTCGGGCGACGCCACGGCAATACGAGCGGATTGATGTTTGCGTCGGTGTGGCCTGGCGGCGCATCGAAACCACCACTACACCCTTTTGTTATAGCCAATTCGAGGCATGTACCCAAGCCGATGTCGGCCGCGTGTCGTGATGGCGCCCCAACGCGGCGTCGGACGCAGCCCCACCGTGGTTATTCCAGTTCCGATTGAACAGAATCGATCATGACTCCGGCACAACCGACCGCGAATTGGAGGTTCCTGTCAAACAGTCACGGCGTACAGTCCGATTCGCGGCGCTCGAAGCGGCGTGAAGCCGCCGGGCTTGCGAACCGGCTACATGGGCGCCACGCCCGCGGATCTGCCACGATCGCGCGGTCACACGTCCAGTAGCAGTGTATTGAATCGACTTATCGCGGGAGTTACGATGGGCAGTAAGCGCGTCGGTTGGGGGTGCGGGTGTCGAAGCCATCGGCGCGAGGGGGTGCCGGGCCAGGAGAGCGCGCAATGAAGCGGAGAAAGTGGTTGTGGATCATGGCAGGTCTCGTCGTGTCGTCGGGGAACGTGTACGCCGACGGCGAACTGACACCGCAATTCCCTCGCGTGCTCAGCATCAGTTATGACCCCATCCTCGAGAGCGAGCGCGGCGAGCGCGTGCATGAATTCGGGGGATGGAACGATCCGGCCGCACTGACGAGTCAGTACAAGTCCGATTTTACGTCGGCATCCCACAACCTCATCTGGTTCCACTTGACACGCTGGGTCGACGCGGACGTGTTCCCGGTCAAGACGGACGGGTTTCGGTACACCGACGCCGAGTACATCGACTGCGTCCAGAGCTGGTCGGGCTGGCACCAGCCGGACGGGGTGGACTACCGGGCGATTGCCCGGGACTATGATCTCGCCCGCAAAGTGGACTCGGGCGAGCTTGACGAGGTCCACGTGCACGGCGCCCCCTACTTCGGGTACTGGGAATCGACGATGGCCGGGTTGGGCGGCTACTGGTGCAACTCGTCGCCGCAGTCGCGTATCGCCTGCTCCAGAATCTTCGTCATGATGGGCTTCAACTACGAGCGTGGTGTGGCGGAGATGATTCACAGCTACGGGCACCGCGCCGAGTCGATCATGACGCACACCTACGATGGCTGGAGCACGAACGGCGATCGCACCATCTGGGACCGGTTCGGGTGGAACGTCGGGCAGACCACGATTTCCGACGTCTATGGCGTCGGCAGTGTTCACTATCCACCGAACGGAGAGTCCGATTACGATTACGCGAACACCCTGCTCGTCGAGAGCTACGCGCCGGACTGGATGAACAACTTCCCCTACTTCACGGGGGAGACGGAGATGGTCAACCGCTACACCTGGGGCGCGGCCGGCGGGTGGGACTACCACCGCAACTTTCTGAAATGGTGGTACGGCCATTTCCCGCATGTGGCCGGCCGCAACAGTCTCGACGGCTACAACCGCCTGAACAACTGGTGGGAGTACGTTCAGAACTTCAACGCGTACCCGGAGAGCGGCGGCGACCATGCACCCGGCGGCCCGACGCCGGTCGCCGAGCCGAATCCGATGCCGTCTATTCGCATCACCGATGACACGCACGATGCCTGGTCGCCCGAGGTGAACAACGCCGGCCGCCTCGTCTGGCACGGCTGGGACGGGGACGACTTCGAGATCTACGCGGCCGACTGGGACGGCACCGATCTCGTCCAGATCACCGACAACGCCTACAACGACGAAGACCCGCATATCAACGCGGCGGGCCAGCTCGTCTGGCAGGGGTTCGACGGCCAGGACTACGAGATCTTCACCGCCAGCGCCGACGGGTCGGGCCTGACGCAGATCACGGACAACTCGGCGGACGACTGGCACGCGGACATCGCCAACAGCGGGCGCATCGTGTGGGACGGTTTCGACGGCATCGACTACGAGATCTTCAGCGCCAACGCCGATGGCACCGACTTCGTCCAGATCACGGACAACGGCGGCTCCTACCCGCAGCGTCCGCGGGAGGACGTCTGGCCACGGATCAACAATGCCGATCGGCTGGTCTGGTTCGGCTACGACGGAAGCGACTGGGAGATCTTCAGCGCCAACGCGGACGGCACCGACCTGGTCAATGTCTCGAACCATTACCAGGAGGACGTGTATCCGCAGATCAGCGACGAAGGCCGCGTGGTGTGGTTCCGCTACGTCTCCGACGACAACGCCGAGATCTACAGCGCGAACGCGACCGGCGGCGGCGTCGTGCGCATCACCAACAACGCGTACCACGACTGGCATCCGCAGATCAATGAACAGGGCACGGTGGTGTGGATGGCCCGGCCGGTCGATGACTGGGAGGTCTATTCGGCGAACGCCCTGACCGGCGGCGACGCCGTCCTGATCTCCGCGAACGAGAACCACGACCAGTATCCGCAGATCGACGGCGGAGGGCGGATCGTCTGGCAGGGCTTTGACGGCGAGGACTGGGAGATCTACGGCTGGGATGACGGCACGATCTACCAGATCACCGACAACTCGTTCGATGACCGAGCCCCGCGCATCAACGACGATGCTCGCATCGCGTGGCACGGCGATGGCACGCCCGGGGCGCTGGGCAGCACTTCGTCGGAGATCTACACGGCCCCACTGGGCGACAATCTGCCCGACGTCGACGATGATGATCTACCCGATGATTGGGAGATTCTGCAGTTCGGTGACCTCTCGCACGACGGCACGACGGACGAGGAACCGGACGGGCTCACCAACATCGAGGAGTTCACGTACGGGACCGATCCGCTCGACGCTGACTCCGACGACGACGGCCTGACGGACGGCGACGAAGTACACGAATACGGCTCCGACCCGCTGGATCAGGACTCCGACGACGACGGCCTGGACGATGCGGAGGAGGCCGCCCTGGGCACCGATCCGTGCGACCCCGACAGCGACGACGACGGAATGCCGGACGCCTGGGAGGTCGAGCACGGGACGGACCCGCGGGTTCATGACGCGGCGGACGACCCGGACAACGACGGGTTCACCAACTACGAAGAGTTCACCGCCGGCAGCGACCCGATGGCGCCGTGGTCGATCCCGGTGGAGCCGACCCCGGGTACGGCCCTGAGCTTCGACGGCGTGGATGACCACGTGATGCTCGGCGACGTGGCGGTGCCCGGCGCTCAACTGACCGTCGAAGCGTGGGTGAATCCGCGAAGCACCGGCTCGGCCCGCATCCTGGAGAAACTGGAGGACTTCGGGATTCTATTCACCGGTGACAACGTCGTGCGGTTCATGACCAAGCATGGGTACATGTGGGACACCCTCGACGGCGACCTCGAAAACGAAGTGGACACCTGGGTGCACGTGGCGTGCGTTCTGGACGGCACTCACAAGTCGATCTACATCAACGGGCATCTCGACACGCAGAAGGACTATGGGTACGACGTGCAGGTCACAAGCAATGACCTCATCGTGGGGGCCAGCTCCCCGGGGGCGAGCCAGGGATTCTTCGACGGCACGATCGACGACGTCCGCCTCTGGAACGTCGGCCGCCACGAACCGCAGATCCAGGCGACGATGGATATCGCCCTGACGGGGGCCGAGTCCGGCCTGATTGGCTACTGGAACTTCGATGCGGGTGGCGGCCAGATCGCGTACGACCGGGCCGGCGACCACGACGGCCAACTGGGCGGTGCCGCCGACCCCGACGACGCCGATCCCGCGTGGATCGAATCCGCAGTGGCCCCCGACCCGAGCGGTTCAGCGGGCCCGGGTTTCAGCGACATCCTGTATCCCGGCGTCGTCAGGCACAGCGACGCGGCCGTGGTCACGGTGACGATCAGCGACGCGGACAGCGGCGGCGACGGCGTGGCCGTGGCCACCTTGTACTACGGATACGAGTGGCCGTTCAATGCGTGGTCGGTTTCCGGCACGGGGCCCGGTGGCACGGGGGACGGCACGTGGACGTTCTCGATTCCGGCCCAGGGCGTTTCATACCAGGGGCAGACGCTGTCGTTCTTCCTGCGGGCGGATGACGGCGCCGGCCATCCCGGCTTCGACAGCCATGACGGCTCACTGTACGCGATCGCCATCGGCGTGCCGGGCGACTCGGACGGTGATGGCGATGTGGACCTCGTCGATTACGCGGCGTTTGCCGGTTGCCTCGTCGGTCCGCGTGGCGGCCTGGCCGAGCCCGAATGCGGCGTGTTTGACTTCGACGCCGATCTGGACGTGGACGTGGAGGACTTCGGCGCGTTTCAGAATGCGTTCTGACCGGGTCGCCGGGCTGGATCCAGGTCGGTGCCACGGCGCGTCACCATGATACGGTGACGCGGCGAGGCTGCGTCGTGCCGGACGTCCCCCGGTCGGCCGACCGACAACCGGTGTGCCGTTCAGCCCGCACGGTTGTTCCGCCCACCTGCACCGTGGGCTGCCCGTCGACGCCGAACGATTCCAGCCGCCAGCGGCTCCGGGCCGGCACCGACCGGGGCCGTTTCCCGCGCGGACCGATGCTCAACGCCAGCGCGTGGGCTGCCTTGCTCGTAACGGTCATGCGAGTGACGAGAAAGCTGCCCTTCTCATAGTCGTACGTCGCGCCGTCGTCCGGGCGGTCGCCGGGGCGTTGACTTGTCTGGCACGAGCGAATAGCTTCACGGCAACGCGGTCACTGCCTCGGCAAATCGTGCCTCGTGGAAGCCGGCACATCATCCCGCGTGTTCGATTGCCATGATAGATCGTCACGCCAGTACGATTCTGTTCTCCGTGCTGCTCGCCCTGGCGCCCGTCAGCGGATGCTGGACGAGCGACGAGCCGGACGCGACCGTATTGCGGGTGGCCAACTGGGGCAGTCCGCGGGTCGAAGAGGATTTCATGTCGCTGGAGCGGCAGATCTGGAACGAGTTCGAGCAGTTGCACCCCGGCACCACGGTCAAAGTGGAGCAGATCCCCGGGTACGGAATGTACGCGCCGAAGCTGATCATGATGCACGTATCGGGCAGCGTGCCCGACGTAATCCACCTGGACGCCTCGTCCGCGGCCGTGTTTATCGACAATGGGATCCTGAAGGATCTGACGCCGTTCATCGACCGGGACGAGTCGTTCGACCTCGACGACTACTTCAAGAACGTGGTCGAGATCGCGCGGCGCGGCGACAAGCTCTATGCGATCCCGCTCGACTTCACCCCGATGGTGATGTACTACAACAAAACGCTGTTCGACAAGCTGTTGTTCCGGATCGACACACCCGCCGAGTTGAAGCGGCCGCTGCCGTTCGACGGCCAGGGTGATCCCTATCTTGATCTGCCCGGCATGACGGCGCCGCTGCCACCCGAACTGCGTGAGGCGCTGGGGCAGCACGGCATCGCGCTGGCGGCGGATACGGTCCTGACCCTCGAACTGGCCGAAGCGGACGCCGGCAGCGATGGAAAAACAGCCTCGGGCTGGCGATGGGGGTTCGTGCACGGCGGTCAGTCGTACACCGTGCGCCGCGAGGCCGAGATGCGGGGGACGGACGCGGCGGAGACGCTGGCGGTCTACCTCGACGAAGGCGTGGCGCCGTATCCGCAGGAGGGATGGTCCTGGGATGAGTTCCTCGAGACGTGCCAGGCGCTGACGGTGTTCCCGGAGGGAGCCGCCCGCCCCACCCGGTACGGCATGAGCTTCGAGAATTGGATGCCCTTCTGGGTCATGTGGCTGTGGACGAACGGCGGCGACGTGTTGAGCGAAGACGGCACGCGAGCCACTGGGCACCTCGACAGTCAGGCATCCATCGAAGCCATGCAGTTTCTGGTCGACCTGTCGTTCACGCATCACGTCGCCCCCAGCCTGACGGAGCGCGACGAGATCGGCCAGGACCCGTTCCTGAAAGGTGATGCCGCCATGGACGTCAAAGGCCACTGGTGGATGATCGAATGCCGCGCCCGGCGGTTCGACGTCGGCGTGACCACGCTGCCCACCAACCACCGGGAGCCGGTGACCGTTCTGTACGAAGCCGGGCTGGCGATCACCGCCGATGCGGAGCATCCGGAAGCAGCCTGGGAATACATCAAGTACATCACCCGGGCGGATGTGCAGCGCCGTCGGGTCGCGGCGGGGATCGGGATCTCCGGAAACCGACGGGCCGCCGCGCGATTCGCCGGCAATCCGGTCGAGGACGCCTTTCATCGTTCCGTGGCGTACGCCCGCCCCCCGTGGGGCGCGCGGGTGCAGGTCTACGAACTGTGCGAGACTCTCGGCTGGGAGATGATGGAGGACATTCACTACAACCGGGTGCCCGTGGCGGAGGCCATGAAGCGGACGGCGCAACTCATGGACAAGGTGCTGGGGGCGAAATGAACACCGGCCGACGAGTCAACTGGCGGGGATATGCGTTCATCGCCCCGGCCACGATCTACCTGGCGGTGTTCTCGCTGTTGCCCGTCGCACTGGCCGGCTTCATGAGCCTGCACCGCTGGCACATGCTCAAGCCGGACAAACCGTTCGTAGGGCTCTCGAACTACGTGGCCCTGGCGGGCGATCCGTTCTTCCGGAACGCGATCTGGAACTCGCTGGTGTACGTATGCTTCAGCGTGCCGCTCGGCGTCGCCACGTCACTGGGCGTCGCCCTGGCCGTCGGTCGCCCGCTCAAGGGGGTGGGGATCTTTCGCACGTTGTTTTACATTCCCGGTGTGTGCTCGCAGGTCGCCCTGTCGATGGTGTGGATCTGGATTCTCCTGCCGGAGACGGGCCTGATCAACTACTGCGTGGGCGAGGTCAACGCGCTGCTGATGAGCCTGGGCCTCTGCGACGCGCCCTTCATCCCCACGTCGACGCATTTCCTCAAGGCGCCGGGCTGGGCCATGGCGGCCCTGGTCGCGATGAGCCTTTGGATCGGGCTGGGGCCCCGGATGATCATCTTCGTGGCCGGCTTGCAGAACATCCCGCACACGCTCTATGAAGCCGCCTCGCTGGACGGCTGCACGCGGTGGCAGCGGTTCCGGTACATCACCCTGCCACAACTGGCCCCCACCACCCTGTTCGTGACGGTCACCACCACCATCGCCGCGTTTCAACTGTTCACGCCGGTCTACGTGATGACCAAGGGCGGCCCGCAGCGGACCACCGACGTGGTGCTGTACCACATCTACAAGGAAGCGTGGCAGAAGTTCGAGCTCGGGATGGCCAGCGCGCAATCGTACGTGCTGTTGGCCATGATCCTGCTGGTCGCCGTGATCCAGCTCCGGATCATGCGGCGGGGGCTGGTCACGGAGGAAGCGCGATGAAGGCGACGGGCAATGGCCGCACGGGCCGGGGCGGACGGGCGCGGTCCGAGCCGTGTGCCGCGGCCAACCGGCGGAGAGGCAACGGCGAATGACGAAGACCGCCCGAACCGTATCGCTGTATCTCGTGCTGTTGGCCATCGCGGTGAGCACGGTGCTGCCGTTCGTGTGGATGGTCTTCACGTCGCTGCACAGCAAGCATGCGCAGTTGCCCACGCTGTCGACGCTGTTCCGGCCGGAGGGCGGGTATCACTTCAGCAACTACGGATTCGTGCTCACCTTTCCGGAACTGCCGGTGTGGCGGTTCTTCGTCAACAGCGTTCTCGTCACCGGCGGCGTGGTGCTGCTCCAGCTCACGCTCTGTTCACTGGCCGCCTATGGATTCGCGCGGCTGAGGTTTCGCGGGCGCGATCTGGTCTTCTACGTGTTCCTGCTGACCATGATGGTTCCGGCCCAGGTGACGGTGGTTCCGCTGTTCGCCATCGTGCGGGCCCTGGGGTGGCTGGACACCTATTGGGGGCTGATCGTGCCGTACCCGTACCTGAGCACGGCGTTCGGGACGTTTCTCCTGCGCCAGTTCTTCCTGACCGTCCCGCGGAGTCTGGACGATGCGGCCCGCCTGGACGGCTGCAGCGACCTGGCGATCTTCTGGCACATCATACTTCCATCGGCCCGGCCGGCTCTGGCCACGGTGGCCGCGTTCGCGTTCATCTGGTCGTGGACCGATTTCTACTGGCCGCTGATGGCGTCGAGTTCGACGACCATGCGAACGCTCGAAGTGGGGTTGTCCGTATTCAACGACGCCTACGGGGAAACGCAGTGGTCGATCAAGATGACGGCGGCCATCATCGTGCTGGTGCCGGTCCTGGCCTTCTTCCTCGCCGTGCAGCGCTATTTCGTCCGCGGCGTCGTGCAGAGCGGGGTCAAGGGATGACGCGCCCGCTCACGACGCGGTGGGATGTCACCGGGGGCCGTCCAGGAGTTTGAGAGCGGACCTGGCGGACGCAGGCGTGCACGAAGCGTGCCATACCGTCGAAGGAGCCGGGGCCACCCACCCGTTCGGCGAGCTAATCGGCGTAATGCGATGGTGCCCGCCGGGCAGTCGTCCGGCGGCCGCAACCCACCGGCAGGACTCCCATTCCCGGCCACCACCGGTCGGTCCTGCCTCCGGCCACCCCGCCAGTTGTAACTGTCTTCCCCCTGACCAGTTGCGCAATGACCTCCGATCCGCTTGGCCGGCCTTCGAGCGGGGCGGACGCCAGGGGTCCCGAGGCGACCCGCCGACCCGACGCAGAGGCGTCGGCACAACCGCCGCACGGGCGGGTTTGACCTCCACGGCGGCACCCGGTCCGGTCATTGTCGACGTCTCGACAAGCGCCGGACGAGCCCTGAAGTCGGTCCGCCGACGCCCCGC
>CAZBUJ010000146.1:0-9089 GCA_964495075.1 uncultured Phycisphaeraceae bacterium
CCGATTTCCGCGAAATCAGCCAACCCCGAGACCCCATTCAACAGCAACTAGCTACGCAGCCAATCGGTCACCGCGCCGGCCACGCGTCGCCGACAGTAAATCTCGAACTGCACGTTCTGCGTGGGATCGTACGTCTGAACCGCCTGGATCAACCCGTCGAACGCGGCACTGCGTATCTCATCCACCGAGACCCGGGCCGGCAGCTTGTGAGCGATACGCGATGCCTGGCTTGATGCCAGGTGCCGGTAGTGTTCGACCAGGCTGTTCCGGTCCTCGACGGCGCGGTGTTGGATATAGCGTGGCCATATCGTCTGAGGGTCGTGGGTGTGGCTTGCCATCCGTGGCATCGGTTTTCCTCCTTGCGGTGCTGGGGCGATCGACTCCTTTCGATCCCCCCTCCTCGGGTTGCCGAGCGGCGCCCGGGCCCGCGCGCGGGCCGCGCCCGGTTGTCACTCCTCTCGCGTCATTCTCGTCCAGCGCTGCAGGCGACGTGACGGGAGCGGACGCACGTTCAGGCTCGTGCGTCCCCAACGTCGGGACCGGTCGCCGAACCACCCGGCCAGCCCTGACAGTCACAGAATAGCCTATTTTTTCGGACGTCGGTATCAGGAATCCGCCCACCTTACCGCGCGCTCGGCCGGCGCGGCGGGCCGATCGTCAAGATATGGCCCCTCCAACCCGCGCGGCGCCCGAGGGGTGGTAGGACACGGGCAAATCCCCCATTCTGGGCAAACCCGCCACGCCATCCGTCTCACATGACTCCATCCATGCACCCGCACGAACACGCCAGAAACGCCTCACGCCGGGTCAAAAAGAACCCCGGCCCGGCGAAGCTTCGCCGGCCGGGGCGTACCGAACGTTGCGCGTGCACACGCGAGCAAGAAGGTTGGATCTATGTCTCCCCGCGATGACGCCGGCGGAGGGCTGCTTCACGGGCCGTCGCCTCGGCGTCAAACACGCGGTATTTCAGGGCCAATCGCCAATCGTCCACGGCGTCCCGCGCGCGATCGGCCGCCACGCTGACCTCGCGCATCCTTTCCCGCGCTTCGTCGACCAGATCGAGCAGCGGACCCCGCAGGTTCGGCGGCAGACTTTCGATCTTGGCCACCACCTCCGCCAATTGGCTCTCGATGCGGTCTCTGCTCATCACTTGCCCCTCCTCAGTGAGCATTCGTTTTGAATCGCCTCCTGTCAAAATAATAGGTAAGCCCCGCCCCGGCCGTCGTCGTCCAAACCCACCGGGCGGCCGATAACCGTGCCAAGTCATGGCACACAGCCACAAACACGTTGATTCCCGGACCATGACGCGCATACTCGCGCCGCTACGCGGACGTTCCGTGGTAAGCTGGGACAGGCGCGTCTCGGCGCCGGGCGGCTGCCCCGCTTAGCAGACCTGAGCGCCCGCGTATCCGCGCCACCCACGTCCCTCACGCCACCCCAAAGAACGCCTTCGTGTTGACGGTGGTTTGGGCGGCGAACGCGTCCAGTTCCACGCCGCGAAGGTCGGCCAGGAACCGCGCCGTATGAATCAGCAACGCCGGCTCGTTCGGACGCACGTTCCGCTTCGGCTCGGGACTCAGGTACGGGCAGTCGGTCTCGAGCATGAGTTGATCGGCCGGGTAATCCCGGGCGATCGCCTGCAGGCCGGTCGACTTACGGAAGGTCACCACGCCGGTGAAGGAAATGCGCCAGCCGCGTTCGGCAATGCGCGCCGCTTCATCCGGCGCACCGGTAAAGCAGTGAAAGACCACCGGCCGATTCGCAAACCCGGCGGCGACCAGGACCGCCAACGCGTCGTCGACCGCCTCCCGACAGTGGATGACGAGCGGATGGTCATAACGCCTCGCGAGTTCCAACTGCGCTTCGAAGATCCGTCGCTGTGAACCGCGGTCCGAGAAATCGTAATGGTAGTCGAGCCCGATCTCCCCGATCCCGACCACGTCGGGCTCAGCCAGCAGCAACTCCAGCGCGTCCAGATCGTCCGGCCCGGCCTTGGCCGCCTCGTGCGGGTGGATACCAACCACCGCGGACACCTCGCTCCGCTGCGACGCGATGTCCACCGCCCGGCGCGAATCGGCAAGGTCCGTGCCCACGGTAATGATGTGCTCGACCCCCGCCTCCGCCGCTCGGGCCAGCACCGCGTCGAGATCGCATCGCAACACGTCAAAGGTCAGATGGGCATGGGAATCGATCAGGGTCATCGTCGGCCCCCGGCGAAGCACGAACCGGCCGCGAGGGGTCGGCGTCACGGCGGCGGCCGACCCACCCGCCCTTGCACTCCCCGAACGCCAACGGGCTTACCGCCCGTCGGCCGCGAACGCATCCTCAAAGTGCTCGATCCGCGGCCGGCCCGCCTCCGGGAGCACCACCGCGATCACGTCGAACCGGCACGGATGCTCCTCCAGTCCCTTCCGGCCGACGTACGCCCGGGCCGCCCGTACCAGGCGCCGCCGCTTCCGATGATGTACGTTGATCTCGGGGTCAGCCGCGTCGTCGCTGCGGCGTGACTTGACCTCCACGAAGACGACCGTGTCGTCGTCCACTGCGACAATGTCGATTTCGCCCTGCGGGCAGCGGAAATTGCGGGAAACAACGCGGTAGCCGCGGGTTGCGAGGAACTCGGCGGCCACGGCCTCGCCCCGGGCGCCGAGTGCCATGTCGTGTCACCTCCGACGGGCGAGCACATCGGACGCCCCGGCGGATCGCACGCCCGCCGGGCGATCCGCACCCGTCACGCGTTGGCCGGCTCGGGCGTCGCGCCCACCGCCACCGGCTCCGCGATCACCCCGGCCGCCGCCTTCCGCGCCGCCTTCGACGAGCGGATCCGCAGCTCCTTGAGCTTGCGGGCCTTGCCCACGCGGCCGCGCAGGAAGTACAGCTTGGCCCGGCGAACCTTGCCCCGCCGCCGGATCCTGATGTCGGCGATCAGCGGCGAGTGGATCATAAACACCCGCTCCACGCCCTCGTTGTTCACGATGCGCCGCACGGTGAACGTCTCGTTGATGCCGCGGCCGCGGCGGGCGATCACCGTACCGTTGAATACCTGAAGCCGCTCGCGCGTGCCTTCGATGATCCGGCACGTCACGTCGACGGTGTCACCGATATGGAACTCCGGCACCTGCCCCTTCAGGTACGGCTGCTCGGCGATGTCGATCAGGTTACTGCTCATGGTTATCCTCACACTCTGTACCGAAGTTCCCGTTGCTCGTCGTCCAACCGGACGCGATCGCGTCGACCCGAACCGGATCACCCGGTGCACCTGCTTGCTCCGCGGCGCTCCCCAACGCTACTCCCGCCATTCCGGCGCGTCCCCGTCGGCCAGCAGATCCGGCCGCCGCTCCCGCGTCCGGGCCAGCGACTGCTCGCGCCGCCACGCCTCGATCCGGGCGTGGTCGCCCGACAGCAGAACGTCGGGCACGCTCATGCCGCGAAACTCGCGGGGTCGCGTGTACTGCGGATACTCCAACAACCCGCCCGTAAACGAGTCCGTCTCCGCTGAATCCTCGTGTCCCAGCGCCCCGGGCAACAGCCGGACCACGGCGTCCATCACGACCATCGCCGCCGGTTCACCGCCGGAGAGGACGTAGTCCCCCACCGACAACTCGCGAGCCCCCAGCCCCTGCCGAATCCGCTCGTCGAAACCCTCGTAGTGACCGCACAGCAGAATCACCCACTCCTGGGCAGCCAACTCCCGGGCGATGGACTGATCAAACCGCTCGCCCTGCGGCGTGAGCAGGATCGGGATCGGCGCTCCCGGCCGACGGGTACGAAGGTGCTCGACGGCCTCGAACACCGGACCGCACATCATCACCATGCCCGGCCCGCCCCCGAAGGGACTGTCGTCCACGCTCCGGTGACGATCGTGCGTGAAGTCGCGGTAGTTCGTCAATCCGATTTCGACGACGCCGGCATCGACGGCCCGACCGAGAATACTCGCACCTACAAACGGCTCGAACACCTCGGGGAAAAGCGTCAGCACATCGATGCGCATGGCCAGCCGGTCCGAATGGTCGTCGAACACCTGTCACCGTGTCCGGGCCGGCTCGCAGCGCGCCGCTGGCGGCTGGTTTACGGCACGATGCCCTGACGTTTCAGGAGGTTTCGAACCGTATCCGACGGTTGAGCCCCGACGCTCAACCAGTACTCGATGCGCTCCCGCCTCAGGGTCACCTGCTGGTCCGGATCCTTGGCGATCGGATCGTAGCAGCCGAGTTCCTCGATCACCCGGCCATCCCGGGCGTTGCGGCTGTCCATCGCCGCCACCCGGTAGAAGGGTCGATGACGTCTTCCCAGTCGTTTCAGTCTCAGCCTGACGGCCACTCGTACCTCCTCAAGGTCACAAACGCCGCGTCGGGGATGGGCACGCCTGACCCAACCCTACAGAGTCCAGCCAGTATACACGTTTACTTTGCGCTGGCAAGTCCGCGCCACCGCGCGAACGGCGGTCACCGCGGGCGGCCCCGGGCCGTCGGCGCCGGCGTGCCACTAGCAGCGACCAGCAAAAACATCTGGCCGAAACACATTGAAATACAGTATTACTGAATAGTGGCGCCCGGCGGATGCTCGTCTGGACGATGCCAGATCGGGGGGGCATCGCTGACGCCCGCGGGGCGATGGGCATAAAGAAAGCACCGCGAGCCCGAAGGCGTCGACGGTGCTTTCCGGAGGGGAAAGAAGCCTAAGTCACGTTCCCACCCAGCGTTGGATCAAAATCCCTCCGATGACTTTTATGATGCCGCACGGCGAAGCGTGGAACCTTACTCCTCCGTCCGCCGCTGTCAATAGTAGTATCGACCAATCCTCCTGAGATTCTTACCGATTCCACGAAATTTTATGCGTGACGGAGGCGGAAATCGCCAAAAAATGTTCCGATAATGTCCAATCCTGTCGACCGGCTCCGTCGATTCGGGCCCTCGGCCCGCCGCGCCGGCAGCCGCTTCCGCCCCGGCTGAATCAGCATTGAGCCCAGCCGCAGCCTTCGTTCGTGCAACACTTGCACCCTTCGGCATACCGAATGGGGCTGCCGCACAGCGGGCACACGGTCTTGAAGAGTTCCTCCTGGTTCGAGCGGGCGATCTGCTGCAGCCCCGCCGCTGGGGCCGCAGCAGTCACACCGTGGCGCGCGTTCCGAGTCGCCAAACCCTCACCATGTCCGTTGCCGTTCCCGTTTCCGTTCTTGCGGCCGTTGCCGTTGCCCGGAGCCTCGGGATCATGATCGGGCACTTCGCCCCGCAAGGCACTCCCCAGATCGTCGATCGAATAGCGGCCCAACAGGAGATCCTGCAATCCGAAGCACCGCTTGGCGTGGGAGTACTTGATCAGCGCCCGGGCCAGTCCGTCGGGCAGGCTCATGATCCGCCCGTCCTTGGTGGCCACCTGCAAACTCGAACCGATGCCCTGGAGTTGCTGGATCACGTCGCCCAGCCGCCCGCCCGACCGCAGCCACAAGCTCACCATCCGGCAGATCGCCTCCAGGTCGCTATAGGCAAGGTCACCACCCTTGCCGAGCTGGGCGAAGACTTCCAACTCCCGTTCGGTCTGGGGATCCACGGTGATGTGCACGTGCATGTTTCCGAACGGGGTCATCTGCCGCAGCCGCAAGCTGCTCGTGACCTCCGGCATGTCCCGGGGCGTCGGAACGATTTCGCCCAGCCTGGCGGTGTCGGCGTGCCCGGCCGCCGCGCCGTCGGCTTCCGCCGTCTCCCGCTCGACGGCCATCGGCTGTTCCTGGCGACAGCCGTCGCGATACACGGTCACGCCCTTGCACTGGAGGTCGTAACTCATCTGATAGATCGTGTTCACGTCCTCGACGCTCGCGTGCTCCGGGAAATTGATCGTTTTGGAGATGGACGAGTCGCAGTGCTCCTGGAACGCGGCCTGCATGCGCACGTGCCACTCCGGGCTGATGTCGTGGGCCGTGACGAACACCCGTCGCATCCACGCCGGCAACTGCTCGATGTGGCTGGCCGTTCCCTCGCGCGCGATGCGATCCATCATGGCGTCGGTGTAGAGACCGTGCTCCCGTACCGCGCTCTCGAAGATGGGGTTCACCTCCGCCATGGGCTTGACCGACTTGCCCTGCTCCTTGAGCACGTTCCGCGTGAACGCGAGCGCAAACAGCGGCTCGATCCCGCACGAGCAGCCAGCGATGATGCTGATCGTGCCGGTGGGTGCCACGGTGGTGGCACAAGCGTTCCGCATGGGCCGTTGCTCGGCCGTGTCCCACGTGCTGCCCTCCCAGTTGGGAAAGTTTGCGCGTTCCAGGGCCAGCCGCGAGCTGTAGTCGTGGGCCCGGTCGTTGACGAACCGCATGAACGTGCGGCCCCACTCGACCCCTTCTGCCGTGTTGTACCCGACGCCCAGCTTGTACAGCGCGTCGGCGAACCCCATGATCCCGAGCCCGATCTTGCGGTTCGCCTTACAGATCGCCGCGATCTCGGGCAATGGGTAGTTGTTCACGTCGATCACGTTGTCGAGGAACCGGACGCACTCCTCCACCGTCTCGCCCAGGGCGTCCCAATCGACCGACGCCCGCTTGGACGGCGACGGCTTGATGAACGCGGCCAAGTTGATGCTGCCCAGGTTGCACGCCTCGTAATCGAGCAGCGGCTGCTCGCCGCACGGATTGGTGGCCTCGATGCGCCCCACATGGGGCGTCGGGTTGTGGGCGTTGATGCGGTCGATGAACACGACGCCGGGTTCACCCGTCTGCCACGCGTTGCGGATGATGATGTCCCAGATGTCACGGCGGCTGTAGAAGTCCCGGGCCGACGTGCCCGAGTCCGCCTGAACCAGGGACTGGATCGAGTAGTCGTTCACGTCCACGTCGTGCGGAACGTAGTACTCCCGCCCCGTCCGCGGGTTGCGGACGACGTGCGGGCCGTCCGGGTCCTCACGCAACGCCTCCATCCACTCGTCCGTCACCTTCACCGAGATGTTGTAGTTGGTGAACTGCGACAGGTCCTGCTTGGCGTACAGGAACTTCACGATGTCCGGGTGGTGGATGTACATCATCCCCATGTTGGCCCCGCGACGGAACGCGCCCTGCTGAATCGCGTTGGTCGCCTCGCTGAACGCCCGCCAGAAACTGATCGGCCCGCTCGTGGTGCCCCCGGAGCTGCGGATATGGTCGCCGGTGGGGCGCAGACGGTCGAAAGCAAAGCCGGTTCCACCTCCGGCCTTCTGGATCAGAGCGGTGTGTTTGATCGAGTCGAAAATCTCGTCGATGCTGTCGCCCACGGGGAGCACGAAGCACGCACTCAGCATGCCCATCTCCCGCCCGGCATTCATCAGCGTCGGACTGTTGGGCATGAACCGGCAACTGGCCATCAGCCGGAAGAACCGGTTCTCCCACTCGCTGCGGTTGGCGGCGTCCTCGTCGTAGAGTAACTCCGCGTCCGCGATCGCGCTGGCGACGCGCCGAAACAAGTCGCGTGGCTCCTCCACGCACTGACCATTCTCATCCTTCTTCAGGTAACGGGCCTGCAGGACCCGCACCGCGTTGGACGAGAGGTTCAACTCCTCATCCAAGCCATAAGGTTCCACACGCGCTCGATCCATCGACGAAACCAACGTCATGTGCTCACCATCCACGCCTTCCACCGGCAACGAACCGCGCCGATCGCTAAAGCCGTTCAGCCGCTTGGCTGAACCGCGATTATGCTCGCAGGACCGCCCCAGAACGCCCGATAACACCCTCGCTCAAAGCACGCAGAATCCCCGAAGTACGTAAAGCATCACTTCCTAAACCGTGCGTCACGAGGTCGATTCAGTTCGATCTGGAGCCCACAACATCTAGTGGGCAACTAAATCAATAGCCCAAGATGATGGTCGCGTCAAACCAATATTCAACAAAAATTAGCAACATCTGTAAGCCGTTAGAGAACTTGACCTTGCGGGGCGTGTTCGGACGGAGTCACAGTGGCGCGGTCTTAGGAAAACTCCTTAGCGCCGCCACTATATCCGGGCGATCATACCTGTGAGTTGCTATATCTGGTGGCGCGTGCCCGCCCGCGGGGCTCGCCGCCAAGGCGCGCGACCGGACCGCACGCCCGGAAACGGGGTCACATCGTCGATTGTGCCCAGGTTCACACCGACCGGCACGTGAATCAGCCGCTCGGCCGCCGTCGAATCCACCGTGGTTCAGCACTCGTGCTGCCCGATGATCTCGTAGATGTCTTCGGACGATTTCGCCTGCTGGATGGCGGTTCGGAACTTTTCGATCAGGATCAGCCGCGCGATGCGGGCCAGCGCCTGGATATGCGGTCCTGTCTGGTCGGGCGGGCTGCACACCAGCACGATCAGATTGCAGGGCTCCCCGTCTTTGCCGCCAAAATCGATGGGCTCGGCGGGGCGTCCGATGGCCATCACCAGCTTCGGACTGCCCGAACACTTGCCGTGGGGGACGGCCAACCCGTGCCCCACTGCGGTGGCCCGCGTCGCTTCGCGGTCCAGCACGGCGTTGAGCACGCGATCACGATCCGTAATGTGGCCGCCCTTGGCCAGCAGGTCCACCAGCTGCGCGATCGCCTGCGTCTTGTCCGTGGCGGTGAGCGGCACGCAGATGCCGTCTTTCGGAAGAATCTCGGTCAGCTTCATGGGTGGTGTGTCCGGTCGAGCGTGAGCCCCTGATCACAATTCGTCTGAGCGTATCAAGCCCGTTCGGTGACCGCAACCGCGGTCAGTCAAAAAACGGTTGTGTGGGGCGCCGGTTTGCCTTTTGACGCCGCCACCAGGCCCAGCTATGGTCTGTCCCGACGATGAGCGAATCCCCGTCCAATCCGCCGTCGGAGGATATTCTGCGCACAGGCGTGTACCAGCCGCGTCGCGGGCCGCTCGCCAAGACGATCGCCGTGCTCATCCTGCTGTTCCTCGTGCTCATCCCGTGCCTGATCATGCTGCTGACGATCACGAAACAACCGCCGCCGCCGAGCGACACGGGTGGGCCCGTGCCGAACGCGACCGACGCCGCGCCGAACCGTTGAACCGCGCTCCCTCGCCCGTGCGGACCCGTCGAGCCCGGCACCGCCCCCCACGACGTGCCGGTCCCCCCCGTTCCGCTCCGCGGAATGTCACTTCTTGCCGAGGGC
>CAZBUJ010000147.1:0-8991 GCA_964495075.1 uncultured Phycisphaeraceae bacterium
CCATCTGATGATCGAGATTGAAGCCCTCCGGACCGAACCGGGCGAGAATCACGCTCTGAGTGATCGCCCGTCGTCCAATCCGCTCGGCGCCCATGCTGCGCATCGTGAGCACAGAACGCAGATTGCCCGGCGGCCCACACCGCCATTGCCCATCTTCTCGATGGAACACAGTCTGAAGTGGCGCGCGACGATTCGCGACAAACCCGTCAGGTGTGGTGTTCGTTAGGAAGCAGGCAAAAAGCGAATCCTCGCTCAGCCGCTGCATCGAGACCAACTCGACTCTCATGTCCAGCGTTCGAGCAAACCTCGCGGCCAGCTTCCGTGCAAACTCCCTGTCCCAGTCGTCCTGGAACTCCCAGAACTGCTCGAGCGCGTCGAAATCGCCGGCCGCCAGCGCCCGGGCATACGCGAGCGCCACGTCGCGGTCGGATTCGATAAGAGACGTGGAGCCAGCCATCTCAGCCCGTCGCTTCAAATCCGCTTCTGCATCCGCGCTCCCCAAGGCATCGCGGTTGGCAACGACTTCAATCTCCACTGGTTGCGTCACAAGTTCGCCGATGATCTTGACCCGTATGGCGTGTTTGCCAGGCGTGAGTGCCTGTGGCAACGGATGTTTGGCGGCGAGATCTTCGTCTGAGACTTCGAGCTTGTCTTGTGCCTGCCTTGTCAGCTCCCATACACGTCCCCAATTCTCGTCTAGTATCAGGGGCTTATGAAACGGCTGATATGGGGCAGAAGTCGTACCGCTATCGGCCGAGTGCCCGAAGTACCCGGCTATCAGCATGCCGCCACGCCAGTTGTTCCAGTTGCCGTCAACTTCGACATCGAGCTGTTCGACGACTCTTGGCAGCGTATAGTCTTTCGCGTTGGGAAGTGTGCGGACCTCAATGTCGAACTCCGGCGGCGTTCCTTCTGGCCAGACAAGTCTTTGGGGAAGGAGTCGCGCCTGCACTCCGTCGACGGCTTGTCCCCATGCGTTTTCGGAGTATGTCGCCTGAGGGGCTGCCGAGGTATTGACGTCGGCGCCAGCGGGTAGCCGCCATGGCGGCTCGAGGAACATCTGGCGAATGCGCTCCGGATCACCGGCCAGGAAGGCGCCGTGGTCCGGTGTGGTCCAGTACTCATAGAAAGCCTTTCGAAGCTCGGGATCCGTGATCTTAAACTTGCCGAGTTCCTCTTGCGTCTCAAGCCACCTGCGCATCGCATCGTAGGCTTCCAGGCCAGCCTGCTGGAACAGGATGCGGCCGCCGCCGTAGTTCATGTATACGTGGTGTTGGAACTTCCAGTGGTCGAGCATGAACATCGCAAAGTCTCGACCCGGCGGGCTGAGTCGTTGCTGGAGCGACTTTCGTTGGACATCGAGTCTGCTCTTCTCTTCCTCCGGCAGTCCCGTCGTCTGCAGTTGCCGCTCGATGGCTTGAAGTTGTCTACGCAGTTCCGCCTTTCGCCCCTCGATGCGTTTCTGGTGCTCTTTGTCAAAGTAGGCAACTGCGAAGTCGACTTCGGCATCTGTCGGCGTGATCTCAGCCGCATGCATCTGGCGGTATTGCCGCATCACATCCGTCGTAAACAGCCGATGAAGTTCAGACGCAAGCTGGGCATCCTCGCCGGTGCGAATCTGATCGCGGTAGACCGGAGCGCCCAGCACCTCGCCGATCGTTTCCTTTCTGTCATCCACGGCTCGCGGTTTGTCCTGCGTGCCAATGGTCTCGCCCCCATGGTCTTCTCCCTGGGCCGATACGCGTCCAACCGAGTCCCCGCCACTCCCGATGGCCATCGCGATCGAAAGCACCGCGCAGACCGACAAGAGCACGAGGACCCCGGTGAGCCAAGTGCCGCGTGGCGTGTGCGATACGCTCGGCTGGCCGAGGACGCGGCGGATACGATCCAACAACGAACCGCCCGAGGCCGCGACGGCGGCAGTCGGCGCGATCACGCGGTTCTCTTCCAGTCGGGCAAGCGTCCGGGCGTAGGCCATGCGATTGCCACAGTGCTGAACGGCCAGGTCATCGCAGCAATTCTCCCGTTCGCGCCGGATCTGATTCGAGACCCACCAGGCGCCGGGATGGTAGAACAGGATCGTCTCGACAACCGTCTGCGCGAAGTTCACCAGGGAGTCGTACCGCCGAACGTGGGCCAACTCGTGCGCGACGATCAGTTCGATCTCCGCGGGGCTCAGCCCTGTGATGGCGGACACGGGTAGCAACACCAGCGGGCGCAGGTGGCCGACCACGGTGGGCACTTCCACCAGCGCTGACTCGGCGAACTGAACCGCCCGGTGGACGCCCAGCTTCTGCATCAGGTTGTCACACGTGCGTCGAATGGGATCGGCCAGTGGCGAAAGTCCCTGCCGCTGAAGCCTGCGCACATGGAACCATCCCCACATCGGACGAAGCGAGAAGAGCACCACGCCCGTCAGCCACGCGGCGGCGAACCAGGAGACCCACGGCTGCAGCCAAGCGTGAAGACCAGCCAGGAATGTCGGTTGCCGGTCCGTCGTCTCAACTGGCTCGGCCTGGGCCGTCGCAAGCGGATTGGCGGGCGCCTTCAGCACAACGGGCTTCGACACCGCCAAGTCGCCGCCTTCCGCCGGGAGCCGGTCCACCACCGCCGGCGGCACGAGCGCTGCCGGCTCAGGCGCCATGCTTGCATTGGTCGTGGACGCGGCCGAAGGCAGCAGCACATAGGTCAACACCGGCAGGCCCAGCATCGCCAGCATCGCGGCGCACCCTGCCGCGTAGCGCGACGACGCCGAGCAATTTCGCAGCACCAGCGCAGCCAGGGCATAGACAACCGTGACCGCTGCAATCTGCCAGAGCGAATGCACGAGCGTCCAGCCGATCCGCTCGGCCCAATCGGCCTGGAAACACGTCTGCAGGAATGGCGTGATGTTGGTCATCCTTCACCCCCTTCCAACTCGCTCAGTAGGCGGCGGATCTTCGCCAATTCCTCCGGTGACGCCTTCTGTGAGGCCAGGGCCTGCAGCACCAGACTACCGGCCGATCCGTTGTAGGCCCGATGGATCAGGTCCTTGAGCATTCGCTGCTGCGTGTGTTCTTGCGACGTGGCCGGGCGATAGACCTGCGGCCGTACGGTCTCATCCCGCTTGACCATCCGCTTGTCGAGCATGACCGCCAGCATCTTGACGGTAGTCGAGTAGTTGGTGTCGCGGTCGTCCGCAAGCTGGTTGTGGATTTGACGGGCCGTCGATGGCCCCTGCTGCCAGAGAACACGAAGTATCTGCAACTCGACTTCGGTCGGCTGCGACGAGGTCGGACGGGGCATGGCCATGCTCCTGATCGTGCCAAGTGGATTAGCGAATCATTTCGCCACATCGGCCATCATAGCGAATTAATTCGCCATTGCAAGAGGGGGTGGCGAGACTTTTCGCCAATTCGGTGGGAACGACACCGGGTGGCCGGCCAGATCAGCCGATGACGAGTCCTTTCGGAAGAACGCACCATGCTCGGCCCAATGGTGAAAGTGGTAACTACCACCGTAAGCGAAGCCCGAACGGAGAACGATCTCCGAGCGCAAGGCCAACTGCGAAACGAGCTTAGCCCTGAGGTCGAACTCACGACGTCCAGTTTTCTTGGCTGGACGTTGCGAATCGCCGTTTCTAGGCCAGGACCGCGGTTTTCGTTAAGAATCCCCTGTCGATTCAACCCGCACCGATTTATGCGAAGTCTGATGTAAGTGTTTATTAGAAAGGAAGATAGCGGGCGATCGGATTCGAACCCACGACGTCCAGCTTGGGAATCAATCCGGGGCGAGCGTAAGCTACGAATCTTCTGACACTTACGGCAACACCGCTGACTCCCCCGCCTATTCCCCCGACAGTTGCGGCGCGACGGCGTTTGACGACGCCGAACTACAATCCGTGGTGGCCGCGTGGCCGGCGCTGCCCGAACCAATTCGGCGGGCGGTCATGGCGCTTGTGGGCACCGTCGCCAATAACACCACAACCGAAACGCCGGCCCATGCCCACGGCAACGCGGGTTTCGGTGGTGGTGTCACGGGGGGCGAGCGATGAAATGGCCACAGATCGAAGTGGAAGCACTCTGCCGAGCAGGCGCGCCCGAGTTGGCCAGGCGGCCGCTGTACTTGGTGCCGGTTACCGACGTGTACCCGAACGCCGGCAACGGCGACGGGCCGGACGGCTGCACGATGCGACGGCTGGATCGGATGCTACGGCCGACGCTGCCACCACAACCAAAACCCCGCGGCACGCGACGCCGCGGCCGATTTCGGTGGCGCGATGGCGCTCGCAGGGGCGTTCGCGGGTCCTCCTGACCGGGGAAGCGCCCCGACCACTCGGGGAACAGCCGCCGTACTGGTTTGAATCGTACTGACCCGGGAGGGGCACGGATGCCAAGCCACTACCAGGCAAAGCTGGATGCCGACAATGCCGCGAATCTGCAGCGCAGCCGCAACGCCCGCGACATTGCCGCGGACTACCCGCCGCCGGGCGACCTGGAACGCCGCGCGGCGTGCGAGCGGGATTTCCGCCGTTTCTGCGAAGCCTATTTCCCCGCGGCGTTTTCTCTGCCGTGGTCAGACGATCACCTTCGCGTAATCGGTCGGATTCAATCCGCCGTGCTCGACGGTGGGCTGTTCGCTCTCGCGATGCCGCGGGGCGCCGGGAAAACGACGCTGTGCGAGCGGGCGGCATTGTGGGCGCTGCTGTACGGTCATCGGCGGTTCGTCTGCCTGGTTGGGGCGACCGAAGCGGCCGCCGAAGTGACGCTGGAACACCTGAAAACGGAACTGGCGTTCAACGATGCCTTGGGGGCGGATTTCCGCCAAGCGTGCTACCCGATTCGGCGGCTTGAGAACAATGCCCGGAAGTGTATCGGCCAGTTATTCAACGGCGAACAGACCAGAATCACCTGGGCCGCGAAGCGGTTGACGTTTCCGACGATGCCGGACTGTGCGTGCGGCGGTCGAAACGTAAGCGGCTCGACCGTGACGGTGGCCGGGCTCACGGGTGCGCTGCGGGGGCAATCGCACGCGCTCGTCAGCGGGCAGATCATTCGGCCCGAACTGGTGATTCTCGACGATCCGCAGACCCGCGAATCCGCGAACTCGCCGTCGCAATGCGCCGAGCGGGTCGCAATCGTGAGGGGTGACGTGCTCGGCATGGCCGGGCCGGGGCGGAAGATTGCGGCGATGATGCCTTGCACCGTTATCCGGGAAGGCGACTTAGCCGACCAGTTGCTTGATCGGCAGCGGAACCCGCAATGGCAAGGGGAGCGGACCAAGGCCGTTTACGCGTGGCCGACGCATGAAAAGCCGTGGGACACGTACCGCAAGCTCCGGGCGGATGGGCTGCGCCGGGACGGCGGCACGACCGAAGCCACCGACTACTACCGCCGGAACCGCGACGCGATGGACGCCGGCGCCGTGGTCGCGTGGCCGGCACGGCATAACGAAGATGAGCTTTCCGCGATTCAACACGTAATGAATTTGCGGGCCGACCTGGGCGATGAAGCGTTCTGGGCCGAGTACCAGAACGAACCGCTTCGCGCCGAAGCGGATACGCTGCCGACGCTGACGGCCGGGGCCGTGGCGCGCAAGCTCGGCGGCGTGAAACGCGGCCTCGTGCCGGCGGACGCCGAGCACCTGACGGCGTTCGTCGACGTTCACGACGCGCTGTTGTTCTGGGTCGTGGTTGCGTGGTCGGGGGACTTCACCGGCTGGATTGTGGACTACGGCACGCATCCCGAGCAACGCCGACGGACGTTCACGCTGCGGAAGGCGGCGCCGACCCTGGCGAGCGTATCGGCGGGCGCCGGCCGTGAAGGCGCGATTCTGGCGGGGCTGACGGCGCTTGCCGAAAGGCTGCTCGCCCACGAATGGACCCGCGAAATTGGCGGCGCGACGCGCGTCGGACGCGGCCTGATTGATGCCGGGTACGTGCCGGACACGGTGTACGCCTTCTGCCGGCGCTCGGAACATGCCGCGGTGTTGCTGGCATCGCGGGGCGTGGGCATCGGGGCGGCGGGGCGCCCGATGAGCGAGTACCAGCGCAAGCCGGGCGAGCGGCACGGCTGGAACTGGCTTGTGACGCGCACGGTGAATCGCGCCGCGCGGTACGTCCGGTTTGACTCGAATCACTGGAAATCGTTCGTTCACGCCCGACTTGCCGTCGCACTCGGCGACGCCGGCGCCTTGGCGCTGTACGGTCGGGATGCGGAGCACCACCGGCTATTCGCCGAGCATGTAACCGCCGAGGCATCGACCCGCGTTTCGGCCAACGGGCGCACGGTCGATGAATGGCGGTTGCGGCCGGGGTTCGCGGATAATCACTGGCTTGACTGCGTGGTAGGATGCGCTGTGGCCGCGTCGATGCTCGGAGCGGTGCTGCCCGGTTCGGGCGCTGAGGCGAAGCGACCGCGCGAGCGGGTTAGTCTGGCCGAGCTTCAACGGCGAGCGCGGGCGCGGCAAGGCCGGTGGCGGCCGTCTGCTTACTGCGGCGAGGGCTGGTAATGGCGGAACCGATCAACACGAGCACACACTACGGTGACTTCAAGGGCCGGGTCTCCATTGACGAAGCCGACGGGGTCGACCTGCTGTTTCGGCTGGCTCGCAAGGCGGAGGTGCCGAAGGGGTACCGGCCGGTGGGATTCTCGGTTTCCGCGGCGAAGGAGCGGCACGTTCCCCGCCAAACCGAGCGGGGGTTTTTCCTCCACCTGACCGTCTACGCCGTGGATGCTTCAATCGCTTGTGGCGCCGATGAGGTAGCGACGTACGCGAAGGAACATGAGTACGTGCCGGTGTTCCCGTTTGACGCCGAAGTCGAACCGGCTGAACTGCTTGAGCTGTTTGCCTTGGCGGTGAAACGCGTGGGCGTTGTCATGGCAACACGGAGCATCGACGGCACGCCTATGGCGATGTTGGACGACAACTGAGGCGACCCAGCGCGCGCTTGAAGGGCTGGCGAAGGCGGGGGTGGTGAAGGTCCGCCAGCCGCACCGCGTGAAGACGCTCGCCGTCAAGCTCACGGACACCGCCGAAGCGGGAGCCCCAAAGCTCGTGGGGCTGCCCGGCATGTACTCGGGCTGGCTGTCGGCGCTGGAAGTGGCCTGGCACAGCAAGCGGCCGGGCGAAGCCGAGTTGATAACCGACGTATGGGTGTCCGAACGCAAGCTGATCGGCGAGCGGCCGCCGGACGAATACCGCCGCGAAGCGGTGTTGGTCGAAAACATGATGCTGCCGGCGCTGGTGCGGAACTACGTCGGCTCGTGTGCGGACGCCCACGGCCGCACCGACCACGCCCCGACACCGGCGGGCTGGGCGTGGCTGGACGCGGGCGACGTACCGCCGGGAGTGGTCGGGTGGGTAGTCGGTTGATGGAGGCCTGTTACATGCGCCCGGGGCCCTTGGAACACCGGATACTGCCAGTTAGTATTCACTAGTTTGACAGCGCTACAATCTGCGTCTGCAGCTCGCGAACGCGGGTTGGCTCGGTTGGGCGAATGCGTTTTCGCTGGCCTGAGGGGCGATCCGAGACGAATCTAGCGCTGTCGTACTAGTAATTGGAAAGTGCCAAGGTCGGGCTTGCTAGTGGGCGGAGATGGGCGGAATCGGGCGGTTCTGCCCGCCAGGGATCGGGGGAACGAGAAAAACGCCGCGCGGCGGGAGCCGCTGGGAGCAAGGATCGAGGGACGGCGATCAGGGATCGGCGGAAACGCCGGAATGCCCAACTCCCAGATGCCGAAACGGCGCGCCGAGGCCGCGATCACATTCATGCAATCATCTACGATTGCACACACAGCTGGCCACACAGTCACTCTTCGTCATCGTTTGTGCCAATACCGAGTTACACCGCTGTTGTCGACTAGCGCGAACTGAAATGGCGAGTCGACCGGGTCCCGGCCAACGAGCGGGATCGCCGCCCACGACGCCGCGACCGCTACTTCTTCGATTTGCGTTTCGGCTTGGGCTTCGCCTTCGGCAGATCGTCGATCAACTCCAGTAGATCTCCCGGGGTCGTACTCAGGGCTCGGCAGAACTTCTCGATGTTGGTGAGCGTTGTATGCTTACCCAGCTCGCTTCCTATCTTTCTCAGCGTTGACACCGCGATGCCCGTGCGCTCTGAGAGCTTGACGTACGTCATGCGTTCTCCCGTACGGCGGTGGTACGCTTCCATGGCGTCGCGCAGTTTCACTACGAGCAAGTCGTTCCCTCTGCTGGGTGATTCACGTCAAATTTTGATACATTTTGCTTGACTCAGCGCATTTCACAGAGTATCTTACTGATGGACAATGTAGCTGACCATCTTTGCGGCGTCTAGCCGCAAAGGTGGCGTAGACGATTCGTATTGGCAGGCAAACCGTCAAATGCCGGCTTGGCTCGGCAACCCCGCTCCTGCCAGACGCCTCGCCCGGGTGTGTGTCCGCGCTTATGATGCGGGCGCTGCCCGGTGCGCGGGGTCGCGGGAGCGGACTTGACGGTTTGCTCGCGGCCTTAGCGCATCGGGTGGCGCCCGCTTCCCTTTTTGGTGCCAGCAGGGGCCTTCAGCAGTTCGCCGTTGGTGACGGCGCCGGGACCAGTGTGCGCAGTGGATAGCGGTGGATGACAGGGCGGGGTGAGCTTCGCCTGCCCGGGCCCGGGATCGCGGCGTGGAAGATCATAGGATGGCAGACGGCGGCACGGCCGTCCTGCGCACGGAAAGGGGAAGCGAGCATGTTGGAGCCCATCATCTGGCACAAGAACGGCGAAGTCAGGCGGTTCGATCGACTGGTCCAGTACAGCGACCGGCTGCCGAGCGTGTTCCGCCTACGCCTGGAGCAACTCCAGGCGGTGCATCGGTGGTTGGCCGGTTATTTTCAAGCTATCGGCATCCTGCTGCAGATTCCCGGGGCCACGGAGTATCGCGACACCGACGACGAACGAACGAACTTCTGGGATTACATCTGGACTCGTGACAAAAACATGACACTGACATTTCTTTCGGCAGCCTTGGAACAATTGGATGCCAAAGAACTG
>CAZBUJ010000148.1:0-8536 GCA_964495075.1 uncultured Phycisphaeraceae bacterium
CACTGGAGCCGATCGGATTCGAACCGACGACCTTCTGGTTGCAAACCAGACGCTCTAGACATCCAACCATCTTCACAACAAAGAATTACTGACGCCGACGACGGCGCTTGTACTTCTGCTTGCGCTGCGGACAGCCGCCCGCCCAACCCCGCCGGGGATTCAACGCCGTCACCGCCCGTTACGCGGCACGTGACGACGAGTGGCCCGACGAAGCACCGGGCAGCCGACAGCACACCTCCCGGAGCCGACGCCACGCCCCTCGGTGACGCCCTCGGACAACATGCAGGCCAGAACTTGGTTGAGGCCATACTCGCCATCGACCGCTTGAACATCTCCGACACACGCAAGGCCGAGCTGATCGAGCGGCTACTGGTCCGAGCGGCTCCAGCCGCCGCGGACCCGAACCCCGAAGCCGAATTCGCCCCGCCGCCGGCGGGCCCAAACGGAGGAACGAACGATGACGACAAGTGACGAGTACTGCGGCATCCCGCCCATTAACGTGACGCGCCATCCCGAGAGCGGGCCGCTGATTGTGGCCCGAGGCTTGAAACGCTTCGCCATCGACGACCCGCGTGCCATCGCCCAATTCCATGAGTCCGTGGGCCTGCTGCGGGACCACATTCGGCGCGTCGGGAGCTGCCCGGGCGAGCACGTCGATCGGCTGGCCGCGGACCAGGCCTTGCACCGTGCGGATCACCTCGGCTTCGTTCGGGAGCTGAAGGGGGGCGCGCCGTGACCCACACACACGGGAAGAACGGCCCGCCGACCCTGGACGGCACGCGGGTGCGGGTGTTGCACTTGGACCCGGGCGAGCTGCTCGTCGTGCGCGGGGACCAGGCGGTGACCGTCAGCGGTCCGGCGGCCGAACAGTTGGGCCGGCACGTCGATGACATCGTCCAGGTCGTCGCCCGGGCCGATTCCGCCCGGGCCGTTAGGCTGGTGCAGGACGCGGTGCAGCGGGCGGACGGCCAGGCGGCGATGCAGGCGGCGATCGATGCCCACGCGGCCGCCATGGATCGCCTGGCGGCCACCGTCAGGAGCTGGGCCCGGTCATGGAGGGCCCGGGGCATCGACGGACAGACCGCGAACGAGGTCCTGCAAATGTCTGATGAGTTGTGCGAGCTGGGCCGGATATTCGCGGCCGCCCGGGACCAGTGGCTGGAGCAAGGCGATTGGTCATAGCGAATAGGAGCGCCGTCTGCGGCGGGGCACGGCGGGATCCGGGCGACGAGGGGATGGTGGCCGTGTTGGAGAACTTCATGGTGGGCCTGCGGAACATGGCCCGCGACATCGAGGATTGGCTGCACGCTCGGGCTCGGCGGGAGACGGAGGGGGACGCGAAACAATGAGGATCCAGCCGGTCGTCCGGGGGGCACGGTGCTTCACGGCGGCCGGCGAATCAGATGCGGAGTTGGACCTATGGCAAGGCAGAAGAAAAAGAGCGGCGAGGCGCCACCGGGCGAGAAAGGACGACCGCCCGCCGAAGATGAATGGAACCTCACGACCATCGAAATCGAAGCTGGCAACCTGCTGCGCCGGCTTCGCCCCGAGGCTCTTGATGGGGTGATGATGGCGCTTCGAGAAATCGCCGCAGGAAGGCTTCCCGGGCTGCCGAACTCGGTATCCGTCCAGCCATCTCGTCCGCAGATATCACAATCGCCGCGTGAATCCTGTCCGCAAGAATGCGCATGTTGGACGCCACCCTGCGGGACCTGATGCAGAGGGAGGGGAAGGCACGAAACGATGAGGAACCAGCCGGCCGTCGAGAGGTGCGGTGCCTCCCGATGGCGGCAGATCGAACAGGAGTAGACCTATGGCAAGCAAGACGAAGAAGAGCGGCAAGACGCCGCAGGGCGAGAAAGGACGACCGCCCGCCGAAGATGAGCTGATCGAAATTCCGGTGTGGTTGGCGAGGTTGAAGGCATCCGGGCCGCATGGGGGACCGCCGCCGAGCTTGCACGCCGTCCTGCGGGACCTGGTGCAGACGTATGGGCCACTGGTCTCCTTGTACTTTTTGTCCGAGGTCATCAAAGCCACGGAGGGTGTTTTACCTTGGTCGGACGACATGCGGATCAATGAGACCATGCGGATCAGGTGGAATATCATCGCAGACTTGTCCAGGAAGCTGGAGGGACGCTAATCCGGGCAACGGCGCCCGGGCGCAGGACAAGTCGATGGCCACACGGCCGGTGACAGCACATGGCGTCCGGTGCCGTCGGGTGGCGATCCCCGAGGAGGTGATGACGATGGCGAGTGAGACAACTATAGAACTTGCGAGCAGAGGATGGAATCTAACCCACGATGAGCTGACGTTAATCAGCCTGTTTCGTTGCCTTGGTCCGGCGTCTCGCCAGGCGCTTCTGATTGCCTTACATGCAGAATGTGCCTGTAACACGTCACCCGGTCGGCATGGGCAGGCGTCGCTGGGCAAGAAAGGACGACCGCCCGGCGAAGATGAGCAGATGGAGGAGACGACGCAATTCACGCCGGTGAACGAACTAATCGAAATTCCGGATGCGGCGGTTGATCGAGCGGTGCGCCGGGCGATCGCCCAGGCGCTGACGACGGTGTCGACCGAACTGCAGGCCTCGCTGGAAAAGGAGCGCCGTTCACATGGCTAAACGACCGAAGTCCGCAAAGCCTGGCGTACAGAGTCAGAAACGAAAGCGTATCAAAGGGCAGGCGGGTTCTCGCCGAGCAAAGGCCCGCCGCCGCGCCAATGGCGGGGATGACATTCAATGGCTGGATCCAGTGGGCGGAGCGACGATCAGCGAGGAGCAACGTACCAATGTGACGGTTCTCGTGCTTGTTGGAACCAAGATGTATCAGGCTTCCACGCCGCTGGTTGACTCGCTGATCCGCGATGTTAGGCGGGTTTTGCTGCAGAAGTGTTCCGGCCCGCGGGCGACTTAGGCTTGCCATAGGTGAGCCCCTGCGCGGGTCGGAGTCTGGCTCGTCCTCCTCCTCCGATTCGCCAGGGGCCGCCCGTGGAGGATGATTTGAGGAGGTAACGCATGGCTACATTGAGGCGACGGAAACGAGCGGTCGAGGCGCCACCGGCGCCGCCGGCAGGGGCGGATCCGCTCGACCACTCCTGCCTGCCTGATCCAACCGGGAGCGGATACCTGGTGGATGTGCGGGTGCCGCTGCGGCCGCTCGCCCCCGGCTATTGTCAGTCCCGCCTAGAGGCGCAGCTGAATCCGAGCCAGGCCGCGACGTTGCGGAGGCTGACGGAGGCGCTGCAGGCCGGGAGTGCTCGCATGGCCGACGGACGGCCAGTGACGGAGCCGAGGCATGCCATCGGATGGCTTTTGGATCGCACCGCGGCTGCGGACCGCCAATGATCTTGTCCGTCAACCGCCGGCCGGTGCCCGTGGCCCGGCATCCAGCCCGGGCCCGGTTCGGCGGGCTGAATGGTGTAATCGGGAAGGAGAGCTGAGGCGTGCAAGTCTTGGACTTCAGACGAGACGCAAACGTGCCCGGAATGCTCTGGCATCCATGGGCGGGATGGCTCGGCCACGGCGGTTGGTTCATGTTGGATCCGCGTCATCCATTGCGAACGCTGACGTGGTGGTGGCGGTTTGCGGTGCAGATTCCGCGCCGCCGTGGCTGGCGAACGGACCGAACAGATATGGCCACGCGGCCGGTGACAGGGCGTTGCCCTTGATTCCGGCCAGCGAGAATGATGCACGAGGTGGAGGTGAAGACGATGACTGAGAAGCAACGAAAGAGCACCGTAATGGATGATGAATGGCTCCGTCGGGTGATGGACGACGCAGAGTGGGGGGAATCGCCGGATCCGGCGGAGGTACTGAAGAACCTGGTTGAGAATTGGGGACCGGTGTTTGTGGTGTACTTCACTAGCTGTCTTGTCCGGGCGGCAGATTGCACTCCGCCGTGGCCGAGGCACGTCGATATCTGGACGTCGATGCGAACTGCATGGGATGTGATCCATGACCTGCTCTCAAAGCTGCGCGATCACAGCTGCGAGCACGGTGTCGGCGACTGCACGAGCGCCCGACGTGGGGAGGCCGGCGGAGATGGATAGCATCATGATGCCCCCGCGGCCGAAAAACGACGGATCCGCGATTCCGACTCAGAAACGCGGGTCGATGGGGCGAATCCCGGTTACAAACCCGCGTTTCTGGCTCCATATCGCCGTTGGGTCCTTTCCAGGGCCCCCCGTGGGGGCTCCGCCGGGAGTATGGCGGCATTTTTTTACACGTAGGGGTCGAATGTTGCGGTAAGTAAGCGGGCGGCTGTGCGATGGAATGGCGAAGCGGAAACGGAAACCGGCCGAGGCAGATGATTTTTCTAAGTCCCCAACGCAGCGAGCTTTGGAACGACTCACGGCGGTTGAGCGGCAAGAGCTGGCCGCCGCGGCGCGGGCCAAGAAAAGCGGCCAAAAGCTTACCGCACCGCAACGGATCTTACTTGACCGCGTTAAACGACTCGAGGGCCTGGAACTGCAGCGTGATCACCGTCGCCGTCGTCATCTCATGGTGGCGAACCCGGCTCGAGCGGCCCGCGCTCCCCCAAAGCAAACCGATGACCGAGCCCGAGCTGATCCAGTTTCTTGAATCGCGGGAGGACGCTCTCGATGACATCGTATCCAGCTGACAACCCACTTATCGATCGGGTCCTGCTGGCCGCCTGGGTGCTGACGCAGACCGTCGACTGCGTGCCGGCGGACGGCACGCGGCTCCTGGAGGGTGCCGCGGTTCGCGGGTGCGTGCTGCGTGCTCAGCTGCTCGCCGGTGGCCCTGCGTTCGCCGAGGAGGACCTGGTCGTCGCGCTTCGCCAGCTGGTCCGGCTCGAGCTGATCGGCCGCCGGCGGGATGACGAGTTGGAGGCGCGACCGACCCGCCGCCATCGGGCCGTCATCGATCTGCCGGGTGGGGCCTGGCGTCACGGGTGGGAGTACGGGGCGGACCGCCGGTGGATGCGAAAACGTCTGGCGAACGGCCGGCACCAGTATGGTTGGTCCCGAGACCTCGAACCGATGACGTGGCGTTGGGCATGGCGGGCACACCCCGTGTGCTGCACGCTGACCGCCGATCCGCCGGCGGGGTGGCGCGGCGCAATCGACGTCAACGGGCGGACGCAGTGGACGGGCCCGATCCTGGCCGGGTTCGACGTGGCCTGGTGGGGGATCCGGCGGTCCGCGTTGCCGGAGGTGTTCGCCCGGCTCGAGCGGATGCCCGAGGTGGCGGACACACAACTGCGTTCGTCCGGCTGGTGGGGGCGCGTGCGCCGGGCCCTGAGTGGAGGGTAGCTGTCATGGAAACGACGAAAACCACGCTTCCGATTCCCGTCGACCGGGCCCCCATCATGCAGGCCGATCACGCGGCGGCCAAATCGAGCCGGTTCCGTCGCACACGGACGGGGCTGGCACCGGGTGGGGGTGGCGCCGACTATCACGTCCGCAATCCCTACGAGTACTACCATCTCATCGAAGTGGCCCGCGATATGGATCGGAACGACAACATCGTGGGGACCATGCTCAACCGGCTGACGACGAACGTCATCCAGGACGGGTTCCGGGTGGATCCGCAGACCGGCGACCGGGCCCTCGATCGGGAGCTGCTCGATCGGTGGAATGCATGGGCGGGCTCGGCCCGTGCCTGCGATCACAGCGGGGAGTTGACCTTCCCCGACATGGAGCGGTTGGTACTCCGACATACGTACGTCGACGGTGATCACATCGTGCTGCTGCTTCGGGACGGCCGGCTGCAGTTGGTCGAGGGGCATCGGCTTCGGACGCCGCACCAGCGGGCCCGGGAAAACACGGTGCTGGGCGTGGAGATGGACCGGGAACGGCGCCGCCAGGCCTACTGGCTGTATTCCGAGGACGTTGCGCCCGCCCGCCTGATCCGATCGCGGCAGCAGTTCCACCAGTACCCGGCCCGCGATGCCGCGGGCCAGCGGATGGTGCTTCATGTCGCCGACCCCCAGCGGGTCAGCCAGACCCGCGGGGTATCCGTGTTCAATCCGATCGTGGATCCGCTGTCGATGAGCGAGGACATTTCGTTCGCCAAGCTCGTACAGGCCCAGGTGGTCTCATGCTGGGCCGTGCTCCGGAGCCGGAAGGAAGACTTCGGGACGACGGATAGCGCCGCCCACGGCGAACAGACAACGCAGTATTTGTCTGATGGTTCGACGCGACGGCTCGAGGGACTAGTACCGGGTTTGGAATATACCGGCCGGGCGGGCGAAGAGCTGAAGGGCTTTTCCCCGAACGTCCCCAACCCCGAGTTCTTTTTGCACATCAAGCTGATGCTGTCGATCGCCGGGGCCCACCTCGGTCTACCGCTGGTGATTCTGCTGCTCGATGCGAGCGAAACGAACTTCAGCGGCTTCCGGGGGGCCGTGGACCAGGCCCGTATGGAGTTCCGCCGGGTGCAGGGATGGTTGACGCGGCGGTTCCACCGGCGGGTCTACCAGTTCAGAGTGCGCAAGTGGGCGGAAGACTCGCCTTCGCTGCGAATCCGGATCGAACGTGGTGATCCGGTCTTCAACCATGTGTGGTCCGCCCCCTCGTGGCCATACATCCAACCGAAGAAGGACGCGGAGGCCGACGGCCTGCGCCTCGATAAGCGCCTGATCAGCCCCCGCCGGCTTCATGCCGAACGCGGCCGCGATTACGAGGACGTCGCCCGCGAAATCGTCGAGGACAACGCGCTGCTCGTCCGCCAGGCCATCGAGGCCGCCCGCCGGCTGAACACCGCGCATCCACAGGCCCGAGTCGCCTGGCGGGACCTGATCGGGTTTCCGGCGCCCAGGCCGTCCACCACAAAGAAAAACCCGACCGTTGGACGGGCGAAGTCCGAGGACAAGGGCGCCGCCACCGGATCCGCACCAACCGCGGGCGATGAAGGACCATCGCCCCGTCGGCGCCCCAGGGAAAATCGATGGAAACGCCGGTGGCGGGCCTGGACACCGGGCAGTCGCATGTTCCGTTTCACCGGGCGGACAAATCAATCTGAACAGGAGAACTGAGATGGCTCAAGTCGCAGTCGAGATGACGGGCGATCCGCGGAAACTGGTCCAGGCCCTGAATCGAGCGGAGAAACAGCAGGGCCGATTGGAACAAAAGCTGAGGGACACCGCCAAGGCGGGAAAGCAAGTGGAGCAGGCGGGCGTCCAGGCCGGCAACAAACTGGAGCATGCGGGACGTAAAGGAGGCGAGGCCTTCGGGGAGAAAGCGACCGGTCAGCTCAAGAGCTACGCCGCCGGCTTGGTCAGCATCACGGCCCTGGTCGGGACCCTGAAGGCCGGCCTGGACGCGGTGGATGCTCAGTTCGAACGGGCCAAAGGCAAGCTGCTCGCCTCCACGGGCAGCCGGGGCCAGCTGGCGCAGGTGGCGGGGGTCGCGGAACTGCCGGGGCTGCAGCAGACGGCAAAGCGGCTGCACATGGCTGGGGCCGCGACTTCTCTGTCTGAGGCGTACGACATCGCGTTTACCGCGCAATCGACGGGATCCATGGGGCAACTGCCGCTGTATGCCGATTTGGCGAAGTACCAGGTCGTCAAGGGATCCCCGCAGGCGATCATCGACGCCGCCGCGGTAATTAAAGAGGCATTCGGACAAGCCGAGACAGGCGATGAGCGGGCGATCGTCTCGAAAGCACTTGCCGCCTCCGAGAAAACACGGGTCAATCTCGTCGATCTGGCACTGGCCGCCGCCAACACCGGGGCGACCGTCGAGGGCTTGCGGGACGTCAGTGGCCGGGGGATCAGCGACGAGGAAGCGATGGCCGCCACCGCCGTCGGCATGAGGGTGGCCAAATCACCGGACATTGGCGCGTCGCGTATGAAGGCGTTCTTCCAGGGGTTGGGCAAGCTGGGTCCGCGGTATCGCGGCAGAACGCTCCGGCAGAGCGTGCGGATGCTGCAGGCGGAGGGGCTGACCGGCGACGAGTTGACCAAGGCGCTGGGCGGAGACGAAGCGTTCGCCGGCTATGTCGCGATTGCCAATCGCCCCGAGCTGTTCGCGGCGACGATCGCCGCGCAAGAAGCGGCCCAAACCGGTGACCTGGTCGGGCAGCGCATCGCCCTGAACATGAAGGACCCCGAAATCCGGGCTGCCCTTGCCCTGCGCCAGGCAACGGCCCTGGCGGAGGTCGCCGGCATTCCGCAAGGCGTCGAGCGTGCGATGTCCGACGCCACGATCGAGGCGATCGTGGCGGCGCGTCGGAAAGCCGGCAAAAGCGAGCTGATGACATCCTTCGGCCGCAGGATCCTGAAGACACAGCGGTACCTGTGGAATGCCGTCAATCTCGGTGACGAGTTCGTTGTACGGGAGTTCGGGAACGAGGCGGAGCAGCGCGCTTTCGAAGACGTGACGGGCTCAACCCTTCGTCGCGACAAGCCGTTCGTCTACCAAGCCGCCGATGAACTTGCCCGCCCCCTCTTGGAGAAAATAGTCGATCAGCTCGAACAGCTGATCGGCAACACTCGGCCGAAGTCGAGTCCCACGCTTAGCTAGTTGCTGTTGAATGGGGTCTCGGGGTTGGCTGATTTCGCGGAAATCGGG
>CAZBUJ010000149.1:0-8521 GCA_964495075.1 uncultured Phycisphaeraceae bacterium
GCCCGTTCAAAACGCGCGTACGTATTTCTACGTCATCCGGCCGAGCAAAAGGACACGATTCGAGACCCCACCCCCAAGGAAACACGCGCCGCGACGCCGCGCGGTGAGCAAAAGGACAAAACGGAAGATTCACTGTGTTCCCTCGTGATTTTCGCCTTTGCCTTTCGCCGAAAGCGCGTGCAGAATTACTTCCGTCAGTGGGGAGACGCCGGACATAAGGGAGGAGGTCTGCCACTGATCTCGCCGCAGCTTCCATTCAGCAGCCGGGAGATCACGCGAAGAGGCGCAGCCGCTTGAAAACATAACGTGCGCTGGGATGGTCAAAGGATGGGTCTGTCCACCGGGCGCTGAAGGTACGCGCCTCCAGCGGAACCGCGCGTCGGCCCAACGGCCAGGGTGCCGCGCTGGACAGAAAGGCGGGGGAGCAGCCGGCGCAGTCGGGCTCGGCCCGGATCGGCGAGGGTAGTTCGAGCGGGCCCCTCGTCGTGCCGGAGCCGAGGGTGCGGCCGTATTTCGGAGCGCGGCCGCACACGCGTCGTGACAGCTCCCCTCCTTGCGATCAACCGGGCCCGCCGTCGGCGGACCCGCATGAATCGGGCGCCCGAACGACGAGGCGCAGAGCCTGGAGGCCAGGGAACGAACGGCCACGAGAACCTCTGCCCGGACAGGAGGCCAGGCATGACAGTTCGACCATCGATCCGGCGGACGGTCGCTTTGCTGGCCATCGCCGCATTGGTGCCCGCCGCCGCCGGCTGTGGGACCGACGTGGTCAGCCGGTTGCTGCCCCCGGAACCCTCGGCGGGCGGTACGGGATCGGATAGCGGACCGGATGTCGGGCCGAACGGAGGACGCGGCACGTGGCCGGCCGGAGCCGACGGGACCTTATCGGACCCCGGGGACGGGGCGGATACGTCGGATGGGGTGGATGGGTCGACCAACGCCACGCATCCGGCGCCCCGGCGGCGCCGGGTGCGGGTTTACCGCATCGGGCCGTCAACTTACCTGATCACGAACGAGCCGTGGCCCCCGCAGGCCGCGGATAGCGACACAGACGCGACAGCGACGGAGGGGGCAGACCCATGAACTCGACCCGCCGTCATCGATTGAGGACCACGGGGGATTGTGTGGGGCGCTTCAAGGCCCGCCCGATACTCCAGGTGCCCGGCGGACGACCGCGCAGACCGGTACGTCGGCCTGGCTCTGAAGTGTCGGCGGGCCCACACAGGAGAATCGATTGTCTGCCGCCCCCTCCCCGTGCGGTCACGGGCCGGGCGACTGGGTCAAGCCGGATGTTCGTCGCTGCGTCGTGTCGGTCGGCACCTGGCGGCCGTCGCTGGCGCTTCCCCACCACGGCGGCACTCCTTCTACGACTCGGCCGGCCGGCGCCGGCGACATCCGGCCAGGACCACCGCCCCCAAACCCAGAACCGCCAAGCTCGCCGGCTCCGGAACCCCCGCCGCGATCGGCACACAGGGCTCGGTCTCATAGCCCCAGGCGAAGGCTTCAACCTGCTCACCCGTACGCAGGCAGCCGATCCAGCCGTACTGCGTGCCAGCTCCGATATGGAAGTGGACGCCAACGTAGGCCGCTTCATCCGCGGGCCACGGCGTTTCATAGCCTTCGTAATACACGTACCCCTGATCACTTGTCGGCGCGCCGCTAGGAATCATGGCGCCAAAGGCGAGTGGGGCAATCCAGAAACTCTCTATCTCAACCTGTACGGTCCCGGCGCCACTCGTCCCTATCGTGCCCCAAGGCGTGGCGGAGTCAAAGTAGTGCTGGAGAGACGAATCACCCCACGGTGTACCAGGCTGAGCGTCGGCGGGCTGCATGAGATCGAGCCAGTTCGTGTTGTCTCCTTCCGGCACAGCCCAATGGAAGTGCCCGTCTTCACCGTGGCTGGGGTTGTCGAAGCGAATTGGGGCAGCGTTCGTCGGCACGCCCGCGGCCAGCACGAGGATGGCCCCCAACGCCAGCACGACCCCTCTGCGTCTGTGTTCCTTGCTCATTTTCATCCTCCTGTACCTTCAAGAAGAGAGCCTCCACACGAACCCGCGGGCACGCTGCCCACCGGTTCGCCCAAATACCCAATACTCTCTCTCCCTGAAGCGCGACTGACAGAAGTGATCGGCCCCTGGACACTGAAATCATACCCGGCCGTCCGGACCTCGTCAAGGTCCATATCTCAGATATGGAGGATGCGATACGCGGTGAATGACGAACGGTTTTATGGGACCCCGAGAGCCAGCACGGCTCTTCCACTCGGCAACGCGCATGCGTTGGCTGTGCGGCCGGGGCGGGCCCACACCACGAAAGGAGGTGTACCGGAATCGAAAACCTCAGGACCAAGGGATTTGGAACGCAGGTACCTGGAGACCCTTGACGAACAGAGTGGCCCTGCCGCTCGCGACGCCCATGCGTTGGCTGCAAGTCAAGGGAACCCTTTGACGCGCTGGGGCAGCATTCGTTGCGGACGGACCGTCCCGAAGGACGCACCTTCGCCCGTGCGCCAGGGGGAGGGAAGGAAGCTGACGGAACCGGGCCGTCGCGACCGGGACGCAGAATGGTGTCCGGCCGCGAGGCCCGAGTAAGGACAATGAGCATTCTAACGCAAAGGAAAAGAAACATGAAGCCATTGATTACAGCACTAGGAGTCTGTGCCTTGTTCATCGCACCGAGCGTGGCTGCGGCGGCTTGTCCAGGCATTGAATTTACCTGGGATGGCTCGTCCAGTGGCGTCTGGAGCAACGCTAACAATTGGTCGTATACCGGCACTCCCGGCCAATATCCGGGGCAGAGCGCCAACAACGGCGGCGCAGTCATTGACGACATGACCAACAATGTGCCGGAGCTGAATGCCGACTACACCATCTGCTATCTCACCATGAGCAACGGGACCGAGGGTACGCCGACCCGGATCGACACCGACAATGGCACGGCGCGGACGCTGACGGTTAACGGCACTTTCACTGTCACTGACACCGACAGCGAATGCTACGTCCGACAACTGGGCTCCGGCACGATCTACCCAGACGATGTGGCCATCACGGCCGGGGACACTGCGGACGAGCATGCGACGCTGCAGCTTTACGAAGGCACCCTCACCGTCGCCGATGGGAGCAACACGGGCGTGTTGCAGTTGAACGCCTCGTCTTCCGTCAATGCGGAGGCCAGGCTCATTACGGCTGCCAGCACCACCCTCACGGCCGACATCATGGACATCAATGGCGGCACCAGCACCTCGCGGGACGCCCAGATCGATGTCAGCGATGACCTCACCGTGAGCCAGTCCAGCACCATGTCAGGCTATGTGGATGTGGACTTTACCGTGGCCAGCAAGACGGTCACGGTCGCTGCTTTGACCATCGACGGCTCCGACACCCGGTTGGACGTGGCCCAGGCTGCGAGCCCCGGGACGGAGAAGGTGTCCGCCACGACCCTGGCGATCGACGCCGCCGACGACGATGCGACCAGGGCCCTTGAGAAGCTCGGCGCTGGCGAGCTTGCAGTGAGCACCTCGACCACGATCACGGGCGACGATGATGCGGGGGATTACCCCGCAACGTTGAAGATGACCGCCGGCACGCTCGACCCGGCCGCACTCTACCTCTACGGCGGCAGCAGCAGCGCCAGGAAGGCCACCTTCGACTACGACGCCGGGACCCTGACGAACCCGGACAGCATCACCATGCGGAGCTACTCGGATATTGACGCCGAGGCGAGCATGACCAGTGCTGGTGCACTGACCGTTGACACCGATGGGAGAGCAACCGTCGCCGTGGTCGACACGGCGGATCTGCAGACCTTCACCACGGACAGCCTGACGATCAGTGTGCCCGACGCCGCGACCAGCTACAACTCGGCGCTGACGCTCCAAGGCGCAGGGGAATACGTGATCACCAACGGGGTGACGCTGAACGGGACGAGTCAGGCCAATGTCGAACCCTCCCTCACTGTCAGTAGCACGGGCGACAACGCCGTCACGTGCGGTTCCCTCGACCTCAACGGTGGGGGCAGCACCAGCCAGGAGGCCGTACTTGACATCGACAAGAGCGTCACCGTGGGCAACTCGGGCACGACCATGGCCGGCTATGTCAACATCGACGTCGCCGGGAGCCAGACGTTGGACCTCGATGACATCGCCGTCGACGGGAGTTCCACCGTCCTCACCCTGGTCACCAGCGGAACCTGCCAGGGCGACACCGTGACGATCGACGCCGCCACGCCCAATGCGAGCCGAGCCCTCACCAAGGCCGGGGCCGGCACGCTGACGGTGACGACCTCCACGACGCTCACCGGCGATTACGACAGCGGGAACTACCCGGCCACGTTCACGCTGTCCGCCGGCACGTTCGACCCGGCCGTGCTCTACCTTTATGGCGGAAACACCAGCGACAGGAAGTCCATCTTCGACTACGACGCCGGGACCCTGACGAACCCCGACAGCATGACCATGCAGGGCTATTCCTCGGTCGACGCCGAGGCGAGCATGACCTTGGCTGGCCAGTTGACCGTCGATGCCGGGTCGTACGCGACGAGTGCCAACATCGATATGGCGTCCACCACCACGTTCACCGCGCCGAGTATCGCCGTCGGTGATGACAACTACGCCTGCACGCTGTCGTTCACCAGCGCGGGTGCCGAGGCGGATCGGTCGAAGCTCGTGACCAACTAGGTCATTGGGCCACGCCGGGTCGGCCGGGGCAGGATAATACACGGCCACCGGACGCGGCCCGGCCAGGCAGGCAGCGAGCACGAGACCTCCGGGATCGGCCCGGAGGAGGACGAACAGGAAAACGGAAAGATGAAACGAAGCGGCCGGACAGGGGCCAAACGCCAGAACGTCGGAACCGACCCGGGCAAGGCCCGGGCCGACGAACGGCCAACGGCCAACCCATCGCCGCTTCCTTCCATAACCACGAAAGGAAAATCAACCATGAGGCTTTTCAAACTAGCACTCACAATCGCCCTGGCGATGTTCATCATCGACGCGGCAACGGCGAACGCCACCGTGAATACCTTCAGTGAGAATACGCCATCGGACGGCGTCTACAAATGGAGCACTGCCGCCAATTGGAGCGACGGCGTACCAGACGCGACCGACAGAGCGGTGATCCCCGACAACCTCACGTGCACGATCTACGCCGGCGACTCAAACGCAGTCGCGGACACGATCTCTGTTGCGGGGACGCTCAACATCCAGACTTATATGAAACTGAGTCTCGACAACAGCGACGACAACATCGCCGCCGACCCCGACGACTCGGAAGTGACCGGGGACGGGTTCATCAACCTTCAAGCGTCCGGTTCGGAGCTGGCTTTCATCAGCAACGACCACGCGGTTTCTGAATCGGGTGCCATCGTCGGCCAAAGTGCTTCCGCGTTCATCAGCATCGCCAGTGGCATCAAGCTGACCAGCTCGACGACCATCCAAGGCGCGCTCGAAATCAAAGACGCTACCACATCTGGCAGCTTCGAGAATCAAGGGAAGGTCTACGCCAACAGCGCGAGCGGGACACTGAAGATCAGCGTCGACAGCGTGACCGACACCGACAATGGCGGCACGGTTTCCGATACCAATTTCCGCTGGGGGGTCAACGCCAGCCAGGCGAAACTGCTGTTCGTCGAGAACGACGTGACCGGTTTGCTAGGCGACTTCTTCGTGCGCCAAGGCTCGCTGGAGGTTGGGGAGGACCCCGAGGAAGGTGGTGACGACATCGACGTCTGCTCCACCGGCGATACCTACTTCGACGGCGGCAACATAGTGACCGGCCTCGCAGACTCGTTCAAGTGCAGCGGGAGCTGCCCGTAGAAATGTCCCGGGCCACCCGCGACGGCTCATGTACGCCCTGGCTGCGCTAGGAACGTCCAGAGACGTCACCGGGGGCTAATGATGGGCAGACACAAAGGAGGGGCCCCGAACCGCTCAACGGGCGGAGCGGGGCCCCTTCCGTCGCGTCCAAGCCAACAGCCTGAAGACCCGGGTATTTCCAAGGGAGGTTTTTCCAATGAAGATTGCTCGGACAATCAGTTGCATGGCGCGTCAGCCCCTCGGTCCGCTGCTTTGCATGCTGCCGGTCCAGGGGTTCCTGTGTCCCACGGCGGCCATGGGGGCCTGCAGCTCGTACGTAAACGGTACGCTGCGAATCAGCGGTACCGTCACCACGGACTGTGTCGACGTCGACACCAACGGCACCATCATCATCGAGGACACCGGCACCTTGATTCTCACCGGCGATCCGGAGAGTGACTCGACCCTGACCGGCTGCATCGTGCTGGAGGAAGGCGGCGCCGTCCTTCGCATCACCACGAACTCCGGGACCATCGGAGGCTCGGGAGCGATTGACGGCTATGACGGGTCGGCCGGCATCGAGATCGGCGACTCCGTCGCCCTCACGAGTTCCACGACCATCCGAGGTCACCTCGAAATCCGCAACGTCGACGCGGAATCCGGCAGCTTCGTGAATCAAGGCAGGGTATACGCCAACAGCCCGAGCGGGAACCTGGCCATCAGCGTCGACAGCGTGACCGACAGCGACAATGGCGGCACGGTTTCCTCCACCAACTTCCGCTGGGGGGTCAATGCCAGCCAGGCGAAACTGCTGTTCATCGAGAACGACGCGACCGGTTTGGTTGGCGACTTCTTCGTGCGCGAAGGCACGCTCCAGGTTGGGGAGGACCCCGAGGGCGGTGACGACATCGACGTCTGCTCCACCGGCGATATCCTCTTCGACGGCGGCAGCATAGTGACCGGGGACGACGACTCGTTCAAGTGCAGCGGGAGCTGCCCGTAGAAATGTCCCCGGCCAACCGACACGACTCGTGCGCCCTGGCATCGCGAAGAGCGCCCAGGGATGTCAAAGGCGTCAAGGACGCGCAGACAGAGGCGAGGGGCCCAGCGCCGCTCAACGGGAGGGTCGCGACCCCTTCCTCGGCGACCAAGGTCATCAACCCAATGAACCAAGCGTTTTTAAAGGAGGTTTTTCCAATGAACATTTCTTGGACAAACAATTGCACAACCCGTCAGCCCTTCGGTCCGCTGCTCTGCATGCTGCCGGTTCTGGGGCTCCTGTTTCCCGCGACGTCCGTGCAGGCCTGCCTGATCGTATACGGTACGGTGCGACTCAGCGGGACCCTCACCACGGAGTGTGTCGAAGTCTATGGCCGCATCATCATCGAGAACGGCGGCACCCTGATTCTCACCGGAGGTCCGGGGAGTGGCTCGATCGTGGACGGCTCGATCATCCTGGAAGACGCTAGCGCAGAACTCCGGTTCACCAACAACCACACGGTTTCTGGATCGGGCGCCATCGAGGGGCAGGACTCCGGGGCCAAGATCACCATCGCCGCCAGCCGGACGCTGACCAGCGAGACGAACATCACTGGCCACCTGGAGATCACCGGCTCAGGTAGCTTCCTGAATCAAGGGAAGGTTTACGCCGACTGCCCGAGCGGGACACTGAAGATCAGTGCCGCCAGCGTGGACGACAGCGACAACGGCGGCACGGTTTCTTCCACCAACTTCCGCTGGGGTGTCAATGCCGACGAGGCGAAGCTGCTGTTCAGCGTAGAGCCGAGCGCTTTGGAAGGCGATTTCTACGTGCACAACGGTACGCTACAGGCCGGGTTGGACTCCGAGGGTGGTGACGACATCGACGTCTGCACCACCGGCAATATCCTCTTCGACGGCGGAGGCATAACAACCGGCGTCGATGACTCGTTCCGGTTCAGCGGGATATGCCCGTAACCCAGCCCGCCATCCCAGGCGGCGGACCCTGCCGTGCTACCCCACGGCAGCGCCGCGCCACCCGCCAAAGACACAAAGCCTTCAGCTACCAAATGCCAATAATGAACAGTAAACGGTGTCCCGCTTCCTGGTTTTGACAGGCAAAGCTGGCGCGTTCACCCTTTGACGGGTTTCCCCGTTCGCCATCCCGCTATTGCGGTCCCGTCATCGCTTCTGTGAACGCCGCCAGGTTGACGAGGTCCACGTCCCCGTCCCGGTCCCCGTCCAGCTTGAGACAACGGTAATCGGCAGGCGCCACGCCGTCGCCGCCGAAGCATTGCTGGAACCCGGCGTAGTCCCGGAGGTCCACGCGGCCGTCGTCGTCGAAATCGCCAGGTGAATAGACCAGGTAGGTCAGGACGCCGGCGCCGATGCCGGCACCGTCATCCCTCGTTTCCGACATGATCGCGTGCACGACGGGCCCCTCCGCGACCACGTCACCGGCAAGCGTAGCCGCGGTATGATGTTCGGCCGCCAGCGTCGGCGACGCCGGCGACGAGACGTCGAACACATGGAGCTTTCGACCGCCGGGGGACTGGGCGGCCACGTAGGCCCGAGCACTGTCGGCCGCCACGGCCCAACAGTCGAGCTGCATCGGCGCGTAACTCATCTCCGCCAAGGCACCGTCGGGATCGGACGCGTCCAAGATGTGAAGGCCGAGGGTCTCCGGCGAGGCCGGGTTATCCTCGGCGACGAAGAGCAAGCTCCCGTCGAGGGCCACATCTTGGGTTGCAC
>CAZBUJ010000150.1:0-8465 GCA_964495075.1 uncultured Phycisphaeraceae bacterium
CCTTGGTGGTCTGGGTGGCCCACACGTTCAGCACGACGGCGACGACGGTGATGACTGCGTACGGGATCTTCTCGAGCAGTGGGGCGGTCACCGTTCGCCAGTCCCGCTCGCCGGAACGGCCGAATCGTCGCAACGGATAGACGTCCAGAACGAGCAAGACCGCGACCAGCGGGACGGCCATGGCCTTGCACGCGAGCGACGCGGTGAGGCACAGTAACGCCAGGCCGTGCCAGAGCCGGCGAGAACGGCCGGATTCGTTGGCCCGGAGATAGCACAACACGACGCCCAGGGCCGGGATCATGGCGAGGACGTACGCCTGCCCCGACGCCCAGGCCGTGGTCTCCACCCGGAGCGGATGAACTGCGAAGAGTAGTGCCGCAATCGTGGCACCGATCGTCAGGGCCGACGGGGCCTCGGCCGAGGTGTTCGGCGCCCCAAGGGCGATGAGTCGCCGCGCGACGAAAAAGACGAGAACCGCCGCGACCGCGTGGAGACCGATGCTGATCTGGTGCATCCCGCGACTGAACCGCTCCAGGTCCTCGCCGCCCAGGACCCGGTACTCCAGCCCGGTGATCATCCAGGTCAACGGCTGCCACACGCCGAGCAACCGACCTGTCCACATCCATTCGAGGTTCTCCGCGGAGAAGTCGCGGATGTGCGGGTTGAACATCAGGTTGCTGTCGTCATCCCAGTAGAGGAACTGGTTGGCCGCAGCCGGCGCGAACGTCACCGCGGTCGCGAGCGCGATCACCACCAGACACGCCAGCGTCAGGCCCGGCGACGTCGGCGGCCGGGGCGATCGTCGAGTGGCCGCACCGGCCGGATTGCCGCTTGCCGGTGGGCGCGTATCCGTGCCCCGCGGTTGCAGCCGGCGGTGCTTCGTTCGCGATCTTCGGTTCCCCATGCACGGATTGTGCCGATTGGGGAGGCCGGCTGCAACGTGGCCCCGGGTCGGCCCGCCGGACGCGAGCGCGCACACGACGCCTGCCGGGAAGCGAGTGAGCCCGTATCGGAGATGACGTGCGGTATGGAGCCTAGGCGCTGATCGTCTCGATCTGGATTCGGAGATAACGCTGGCGGTGACCGGTCTTCCGGCGGTATCCCTTGCGGCGCCGGAACTTGATGACGTCGATCTTGTCGCCCTTGATCTCGCCGCCGACCCTGGCCGTCACTTTGGCCCCGTCGATGTACGGCTGGCCGATTTTGACGTCTTCGCCGTCACTGACGAGCAGGACGTGGTCGAACTCGAGCGTCTGCTGGCCTTCATCCAGCTCATGGAGCTGGACCGCGAGTTCCTGGCCCTCTTCGACTTTGTATTGGTGGGGACCGTCTTCAATGATCGCGTACACGCATCCGCCTCCCTATCGCGCCACCACAGCCGCTCGACCGGGGCGCAAGCCAACAACGCCACGATAAACGAGCCTCGCAGTATCCAAAAATCGGGCAGGACCGTCAAGGGGTGCATCGAACGACACGTTGCCCGGTCGCCCGGACCCGGTCACGTAGCATTTCAATATGTCTTGCAGCGGTTTATAGCGGCGGCGGGCGGATGGACCTGGGGCTGACCTCGCCTCCGCCCCCGCGGTCCGGGCCGCCAGCCCAGATTCCCGAGACTACCCCCGGCCCTGCCTCGGCGCCATCGTACCCGTGCCCGTATCCCTCACGGCCTGCTGCTCTGGGGGGCGGGACCACACAGGGTCACCGTCGTGCGGTCGTCGATGTTGAGCCGAACCAGCTCCCCGTCGTCTTTCCGCAAGGTCAGCCGGTTGAGCCAGAGCCGGTGTTTGTGGGCGTGGGCGAACCAACTGCCGGTCTGTTTGGCTTCGTGCTTCACGACCACGCCTTCGACTTCAGTTGACCATTCATCTTCCCGGCGCCGGATCGCCTGCGTCACCTTCACGCGAATGCCGGGCTCAAGCGTCGTGTAACGTGACACGCATGTACTCCTCTCGCGTCACTTCTGTGCTACTGGACAAACGTCTCGTTCGCCCATCCTACACGGCCGACACACCTGCGGCCAGGAGCGCCTTTGCAGGTGTTCGCCCACCGGCGTTCGTGGACATCGCCGTTCGGGTATGATATCATCGTTTGTATGAAAATGTAATGAGTCTGGCGTGTGTGGTGAGCAGAGCACGTATTTAATTCCACGGGGATGGTTCGCGTCACGACTGATCGACGGATTCGGGGCATCAGTCTTGGGGACATCACTATGATCACGCGATTCGGAGTTCTGGTGGCGATCGGTGTGGTAGCGTCGTCGGCGGCGGCGGATGACGACGCGCTCGACATTCAGTACTCGCAGGCGACGCACCTTGCCTCGTTTGTCACGGCGGTGGACGGTGGCCCCATTCCCGTTTCGCCGGGGACCCGGTCGCGCGAAGACGCCGCCGATCGTTTCCTGGCGGAATACGGCTATCTGTTCGGGGTGGATAGTGCCCCGGACCAGCTCGTACGCACGGGGCGCCGCACGGATCGTCTGGGGCACACGCACACCTCCTTCGCGCAGTACCATGAGGGGATCCGGGTCTTTGCCGGCGGGCTCAAGGTTCACGAGAACGCCGAAGGGGCGGTCATCGCGGCTAATGGTGACTTCTTTCCCATCTCGCCCAAGCTGAGCACGGAGCCGACGCTCGCGTCGGGAACTGCGGAGAGCATCGCGGCGGCGGAGCTGGGTGACGAAGCGGCACCGCACGTCGAGCAAGCGGAGCTGGTCATCGTCGATCCCGGCTGGTACGGCGATCCGCCGTTGGGATCGAAGCTGGCCTATCACATCATTCTGCGCCACGACACGGAACGAATCCGCGAGGCGTTTTTCGTGGACGCGCACAGCGGTGCGATCCTGGACCGGTGGACGTTGCTCTACACGGCGCGCGATCGCCAGGTGCATGACGCGAACTTCGGGACCGCGATCCCAGGCCCGCTGGCCAGGGCGGAGGGCGACCCGCCGGTGTCGGTGGACGACGTGAACCGGGCCTACGACTACTACGGCGACGTGTACGGCTACTTCGACCGTGCCTTCGGCCGCGACAGCATCGATGATCACGGTATGCCGATCGTGGCCACCGTGCGATGGGACGACTGGTGGACATGCCCCAACGCGTTCTGGAGCGGCTATTACCAGCAGATGGTGTTCTGCCCCGGCATGGTGGCGGACGACGTGATCGGCCATGAGCTGATGCACGGGATCACGAGTCACTCCGTTCCCGGGGGCCTTCTGTATCAGAACCAGTCCGGCCAGTTGAACGAAGGATACTCCGACATCTTCGGTGAACTGATCGACTTATTCAACGGCAACGCGGCGACGATCGGGACGAACGGGCCGTCGCTGTGGCCGGAGCATCCGACCGGGCCCGGCACGGATCAGCCCAACTATGCTCGCCAGTCGCGGTGCAGTTACGTGACCCGCGAATTCGAGGTGTACGAGCCGGCGGACATCGCGGGCACCTACGTGTCCGCCTGGGCACTGTTCGGTCCGGCCCTGTCGACCACCGAGTACGCCGGGCAGATCGTGCCGGCTGAGCCGAGCCTGGCGTGCGATTCACTCACGAACCCGTGGTCGATCAACGGGAATATCGCCTTGATCGATCGTGGCGAATGCCCGTTCACGGACAAGGTTCTCAAAGCCCAGCAGGTCGGGGCGATCGCCGTGATCGTCGTCAACAACGTGGAAGGTCCGCCGATTACCATGTCCGGTTCGGATCCGTTCCAGGCGATCCGGATCCCCGCGATCATGATCAGCATGAGCGACGGAGAGATGATCCGGACGGCCCTGGCGTCGGGGCCCGTAACCGCGGGACTGCCTCATTACGTCTATCGCGACGGCTACCGGTGGATGATGGGGGAGGACGTCCGGGCGGCCTTTGGTCGCCCGATCCGCGACATGTGGGAGCCGCGTTGCTTTGACCGTCCGGACCGGGCCTACAGTCCGCTGCAGATGTGCCAGGATTCTGACAACGGGGGTGTTCACTACGGTATGGGTGTCCCCTCGCACGCGTTCGCCATGATGACGGACGGCAAGACGTTCCACGGTTACACGGTGAATCCCATCGGTCCGGTCAAGGCCGCCGCAGTGTGGTATCGCGCGCTGACGGTCTATCTGCAGCACGCGCCCGACTTCCGGGACGCGTATGCGGCGCTTAATCAGGCGGCGAGGGACCTGATCGGCACGCGGATCGACGATCCCCGTCCCGGCACGCTGGTCGAGCACATCTTCACGGCGGAGGATGCAACCGAGGTCGATCAGGCGCTGCTGGCGGTCGAGATGAATACGCCCGGCCGATGCGGGGCACCAACCGGATTCATGGACACGTCCACCGCCCCCATCTGCCCGTTGCGCCATACGATCTTCGCCGACGACTTTGAAGGTGGCGAGAACGGCTGGACCGTGTCACACGATGAGTGGGATCTCCCTGAACCGGCCACGCCGTACGACTGGGTGCAGACATCCGCCGGATTGCCGGCCGGTCACACGGGCACGGTGTGGTTCTGCGACGATCTCGAGGGCGGCACCGGAGACGAGACGGCGGTGCACTCGCTGACGTCCCCGTGGATCGAGGGCGACTGGGAGCAGGTGGTGGATCCGATGCTGTCATTCGATCATTACGTGGACGTGGAGACGGGGTACGACGGCGGACTGCTCATGTTCCGTGTCGATCCTCCGGGCTATTACGAGGGTGACTGGCTGATCGTGCCGACCTCCGCGTTTCTGCAGAACCAGTACAACATCGTCCTCGAGAGTGGAATCACGAGTCCGTTTGAGGAGTGGCTGACTTGGTCCGGGTCCGGCGGAGCGTGGGGCACGGTTCTCATCGACATCGGCCGCATCGCGTCGCGCGGATACGATCATCCGGACTCCGGGCCCTATCCCCCGGTCCAGCGGATCCAGTTCCGCTTCGAATTCGGCAAAGACGCCTATCTCGGGATCGACGGGTGGTACCTGGATGACTTCGAGGTCTTCTCCTGCGACTGCAACACGAACGGCGTGTCGGACACGACGGACATCGACGAAGGCGTCAGCACCGATTGCGACGGTAGCGGGTTCCCCGACGACTGCGAGGTCGCCGCGGACGCGAGCCTTGACTGCGACAGCGACGGTCAACTCGATGCCTGCCAGACCGACTCCGACGGCGACGGCGACATCGACCCGTGCGATCCATGCCCGGCCCATGCCGACGAGTTGCCCGGCGCCTGCGGCTGCGGGGTGCCCGAAGTCGACACCGACGGCGATGGCGTGCTGGACTGCGCCGACCGATGCCCGCGGGACCCGGACAAGACGCAGCCCGGCGTTTGTGGGTGTGGGGTGGAGGACAGCCTGGACGACGGGGACGAGGACGGCCGGATCGATTGCATCGACAACTGTCCGGACGACGCGAACAGCGACCAGGTCGACGGTGACGGCGATGGCGTCGGTGACGTGTGCGACAACTGCCCGACCGTGGCCAACCCGCTCCAATTCGATTCCGACAATGACGGCATCGGCGACGCCTGTCCGGAGGACATTCCGGCCGGTGGTGCCGGTGGCGGCGCCGCCGGATCGGGCGACGAGACGACGACGGACGAAGGCTCGGACGAGCCCGAAGACGTGGCGGGGGAGGAGGATGAGGTCGTCGAGCCCGCCGCGGACCGGGTGCCGGTGGAACTCCGCGTGACGGGCCCGGCGGAAGTCATGGCGGGCGATGCGGGGAACTATGCCGCGACGATTGTCTTCGACGATGGAAGCACGAGGGACCTGACCAAGGGAGCGTTTTGGCGCGTCCTGGAAGGAGCGGCGTCGGCCGACGCAGATACCCCGTCTCCGGACGCCACCATCGCCCAGGGCGGCGTGATGACGGTGTGGCCAAGCCTGCAAAAGAACGTCTCCGTCACCGTCGTCGCCCAGACCACCGTCGATGACGTCGAGTTGGAGGGATTCAAGGTCGTGCAACTCGTGACATCCGACGCGACGGACCACCAGGTGGTCGGCCAAGGGATACAGCCGAGTACCGGTAGCCGAGGGCAGACCAGCGGCGCGTGTGGGATCTTGACGCCGGCCGTCATCGTGCCGACGCTCGGCGTGATGGGGCTGGTTCGCATCCGCCGGCGCCGTGTTGCGCGTTGATACCACCCGTCGCGCAAAACGGCGACCCGGGCCGTCCTCTGGCACCGTGTTGTGCGTCGAAGGAGGATCAGCGCCATGTTCGCCAATTGCGAAAGCGCGCGAAACGGTGGCATGCTCAGCGCGCTCGTGCTGCTGGTGGCGGCGGCCGGGACGCCACCGGCGGCGGACCCATCGAAACCGCCGGCCGAGCGGTCGACTCCCACCTCGCAACCCACCGCCACCGCGCCAGGCGAGTGGAATCGTCCGCGCACTCGGCAACGCCACATCGAGCGCGAGCGCATGGTGGAGCACCAGATCCAGCGTCGCGACGTCAAATCGCCGCGGGTGCTGGAGGCCATGCGGAACGTGCCCCGGCACTGGTTCGTGCCCGCGTCCAAGCAGCGGGACGCGTACACGGATCATCCCCTGCCAATCGGCCACGGCCAGACCATATCCCAGCCCTACATCGTGGCCCTCATGACCGAGGCCGCCGAGATCGAGGAGGACGAGAAGGTCCTGGAGGTCGGCACGGGTTCGGGCTATCAGGCAGCGGTGCTCGCCGAGCTGACACCGCACGTGTTCACGATCGAGATCGTGGAGCCACTCTGCAAGGAGGCGGCCAGGACGTTCGCCGATCGCGGTTACAACACCATTCAGACCCGATGCGGCGACGGCTACGCCGGCTGGCCCGAGGAAGCGCCGTTCGACGCGATCATCGTGACGTGCGCAGCCGTCCGCGTGCCGCCGGCGCTTATGGAGCAACTCAAACCGGGCGGGAAGCTGTGCATGCCGGTCGGGCAAGAGCACGGCACGCAACGCCTTATGGTCATCAGCAAGCGGGCGGACGGCCTGCCGGAATCGCGCAGTCTTGGGCTGGTGCGGTTCGTACCAATGACGGGAAAGATCAAGAAACGAGGGGAGTGACGACCGCGCCGCTCAACTGACCAGCCAGCGGTTGACCACTTCGGCAATCGCGTCACTGTGGTGCGACATCATCCAGAGGGGCACCATCAGCAAGCCGATACCCAGCATCAACAGGCACGAGCCGGTCAACGACGGGAGGAGTTGGTGCTTCTGCACCGCGGCCGCGAATTGCTCGCGAAGGGCCAGCGCGGCGTTTCGCTGGGCCGGGGTCCGTGCGTCGGTGTGCACGGTTACGTTACGAAGGATCGGAAGCACGGACAGGCGCGCCGTCAGTTTCACGTCGGGAATACCCAGCACCGACCCGTCCCAGTGCGCCGTCCATCCCAGCCGCTGCGCCGCTCGTTCCAGGTCTCGCCGCGCGCGGAAGTCGGAGATGTTATAGACCACCCAGTCGCAGTCCATCCCCCGCGTGAAGGACAGGAACAGCGGGACCAGCAGCACGAGCCCGACCAGCGCCACCCATGATAGCCCCGCCTGAATCAACGCCGGCACCGGCCAGAACAGCAACGGGCAGCACGCAAAGGTCAACGCCAGAAAATCCGACCGTGCGTCCACTACCTTGGGGGTCGATTGACTGTTGACCAGTCCCAGCGCGATGAAGTAGGCCGCGACCGGGCCCACGTGAAGCAGGACCTTGAGGATGACGATGACTTGACCGGCTGCGTCCATGACCTGGCCACTCCGACCGTACCGGATAGTTGTGGCTGTCGTCCCCGATCAATCGCTTGGCGTATTGTTCTGGCTCGGCGCGTTGACGTGAGCCGCCCGCGACGCCACTTTCCGGTACCCTAAATAGTGTACGATCTCGAAGATTTCCGACCAAGACGGGAACGGGCGTTCGTTGACGCGTTTGTACTCGTCGATCGCCATGACGAACTCCAGCAGGTCGCCGGAAATCTCGCCTTCTTCCGCCTCGCGACGCAGGTCGCCACGTCGGCGGCCCGGGCCTCGCCGCCGATCCAGCCCGCTACGCCGCTCCACGCCGCTGCGGCGTTCCACCCGCTGCCGGCGGTCGCCCTTCCGCCGCTCCGCGGCGGGCGTTTCGCCCGTGCCCGATCCCGCGGCGCGGCCGCCGGAACCCTGACTGGTCGGCTGCTGGTCCATCGCCCTGTTTATCGGACAATAAGGCCCCGGACTGCAGTTCGGTCACGTACCCCCCCTAGGATGGTATGGCGGACAGGCCGCCCCGTCCATCCGGGCCGTGGCGGCCGACCGTCAATCCTCGTCGTCGAAATCGTCGTCGTCGTCGTCGTCGTCGTCGAAATCGTCGTCGAACTCGCCGAATTCCTCGTCGAGATCCTCGTCAAGGTCATCGTCGAAGTCGTCGTCGAAGTCGTCTCCGTCGTCGAGTTCGTCGTCCTCGCCGCATTCGAGGCCGGCGGCCCCGCACCGCTCGGCCTCCGCGACGATGTCCGATGCCCGATCGTGCATGCTCTCCGGGACGAGAACTGCGATCGCCCTGGCA
>CAZBUJ010000151.1:0-8455 GCA_964495075.1 uncultured Phycisphaeraceae bacterium
GTACTGGACCGTGCCGCGCCCACAACGCCAACGAGCCGTCGCATCGCGGCTGGCCACGATTTGCCGTCGTGGCACAAGCTCCCTTCAGACATCGTGATACAGCGCTTCGCGACACGAACAGGGCCGAAGCGGAAGTTGACATCGACCAAACGACGAAAAGAATAATGTGGCAGGCTTGCATGGGAATACCCCAGGTCGTCGTTCGGATGACAGCCCCCTCGCGGGTGAGAACCTGGGGCCCAGCACCTGCTTTTTTAATGGCATGTATCGCCAGTCCGGTTGAACTCCGGCCCACCGCCGAGTTCATAAACGATCTCGCCTGGCCAGCACTTGAATCCGTCGCCAACAGAGAGACGCCGATCACGCGGGAGACACATCGTCGGCACGACGACCCGTCCGAGCACCCTCGACGAGGCCGACATGTTCGAGCCCTGTGACCCGGTGCCGGACTCGTCGGGCACCGATCACCGGCCGGAGGCGACAGTCCCTTTCCCCCCGGCAACGCGGCCCGACCCGTCCGCCGCCGCGCCGCCCGTCGGGCCAGCGAAGCCGGGGGTGGGCACACGAACCCCTCCGGGGATTCCCCGCCATTCGCACCCGGCCGCATACAATCCGCACGCCCGCCTGACTCGCCGCGGTCACGCCCCGCGAACCGGCCGCCCCCAGGCCCTCTCCCGACGTCGGTCGGACGTCACGGGAGACCATCGCCGCCGCGAACGCCAGCCGCCTGCGGGGCAACTGCGGACCAATGTTGGACGAAGCCCCGACAAAGACGACCCATCTTGACTTGTACTGCCAAGATTGTGGAAAGATGGAAAACAATTGACGGTGGCGGGCAGGGGCGGCGGATCCAACGCTCTCCTGCGGCGGGTCCGGGTCGGCGCCGCTGGCAGGCTCGCCGCGGTGTCACGTATCGCGCGATCAGGAGCGGCGACCGCTACGCGGTGCCGGCGGTTGGCCGGTACCGCTCAGCAGCATACGGCACCCGGGACGCGGTCCCGAACGAGCCGCCCCACACCGGTCCGGACTCCGTAAAAATCACAAGTCGCAGAGCGGCCACCCTTGGCTATGTTGGCGGCCGTGGCCGGGCCGGGCCGACGCCCCGCGAATCTACGGGTCAACAATGTGACACGTTATTATTAAGGTTGCATGAACGTACCAATCGCGTGAAAATCATGACACACTGGCGTGGCCATGATATGCGAGGCACGACATGAGCACAATCAAGCTTGCGATCGTGGGCGTTGGCAACTGCGCAAGCGCCCTGCTGCAGGGCATTGAATACTACCGGAATGACAAATCCCAGGAATCGGCCGGTCTGCTCCATCGCGAGATAGGCGGCTATCGACTTGAAGACATCCAGGTGGTGGCGGCGTTCGACGTAGACGCGCGCAAGGTGGGCTGGCCGGTCGAGGGAGCCGTCTTCGCGCCCCCCAACTGCACGACGATCTTTCAGCGTGAGTTGCCGGCCACCGGCGTCACGGTGCGGATGGGGCCCGTGTTGGACGGCGTGGCCAGCCATATGGACAGTTACCCGGAGGATCAGGCGTTCCGCGTCGCCGACGAAACGCCGTGCGACGTGGCGGCCGTACTGCGGGAGTCCGGGGCCCAGGTACTCGTCTGTTACCTGCCCGTGGGCTCGGAGGAGGCCGCCCAGCACTACGCTCAGGCGTGCCTCGACACCGGCGTGGCGATGGTCAATTGCATGCCGGTGTTCATCGCGTCGAACCCGGAGTGGTCGCGGCAGTTCGCCGACCGAGGGGTGCCGGTGGTGGGCGACGACATCAAGAGCCAGATGGGGGCCACCATCAGCCATCGCGTGCTGGCCCGATTGATGGGCGATCGAGGGGTCCGGCTGGACCGCACGTATCAGCTCAACACGGGCGGCAACACGGACTTCCTGAACATGCTGGAGCAGTCCCGGCTCCGAACCAAGCGGATCTCCAAGACGGAGTCCGTGCAGTCGCAGCTCGACATCCCGCTGGACCCCGGCAACATTCATATCGGCCCCAGCGACTACGTGGCCTGGCAGAAGGACAACAAGGTCTGCTTCATCCGCATGGAGTGGCGAGGCTTCGGCGATGTCGCCAACAACCTCGAGTTGCGGTTGAGCGTCGAGGATTCACCCAACAGCGCGGGGGTGGCCATCGATGCGATCCGCTGCGCGAAACTCGCGCTGGATCGCGGCATCGGGGGCCCGCTCGACGCGATCTCCAGCTTCGCCATGAAGCATCCGCCCCACCAGCGGCGCGACTCCGAAGCCCGCGATCTGCTCGAGCAATGGATCGCCGACAACAGCAAGAGCTGACCGACGCTCGCGTATCGCGCCGTCGCACGAATGACGGCCCCCGGCACGCTCCAAACAGAGAAAACCACCCAAGAACCACCTCGGCCGGCAGCCGCTCTCCAGCGGCGCCTCATCTGGAATTCGCAGTTCGTGATTCGTCATCGCCGTGCAGCGCATCGGGATCGAGTCCCGGCGGCCCGTCAACCATGGATAACCTCGTTCGGCCGGCGTGTAACCAAGGTCGAACGGGCTCCTCATGGCGGGCCGCATCGCTCACCTACCGGCCGAGACGGTCCTGCAGTTCCTTCAGGCTCTGGAGCGCCTCGATCGGCGTGAGATTGTCCACATCGACCGACCGAAGCATCCGGGCCACCACCTCCATCGGATCCTCGAACAGCTCCAGTTGCTTGTCCGGCCGCGTGCGGCGGGTGGCCAGATTCGTGGTGCGCGATTCCCGGGAGAAACCGCGTTCGAGCTCGTCGAGGATTTCGCGGCTGCGCTCCACCACCGCGTTCGGCACGCCGGCCAGCCGGGCCACGTGCACCCCGTAACTCTTGTCCGTGCCGCCGGGGACGATCTGGTGCAGGAAGATGATGCGTTCTTCCCGCCGCTCGTCGTCAGGCCACTCGCGGACCGCCACGTTGAAGTTCTGGACCCCGGACAGCAGATCGGACAGTTCCGTCAGTTCGTGGTAGTGCGTAGCCACCAGCGTGCGGCACCGGACCACGTTGGTCAAGTGTTCGGTGATGGCCCACGCCAGCGACAGGCCGTCAAACGTGCTCGTCCCGCGACCGATCTCGTCCAGCACGACCAGCGAGTGCGGCGTGGCGTTGTTGAGGATATTGGCCGCTTCCGTCATCTCGACCATGAACGTCGACCGGCCGCGGGTGATTTCGTCGGACGCCCCGACCCGAGCGAAGATGCGATCGACGGGCGTAAAGGTCATCGACGCCGCCGGTACGAACGACCCGGTCTGGGCGAGCAGAACGAGCAGCGCGGTCTGCCGGATGTACGTGCTCTTGCCGGCCATGTTGGGGCCGGTGATGATCAGCACCCGCGCGTCGACACCGTCGATCGTGCAGCCGTTGGGGACGAACCCGTCCCGCAGCATCTGGTCCAGCACCGGGTGCCGCCCGTCCGCGATGCGCAGCACGGCACCGCTCGTCGCCCGCTCCGGCGGGACGATCTCCGGACGCACGTAGCGCTGCTGGACGGCCACCTCGGCCAGGCCCGCCAACGCGTCCAGGTCGCCCAGCGCCGTCGCCACCCGCTGCAGGCCCGGCAGCTCCTCCGCGCACTCGTCACGAACCTGCTCGAAGAGCCGGAACTCGAGATCGTACGCCTTCTCTTCGGCGGTGAGGACCTGCGTTTCGTACGTCTTGAGATCTTCGGTGATATAGCGCTCCGCGTTCTTGATCGTCTGCTTGCGCACGTAGTGCGGCGGCACCTGGTCGCGGTAGGTGTTGGTCACCTCGATGTAGTAGCCGAACACCTTGTTGAACCCGACCCGCAACGAGGTAATGCCGGTGGCTTCGATCTGCCGCCGCTGGTAGTCGGCCAGCCACGATTGCCCGTCGCGGCCAACGGCGTGCAGGCGATCCAGCTCAGCGCTGAACCCTTCCGCGATGATCCCGCCCTCCCGCACGGTGATCGGGGCGTCCTCGCGGATGGCCGACCGCAGCCGCTCGGCCAAAGCCTCCAATCCGCCCAGCCCGTCGCGGATCGCGCACAGGCGCGGGGCGTGGCGATCGGCCATGTGTTCGCGGAGGGCGGGCAGTTGATCCAACGTACGGGACAGCCCCGCCAGGTCCCGGGGGCTCGCCCGGCCCAGCGCGATGCGGGCGGCAATGCGCTCGACGTCGGCCATCCGCTTCAGGGCGGTCCGGACGTCGTCCCGAACCACCTCCCACTCCACCAGCTCGCCCACTGCTTCGTACCGCATCGTAATCGCGTCGACGCCGGTCAGGGGCGCGCAGAGCCATTGACGCAACCGTCTGGCGCCGGCGGGGTGCACGGTGCGGTCCACCGCCCCCAGCAGACTGCCGTCCCGCGACCCGCTCCGCAGCGTGCGCTCGATCTCGAGCGATCGAAACGTACTGCTGTCGAGGCTGACGTAATCCGACGCCCGGTGCCGCTCGATCCGGCTTACGTGGGCGAGCGACGTCTTCTGCGTTTCCCGCAGGTACGTTACAACCGACCCGGCGGCGCACAGGGCCGGGGTGATGTCATCGAACCCGAAGCCGGCCAGCGTGACGACGCCGAAATGATCGAGCAGCGTGCGTTCGGCGTTGAACGGGGCGAACTCGTGCGGGCTCCGCCGGGCGACGGACGCACCGCACAGGGCCTGCACCTCCTCCGCGATCCTGGCCGCCGAGGGGGATCCCGCCGCCGACTCCGCCGCGGCGATCGACTCCTCCTCGATCAGCACCTCGGCGGGGCGGCGCCGGACGAGTTCATCGACGGCCGCCGGGCCGTCGACGTCGAGCACGAGGAACCGCCCGGAGGCCAACTCCACGAACGCCAGCCCCACCGTGCCGCCCCGAACGTGGATTGATGCCAGCGTGTTGTCACTCCGTTCGTCGAGCAGGGCCTCGTCGGTCAGCGTGCCCGGCGTGACGATGCGGACGATCTCGCGCTTGACAACGCCCTTGGCCAGCTTGGGGTCTTCCACCTGCTCGGAGATGGCCACCCGAAAACCGGCCGCCACCAGCTTGGTGAGGTAGCTTTCGAGGGCGTGATAGGGAATTCCGGCCAGCGGGATCGGGTTGGTGCCTTTCGACCGGGCGGTCAGCACGATGCCGAGCAACTTCGAGACGACCTTCGCGTCTTCGTAGAAAGTCTCGTAGAAGTCGCCCATGCGGAACAGCAGGATGGCGTCGCCGGCTTGTTGTTTCTGTTCGAGGTACTGGCGCATCGCGGGCGTGGCGTCGGCCGCCTTCGTCGCGTCGGCGGCGCTGGCGGTCGTCGTCACGTTCGTTGGACTCGATGCGTGATTCGTCCTGGCCACCGCGAGTGTCCTCGGTCCCGCCGAACTGACCGTTACTCTATCAGAGGCCGGCCCATTCTCAACGCGCCACCGGCTTCGCGCTTCTCGCGAGCGAACTCACCGTCGCGACAGCGGGTCCTTCAGGTAACCACGCTGGCAATCGGCGCAAAGATCGAATCGAAAACGGCGGTAGGTCTGGTCCTCGATGTCGTCCGGATTCGCCCGGGACAGCTCGTCGATCAAGTCCCGTATCTCCGCCCGGTGATCGCGAGCCAAATCCTGCTCCGCGAACTCGATCGGCGACTCCGCCGCAAACACCTCGACCCGCACGATGTACCGACCCGCGCCCCTCGCCGCGAGGTCCTTGCCGCACATGTCACACTTGTAGCGGATCACACCCGGCACCCCGATACGCAGCCATCACGTCCGGCTCCCGCCCACCTGGCTCTCGCTCGCCAGTTCACGCAACTTCGCGGCGGCCGCCCCACTGTCGACCGCCTCCGCGGCTTGGCGCACCCCGTCACGCAGATCGGCGGCCCGACCGGCTACCACCAACGCCGCACCGGCATTCATCAACGCGTGATCACGCCGCGGACCGGGTTGACCGTCCAGAATCGCGCGCACCGCCGCCGCACTGGCGTCCGGCGAAGCCACCATCAAGTCCTCCAATCGCCCCCGCGACAAACCGGCGTCCGCCGGCTCCACCTCAAACGTACGCACGGCACCGTCATCCAATTCGGTAACCCGCGTCCGCCCCGCGATCGTCAAGTCGCACAGCCCATCCGAACCATGAACCACCCACGCACGAACCGCGCCCAACTCCCGCAGCACCGCGGCCACCGTCGCCGTCAGGTCGGGCCGGTAAACGCCCAACACCTGACGACGTGCACCGGCCGGATTGGTCAACGGTCCGAGGATATTGAACACGGTCGACAACCCCAACGCCTTGCGAATATGAGCCACCCGCTTCATCGCGGGGTGCAGCAGCGGCGCGTACAGAAACCCCACACCGGCCCGCTCCAGGCATCGCTCCACGGTGCCCACGTCCGCCTCAATGTTCACGCCCAACGCGCGAAGAACCTCCGCGCTCCCGCTGGCTCGCGTGTTGGTGCGGCTGCCGTGCTTGGCCACCACCGCCCCGCCCGCCGCCGCAATCACCGCCGCGGTGGTCGACACGTTGAACGTGCTGATGCCGTCACCGCCTGTCCCGCACGTGTCGATGCAGTCGGCGTCGCACCGCACCTTGGTGCCGACCTGACGCATGGCCTCCGCCGCCCCGACGATCTCCTCGACCGCCGCCCGCTTGACGGCCAGCGCACCGAGAAACGCCCCGATCACCGCGTCGTCCATCGCCTCCGTCATGATGCGCTCAAACGCCCGCCGAGACTCGTCCCGCGTTAAGTCACGACCCGCGATGAGATCCGCCAGAACCTGCTTCACGTGGAGCACTCCGGGCGAGGCCAGACGGCACCGAACGTCGGCCCAAAGCCGGTTTGACCGGCACGAACGCGCTGGACTACCATGAACGGCGACCATAGGAACGCCCTGTCGCACTGTCAAGCCAGCCCCAGGGCCGGGCCCGACGCGATGTACGAAACGCTCGAAGATACCATTGTCGCTATATCGTCGGCCGCGGGACACGCACCGCGCGGCATCGTACGGCTGAGCGGACCCGACGCGCTCGCCATCGCAAGCCGGCTCTTTCACAGCACCGCCGGCCCGCCCCTGCACGAGCAGGTCGGCTTTCGACGCATCATCGGCACGGTGCACGCGGGCCGGACCGCCCCCGTGCCCGGCGAAGTGTACCTGTTCCGTGCACCGCACAGCTACACGCGCCAGGATTGCGCGGAGATCCACACGATCGGATCGCCGCCCCTGCTGGCCATGGTGGTCAACGCCGCCATCGACGCGGGCGCCCGGCCGGCCCAACCGGGCGAGTTCACCGCCCGGGCGTTCCTGGCCGGCGCGATGGATCTGTCGCGGGCCCAGGCCGTGGCCGCCACCATCAACGCCCGAACCGACGCCCAACTGCGAGCCGCCCGAAAACTGCAGGACGGACACTTGTCGCGACAAGTCGCGGACTGGCAACGACAACTTGCCGAACTCACTGCACTGGTGGAAGCGGATATCGACTTCGCCGAGGAACCCGTCGAGTTCATCGCCCCCGACGCCCTGCGGACCCGCATGCAAGCACTGATGGACGAAATCGAAAACCTTTGTGCCGCCGCGACGGGCATCGAGCGATTCGACGTGTCGCCGACCATCCTCCTGCTCGGCCCGCCCAACGCCGGCAAGAGCAGCCTGCTGAACGCCCTGTCCGGCCTGGACCGCGCCATCTGCTCCGCCATCGCCGGGACCACCCGCGACATCCTCACCGCGCCGATTCGCGTCGGAAACGCCGAGGCCTTGCTGCTCGACGCGGCCGGCGTGCACGACGACGGCGACACCCTGCTCCGCGAAGCCCAAACCAAGGCCCTGCGGGCCGCCCAACGGGTCGACCTGCTCTGCCTCGTCGTCGACCTCACCGCAACGCCGAGCCCCGCCCTATTCGACGCGCTACCCGCCGCGCCGACGACCCCCTACATCCTCGTCGCGAACAAAGCCGATCGGGTCGACGCGGGGCACGCCGACGCAACGCTGCAATCACTCGAATCTCTGGCCCCGGTCCGACCGGCCGCCGCCTTCGCCGTCAGCGCCGTGCGAGGCGACGGCCTGGACCGACTCCGCGCCGCCCTCGCCGACCAGCTCAGCACCCGCGACGACCTGGCCGAAGACACCGACGTCGTGCTGTCCGCCCGTCAGCGGGCGGCCCTCGACACCGCCGCGGCGGCACTCGACCGGGCCATGCACGAAGCCGACGGAATCGGCGCTACCGTGGACCGTGCCGAAATACTGGCATTCGAACTGCGGGTGGCCCTGGACGCCTTGAAACCGCTGGTCGGCGAAGTCACCACCGAGGACCTGCTCACCTCGATCTTCGCCTCGTTCTGCATCGGCAAGTGAACCACCGCCATCAACGGTGAGCGTAGGCCGAGTCGTCGGGCGACAGGAAGGCATGCTGCGGCCAGCCGAGAAGCTCTTCGCTGTCCGACCGGGCACCGGGGTTGCGATACCGATCCCCCGCGGACGCCGCGTGACCGTCCACGTGGAGCACGGGCGTCTCGGCCCGGTGGCGGTAGGCC
>CAZBUJ010000152.1:0-7669 GCA_964495075.1 uncultured Phycisphaeraceae bacterium
GCCGCGCGGCGGACCACCTTCAAAAAACGATGCCCCATTCAACAGAATCTAGCTATGTGGATCGTGATTTGTGATCGCGCACCGCCGTGCGGTGTGTTTCCGAAAGGAAAAGTGAATGTTCCTCTACTACCTCCCCGGCCGACGCAGCATCCCGACACTCGACCAGCTGAAGGAAATCGGCCTGGACTGCGCGTTCGAACGCACGTCCACCACCTGCGGAGTGACCGGCGGCCCGGACGACGGATCCGGGATCGTCATGTGCCAGGATCCCACGCCTGGCGTGCGGGTCGGCTATTATCCAAACGAACAGACGTGGACGAAGGTCCCGGCCGGACCTAATGGTCCGCCGCAGGCGTATTGGATCGGCTGGTACACTACGAAGCCGCCGACGCCCGAGGTCCTCGCCCGCGAAAACCAACTGCCCGGGCGCATGGTCCGCCTTGGGGACGGCCAGCGTTGGCTCATACCGTCGGCGCGACAATTACCGCACGTCTTCCGATTCACGCCGGGTGACGGCTGGCACGGCGAGATAGCCGAGGCTCACGCCTGGATCTTGCCGGAGGCCGATCGCGTCCGGTCCGCATACACGAAGGCCGCCGCCGCCTGGCTACCGGGGCAGCCGTTCTGGGTGGACGTCGAGGCCGAGGACATTGACCTGGCCGCCAAGCTGCTGGGCACCAATTATCGCGTCGGCGCGTTCGAGCTGACCGCGCTGAATGTGTTGCAGAGCGATACGGTTCCCGCGGTGCTGCTGGCGATGCTCGATCCAGACGACTCGGCCATAGCAGACATGAACCTGGAGGAGACACCGTCGGCCGAAACCGAGCCAGCTGATGACCAGGCCGACGTCGAGCCGGCCGGCGAGTAGACAACCGCGGGTGCTTGACGCGGTCGCTGGACTCATATTCCCTGATTGGATCGACAGTACGAGCAACTGCAAACCATTTCGGACGCTATGTACAACGAAGGCGCCTGGCCGTCGTGCCCGCCGCACTCGAAAACCCACCCACGACTTGATGTCACCGACCGGATCGGAGATAGTCATTTGGGTCGTCGAGCCGACCGAAAAATGCCAACGCCGCGAAACCGGGCAGGCTGCGACGTTGGCAATTGGTGAAGACGTTGGACGAGCAATTCTACCACAGTTCATTCCGTCTGCAAGACCGTCCGGTGCCTGGACGTAAGCCTACACCACACTCAGAGGACGTTCCGCAATATTGGCAATACGTGTCGGCCCCGACAATGGGTGTCCACCGTGGCCGCTTCCTGTTCGACGGGGGCATTGTTTTGGAAGTGCGCGGCCGCGAAGCGCTGGTCCCAGATGATGGTATAGCCGAGCGGATCGGCATCCCAGAAATGGCCGTCTTCGAACGTCCGGACAGAACACTGACCGGTGTGCCCGTTCGGTCGACTCAACGCTTCGTCAGCATCAATCGCGGCGATCCCGCGAAGGTGGAAGCAGTCGAAGCACGCGTCCGGTCGGTCACCGCCGGGCCTGCGGCATTGAACCCGAACACGTCCGCCGAGGACGCGGTTCTGTGGGCCCTCTGGAAATGGCAATACGACGCCGCGCTTATGGATGTTGACGGCTTCGGACGCGACTATCCGGAGTGGAAGGACCTTCTCCCAGTTCCGTTGCCGCTCGATTGGGTGCCAGAACACCTGATCCTGGCCCTGCTCAACAAGGTTGGCTGCGGGATCTATTCGAACGGATTGTCCCTGTCGCTGCGGTTACTGCTTCATAAGAACTTCATAGTGTTCTGGGGGACGCCATCGCACAATCGATCGATTGCGGCAGGTGACGGTGCACGAGATCCTCAAGGGCAGAGCCAGACCTTGAAGCGCGGACACAAATGGACAACGATGACTAAGGATGACTTCGGGACCATGCTGAAACGGGCCCCAACGGCCGCTTGGGGCTGCATTCCCGAGGACATGCTGAGCGTTGTTGAGTTCTTGTACGATCGCTGGAAAGAGAATCCGGCCGCCCGGTATACGCGGCAGGACCTTCTTCGTGAATTCAACATGGATCCAGACAGCCAAACGTGGATCCGCTCCCTCGCAACGCTCGGCCGAATCGGCGTCTTATTGCCCAAGCGGGTCGCGAAGATTGCCGGCGGTGGCTACTCGTTCAATCCGGAGATGGAACGGCCGTTCCTGCTTCATCGCCGACGAAGATGAGCCGTCTGATGATCGTGCACAACCTCTGCGCATAGTGCGCAGAGGTTGCATGTGGTGTGCGCTTGTCACGCATAACGTCCACGTTGCGTGTGACTTAGCCGTTGCGCGCTGCGCAACGCCCATGTTGCGCGTGGCTTCGCTGCGATTCCTGCCGTAGCGTCCAATAGAACACGGGCACATGGCCTGCCAAGGTTTGTTCAGGAGAATCACGATGTATGAGCTTGAAGTTCAGGATAGGCAACCCGAGATCCCGCTGCTCGTCAGTGCTGAGCGAGCCGCCAGGCTACTCGACTGCTCGACAAACTTCGTGAGGCGGTTGGGCGATCAGGGCCGGCTGAAGCGGATTAAGCTCGGACACCTGGTGAAGTTCAGGTTGACGGACATCGAGGCACTGGCGGAAAACGGCCTCGGAGGTGCGCGGCGATGACCTACTTCGATCTGGATGAGCACAACGAGCGCGCCGAGCAATGGGCATACCTGGGGCAGCGGACCTGTTGCGAGCTAGTGCTTTTGGGCCGAGACGTCAATGTCGACGCGATCATGACGCGGCTCGCCGTCCCACCCGGAACCCCGCGGCGATTCTTCTTCGATGCGGCGGGCCCATTCCTCCGGCAAGGCCTCATCCGCATGACGGCGGCCGGCCTGGCCATCAACGACAGCGGAATTGGTTTGCACCCCGGTGACAGACCCGCCGTCCTTGACGCTCGGCGGCGCCTCGAGCGATGGCTTTCGGAGAACCCCGCGATCCCAAGCCCGCCTGCGCCTTACCCAACCATTCAAACCGAGGGAGCCACCACATGACCGAGAATGCACCGAACAAGCTGGAAGAAATGGCCGACTGGGAAACGCTGGCATTGCACAGCACGATCACGATGCTCCTGGACGGCCGCCCGCGGGTCTGGGACGAGGACGTTGCCGATGTTCTTCGAGCGGCCGGCGCCGACGATCACATCGAGCCCAGACTCGTTCCCAAGGTGATCGCGTGGGCCTTCGCAAGGATGACCGGCGGATTCAACCGGATGGTCGATGGGCGGCACACGCCCATATTTGTGCACCATGGCCATCGGCGGCGGCGTTGCCAATACATTTGTTGCGCCGCGGGCGGCGCGTGGGATCCCGAAACTGCACAGCGGGCTGAGCGAGAAATGGCAACAGCCGTGGGGCTGAATCCCGAGTTCCCCGCGGCCGCGTCCGCAGCCAGTGCGATTCTCGCCAGGGTGACCCTGGTCGCCCCCGCGCTGCCGCCGGACTCGGCCGACGTCGTCCCGCTTCCTGATCTGCCGCCCGAGACCCTCAGCCGCGGCGGAGCTGGCGGCCGGCCGATGGTGCACGCCGCCCGGCCGCGCCGACACCGAGGGCACGGGGGATACGCGGGAGCACCCGTCAGGGGCGACGGTGTGGTTTCCTACAACGATGCAGGGCCGGCCGACGACGTGGTACACGCAGACCACATCGTTGTCCCACCGGTGAACGCGGGCGGCCGTTTTCGTTCGCTCCAAGGACGAAAGAGCCCATTACGCGGGCTCGGAAAGGAAGAGATGCAATGACCCAAAACGACACAGCCGTCGGCGATCCGGTGGCCGAGTTTGAGCGACTGGTCCGGATCGAGCTGGCAAAGGGGAAGGACCGCCCCAAGGCGGTCATCGATGCCGGTCTCGCCCATCCCCAGGCGCACCGAGCGTACATCGAGGCGACCCAAGCAACGCGTAAAAGCCAACGCTTGGTTGCCGAGAAGTACGACTAGCGGCGCGAAAAAGCCGGCCCGGGAGAGTAGGGCTCCCCCGAGCCGGCCATGCGTGAGACACCCAAAGCATATCGCGTGAGACGGCGATGATCAAGATCAACAAGCGACACGGCACCGGCGAAGCCCGCAAGGCGAAGGCGCTCGCCTCGCACGAGACCCACCGGCGGGCGCTGTTGCTGCAGGCCCGCGTCGCCTTGCTGCGGCGGTTACTGGAGGTGGGCGAGGCCACGGCGGACGACATCCGTGGCCTGGTGGCTGTGCCGGATCACATCAACCCGGTATTTCTTGGAGGCGTTCCGAAAACACTCGTTCAGGCTGGGCTGATCCGCCGAGCCGGCTACCGGGGCAGCACGCGGGCCGAAGCCCACGCGCGTCCGGTTGCCGTTTGGGAAATCGCAGACCGGACCGCGGCGGTCGCCTGGCTCGAGCGGCACGCCGCCCCGCAACGCGCGGGGCGACGGCGCTCGGGACCGACTCCCGGTTGAGTTGTGATGAGCGATTCAGTACAGCAAACTTCGGGCCGGTGCAACGACGAGGGGAGGACTGTCCATCGCACCGGACCCCTTGGCTGGCCTGGCTTGTTTACGCTGATGCCATCTGACGTGTCGAATGACTCTCAGCTCACCCGTCTCGACATCGTCTTGTTCGCCGCGCTTCTCGACAGCCGTCACAATGAGGCTGGAACGGCCCGAATTTCACACTCACGGCTGGCCCGGATGTGCCGCGCAAGCCGCTCGGGGGTCAAACTGGCTGTTCGCAGGCTTGCCGAGCGGGGCTGGATTGCCATCGCCCGCGCCGGTCGGGGGGCGGTACCCACCTACAATTTCCCCAAGCACCCCCTCGGATGGCAGCGCGGGAGCCAGCAAACCGGGTCAGTCAGTGACCAGGTTGATGACCGAACCGGGTCAGTCAGTGACCAGGTTGACGGTCGAACCGGGTCAGTCAGTGACCACGGGGTGGACACTGACTGTCCACCTTCAGGGCCGAAACATGGTCACCCAGTGGCCACATTACAAACGAATAGACAGACTTTTGAACAGACGGGAGGTGCTGCTGGTCTCGATGACCTGGTGAACAAGATCGCGGCGGCCTACCCGCGCGCCGTGTCCGCCGAAGACCGCGATCGGCTGCGGGGCGTGCTCCGGGAGTTGGACGACGAGCTGCGGGGCATCGTCGCCGACGAAGTCGGCAAGTACGCCGACAAGCATCGGAGGGACGAGGCACGGTTCGCCAAGTCCTTCGCCCGCTGGATCGACGAGGACCTGTCTGTGGCCCTGCGCAGGGCCCGAGAGGAACGGGCCGCCGAGGCCGAACGGCAGGCCGACCAGCGCGCCGTCGAATCGATGGACGATGCCGCATTCGAGGCCTCCTACCGGCAAGCTATCCGCGATGGGGATGTCCCGGCCAACCAGTGGCAGGTCGTGCTCCATCCGACGCGGGGCCCGGACGGCCGTGAAACGTGGACGGCTGCCGGCCGCCTGGCGATGAGCATGGCGGAATTGCGAACGGACCCGACAGCCGTGCGCGTCATCGCCGCGATCGCCAAGCGCAACGGGCACGGAAAGTTGGCGATGAGCACTTGACAAGGCCTCCGTTATGATGCACACTTCGATCATGGCGACACCTCGTAAACAGCGGCCCCTTTCTGCGATGCTCCGGGAAGAGTTGCGGGCGGCGACCCAGACGGAGAGCTTGCGTTCGGTCGGCCGCCGGGCGGGTATGCTGGAGAGCACCTTGAGTCGGTTTCTCAGTGGAAAGCAGCTGATGAGCGATGCCGTTGACCAGCTGGTCCGGTTCTTCGACCTGGAGGTCCGGCCACGGCCGGCGAGGCGACGGAGGGCGGATCGGTGAGCCTGTTTCAGCCGACAACGACGAAACCGATCCCCCCGGGGGCTGAGCGGTGCGACCGCGATGGCGTACCCATGGTCCGATGGCGGGACGGGCGGGGCCGGATCCGGCGGGCCCGCGTCACCCGGGGCAAAGATGGGACCGAGCGGGTCCAGGTTAAAAGCGACATCTGGTGGAGCCGGTTTCGCGACTCAAATGGTCGCCCGGTGCGAAAGTCGACCGGCTGCCATGATCGGACGGCGGCCCTGGCGATCGAGGCCCAGTGGACCGCCATGGCCGAACGGGTCAAGGCCGGGGTCGTGGATCAAGCTGACCTCGACGCGGCCGCCGCCGCGGCCGAACCGATTGAAGGGCACGTGGAGGTCTACATCACGACGCTGCAGAGCAAGCTGAGCCGGCGGGGAAGCCGCCAGATCAGCGCGAAGTACACGCGAGAGGTCGACTACCGGCTCCGGCATGTCTTGCAGGCGATGGGTGTTACCCGCCTCGTCGACCTCGGTCCGAGGGCCGTGTCGAGATGGGCGGACGAGCGGATGGCGAGTGACCCGCCCCCGTCCGTCCGAACGGTCAACGCGTACCTCGAAGCGCTGAGGTCGTTCGTGGGCTGGTGCGTGCAGACCGGAAGGCTCGCCCGGAACCCCATCGGCAAGCTGCCCATCCGCGATCCCCTAGCCAACAAAGTGCGACCCCGTCGGGCCCTGACCGAAGACGAACTGGCCCGGTTGCTGATCGCGGCCGAACGCCGGCCCATCGCCGAATGGGGCCGGCGGCCCAGGCGCAAGGAACAGACCGATGTGGACCGACCGCGGGACCCGAAGGCCCGAGCGACCTGGCGGTACGAACGGCTGACCTGGGACGACCTGGAGAGCTACTGCGTCCGCGGCGTCGAGCGGCTGCAAGCCGAGGACAAGGCCGACCAACTGCCCGCGCTGGAATCGGAAGGCAAGGTCCGCGCTTTGGTCTATCACCTGCTCGCCGTGACGGGGTTGCGGGTGGACGAGGCAAGGGCGTTGCGATACCAGCACTTCGAGTTGGCGGGCGACGCACCGTGCATTCGACTGCCCGCGGAATTCGCGAAGAACGAGCGGACCGCCCGAATTGCCATCACGGCCGATTTGACGGCCGCTCTGCAATTCCGGGTCGCGGAACTGCTGGCGCCCGTGCAGGATCGCGCCAGGGCCATGGGAAAGCCTCTGCCGGCCTTTCTGAAAAAGGATGCGGTGGTTGTTCCCATCCCGAAGTCGACCAGCGCCCTTTTGCAGCGCTTCAACAAGGATTTGGCCGCGGCGTCGATTCCGAAGGTGGACGTTGGCGGGCGCTCCGCGGACTTGCACAGCTTGCGGTACGTTGCCGCGACCCGGTTGCTGCGTACGGGGGCCTCGCTGGTCGCGGTCCAGAAGCACATGCGGTTGTCGAACCTCGCTTTGCTTACGGAGGTGTACGGCGATTTGGGGCTCGACGACACAAGCCAGGCGGTTGCCGAGCTGCCGGCGTTGACCCCGCCCGACCGCGACGACCGCGACCGGGCCGAGGGCCAGCGGGCGGCCAGGCAGGCCACGACCGACGAACCGGTCGTCAGCCCAGGACCGACGCCCCGGGTGTTGCCGGAGCGGTCCGAGCCCGATGACAAGCCTGTGACATCGACCGGTCGCCGTTTGCGCTCTGTTTGCGCTGCGGACGGGCAGTGTGGGGTATTGGAGGGTACTAGAGGGAACTTGGGCAAAGATGTACTTTTTCTCCGAGGCCCGACCGACGATCGAGCAAACGCGAATCGCCCGTCGGCCCGACGCGTAACCCCCGATGGGATGGGCACTAACGAATCGGAAGTGCCAGGTAGTTGTCACTGGAGCCGATCGGATTCGAACCGACGACCTTCTGGTTGCAAACCAGACGCTC
>CAZBUJ010000153.1:0-7386 GCA_964495075.1 uncultured Phycisphaeraceae bacterium
GCAACATGCGCGGGTTGCCCTGCCCTTGGCGTCGAATGGGATCGTGGGGCTAACACCACAGGTGTCCCCGACGGCAGTGCCATTCGTCCCTGCGCTGGCTGTGGTCCCGGCGATGACTGCCCCGCTTGCTTGCCTCGCGTCTCGGGCGTTGCAGGCGAAAACGATCGTAGCAATGGTTGCATGAGACGGCGCACCGCCCCGAGCCGGGCATGGGAGACGCCATGACGGCTGCCCGAACAGGGCGTCGCCTGGTGACGCAGCATCCGTGCCGGGCACGGTTCTTCCTGGCGGTGCCGGCCCGGCACGCCCGCCGCGCACTCCGCCTCCGGCGCCGAAGGTGTAGCGTCGGACACGTTTGGATATGGGGGCGTTGGGTTCCAGCGTCGGGCAAGCGGGCGGAAGCGCCGTGATCACCGGCCGTCGACGTTTACGTCCACCGTGCGGCGCACCGCGTCGCCCTTGGGCGGCTTGGCGTCCAACGCCACGCGATAGGTGCCGGTGGCGGCGTACGTGTGCACCGGCGTCGCCACCGGCGACGTGGCCCCATCCCCGAACGACCAGCGGTACGCGACCGGCTCGAACGACCCCCGGATCTTGAACGTGACCGTGAACGGGTCGCCGGGTGATTCAATGGCTCGGATGTGCAGCCATGGGACTGTCCGCACCACGCGGCGGAAGAAGTCGCACGCATCGCTGGGGTGGCCCTGGTGCCCGCCGCTGATCTCCGAGTCGACCAGCAGTACGCCGTGATCCTCGAGCCACGCCGCGCATCGCTTGCCGTCCCGCTGCATCAGCAGGTCCTCGGTCCCGTACAACACGAGCACCGGTTGGTGGGGGTCGATCGAATTGACGACGTCGGTGAAGTAGCTCGCGTTGAAATTGCCCTGTAGAACCGCCACCGCGCGAAAGAGATGGGGGTGCCGCAGGCCGGTGTAGAGCACCGCGTAGTTGCCGGCCGACCAGCCCGTGATGAAGATGCGGTCTTCCGAGATGTTGTACCCGCCTCGCACGTGCCGGACGACGTTCAGAATGTGCTGCTCGTCGTGACGTTGCAGCTCGATCTGGTCCTCGACCTTGCGAAACACGTTGGCCGACGTGCCCTCCAGGAACGGGGCGACCACCAGGAACCCGAACTCCTCGGACAGCTTCACCCAGTCCTTGATCTGCCGGGTGGGGTAGTCGAACGGGCGCGTGCCGTGGCAGGCGACGAGCAGCGGGTGCGCCCTCTCCGCGTCGTAGATCGACGGGACGTACAGCAGGTACTTCTCACCCGTGATCGGTTCCGCCCGCTCCAGGATCTCGTTGGGGACGGTCGGGTCACTGTATTGCGGGCAGCCGGCGATCCCGCCGGTCAGCACGCAGAGGGCCGCCAGACGCAACCACGAAAGCGAGTCAGCCATCATCTGTCTCCTACACGCAGCCGCGACCGGCGCCGCACCCGACCAGCCGCCCGAACGCCGACATGCCCGCTGCGGTCTGCCCGGCCTATCGGCGCAACGACCACCCACAATCTTCGACATGGCGTTCAAAGGAGGAGCGGAAGAAGGCGATGTCCTCGTCCACCAGGGTGCGGCTCGAGTCGCCGAAGCGGCAGCGAACCGTCAGGCTGCGCTGGCCCGCCGGCACCGACTGCCCCTCGTAGCTGCCCACGTAGGTGATCCGGCGCAGGAGCGGGTGATCGAATGCCCGCAATCGCTCGGACACGTCGCTGAACCGCTGGGGCCGGTCCACCAGGAACGAGAAATCCAACTCGACCTCCGGGTGAGCGGGCACCGGGCGGAGCTTCTCCTCCGGCCGCGGCAGGGCGGCCAGTGGGTCCAGCCGCAACTCGGCCCACACGATCGACCAGGGCTGGAGGTGCTCGTCCATCATCCGCCGCAGCCCGAGCGGTAACACGGACGCCCGCCCGGCCAGGGTATTGCTCACCACCACGGCGGCCGTCTTCTGCGGATGTTCCCACGGTCGGTGGGCGTCCCCCGGGGTCGGCTGGAATCGAATCTCGCGCCGCAGCGTCTGGGCGGCCCAGATTTCCAGCGCACCCTTGAGTTCGGCGAGTATCTCGTCCTCGCGACTCTTCTGCCGGCGGGCGATGATCAGGCCGAGGTGCCGCTGTTCCTCATCCTCGCCCCCCGCCGCATGGGGCAGAAACACGCCGCCCACCTCGACCAGCTTGAAATCCTCGAGGTGGTGCCGGTTCCGCTCCACGGCCGCGAGCATGCCGGGCAGCAGCGTCTTCCGCATGCGTTCCATGCCGGACGCCGCCGGGTTGCGCAGTTCCACGCAGGGGCCCGTGTCGAAGCCCAGCCTGCGGTTCCACGCGGCGTCGTACCACACGTAGCCGTGGATTTCGTTGAACGACATCCCTTCGCACAGCAACTGAAGGGAGTGCTGTTCGAACGCGTGCTGCGCGTTCATCTTGAACGAACGCAACTCGCTCTCCGGCAACACCGGCTCGATGTTGTTGTAGCCGACGTAGCGGGCGATTTCCTCGATGACGTCCGCATCGATGGAGACATCCTTGGTCGCCCGCCAGCTCGGCACCTGGACCCGAAGCTGGTCATCCTCCTCCCGAACGGTGAACCCCAGCGGCTCCAGGAGTTCGATCATCTCCGGCGCTTCGATGGGATGCCCCATGAACCGGGCCACGAAGCGGGGGTCAACCGCGACCTCGATCGGCGCCGCGGGGGTGGGGTAGCCGTCGGACAGGCGGCTGGCGACGTCCATCCCGGGGAACTCGCCGCGGGCGAGATGGATGAACCGCTGGATGGCCAGCACAGTGTTGGCCGGATCCAGCGACTTCTCGAACCGCATGCTGGCGTCGGTCCGCAAGCCCAGGGCCGCCGCGCACCGTCGAATGGTCGCCGGCTCGAAGTTGGCGGATTCGAGCAACAGGCTCTGCGTCTCGTCGCGGATCTCCGTCTCCAGCCCGCCCATGATGCCGGCCAGGGCGATCGTTCGCCGGTTGCTCAGGATCATCAGTGCCTGCTTGGGCAGGATTCGCTCGACGCCGTCCAGCGTTACGAACGTCGAGCCCGGCTCGCCCAGCCCGACCTCGATCCGATCCACCTTGTCACCGTCGAACGCGTGCATCGGCTGGCCGAGTTCGACCATGATGTAGTTCGTCAGGTCGACCAGGCAGTCGATCGGACGCAGGCCCACGTGGCCCAACCGCAACTGCATCCACAGCGGCGCCGCCTGCCCGCCCACGCCGCGCAGTCGCAGACCGCTGTAGCGCGGGCACAGGGTCGGATCGTCAATCTCGATCGGGATGGTCGGCAGCTCGTCCGGGAGCAGTTCCTCGATCGGGACAACCGGGTACGGCTTCAATTCGCAGCGGCACATCGCCGCCATCTCCCGCGCGATGCCGTAATGGCCCCACAGGTCGGGACGGTGCGTGATCGATTTGTTGTCCACCTCGATCAGCCAGTCGTCGAACAGATCGGACGGCAACGGCTCGCCCGCCTTCACCGACGGCGGCAGGAACACCGCCGTCTGCACGGCGAGTGCCATGCCCAGGGCGTCCCCCGGCAGGATCATGCCCACGCTCCGGTGTCCCTCGACCGTCGTCTCCTGAATCGTGCCCATGGCGGCCAGCGACGCGCCGGGCGGGGCGTAGACCACCGGAATTCCTCTCTGCAACAACGGGGCGGCGGTCACCGTCTCGACCGAGCGCCCGTTGCCGACGTCCAGGACGGCGCGGCGAAGGTTCCAGCTTCCCGGCAGTTCCTCGTGTTCGAGGACCGTCGCCGCGATCAGGCCGTCCGCGCCGATGGCCACGCGGGCAACGCCCTCGACCTCCGCGCAGGTCAACGTGAATCGTTCGCCCAGCGCCTCCGGCGTGAGGTTTGCGGGCAGGTCCACGAAATCATGGATCCACTTCAGCGAAATCAGCATCGGGTCCGCTCCCCGCCGCCCCGGGAACGCCGGGGCGTCACGGGCCAATCGCCAGTCATAATGCGTCCTCTTCGTCGCTCTTGATCGTCGGTCCGGCGAGCCGACCCGGCGGAACCAGTGCGCGAACATCACCCGCGTTCATCACGCGAATGTCGGAGATTCCATACTTCATCATCGCCAGCCGGGTCAGGCCCAGCCCGAACGCGAACCCGGTGTACTCGTGCGGGTCGATCCCGCCGTACCGCAGCACGTTCGGGTGCACCATCCCGCAGGGCAGGATCTCCACCCAGCCCGACTGTTTGCACGTGGGGCAGCCCATGCCGCCGCAGAGGAGACAGCTCATGTCCAGCTCGAAGCCCGGCTCCACGAACGGGAAGTAGCCCGGCCGCAGCCGGACGGTGACGTCCCGGCCGAACACCTCGCGCAGCAACAGCTTCATCATCGCGATCAGGTTGGCGATGGAGATGTTTCGGTCCACCATCAGCCCCTCGCACTGGTGAAACGTGTTCTCGTGCGAGGCGTCGATGGTCTCGTACCGGAAGCATCGACCGGGCACGATGCAGCGGATCGGCGCGCCGAACATCTGCATCGCCCGGACCTGCACCGGCGACGTGTGCGTGCGCAGGAGCTTGCCGTTCGTCAGCCAGAACGTGTCCTGCATGTCCCGGGCGGGGTGCATCGCCGGAATATTGAGCGCCTCGAAGTTGTAGTATTCGGACTCCATCTCGGGCCCGGCTTCGACCGTGAAGCCCACCCGCTGGAACGCCCGCTCGATCTCCCATTGAACCGCCGTGACCGGATGCACGTTGCCCAACGGGGGACGAACGCCCGGCAGCGAGGCATCGAAGGCACCGGCCCCCGTCGCATCCGCCGCCGCGTCCGACGATTCGATCTGCTTCTGCCGCGCGGCAAACAGCCGCGTGACCGCCTGGTTCGCCGCGTTCAGGGTCTGACCGGCCGCGCCGCGGTGCTCTGGCGGATAGTCGCGGATGGTGCCCATCAATCGCCCCAGCGAGCCCTTCTTGCCCAGGAACCGGGGGCGAACGTTGCGGAGTTCCTGCAACGTCGAGACGCCGTCCACCGCCTGGCGAGCCTCCGCCTCGATCTCGGCCAGCGTTTGTTTCAGTTGTTCGATATCCACGTCCAATCACCTGTCCCGTCGCGTCCGGTAGGCCGGGTCCCGGCTTCGTCGCGGCGTAGCTTAGAGGCCGTGCTCGGTGAATTCAAGCAATCCGGCTTCAGCCACCGGCCCCGTTCGTGTTATAAAGGACGCCATGCAGCTTGGCGGTTCCTCCACGGCACAGATCGCCACGTGGCTCCACGTGCCCGACCGGCGCCTGCTCATCGACGCGGGCGACGGCGCCGCCGCATGCCTGGGGCGACAGTGCAACGGCATCGACACCGTCGCCATCACCCATCAACATCGCGATCACATCGCCGGGCTGCTCGAAGTGCTTAGCTGGTCCGCCTACGACCGACCGTGCCGCGTCGTCTATCCGGCCGGCAGCAATTTCGTCGAAGGGATCCGCGAGGGCGCCGCCCGGCAGGGTGTCCCCTGCGCGGCCGCGGCCCAGTGGATCCCCGTCACGCCGGGCCAGGAGGTGGCACTGGGCGGCGCCGATCCGGAGGGCACGCTGTCCGCACCCCTCGGCGCCCGGCTCCGCGCCTTCCCCGCCACCCACACCGTGCAGAAACGTCGCGACCGGGCGGTCGGCTACGCTCTCGTCGAGGACGATCGCGTTCGACTGGCCGTCACCGGCGACTGCGGCACCGACCCGCCGGCGCTGCCGGGGCGGCCGGTCGTGCTCGTTCGTGATTGCACGTACCTGCGAGCGGCCGACACCGGCGAGTGGGAGGATGCGTTGCGTCAGCACGGCATGCTCGAACCCGTTCTCGATCAGGCGGCCACCGCGCCGCCCGAGGCCCTCGTCCTCTATCACCTCGATGCGCGGTACACCCCACACCACGCGGTCTGGATTCGCGATGCCTGCCGCGCGCGATCCCTGCCGTGTACAGTCAGCGTGTTCTGGCCCCATTCCGTTGAAGACGATGTTGTGGGGAACCCGCTCTGGACGCCGTGACATCCGTTGCCGTAGTTTCCCTCGCTGCCGTCGGCTCCCTGTGCCAGTTGATCACGCATGACGACGACGCGGTCGCCCTCTCCGCGGCCGAGGCCGTCGCCGGGCTTCGCGACGACAGCGGGCGCCGGGCTGCCACCCTCGTGTCCCGGGCCGATACGCGCCTCGGCCGCCGCGCCGCCCGCGTCATCGGGCTCATCGCGGGACAGAACTTCCGCCCCAGCGCCGGAGGCGTGGCCTCCGCCTGCCCGTACCGCAGGCAAGCCCGACTGTAGCACCGCCCACGCCTTGTTTCCGGCGCCTGGTCGTTCGACTTCGCCCGCGCGTGTTGTGCCGGGACGCAAGGAGCAGTACGCTATGGTCCTACGGTCGCGAACGGGCTCTACGCAATAACCGCAAGCTGAGGAGATTCGATCGATGGGGAATTCATTGGGCCATTTCGAATTCATGACCGATGATCCGGCCAAGACGCAGGCGTTTTATGGCAAAGTGTTCGACTGGGAATTCGACAGCAGCGAGATGCCGGGCTACACGCTGATCCGCACCGGCTCCAGACCGGGCGGCGGTCTCATGAAACGACCGACCGAATGCCCGCAACCCGCGATGAACTGCTACTTCGAGGTGGAGAGCATCGACGCCACGCTGAGCAGGGCCGAGGGCGCCGGGGCGTCGGTGGTGGTGCCGAAGACCGAGATCCCCGACATGGGCTGGTACGCGATGTTCACCGATCCCGACGGGATCTGCGTCGGCCTGTGGCAAGGGAAATCCTGAGCCGCCGACGCGCGTTGTCACCGCCGGACTGGACGCCCGTGAGCCGTGCGCAAGCCGAACGGCGCGACGGAAGGCTTGCACGCCTCCTTCGCGCCGTTCCGATCGTCCGTGCCTGAATTGCCCGGATGGCGACACGATCCGCGGGCGACCAGCTTGGTCAGCCCTCGCCCGGCGACCGATAACCACCCGTCACGACCTTCACCCGGCTCGCGGGGCCGCCGCGACATGGTGCCTGCCCCGGCCGCCCACGACGAATGCCGCCGACTGCCCGTGCCACTGCCCACAAGCGGCTGCGAGCCGACGGCTCAGGCTCACTTCGCGATCGCGATGCCGAGGTACGTCGCCGTGTTCGGCGGCGGGTTGTTGATATCGCACGTCGCCGCCATCATCAACGAGCCGGCCAGCAGAGCCGCCAAGGCTCGCCACATTCTCTGGTTCCTGATTCTCATTTCCCTGGGTCCTTTCGCTTCAGACGGGCGACTCACCTGCGTACCAGTGTCGCATATCCTGGCACCGTTTGTCCAGTGGGTACGCGGGCCGCCGGGCCGCCCGACTGTGCCTTCCATCGTCGTATTGGTAACTGTGCCTTTGCACCTCGATGAGCATGATCCTCCGGCGGTGCCCTGACACCACGGTGGCAGGG
>CAZBUJ010000154.1:0-7338 GCA_964495075.1 uncultured Phycisphaeraceae bacterium
GATCTGTGTCCGCAAGCTCGACTCGATGAACGCGGACGGCAAGGTGCCCCGGCCATCGCCTTGTATGGGCCGACGTGTTCTCTGGCGGCGGGACGAAATCGACGAGTGGATTCGGCATGGCTGCCCCCAACGGGCAGCGTGGGAAGAATGGTGCAAACAAAATAACGAATGGGCGCCATTTGACACCCACGCACCTGTGTGACGTCTTTGAGGCATGATCACAAGAGAAACGGTTTCGGAAACGTTGCGGAAGGCAATTGAGCGGGATGAGCGGAGCATCTACAGGCTCGCAGCCGATGCGGGCACCGACGCACCGCGAATCCGGCGGTTTCTCTCCGGTGAGCGAGGACTGGCATTGAGCACCGTTGACCTGTTGTGTAAAGCACTGGGATTGTGGCTCACGTCGACGAAACGGGCCCCAAAGGGGGATTAACACCATGGCATGGATTATCCGTGAGCAAGGCCAAAAAAAGACGTTGCGGGGTGTCGAGTTTCAATCGCTGGACGGTAGCGGCAGCACAGCAAAAGTGCGGCTGGGCGCGGTCAGCGAGAAGAGGGCACAGGATGCCCTGCGCTACATCGAGGATTTGATCAGGGCCAAGACGACGGGCTCTGCCCCAAGAAACTCGACGCAAGAGTGGATAGCCGAGGTTCCCGCGAAGGTCCGAAAGCGGCTTGAGAGGGCGGAACTTATTGAACACAAGGTCAACGAGACGATTCCGACTCTGGGTGAGTGGCTGGACCGGTACATTGACGGGCGGAAAGACTGGAAGCCCCGCACCCGTCGCAACTGTGAGCAGGCCCGCGACAACTTGGTGGCGTTCTTCGGTGCAGCCAAGGCTCTGGAGGCCATTACGCCGGCCGACGCGAAGGCGTTTCGCATCTACCTGCGGACGGAGCACCCTGTGACGCGGGGTTCCACGCCACGCAAGGGCTTGAAGGAAGGGACCGTGCAGCGGCGGTGCAAGCGGGCCAAGCAGTTCTTCGCGGCAGCCGTCGAGGCGGAGCTAATATGCAAGAGCCCGTTCGCCGGGCTAAAGTGCGGCACCTACGCCGAAGACAAGTTTCATTTCATTAGCCGTAAGGACGCCCAGCGGATTTTCGATGCCTGCCCCGACCACGAGTGGCGACTACTGTTCGCCCTCGCCCGATATGGTGGCTTGCGTGTCCCTTCCGAGGCCCTGCGGCTCAAGTGGGGACACATCGACTGGGCTGGCCAGCAGTTCACAGTGGAGAGCCCCAAAACCGAACACCACGACGGCAAGGCCAGCCGCAAGGTCCCCATCTTCTATGAACTGCTGCCGTACCTTCGCGAGGCCTTCGAGTTGGCCGAACCGGGTGCAGAATACGTCATCACGAGGTATCGGGGGTCGCGGGCCAACCTCCGGACTCAGCTACACCGCATCATCGTGCGGGCGGGGCTCGAACCGTGGTCCAAGCCGTTCACCAACTTGCGGGCCACGCGAGAGACGGAACTCGCTGACGTTGTTCCCGAACATGTAGTGACAAAGTGGTTGGGCAATACCGGGTCCGTTGCCAAGCGGCATTACCTGCGACCCACGGACGAGCACCTAGCCCGTGTCGTTACACCGCCGAAAGGGCAGGAACCGGGGGCCAAAAAAACGGTAGGAAATCCGGTAGGGAATCCGCCTGCAACGGACTGCATGTCGACGCACGGGCATCAGTGGGACGAGGACGAATCGGCGTTCTGCGACTCAAAACACAAGGGTGCAGCACTATGCGATAGTGCCACACCCTTGTCATCACCCCCAAGGGGACTCGAACCCCTGTCTTCAGGATGAGAACCTGATATCCTGGGCCGCTAGACGATGGGGGCCTCGTGTGGTCAGGATCCGCACGGCCTGGATGCCCGTTTTCGGGTTCCGGCGGGTTCGAATCCTAATGTCAAATCGCGCCGGAACCACCCCCATGGGGCAACCGACGCAACGCACTAAGCGTAGGGATTCACAGGCCACTCGTCAAGCCCGGTCCGGTGCCCGCGAGGCACAGTCAGGCACCAAGATGGCGGGAGTCGGACCCCCTTCTGGCGGCCGTTGCCTTCCGGCCCTCGTCGGCCAGGCCCGCTCGGCGGCCCGCGACCGACATCGTGGACGGCCTGCCCCGTCAATCGCCACGGGCAAACGGCCGATTGCGCGAATCGCAGGCGATAAGCCGCCGATTCCGCCAATGGCCCTGAACACACCGCCGACCACGCCCGATCGCCACGGTGTCACGTACGCCATCCTACGCCTGCATGTCCAACTGCGAGCCGCCGGGCTCGGTCTGGCCGCCGGGGAGGCCGAGCGACTGAATCGCCTGGGGCGTCGCCAACGAGGATGACTGCTGCTGGATCTGGATCGAACTCGTCTCGCTCTGGATCGACAGGTATGATGCCTCCGACCGCTGATCCAATCCCGCGAACAGGCCAATCCCGCCCGCCTGCTGATTGCCACCGTCCTGGGCCAGCAACGCCTCCATAATCAACATTGCGATGATCATCCGCAGCACCTGGTTGTCACTTAGGTCCAACCCGACGCTGTTCAGCAGCGAATCGACCTGCGAATGGACGACCGACACGTTGGTCGTGGTGGCCGTGATCGTCAGCGACGAACCGTCGACTTGGGCCGGCGTCTGGCCAGCCGACGTCGCACCGGGTCGACCGGCCCCCGCCGATGCCGACGACGACGGCTGAATCCAACCGCCATACCCCCCATTGCCCGACGAGACCGGTTGAATCGAGTCCACGCTCCTACCTCCCCTCCCGCTCCCTGAACCCAATGCTCCTGCCATCCGACGCCAGACCAAGTGGCACCGCGGAGCGCCGTCGCGGGTGAGGACGGGGAATCGATCGTTACTCCTTCCGGGCAAGCGAGTTACGGCCGGCGTTCTGGTTATGCGGATTGTGTTAGCTGGGGGGCTGGTGGATGGAAGTGCGCGAGAGTATCGGAACTGGCGGTATGTCTCGACGTAACCTACTGTGATTATGGATGTTGCAAGATCAGTCGCGGTGTTGTCCGGGTGAACGGTGAGCGGTGAGAGGCGATAAAATGAGACAAATCGTCAAAGTGGAGAATCACCAGGGACGCCCCGGGCGAGGCGATCCTCGGTGGCGGCTCGTTCGGTTGACAATACCACTTTGTGATTTACTATGTAATCGTCGACAGGGTCGGAGCTGTTGATCGCCCCCTGGGCCGCCGGCGGCCGTGGCGGGCGGGGGGTGTGGTGGATCATTCAAGGTCGGGTTACGGACAGGGCCGCGGGGTGTTACCTGCGGGCGGTGGTCGGCGACCCGAGAGGCTTCGCCTCCGTCGTATCGAGGGAGCACACTGCGGCCGGTGCGGTCGGCCGGAGACGCGGTCGGAGCGGTAATGAATTCGCACGACGGGTGGTCGGCGCGGGTGTCGGCGCCGGCCAAGGTCAATCTGACGTTGCGCGTGCATGGACGCCGCGACGACGGCTTCCATGAAGTGACGTCGCTTGTCATCGGAATCGGGCTTGCCGACTCCGTGTACGTGGGGAACGGGGAGCGGACAGCGCCCGGGGGTTCTATTCATCTGCGTTGCAGCGAGCCGGATCTGCCTGTGGGCGAGGACAACCTCGTCGTGCGGGCGGCGCGGCTGCTGGCCGAACGGACCGGAAGCCGGCGGGGCGTTCATATAGGGCTGGAGAAGCGAATACCGGTGGGGGCGGGGATGGGCGGCGGAAGCAGCGACGCAGCGGCCGTGTTACGCGCGCTGAGTACGTGGTGGGACACCGGATGGTCGCGGCACCAGCTCAGCGCACTCGGCGCGGAGATCGGCTCCGACGTGCCGCTGTTTTTCCACTTGCCGGCGGCGGTGATCCGCGGCCGGGGCGAACGGGTCGAGCCGGTCACCCTGCGGTGGAGCGGCTGGGTCGGCCTGGTGCTGGGCGGCGCGTTCGTGTCGACGCCGCAAGTGTACGGCGCATTGAACGCGCCGCCGGTGACCGAACCGACCACGGACGAACGGATCGAGGTCATCCTCGGTGCCACCCGGGCCGACGAGATCGGGCCGCTGCTGGGCAACGATCTCGAACCGGGTGTGTTTCGGGTCTGCCCGATGATGAGACGTTTACTGGAACGTGTGCAGGAGGTGGGCGGGCGCTTCGCACGAATCAGCGGAGCGGGATCGACGGTTTACTCCCTGTTCGACGGGGAAGGGGACGCGCACGCTTGGGCGGAACACATCAGACGGAACGAACTGAGCTCCGCGGTGCATGTAGTGCGGGCTCCGGTCAACGACGCATGTGTGTCGTGAGGAGGACCCCATGGATATCTCAGAAGTGCGAGTCAAGCTGATCGGCAACTCGGGTGATCGATTGCGTGCGTTTTGTAGCATCACTCTGGATGGAGAGTTTGTGATCCGGGACTTGAAAATCATCGATGGACCGACCGGCGCGTTCGTGGCGATGCCGTCGCGAAAGCTGTCGGAACGATGCCCGTCGTGCAGTCATAAGAACCACTTGCGGGCACGATTCTGCAACTTTTGCGGGAGGAAGCTGCCCGACGTGCCGGTCCGAACGGACCGCAACGGGCGCGACAAGCTGCACGCCGATATCGCGCATCCCATCAACTCGAGCTGCCGGGAACGGATTCAGAAACGGGTGGTCACGGCCTACGAAGAGGAGTTGCGGGCCTCCGCCCAACCGGGGTACGTCCCCAAGACGCTCGACGAGGACTTCGACGACGAGTATTGCATCGATATGCTGGAGCCGTCGGAAAAGCGCTCGCACGATCACAGTGCCGACCGGCCGCGCGGCCCCGATCGTTCGCGGGCCGATTCGTCGTGGACGATCGTGCCCCCGCAACCGGGGCGGGCGGATGATCCGGGCGGAGGGGGAGTTGCGGACTTCGGGGGACGCTCCGCGTTCGGCGAAGGAATACTGTAGGAATTACTAATTACCAATTATTAATTACTAATTTGACATCACTACAATCCGCAATTGCGCGCTACGGACGCCGGCGGGCAGGCTCAGTGAACGGTTGTATAGACCGGGGTTCCTGGGAATCGCTGAATGTAGGATTTCTTGTCGTCGTAGGGGAGACGGAGTTCATTTTCTCGGGGCCTCCAGCGTACGGCGAGTGGTCAGAAGCGTCTTTCGTATCGCCGCCCGCCATCCGAAACGAAACTGGCGCTGGGCCATAACCGAGATCTGTGTCTGGCCTGACAAAAAGGCGGCGTACCTTTTGTCAAATTAGTAATTAGTGATTGGCAATTAGTCATTCATTTGACACTTCGCCTGTACTCGCCCTAGCATGCGTGCTCGTGACTGGTCCCAAGCGGTGCGGAACGGGTTTATGAGCGCGGATTTATCGTCGCTGGTGAAGTCCTTCGGCGGGCAACGGGTGCTGCTGGTCGGCGACCTGATCCTCGACCAATACATCTATGGTGACGCCGAACGCATCAGCCCGGAGGCGCCGGTCCCTGTGCTGCGATCCGTCGAGCGGACGCACGCTGCGGGGGGCAGCGCCAACGTAGCCGCCTGCCTGCGGGCCCTCGGGCTCGACGTCCTGTGCTGCGGCATCATCGGCGAGGATGCCCACGGCGCGCGGCTCAACCGCCTGATCGCCGAGCTCGGCACCGACAACCAGGGCGTCATCCCGATCGCCCATCGGCCGACGACCACCAAGACCCGGCTGGTGGGCCTGGCCCAGCACCGCCACCGGCAGCAACTACTTCGCGTCGACGAAGAATCAACCGAACCGCTCTCGGCGCCGGATGCCGCTCGTCTGGCCGACGCGGCCATCACCGGTGCCCAGCGGGCAGACGTCATTTGCATCGAGGACTACCGCAAGGGCGTCGTCACGGCCGACCTGGTCAAGGCTCTGGTCGCCGCCGCCGCCCGGCGATCGATCCCGGTCCTGCTCGACCCCGCCCTCATCCCCGACTACAGCGACTATCGCGGGGTCACCGTCATCACGCCGAACCGCAACGAGCTGTCGGTGGCCACCGGCCGGTCGTGCAACTCGGTACCGCAGGCGACCGAGGCGGCCCAAGACCTGTGCCGCGGACTGCAATGCCGTGCCATCGCGGTGACGCTCGACCGCGACGGGGCGGTTCTTGTGCGGGGCGACGGTGACGCGGAACACATCGCCACCCGGCCGCGAAGCGTGTACGACAACACGGGGGCCGGCGACGCGGTACTGTCGATGATGGCCGCCGCCACCGCCGCCGGCGGCAGCCTGCGCCAGGCCGTCCGGCTCGCCAACATCGCGGGCGGGCTCGAGGTGGAGAAATTCGGCTGCGTGCCGATCAGCCGCGACGAAGTGCTGGCCGAACTGCGGCTCGAAGAGTCGCGGCGTAACGGCAAGCTGCGTGGGGTGGAGGAGTTGGTGGCCGAACTCGACCTCCGCCGCAGCCGGGGCGAGACCGTCGTCTTCACCAACGGCTGCTACGACATCCTGCACGCCGGGCACATCGACGTCCTCACCCAGTGCCGCCAGCTCGGCTCGATGCTGGTGGTCGGGCTCAACAGCGACGAGTCGGTAAAGGCCCAGAACAAAGGCCCCGGCCGGCCGATCTGCAAGCAGGGCGAGCGGGCCCGGGTCATCGGGGCGTTGGAATGCGTCGACTACGTGGTGCTGTTCGACCAGCCCGACCCGGACTGGATCGTCCGGCAGGTGAAGCCCGACGTGCTCGTCAAGGGCGAGGACTGGGCGGTCAAGGGCGTTGTCGGGCGTGAGTTCGTCGAGTCGCGGGGCGGCAAGGTCGTGCTTCTCCCGCTCGTCGACGGGTTGAGCACGACCGAGCTGATCCAGCGGATCCGCAAGACGGAAGGGTAATCGCCCCTCCCCTTACCGATTCCATTCTCGTGGCCTCCGCCTCCGCCCCGGCGTGTCCGGCTCCATCGCGCCGCGCCCCCTCCCCTCCGGGCGGCCTTGACCCTGTTTCGCAGGCAGCTAAGCTGGTCGTTGCGCGTTCGTCCGCGCGGTTTACGGCGCGGTGCGACAGACCGAGTGACCGCCTCAACGGGGAACCCATGATGAAGAGCGTCCTTTCCAAGTTCGGAATCGAAGAGGTTAATCCCGGCGGGTTTGCCGGGGCGTGGTGCGGCAGTGACAAGCCGCTGGAATCGGTGTCGCCGATCGACGGCAAGGTCGTTGCACGGGTGAACCAGGTCAGCCCGGACGAATACGAGAAGCTCGTGGCCCGCGGTCAGGAGGCGTTCGAGTCGTGGCGGAAGGTGCCGGCCCCGGTCCGCGGGCAGACGGTGCGGGAGTTGGGCAACGCGTTGCGGGAGGTGAAGGCCGAGCTCGGGGCCCTGGTAACGCTCGAGATGGGCAAGATCCGGGCGGAGGGCGAAGGCGAGGTCCAGGAG
>CAZBUJ010000155.1:0-7263 GCA_964495075.1 uncultured Phycisphaeraceae bacterium
ATTGCGAGGGCGACCTTGCCGACTCGTCGGTCTGCGGATCGTCGATCAGCACCAGGGAGGGTCGCACGCTCGTGCCGTCCACACGCTTGTGCTTCATGCCGCGGATGCGCCCGGTGATGCCGGCCACGCGGATGATCGCGCCCGACGCGCGCGAGCCGGGAATCGTCGGCAGCACGATCTCCTTCGCCGTCCAGCCGATGTGGGTTTGCTGGCCCTCGTACAGTTGGCCCGCCGCCCGCTGGTGAATGCCCTCCAGGGCGCGAATCGGAAAGCACACCTCGGGGAAGTCGTCGTGCAGCCGGTCGTTCGACTCCAGCTCGACCTTGATGCTGTCCAGCATATTCTCGGCGTGGTCCTCGTCACTGCCGATCAACGCGACGAACTCCCGATGGCCGTAGATGAGCGCCCAGGCGCAGGCGATCTCGCACAGGCTGGTCTTGCCGCTGCCGCGTGGCATGGCCATCGCGAACAAGCCACCTTCCAGCACGGCCTGCTCGATCTTGGCGATCACCTTCAGGTGGTCCGGCGACCACGGCAGGTGGAACGTCTGGGGGAAGTACTGCTCGCAGAAGAACCGGAAGCCCCGCTCCGCCTTCGCCTTCCGGTCGGCGTCGGCGATGGGGGGCAGCTCGCCGATGTTGCGCCCCGTCAGCGACAGCTCGCGGAAACGCTGGGCGGCGCGTTCCTTGTGGGCATCGTACCCCGTGGGCCGGGGTTCAATGTTCATGCTTCGACCCTCCATGTTTGGCGGAACCGGGCCAAGCGTTCGCTGCCCGGGCGACAGGCCACACCGCGACATACGCGCCCAGGGCGTCGCGTGCGGGCCGGCCGGGAAGAGCGTACGCCCCATCGGCTCTGGATCGCCCAGGGTGGCCCAGAACGCCCCCAAACGGCCCACGTGGCCCACCCGGGAGCCCCCGGCAAAGAACCCGGCGCGAAAGAAAGTCTGTCTATATTGGCTGCTGTTCCCGCGGCCATTATCGGACCTTCCGGCCAGGTAGGACCCGAACTGCAAGCGCTGAACTTAAAGCGCGCGCACCCGCGGCCCCCCAGGTTGGGGCGCCTTAGCGCCCAACCCTGGGGGGGTACGGGGGGGGTGCGCGCTTTAAGTTTGAACCGAAGTTTGAGCGCGTTTTGTTTGAACTAAGAGCGCTTCGACTTTGTGCGCGCTTTATGTTTGACCTCATTTGACCCCCTCCTGTTGACGTCGGACATAGCCCACCGGCCCGCCTTGGCCGGGCAATTTCACACGCTCGATCAGCTTCTGAGAGACGCCGACCTCGAGGAAATCGGCGACCCGCCGCCACGAGAGCCCGGCCTCGCCTCGAGCGGTCTCTCGGATCACGGCCGTCGGGACCGGCTCTTCGGAGATGAACGCCTCCACGAACCGCTCCATGGTCCACGCCGGCGGCTCGGGCGTTTCCGGCGGCTTCGCAACCGGCTTGGTTCGTTTCGGCCTCTCGCTTCGCAGCAGCGTCGGGTCGAGGTCGGGTGCCGGCACCCATGCCGGGAACTGCCACCGCAGGACCATCGGCTCGACCGGCGGCCAGGAGCGCACCACGGCTTCCAGCACGACGGCGTTCGGTTCTTCGTGCGGGCGTAAGACGAGATGCGCATCGGCAGCGCGGCTCTGGCTGCCGGCGCCGGCCCCAACGTCGGCCACCGACTTGGCGGATTGATTGCCCTTCGTCGCATGATGGATCAGTACGAACGAGCACTCCAATCGTTCGGCCAACGCGTCGACGTGGTTGTAGATGCTCGCCATTGTGCCGTTGTCGTTCTCGTCCATGCGGCGCGGCATGCAGCGATAGAACGCGTCGAGCACGATCAACGCATAGCGCCCCGGCTCGATCGACTCAAAGAACGACTCCAGCGCGAAGATGTCGCGGAGCCGGCCGCGCAGGGGCAGCACGTGCATCGTGTGGCCGATCTCGTTCATGCCGATCCGCAGGCACTCGGCGACCTGCGGGATGCGGTGCGCGATCGTCTCGGGGTGGAGCTCGTTATCGATGAGGAGCACGTCGCCGGCGACCGTACTGAACGTATCGAGCCAGCTTCGCCCCGTGGCGACTGCCATCGCGAGCGCCAGCACGAGCCAACTCTTGCCGCTCTTCGGCGGCGCGATGACGTTCATCGTCTCGCCGCGGCGCAAAAGACCGTGGATAACCGGGGCACGCAGCGTCCGATGCACCGCCATGAGGTCGTGAACGTGTCGCGACTTGAGCTGATCGGACGAGGAGCGATCCTGCGCCCAGTGGTTCTCGGCGAGAGCAACCGAGACGGCGTTGGGCTCGTAACGGGCGATGCTGGACGCGACCCGGCTCACTTCTCGTGCGTCGAGCGGTGGGGTGCAGCGGTCCGCGTTGATCTGATTCAGACCGGCCAGGATCTCCGTCACTGACATGCCAACGCGCCGCATGGCGCCGGCCAGGCGAGCAAGCGTGGCATTGCGCTGGCCTTCGGGGATCGCGTTACCGTTCGTCGGATGGATGGGCTCGTCGACGGTCGACGTGGCGTGCAGCAGCGAAACGAGCCAGTCCGGACACGGCGCCAGCGGCGCGTCCCCGACCGTGCCGTTTGCGCCCCAGGCGTACACACGACCGTTGGGATGGATGCTGGGCGGCAGAACGACGTAGCCGCCGTCGCCCTTCACATCGACTCCCGGGGCCAGCTTGCCCTGCGAACAGGGGACGTGCCCGCCCGGGTGCACCAGGAACATGTGGCGTCCACCGCCGCCCGTAAGGCTCTCGACCGTTTCGGACAGCGGACCGTGCTGCTCGATCAGCGTTCCCATACTCCCGTCACCACCGTGGCGGGGATCGATGTCAATGGCGATGATGTTGCTGATGCGGCCGGTAGCGACCGCGATGTTGGCGCGCGGCTCCGCACGCCACCAGGCGCGGATCGCATCCGCGTTGGTGGTGGCATCGAGCAGCCCGTGGGCTGTGGCTGGCTTCTTGCTCGCCGGCCGACACGGGAAGACGGCCAAACCGGCGGCGGCGTACTGGAGAGCGGCGTCCATGAGTGGTCGGGCGTTTTCGGACATCGGACAGGGCTCCTTTAAATGGAATCGAGTCATCGATGGGCGGTACGTACTCCGGCAACCCTCCTTCTTCGTCCAGCGGCGGAGGTCTGTCGTCGCGCTCCCGCAGGAACGCGTACACGCTGTCGACGGCCTCGCGCTGGTAGGGTCGCAGGATCATGGGCTGACGAGCTTCTTGAGGGCGCGCTCCAGGGTGACCTGACGGCACTTCAGGCGACGCACGAAGTGTCCGCCGGCTTTGCGCAGGTCCGCCTCGACGTGGTTGAAGGCGTCCATCGCCGCCAGCTCACGGGCCCGGTCGTTCCGCGACGTCGGTCGCGACTCGAACCAGTCGGCGACGACGACATAGCGCACCGCCGCGTCGATCAGGGCCACCTCCAGTTGCTCGGTGTCGGGGTATCTGGGCTTGGGCATAGTCATTTCCCCGAGGCGCACGATGACCCGGCCGCCCGGGACGACGCGGACTCTCCGGATCAGCAGCCACTCGATCTGGCTGTCGTCCTGGAAGGCCCCGCCGTGCTGGAGCGAGTCACCGATTGCCTTGAGTGCGTTGTCAATGTCGCGAGTTCGCCGATCCGGCGGGTACAGCTCCACATGCATGGCCAGCGGTCCGGACAAGGGCACAACGCCGGCCGCCCGGAGGAGGACGCCCACCTGCACGCGGTAGGCGCGGCCCTGCCGACTGAGGACCATCCGGCCGCGCCACAGGCGCCAGTAGTGGTTGACACTCGGGGGCCAGGGCAGCGTGATGGTGGTCATCCTTGACCTCACGAAACTTCCCTGTCTTTGCGCTTCATCACGCCGCCCGGCACTCACGCCGAGTCGACCGACGTCGCTTCAGCGCTTCCACGGCGGTGTGCCGTTCGTGCGGGCCGCCGCGGCGGGCGGCGCCGCGGCCGCGTCCTTTTTGGCGTAACCTTTGATGACGTTGGTCATCTCGCCGGTGTCGTCGCGGGCCTTCTGCGCCACCGTGATCAGCAGCGGGATGTTGTGCAGCTCCACGCTGTCTTTGGGGGCCGGCACGCCGACCGCCCGGCAGATGGCCGACAGCTCCGCCCGGGCGATCTTGACCGCCGTGGCATTGGGGTTGTCGAGGTTGAGCCGCGACCAGACCAGCCGGCCCTGGCACTCGCCCTCGAGGATCTGGAAGGTGAACTGTAAGTACTGGCCGTCACCCGATTTCGTAGGCTTCATCTCGCTCTCCGTGATCACGGCCAGGTACCGGCCGGCCGGAAGGGCGTCGAAGGCGAAGTTCGGGTCGACGTCGTTGGCGTTGAATCCGTTCAACGTGGGCATGATCAGACTCCTTATGCAGCGGTTTCGTGGGTGTTGGCCAGCGGGTCCTCGCCACTCGTGAACGCGGCGTAGACGCGGTAGTCCAGCGGGATCTCGTCCGGGAGATTCAGGCGGTTCTTCGCGACGTGGGCCGGCCGCTCGGTCGTGCGGATGATCCGCTCGCCGGTCCCGATGCCCTGGACCCGGGTGCGATCGAAGCCCTCGTTGACCGTCTTCGTGTGGATCCGGTAGGTCGCGAAGAGGACCTCGTCGCAATACTCCTGGATCAGCGCCGAGGCCAGCTTCTGGAGCCGCGGGGTGTACCGGTCGTACGAGTCCGTCTCCGGGTTGGCGAACCGTTCGATCTGAGCGTGGGCGATCAGGATGACGTGCATCCCGCGCTCGTTGCGCAGCGCATCGAGGCCGGCCAGGACCTCCCGCCAGTGGGTGAGCGCGAAGACATACCCCTTGCCGTAGCCGATGTCCTCGATGGACTCGACACCGCGGTTCTGACAGACCTCCGCCCAGATCAGTCGCTCCGCCCAGTCAAGGGAATCGAGGACGACCGTTTGGTACTCGTGCTGTTCGGTGTAGAGTTCCGCCAGGGCCGCGATCACGTGGCCGTACCGCTCGGCGACGGGGAAACGTTCACACTCGACGTCACCGAGACCGTCCTCGGTCTGGATGAAGACGGCCTTCTCCGCCATCGACCCGAAGGTGCTCTTGCCGACGCCGTGCACGCCGTAGATCAGCGTGCGGCGTGGCGCCACGGTCTTACCGCGTTGGATTTGTTCGAGCAGTTTCATGCGTTCTCCTTCCTGCTGAAGCCTCGTGAATCGGGACGCGGGGCCGGTGCAGGGAGTCCCGGCCGCGTTGCGTGAGGGGACGAGACGCACGTGGCCACGCCATCCGGCCCCGGGCCCGGATTCACAACCGATCGATCAACCGCAAACTCTCAAACCGTGTGAACCAGTCGCTCCGCTCGCGGCAGCGCTTCAGGTCGACCATCGCCGCCTCGTTCTCGCGCTGGGCCTGGTCGAGCACCCGCGGCGCCACCTGCCAGACGCCGCAGCGGAACGGCTCGCGCTTCTCCACCGCCACGATGTGGACGGGGAAGACCCGACCGGAGACTTCGGTCATCAGGGCCCGATAGAACGCGACCTGATGCAGGTAGCCGAAGGCCCGGACCGCCATCTCGAACGAATCGAGCTCGTCGGCCGTCTTGAGGTCGACGATCCCGCGGCCGTCGACCGGATTGATCCAGTCGATCCGCGCCTGGCAACGGTGCCCGGCGTAGTCGCACCGCACGACGCCCTCGGCCACGCCGTCGCTGAACAGTTCGCGGGCGAAGAGGTGGCCGTGGACCGCGGCGGCCATCTGCTCGACCAGGGCGGCCTGGGCGTCGGTGAGCACGGGTTTGTGCTGCCGGTCCGCCCACTCGGCGAAGGCCTTCGTTTGCGAGCCGAAGGGCTGGCCGGTCTTCGGGTTGGTCGGTCCGCCGACGGCGTACTCGCGCTCGTACTGTCGACGCCCTTCCAGAATGAGGGTGTGGGCGGCTTGTCCGATCCGGTAGGCGCTCGTCTCGCGGTCCGGCACGAGGCCGAGCTCTTTTTTTCGATAGAGCAGCGGGCACCTCCGGAACTCCGCCAGCGCGTGGGCCGTCACGAACTCCCGGCTCCGGGCGTGATAGACGTCCGCGGGCTCGCGGACGAGGAAGTGCAAGTCCATGCGTGTCGGTTGGTTGCGGGTGCTGATCATGTCCCCTCCTCCGTGTGAGCAACGCTTCGATGGCCGTCGGCACGGCCTTCGAACATGCAAAGGCCCTCTATTAGTTACATACGCGACGCGTTCACAATGTGGTGTGAGGATTTGTAATCATCGAGTCCGCGGCCCCTGAAATGGCAGCGGATCCGCGTCGTTGTGCCGCGCATTGCCTCGCGGTGGCACCGGCGTTCACGGGCGACCTCCGCGATCGTCTGGACGCGCAGGTCGTCGGCGACGGAACGCAGATGGTCCGGCAGCGCGTCCACCGCGTCGTTCACATCGATGGCCAGGTCGCGTTGATCCCGGTCGTCGAAGGCCGGCTCGGTGCCATTGTCGTCACCCGTCTCGTCGCTGAGCTCGTCGAGCGAGACCATCGCCCGGCGATAGTCGTGGGCCACGGACCTGCGCTGGCGGATCAGGCTCGCCACGTGGCGGTTCACGACCATCTGCACGAACGTCGCGGGCCGGCCCTGGCGGGGATCGAAACGATCGAGTCGCGTGAGCAGGTCGAGCGTCAGCTCCTGCTCGATGTCCTCGCGGTCGGACCGGTTGAACCCATAGCGGCCGATGAGCTGGCGTGCCTTCAACCGAATGAGCGTCATGGCGTAATCGTCAAGCGTGAGTTTCGTGTGGGTACCCATCGAGGTCTCCTCGCGGCCGGAGGAGGTTCTGCGGGTGCCGACGAAGCCGCGGGGCAAGCCACAGTGGAGGCATGGCGAGTTCGCGGATCTCCGCGGCACCCGCAACGCCTCCGCTTCGCGGCCGGCTGGTTGCGCTGTGTGCTGGTTGGTTCTGTTCCCCTACGCGGCCTGGTGGTCCTGCTCGATCTCGACGAGGAACGGCAGTCCGTGCCGCACCTCGACGGACACGCGGGCACCGTCCCGGACGTGCTTCAGAGCGTCGAGCAGGGCCTCTTGCTCCCGGCACAGTTCGAAGTCGGTCAGTGCGGCCTCCGGGCGCGGCCTGTTCTCGCCACCGGCCAGCTTTACGGTCCGGCGCGTGTGCCACCGTTCATGGAGATCGGGTTCACCGTGTCGGACGTGGACGGTGATCCGGCCGAAGTCGACGGCCTGCATCACGCGAAGCAGGCGCCGGCATGGCTCTGCGAGGTCCTGGAATCGGTCGCTCCGGTGGGTGGCTGCAATCATGTCGCGAGTCCTCCGTGTTCAGCATCGCCCCGT
>CAZBUJ010000156.1:0-6995 GCA_964495075.1 uncultured Phycisphaeraceae bacterium
AGATGCTGGACACCCCCGGCTGTGATCGCAACTGCGTGATGTGGTCCTGGTGCGGTCAGGCCGATACCACGGAAGAGCAGATGCAGATCTACCTGGACCTGATGAGCGCGCTGCAGGCGGACTACCCGGACGTGACCTTCATCTACATGACGGGCCACCTGAACGGCACCGGCGAGGAGGGTCAACTGCACGCGCGGAACAACCAGATCCGCGACCATGTAGCCGCGACCGGGTCGATTCTCTTCGATTTTGCCGACATCGAGAGCTACGATCCGGACGGGAGTTATTTCCTGGATCTCTATGCCAACGACGCGTGCGACTACTGGCTCGACGGCACCCGGTACAACTGGGCGGAGCAATGGTGCGACGCGCACCCCGGTGAGTGCTCCACCTGCTCCTGCGCGCATTCGCGCTCGCTGAATTGTGACATGAAGGGGCGGGCGTTCTGGTGGATGATGGCCCGACTGGCCGGTTGGGATGGCACGCCACTGGCCGACTTCGACCAGAACTGCCGCGTGGACGCCGCCGATTTCGTCCTGTTCGACGACTGCCTGGCCGGCCCAGACGCCACGCCCGCCCCGTCCGGTACGGACACGGCCACCTGTCTGACCGTCTTCGACTTCGACGGCGACCAGGACGTCGACCTCGGGGACTTCCAGTCCTTCGAAGCCCGGTTTACCGGACCGTAGGACACACGCGCGGTGGCGGCGGACATCTCGCCTGCCAACACCGCCCACTGGAGCACGGCCAATCCGGCCCGAGTCCCGCTGGCACGGCTCACGTCCGATAACAACGGCTCTTGCGGCCTGCCAGGGCAGTAAAGCGGCCCGGGATGACAGCTTGACCGCCTGGTAGCGAAGTGCTGCCGACGCCTTTGCTCTACCTGAGCGCGTTTTTCGAGGCCGCCCGGCGCGATTACTATGATCGCCTCCTCGCGGTCGGCCAGAACAGCAAGTGGGAGGACTGGCTTGCGTACTTCCTCAACGGCGTGGCCCGCCAGGCGGAGGACGCTGTCAGCCGGGCGGAACGCATCAACCAACTTCTCGATCAGTCGCGTATCGTCAGGTCAAATGCCCTTGCGGCGACACCTTTTTCTCATGAATCGTAGTACAGGAAGAACTCGAACGGGTGCGGGCGGGACCGCAGCGGCGTGATCTCGTTCTCCCGCTTGTAGTGAATCCACGCATTGATCAGGCCGTCGGTGAACACGCCGCCTTTGGTGAGGAACGCGCGGTCCTGATCCAGGGCCTTGAGCGCCTCCGACAGTCGACCGGGGGTGGACGGTACGTCCGCCAGGTCTTCGGGCGTCATTTCGTAGATGTTCCGGTCTAGTGGATGACCGGGATCGACGTGGTTCTCGATCCCGTCCAGGGCGGCCATCAGCATGGCACTCCAGGCCAGGTAGCCGTTGCAGGTCGCGTCGGGACACCGGAACTCGATCCGCTTGGCGTTGGGGTGATCGAAGTACATGGGAATCCGGATGGCGGCCGATCGGTTGCGCGACGAGTAGGCCAGGTTGACGGGGGCCTCGAATCCGGGCACCAGCCGGCGGTAGGAGTTGGTCGTCGGGTTAGTGAAGGCGATGATCGTCGCGGCGTGTTTGAGGATTCCGCCAATGGCGTGCAGTGCCAGCTGGGACAACCCGGCGTACCCGTCGCCGGCGAACAAAGGCTTGCCGTCCTTCCACAGCGAGAAGTGGGTGTGCATGCCGCTGCCGTTGTCTTCAAAGATCGGCTTCGGCATGAAAGTCACCGTCTTGCCCGCCCGCACAGCGATGTTCTTGATGATGTACTTGTACCACATGAAGTTGTCGCCCATTCGCACCAGCGGGGCGAACCGCATGTCGATCTCGCATTGTCCGCCCGTCGCCACCTCGTGGTGGTGTGCTTCCACGCGGATGCCGACCTTCTTCATTTCGAGGGTCATCTTCGTCCGCAGGTCGCCATAGGTATCGCTCGGCGAGACGGGGAAGTAGCCCCCCTTGTAGCTCGGCTTGTATCCGAGGTTCGGTTCCTCGAACCGGGCCGTGTTCCAGGCCCCTTCGACTGAGTCGATCTCGTACATGCCGCGGTGCTGGTTCTGCTCGTAGCGAACTTCGTCGAAGATGAAGAACTCCGGTTCCGGGCCGATGTTGCAGACGTTGGCGATCCCGAGTTCGTTCATGTGCTCTTCCGCCCGGCGGGCGACGTAGCGAGGGTCGCGGTCGTACACCTCCTTGGACACCGGGTCGCGCACGTCGGCGATGACGCTGACCGTTGGTTGCTCGAAGAACGAGTCCAGGGCCGTGGTGGAGGCGTCCGGGATGGCCAGCATGTCCGACAAATGAATGTCCTTCCAGCCGCGGATGCTGGACCCGTCAAAGCCCACGCCATCGACGAAGGTGGATTCATCCCATTCGTCCACCGCAAACGAGCAGTGCTGCCACGTGCCCAGGAGGTCGCAGAACTTGAGGTCCACGATCTCCGCTTCATTCAATTCGGCGAACTTGAAAAAGTCGGCCGGCGTGGGAGGCTTGCCATTCACACCGCGCGCTACCGCTGAGTCCTGAATTCGCGTCATCTGAGCCGCATTCCTCTGTAGATAGTGTCCAAAGACCGGATTGTGCGGGCCGGCCCTGCCCGATCACGTCGCGGGCCTTCTACCACATCGCGCGGGCTCTGCCAAGCGTCTGCGAGGCGGTTCGTCGACCCGGCCGGTCGACCGCGGCGCCGGGCGGGCGCCGCCGGAACGCCCGGCCGGGCCGCCAACGCCCGATAACGGCGATGGGACCGGCCTCGCCGCTCCCGACCCGTTGCCTCCCAGCGGTCGTGGGGGGGCCGATTCCAAGTTCATTCGTCACGTTCCGGCCGGGCTGTAAAGCCCGATCCGCGCCGCTCCGATGATACCCGATGGCGGGGTTTTTCTTCGGAGACGGTGTATCCATGCCCGTATCGTTACGGTGCAACGAGCTCCAGCCTGGGATGAAGCTTCATGACCCTCTGGTCATGAGCGGCCGGGTGTTGCTCCATGCCGGTCGGATTCTGACGCCGGACGACGTGGCCATCCTCCAGCGTAAGTATCCGAAACTGAGCGTCCGGGTCGGTGAGCCGATCCTGGACGACGTCGTCGAGTTCGAGGATGACTCGAAGGAACGGGAGGTCGCCCAGACGGCCACCAGCACGATTGCCCGGAGCATGTCGAACGTCCGCGATCGATTCGCGGCCCGCGCCTCGATCCGTGACATCAACGTGGGGTCCTTGCATGCGTCCGTCGGGCAGGTGATCGAGTATCTCAACGCCAATCGCCCTACCGCCGCCTTGCTCAGCACGTGCCTGAACAGCGAGTCCTACCTGGCCGAGCACCCCGGTAACGTGTTCTACATGAGCATGCTGCTCGGCTCGGCCGTGCGCGACTACGTCGCCGCCGAACGAGACCGGCAGACCATCGCCCGCAACCTTCGCCCCGACTTCCTCATGAGCCTGACGCCGCTGGGGCTGGGGGCGATGTTCATCGACATCGGGATGCTGCCCTTGCAGCATCTGTACAGCCTGGACCGACCGCTGACCGAGGACGAATGGGCCGCCGTCACCGAGCATCCGACCGTCGGCATCGACCTGCTGCCCGACGAGTTCAGCGCGTTGGCCAAGATGATCATCAAGACGCACCACGAGAATTACGACGGGACGGGGTATCCCGACGGCATCGGCGGCGACAAACTGCATATTTTCACCCGGATCGTTCGGATCGCGGACGCCTACGATGCGGCCACCGCCAAGCACGTCTACGCGGAAGCCCGGTCCCCTGCCCGCGTGCTGTGGGACATGTGCGTTGGCCCGTACCACCGGTACTACGACCCGGTGCTGATCAAGGTATTCGCCCGGTTGATTCAGCCCTTCCCGATCGGGGCAAAGCTGCGGCTGACCGACAGGCGGTACGGTGTGGTCGTCCGCTATAACCGTCAGAACCCGTTCCTGCCGACGATCGTCATCGCATTCGACGCGGACGGAAACCGATTGCCGAACGCCAAGCTCCAGGGCCCGTTCAATCTGGCCGAGCGCCGCGACCTCCGGGTCAAGACGTTTGCCGATGAAGACATCTCGTTTGTCTACCGCACCTCGCCGGTCGATACCACTCCGCCCCGCCCCGCCGTGCTCACCTCCATGTTCGAAGCGGCGTTCCCGTGACGTCCTCGCGGTCTACGCCTCGGACACCGCGCGGTTCAGGGCCCGGGCCAGCGCCCGCTCGTCGGCGGTGACGAGTTGCCCGTCCAGAACCACCGTTCGGCCGGCCACCAGCACCCGGTCGGCCCGCGGCGGATGGCAGAGGATGAGTGCGCCGAGCGGGTCCCGGGCCGCGGCGCCGGCCAGGGCGATCTCGTCCATACGGAACATGGCGAGGTCGGCGGCCATCCCGGGTTCGATCCGGCCGAGTTTCTCCCGGTTCAGGACCGCCGCTCCGCCGCTGGTGGCCAGCGTGAAGGCGTCGGCCACGGACATGGCCCCCGCGCCTCCGACCGCCCGCTGTAGCAGCATCGCCTGCCGGGCTTCAGCCAGTACGTTCCCGCCGTCGTTGCTGCTGCTGCCGTCCACGGCGATCCCGACCTTGGCGCCGGTGGCGATCAGCTTGGCGACCGGGGCGATTCCGCTTCCGAGCCGCATGTTGGAGTTCGGGCAATGGGCGACGCCGGTGCCGGTGTCAGCGAGCAGCCGCACCTCGTCGTCGTTCAGGCACACGCAGTGGGCGAGGTATACGTCCGGGCCAAGCCAGCCGGTCCGGGCAAGCAGCGCGACGGGTCGGACGCCGAAACGGTCAAGGCAGTAGCGCTCCTCGTCGCGGGTCTCGGCGATGTGGGTGTGGAGCAGCACGCCTCGCTCGCGTGCGAGATCGCGCGTCTGGCGGAACAGATCCGGGCTGACGTTGAACGGCGCGCACGGGGCAAGGTCGACGCGGACCATCGCATAGGGGTCGGGATCGTGCCACGCGTCGATCACGCGAACGCAGTCGCGGAGGATCGCGTCCTCGTCCTCTGTGCAGTCGTCGGGCGGCAGTCCGCCCTGCGACTGGCCGACACTCATGCTGCCCCGGCAGAGGTGGAGCCGCATGCCGAGTGCGTGGGCGGCCTCCACCACCGCCTCGTGCCGAACGTCGGAGCCCCGCGGGACCATGTAAAAGTGATCGCTGGTCGTTGTGCAGCCGCTCAACAGCATCTCCGCGATGCTGACGGACGCGGCGAGCTTGACGGTTTCATACGTCAGCCTGTGCCAGTGCGGGTACAGGGCCGTCAACCAGTTGAACAGCTCCGCGTTCTGCGCGGCCGGCAATGCTCGCGTCAGGGACTGGTACAGGTGGTGATGCGTATTGATCAGGCCAGGGACGACGATGTGTTCCCGAGCGTCGATGTGTTCCGTCGCCTTGCGGACCCCTTCCGGGGCCGGCCTATCGTCCGGTCCGACCGCGGAGATGACGCCGTCGGAAATCTCGATCCGCTGATGGTGAAGGACGGCGGCCGTCCCGTCCCGCACGGTGACCGCGGTGGCTCCGTGGATCACCGTTGAGGGCGTCACCGGGGTGCTCCGGCGTGCACGGCGGCGGCCGCTGGTGCCGGCCAAACCGCTGCGGCGGTTCTGTTCTGGGTGGCGAGTTCCTTTGAACGCAGCCGGATCACGGCACACAGGGCCGCTATCAGGATCAGGACGAGGGCTCCGATGATCCAGCCGACGTGAATCCCGGCGATGCGCATCGATGCAGCCCCGGTGCGTTTGGCGGCAAGCGTTTCATCGGCGCCGACCGCGGCGCTGAGTTCGTCCAGCCCGGCTTCAACGGCCGCGCCGATGGTTGGCGGCACGGGTTCCGGGCCTGGCGCGCTGGTGTACCCCGGGGTCCGAGCCTGGTGGGCGAACCGTATCTTGGGTGGTTCAGGCGGCCCCGGAGCGGATGTGGTCCTGGGCGGCGGGGGTTCCGGCGTGGTCGGTGATGCGTCGGACTGGGCGGCGTCGAAGAACACGTCGGAGATCCCGTCGAGTGTCACGCGGCAGGCCCGGCAGATGACGTCGTCCGCCTGGACGGGCCCCTGGCAGCGCCAGCAGAGGCCGAGGTATTTGCTGAGTCCGGGCGTTTCGGCCGCGTATCGCCACTGTCCGAACGTGGTCGGTCCGCGCACGATCGTCGTCGCGGTGAGCACGCCGCGTCGGATCTGCCGGATCAGCCGTTCGATCTTGACCCCGGGGAACGGGCGGACGTGTTCGAGCACGTACCAGGGCCCGGCGTGCTTTTGCATGGTCCACAGCATACGCGGGCTGAGGTCCTGGCCGCATAGGTCGCAGGCCGTGGCGGTACGGCGAACGAGTTGTCCGCAGGAGACGCAAGGCTTGGACTGTCCGTGCCAGGCTTCGGCGGCGAGGTCGCTGAGCGGTCCGATCCCCCGTCGGGCACCGAGTTCGACGGCGTTGAGGCCGAGGCCGGGTGCGGTAGCGGGCGGGGCAGCGGCGTCATGGCGATCTTCGGTTGGTCGCTCGGGTCGATCCACGCGGCTGGCCTCCGGGAGGCGTATTGTACCGATGGCCTGCCGGGTGGACAACGACGGCGTGATGGGGGCTATGGGGTGCGCACTCAAGAACCCACCCGGCGGGGCCGGATGGGTTCTCGGGTGTATCAAGAAACAGGTTTGTCGTCGGGCGTCGGTGTTACGCGACGCCGGCCGTGGTTGAACGGCCTGAAAATGCGCTGACCTTTTCCGCGTCCGCGTCAAGCGGGCGGGTCTAGGCATCCCCTAGAAAGGAGGTGATCCAGCCGCAGGTTCCCCTACGGCTACCTTGTTACGACTTAGTCCCAGTCATCGCACTTACCGTAGACAGGCGTCTCCCGAAGGTTAACAACCCGGCTTTGGGTACTTACGACTTCCATGACTTGACGGGCGGTGTGTACAAGGCTCAGGAACACATTCACCGCGTCATGGCTGATACGCGATTACTAGCGATTCCGCCTTCATGGAGTCGAATTGCAGACTCCAATCCGAA
>CAZBUJ010000157.1:0-6951 GCA_964495075.1 uncultured Phycisphaeraceae bacterium
CCGGGCAGCTCGGCTCCATCACGTCGGCGTACGACACGCCGGTCCGGGCCCGCTGCGTGCGGGTCGGGGTCGACGACTGCGGCATCGACGACTACGCCCGCCTGCCCGAGTTTGAAGTGATCGGCGACCCGCCGCCTCGCGCCGATCTGGACGGCGACGACGACATCGACCTCGCTGACTTCGCAACCATGCAACTCTGCTTCCGTGGTTCCGGCGTGCCACATCCCGGCCTCATCGGCGACGTCGACTGCGCGGCGGCCAACCTCGACATCGGCCCCGACGACCCGCCGGACGGAGACGTGGACCTGGCCGACGTCACCGCCCTGCTCACCTGTCTCACCGGCCCTGCCACGCCACCGCCACTCGAGTGCTACTGACTCGAATAGGGTACCGAGCACCGCCGGCGATTCACCCGGTACGCACCACCGTAACGTCCTCGAGCCACCGCGTGCCGGTCTTGGGGAGGGCGGTGGCGTCCTCGAACACGATCACGATCCGCGACAGGTCAACGTCCGCCCGGCCGGCGCCGCCTCGCCGCCAGAGACCGCACCCGACGCAGCCACCGCGACCACCAGCGAGACCGCGATGACGGCGGTGCCGCGGATCGTGACTTCTGTAGTCAATGTTCGAATGCCGTCAGTATCGCACAATGATCCTGTGCTGACCCGACAGGCGAGTCGCCGGGACGAAACTTTCCGGCAGGGGCTCGCCGTCGAGCGTGACGCAGACTGCCCCTTCGCCCCGCCCCCCCGACCGGCACTCGATGTCGATCAGCAACTCCGCCCCGCGATACCGCCTCTGAAGCGACGCGTGTGACCAGTCCACCGGAAGGCACGGCGCCACGCGAAGCCCGTCCCATTCCGGTCGGATCCCCAGCACCCACTCGGTCACCACCCGCTGCAACCACGCGGCCGACCCGGTGTACCACGTCCACCCCCCGCGACCGAAGTGCGGCGACGCCGGCCCGTCGATGTTCCCCGGCGTCACGTACGGCTCCGCCCAGTACCGGTCCGGGTCACGATGGGCCGGGTTCAACGCGTACAACAGCGTCCCGACCAGTTCCGCGTCGCCGGCCTTGCACGCCGCGGCCATCGCCCAGCAGGCCGCGTGCGTGTACACACCGCCGTTCTCCCGCAGCCCCGGCGCGTAGCGGGTGATGTACCCGACCCGGGGGTCAGCCTTGTCAAACGCCGGCGTCAGCAACAACGGGCCGACCTCCGTGACCAGGTGCTCTTTCACCGCGGCGAGACATCGTTCCGCCCGCTCCGGTGGCGCGACGTCGTTCAGAATGGCCCACGTCTGGGCGTTCAGGAAGATGCGACCCGTCTCGCACCGCGCACTGCCCAGCACCGACCCGTCGTCCAATGTCGCCCGGATGTACCAGTCGCCGTCCCAACCAAACTCATTGATGGCCGCCACCAGCCGCTGCCGGCGCGTCTCGTAATCCTGTGCCACAGCCTCGTCACCGCCGCGGCGGTGGATCTCCGACCAGTCCGCCAGCAGCCCCGCGAGGAAATGCCCGAGCCAGATCGATTCGCCCCGCTCCTGCAACCCCGCCGCACTGAGCCCGTCATTCCAATCGCCCGCCCCGATGTAAGGCAGACCCCTCGGACTCGTCCGCTCGAACACGCGACCGAAGGCCCGCCGAACGTGCTCGGACAGCGGCGCGGGCGCCGCGTCGTCCACGAACGGTACCGCCGCCTCCAGAATCTCATGGTCGGCCGTCTCCTTGAGATAGGCGGCCGTCACAAATGCCAGCCACAACAGGTCATCGCTGAATCGCGTGATCAGCCCCTGCTCCGTGAGGGGGTGCCACCAGTGTTGCACCGATCCGTCGGCGAACTGGTGAGCCGCGTGCAAGAGGATCTGTTCGCGACAGTTGACCGGATCCGCCGGCAACCAGACCTGCGAGTCCTGCAGTTGATCGCGATAGCCGTAGGCACCGCTCTGCTGGTAGTAGCCACACCGGCCCCACAGCCGACCGGACACGGTCTGATACCGCAGCCAGTAGTTCGTCAAGTGATTCAGGGACTCGTCGGGCGTGTCCACGCGTACCCCGGACAGCCTCCGCGGCCACGCCGCCTTCGCCGCGTCCAGCGACCGCGCGATCACGTCCGTCGAACGCTGTCGGTCCAGCAGGCCGCGAACGGAACCGCCATCCGACCCGACCGCGAGCACGTAACCGACCCGCCGGTCGTCCTCGCCGGCCGCGAGCGCCACCGGGGTGCGCAACGCGGCGATCGGATCCTCATGGCGTCCAAACCGCGGCGTCCATCGCTCGGCCGACACGCCCTGCGGAGCGGCCACGCCGTTGTACATCCCCAGAAACTCGCTCTTGTCACCCTGGGCAGCATCGATCGGCTCGGTACACGCGAACGCCACGTGGTAGGGGAACTCCGTGTTCCAGTGGCCCCACCGCTCGGACGGGACCTCCCACATATGATTGCGGGCGATCACCGCGGCCCGAGCCGCGTCGTACTCCGTCTCCATGAACAGCTTGTGGAATTCGCGACGCGGATCGGGCGCCACACCGAGGCACCACTCGAGATAGCCGCACAGCACGAGCCGTCGCGGACGACCCGATCGGTTGCCCAGCCGGACCAGCCACAACTCCGCCCCCTCCGTCTCGTCGCAGAAAAGCGACCACTCCGCACGGATCCCGGCGAACTCCGAGACGAACGTCGTGTACCCCAGCCCGTGCCGGCATTCATAGAGGTCATAGGCCGGCCAGGTCGGGGCCGGCGACAATGACCAGACCGCCCCCGACTCGGCGTCCCGGACATACAGGAACTTGCCCGACCGGTCACCCACCAGATCCTGCCGCCAGCGGGTCAAGGCGGCAAGCTGTGAATTGTCGATCCACGTGAAACCGCTCCCCGTCTGCGTGACCGCCAACCCGATCCGCCGGTTCGCGATGATGTTCGCCCATGGACGCGGCGTCCGCGGGTTGTGAATACAGTATTCCCGTCCGTCCGTGCTGAACCGACCGTAGGGGTTGTCCCCCGCAGCTCGATCGCTCGCATCCGTCCGGCGAGGCGTCTCGGTGGTCACCGCAGCGGTACGCATGTCCCTCTAAATCCCTTCACGAAAAACAATTGCGTTCCATATCCCGGAACGCCGGCCAACCCGACGCGCCGCGCCCCGGCCGACCCCCAGCCGCACGCCTCCATCCCGCGCCTCAGCCCGGCAGCGCCTCGATCCACACCGCCACCGGCGCCTCACCCGCGTTATTGAAAGCGCTTTCAATTATACCCGATTGCGTGTCCCAAGGTCAATCAAAGCCCGCGCCAACCGGACGAAGACGAGCATAAACCCTTGAAAAACATGGGAATCCGCGCGGTACCGGCCACCACGCACAGGGGCGGCCGCCGACCGTCACTCCGCCAGCCCCAAGCGCCGCACCGCCGCTTGGGCCGTCCCGCTCCCCATGAACAATCGCCAGATCAGCCCCGTACGGGCGTTCTCAATGCCCAGCAGCATCGGGCCCTGATCGATCCCCACGTAGTCATCGCTCGCGAAACGCTGATCGAGATTGAAGCAGTCGACGAACCCGTACCCGCCCGCCTCCGGATCCCGCCAGACGAAGGGACGACCGCGGTCGTCGGCCAACTCGTGAAACGCCCGCAACGCCGCCATCGCCTCCACCGGCACAAACATGATCGACGCACCCGCCGCGTATGGAGCCACCGTCCCGCCCCGGAAATCGTCCTTGTCGATTCCGTTCGGCCGCACCTCCGGCACGAGGTACCCGTCCCGGCCCGCACACGCACTCAACCCCCACCGGTCGGCCGACAGCGTGCCGAATCGATCCTGTTGTTCGATGCACCGTCGGCGATGCGTCAGCACGGCACGACGCGAGTTCTCGAACCAGTCGATCGGCACGGTCGCGACGCCCCACCGATCGGGACGGTCCACGCCGAGCGATCGATAGTCGATCCAGCAGTGGCTGAAGAAATAGTGGAACAGCGTGCCCTGCGGACTCACCGCGTACGGCGGCATGTCCGCATGACGTTTGATGATCCGCTCGAGCCGGTAGTACACCTCCGGGGCCACCGCGTGGGCGGGGGTCGACGAGCCGACGGCCAGGAAGTACACGAGCCGCTCCTCGTCGCTCGCCACGTGCCAACGCAGACGATGGAACGTGCCGGGCCCGGCCAGGCTGGTCTTGTCGCTCGGACCCCACCCCATCGAGAGAAACCCGTCGGGCCCGCCGGCGAATGCCATCCAGTTGGCATCGGCGATCATCCGGTCGGCCAGTTGCTTCACCGCACCGCCGAAGTACTCGCCGGCCGTCACCGCACCCGCCATGAGGAGTGCCGAGTCCACCGTGCTGGCCAGCACCTCGTAGCCCGAACGCGACAATCCGCCCGTATCGAGATCCACGAAGTGCAGATAGAGCCCGTACTTCTTGTTGTCCGACCGCGTGACCAGCGACGTCAACACGGTCCGGGCCCGCGCCTCGCCTTGCCCGCGGGTGATCCAGCCGTGCTCGACGCCGATCGGCAGCGAGGCGAGTTGGAAGCCGACCGCAGCCACGCTGGCCACGGGGCCTTTCATCCGGTCCTTGGCCAACCCGGACGGCGTGCCCACTTCGTTCCAGAAGAAGAGAAAACACCCATGCTGGATCTGTTCGAGCAGTGCCTCGTCCGCGGGCGAGAATCGATGCCGACACGCCTCGTCCGCGGCCGCCGTGCGGCGAATGGCCGTCACGCCCCCCCCGTGCCCGTCACCGTCCGGCTCGCGGCTCGGCAGCGCTTCCTCCCTGAAACACGCGCACGGCGTGACGAGGAACAGCGTGGAAATCAGAGCGACTGTAATTGCCGGTTGACCTTGCACGGTGGCGGACCCTACACTGGGCTGAAAGCGCTGTCAACGAGCGCGGGCCATGCTCACCGCCGCGGAGGTGCCGCATGCGGGTCTCAATCGCCGATGTCGCCAAGAGAGCCAACGTCTCGATCAGCACGGTCTCGCGCGTCATCAACCGGCGTGACCTCGTCAACGCTGATACCTGCCGCCGCGTCGAGCGGGCGATCAACGAACTCAACTACCGACCCAACATGTTCGCCCGGGGCCTCATGCTCCGCAAAAGCGAGATGGTCGGTCTCGTCCTGCCCGACGTGCACGGCGAGTTCTATTCCGAGATCATCCGCGGCGCCAACGCCAAGGCTCGCGAGTTGGGCTACCACCTCGTCATCTCATCGACGGGCGGCCCGGAAGACACCCACACCCTGCTGGACGATTTGAACCGGCGGGCCATCGTCGACGGCCTGGCCGTCATGGTCTCCGAACAGATCGAAGGGCTCCCATGGAGCCCGGTGGGCGCCGGCATGCCGCTCGTGATTCTCGACGGCATGATCGACGATGCGTCGTGCGACACCGTGGTCATCGATCAGCGCCAGGGCGCCCTCGACCTGATGTGGCACCTCGTCCAGGAGTGCCGAGCCGAACGCGTTGTGTTCGTCGGCGGCCTGGAAACCAACATGGACACCATCGCGCGGCGCCGCGCCTACGAAGAAGTGATTCGCGAAGCGGGGCTCACCGCCACGCCGCGGGACGCGCATCACCTGGACTATCAGTACGACAGCGCTTACGCGCTGGCCGTCGAACACGTATCGGATTGGGCGGGGCCTCGCCACTGCGTCTTCGCGGCCAACGACGAGATGGCCTGCGCGATTATCGACGCCGCGACCGAGGTCGGCATTCGCGTCCCCGACGACTTGGGCGTGGTCGGGTTCGACGACACCCGCATCGCCCAGATGACCCGCCCCCCGCTGACCACCGTCCACGTGCCGATGTCGCAGATGGGTGAAACGGCCATTGAACTGCTCTGTCAGCGCCTGGACGATCCCGAGCGATCCCCCACCCACGTGTCATTGACTCCGCAGTTGATGGTCCGAGACTCCTGCGGCGCCGCGCGGAGCAAGCAGAACAGGTCACTGGCATGAGAGGATGATGACGAAGATACGTAGTGCGAACGACGAATGAGGCATCGCGTTCGGGCGAATCGATCGCCGCATTCACCCGCCGCAAATAAGGTATTCAACTCGTAATTCGCGTATGGTCATTTCACTTCCCCATCCGGTTACGATACATCAATAACGCCCGCCTCGTACCCGACAACGGCTGGATCTCCGTCAACCGCACGTCGATCTCGGCGAACAATAGCACGCTGAGCGCCACCTTGTAGACCACGAATCCCGCCAGCCGGCCGCGCAGTCCGTTCCGAATCCGCCCCACCAGCCAACTACCGTGTCGGGGCCCCCGCCTGCAATCCGGACTCATGAGGCACGGGGTAACGCTGGCGGAGCCACTGCAGCCGAGAACAACAGGGCCGGCCCGAAGGCCGGCCCTGCCGCCGATTCGTTCATTGTAAGCTTGATGGTTGCAGCGCAGGCTGCCTCCGCCGGCCCTAGCGCCGACGGATCAACGCAATGCCGCCCAGCGCCAGCAGCGCCAAGGATGCCGGTTCTGGAATAATGATGGTGGCACCCTCGTAGACGACGCTATCCAGACCGTCGTCGGTCATGAGGAAACCCTCGTCCTCGTCATCGTAGCTGAGCCAGATGTCGGTCTCACCGTCCATCATGCCCGCCTCGAAGGTGAGCGTGGCCAGCGTGTACGTACCCGGCTCGACGGCGCCGAAGATGATGCCGCCCAGCGGGACGCCATCCAACGAGCTGAGCACCGGGTTGAACGGCGGATCCAAGACCTCGAAGCTATCGAGCCAGGCGATGGTCGCGTCTTCGATGTTCAGATCCAGACCCCACGCCGAGATGTCGTCCGTGAACGTCGCGACAATGTCCACCTCGAACACCTCGCCTTGCGCGGCATAGTACGTGGCCTGGTCGAACCCGACCGTTACTTCACCAAGCGCGGGGCTGACTGACAGGATCCCTGCCAGCAGCACCGCACACGCAATCTTCGTCCTACAAACCATTCTTGTTACCTCCT
>CAZBUJ010000158.1:0-6921 GCA_964495075.1 uncultured Phycisphaeraceae bacterium
CCCCAGGCGCCGACCAGCCGGATGTCCACCTCGGCCTGCGCGGGCGCGGCGAGCAGCAAGAGCAAGAAAGCGGCGACCACCAAGGGGACGAAACGGGAGACGCACAAAGCGCTCCTCCCGCGCGCGCCACCACCGCCCGGCCCAAACACAACCCCCATCCGCCGCCAGGCGTGGTCCACCGCTATCATCCCGCCCATGACACTACACCTTTCCCCAGGAGTCCTGGTTCGGAGATGCTGTTTTTTCCCAGCACATCCTGGGCGTTGTACGACTCGGTGCTGGACACTAATTAGCTGGACAACCTAGACAGTGCTTCAGCCCCCGCCCCGCTTCCGCCCATTTATTCCATCCTAGCCACTCCACCGCCGGCGTTTCAAGAAGATTCTACTATATCTCAGACATGCAAGAACAAGCACCCGCCCAACCCACAGCAGTCTCCCAGCGCTACGCCAGCGCAGATGCTACTTCACCGTTATCATTTTTGATCGTGCCACCGCCCGAGTCAAGAGTGAATTTCCATATCTGAGACAAGAGCAACAACTCACAAAGGACGTGGCCCATAAGTACTTTGATACGAGAGGATTACTGCGTTTCCCGCGGGCGTACAAAATTGTACGTATTTCACTTTTCGCCGGAAAACACGCCCCGCGTCGGCCACGGTAGCGCCCCGTCCGGGGCGGGTAGCGCATTGTGCCCGATGCGCCGCCGGTTCGAGCCATGCCCAGGATGCCGGAATGCACGCGCGCCCCGCGCCCCGTGACACTCTTTGGATCGACGCGGCGTCAGTTCCGTGCCCGTTGGCCCGGTTGCACGACGCGAGCTTCACGATACGCGCCGCAGCGAGGCCAACCGCGCCAACACAGCTTGAAACAGCAACGGCGTCCACGAGTGCGGCCGTTTTCTCCGAGACTTGCGCTCGTCGACTCGGTCAAGGGGATTTCGATCGGCATGGCCACGTCGGACCGCCCGTCGAGACAGGGCTTTGAGGTGCGTGAGGTCCTTGTTGATCGTCGCCTGGCACCGGGCGGACGGAACTCCACCATCCGGGGAGCACGGGCGTATCTCGCTCCGAGGCGCTTGCGGATATTGACTTTGCGGACCATGTGCCACCGGTTACCATGAGGTGCCCCGGAGGCCAACGACAAAAAGGAGACAACACGACCCTGTTGGACGAACGATCGTTTCGTAAATAATTCTCAATGCAGAGTTTGGGCGGGTGGCGGAATGGCAGACGCTGGGGACTTAAAATCCCCTGAGGGTAATCCTCGTGCGGGTTCGAATCCCGCCCTGCCCAATTGGGACTTCGCCGGAAACGCCCGATGGCGGGGCGTTGCGTCGTCAGGGGTACGACGTCTGCCCCCCCCGGCATACGGCCGGCATGCAGCATTCCGGTGCCGGATGAGCAGCCGACGTGACAAACACCCGAGCGAACCCGATACGTCGTTCCAACCGCGAGCGTCCGCCCCACTGTCTGGCCGCCCTCGCAATACGGGACCTCGTCGAACAACAACTCCGGCCGCCAGATCTCGTGTCCGTGAATGAGCCCGACGCACACGGTTTGCGGCGGTCGGTGCCGGCGAAGCCGCGGTAATCGGCCCGGGCCGGTGCTAATGGGCAGCGTGCCGTCGGCCACGCGATGGTCGACCCTCTTGGTGATTCGGCCCACACGCACAACGGGCGCTCCGAGTCGCGGTTAATCCACACCACACCAGAAGCTCGGAACGCCCGCCCGCCGTCCAATACCCAGGCGAGACGGCTACTTGAACTGCCCCAATACCGCCTGGAACGACATGAAGTCGCCCAGGTCGACATCCTCGTCCCCATCCATATCGAACACCGCACAGTCCGGCCCAACGAGCCCGTTCTCCGGGCCGGCCAGGCACGCGGCAAACTGCACGTAATCATCCAGGTCCACATCGCCGTCGCCGTCGTAGTCGCCGTCGCCGACCGCGATGCACGAAATGTCATAGACCGTGACCGCATCGATGGCGGCCTCGGTCAGCGAATTGTTGGGATTATCCATCACGCTGAACCGAATCCGGAACTGCGACGTGAGATTCACGTAGTCGGCCAGCCGGATCGAGCGTTCAATCCACAGTTCGCCGCCGGCCGCGGCCGACACACTCTCGACCAGTCTCCAGGAGGCCCCGCCGTCGTCGCTGACCTCCACCTCCAGCCGGTCCTGATCCTGATCGTCGTTGTAGAACCACCGGGCGTAGACCAGCACCGGGTCGGGCACGCCTGAGACATCCATCACCGGCGAGATCAATCGGGTCGGCCCACCGTCGACGTCCGAGTTCCCCGCCCGGTTGCCGGTCAGGAAGCACTGGCCCGAACCGTCGTAATCCACGGGTGGGTCGCCGCGAAGTCCGCCACCTACGGGAATCCCCCGCTGCCACGCGCCGTCCAGCAGGTCCTCATGGACCGTGGTCCAGCCCTGATCGGTCTCGAAGTCGTCGTCGAGCATCACGGTCAAGGTCGCGACGGTGGCCGTGAACGCACCGTCCGCCGCATCATCCGGCAGATACACTACGGACCCTTCATCGCCTTCGGCGCTGAAGTAGAACTCCGGCGTGTCGCCGCACGCGGCCGGGGGCAGCACCGCCTCGAACAAACCGCTGCCCAGTGACGTCATGGCCGCCGACGCAAACTCCGACTGCCCGTCGAACCGGTAGTAGAACTGGGCGGAGCCCTCCACGTACGACTCGCTCGATCTGGTGATCTTGACCACGATCGGCGTCGACTCGCCCGGGGTCACCCGCGTCGGCGGCCCGTCGGGCAGTTCCATCATGAGGGCGGCCACCCGCACGCCGGCCTGGTCCACCAGCCACCCCACCATGCTCCGCGTCATCTTGGTGGCATAGGGGAAGTTGAGGTAGCCGAACGTGTCGAAGCTGTCGTCCTGCGTGTGGTAGTAGGGATTGCTCCACACCTCGCCTTCGATCAGCAGGCACGCCTGCAGGCCCACCTGCTCGAACGGGGCGTGGTTGCTGTACGGCGTGTCGCCGCCGATGGTGTAGGTCAGCCCGTCCCCGTACTCCTCGACCGCCGCCGCCAGCTGCTGCTTGATCGGGTCCGAGGCGGTGCGGCCGTAGATATTGGCGTGGTTGGTGTCCGGGTCGTACGCGACCATGTCGGCCGAAATCATGCCCAGGATGGTGTCGTCCGAGTGGCTCTGCACGTAGGCCGAACTGCCGATCAGGCCGGCCTCCTCCCGGTCGAATGCGATGAACCGGATCGTGTAGTCCGACGGGTACTGGCTGATCACGCGGGCGGCCTCGAGAACGAGTGCTACGCCGCTGGCATTATCGTCGGCACCCGGGTTGCTCACCGAGTCGTAGTGGGCCCCGATGATGTACTCCTCGTCCGGATACACCGTGCCGACCTGGATGGCCACCACGTTCTCGCCGGAGCTGAACGCCTCCAGCTCCGCCGACAACCCGTAGCTCTGGAACAGGGCCAGGATGTTGTCCCGGGCGAGGTCGTGTTCGGCCCCGCTCGATCCGCGGCTGTCGCCGTCGTGCGTGTACAGCCACTCGTCCATCAACTCGATGTAGTTGGCCTGACTGACCTGGTTGGCCGCCACCATACCCTCGTCGGACGCCTGCGTGATGCCGGCCACCCCGATCGCCCACGCCAGCCCCCCAAGCCACAGCACGTTCACGGCTCTCATATTCGGCATCTCCAAATGAGCGAGTTTCCTGTCGCCCTCAATCGTGGCGATCCGATTTCCGAACCCGATCGCTGCGTTCGCGGCTAGCCGACAAACGCATTTTGAAACTCGCCGAAGTCGTCAATGTCCACGTCGTCGTCCGCGTCGAAATTGAACGCCTCGCACCGCGGCGCCACCGGGCCGTTCGCCGGCCCCGTCATGCACGCGGGGAAGACCGCGTAGTCGTCAAGGTCCATGTCGCCGTCGCTGTCGATATCGCCGCTGCCCGGCGTCACGCAACAGATGTCGATCACCTGGACCGAGTCGATGGCCGCTTCCGTAATCGAGTTGTTGGGGTTGTCCGACACCGAGAAACGCAGGCGCACCTGGTTGGTCAAAGGAACCAGGTCCGCCACTCGGTACGATTGGTGGACCCATTGCTGTGCACCGTCGACGCCGCCCACGCTTTCGATCAGCGTCCAGGTCGCCCCATCGTCGTTCGAGATCTCGATATCCAGCCGGTCCGCGTCCAGATCGTCGTTGTAGAACCAGCGGGCGTAGCTCAGCACCGGCTCGGCCACCACACTCAGGTCCAGGGCGGGAGATACCAGCCGGGTCGGCCCGCCGTCCACGTCGGAGTTGCCCGCCCGGTTGGCGGTCAAGAAGCACTGGCCCGACCCGTCGTAGTCATACGTCGGATCGCCGCGACTGCCGTCCCCGGCCGGGACGCCCCGCTGCCACGCACCATCGCGCAGGTCCTCGTGCACGGTCATCCAGCCGTTGGGCATCTCGAAGTCGTCATCGATGGCGCGCGTCACCGTCGCCACTTCCGCGGTGTACACCTCCTCGCCCGGCGCCCCGAACGGACGGGTCATCTCACCGCTGACCGACCCTTCGGCACTGATGAAGAACTCCGGCGTCATCCCGCACTCGGTGGCGGGAAGCAGCGCTTCGTACAGGTTGCCGCCGAGCTCGACCAGATCCGACACGATCCACTCACCGCCGTCGTAGCAGTAGTGCAGGCGGCCGGTGCCCGGCACGTACTCTTCCGTCCCGTTCACGATCTCGACGCGGAACGTCATGTCGCGCCCGGGGGGAAGGTACTCCGGAACGCCGTCCGGGAAGTTGATGCCCAGGAACAGCGGCGGCACCATCCCGAGGTTGGGGTCGCCCCACAACGCGCCCCACTCGAACGTCTCGAACATGGGGTAGTACCACAAGCCATGGCTGTACATCTCCGCCAGCGCGAACTGGTGCGCCTCGCCTTGGGTGTAGTCGCCCGACGTCACCGCCGTAGTGAAGAAGTAGTCCATCGACTGCGTGGTCCCGTCGTACGGATCGGACCACGCGTGCCAGCCGTACGCGACCTTGGTCGAGCCGAGGAAGCCAACCGCCCCCTGAGCCATCATCGCCTGCCCGATGTTCAGGTAGTCGGTGTCGGAGTTACTGCACGCGGCGGCGAACATGATCGCCGGGTACTCGTCATCCAGTTGCGGGCAGTCGGAACTCGAGATGAAGGCCGCGGCACCCATACCCAGTATGTGGCACGAGGTCGGCGAGCCGTGGCCCGCGTAGTTCACGAACGCGAACCGACCGGTGGGCAACACGTCCATCACGTTGTCATGCTCGAGGGGGTAATCGCATTCGTAGGACGAATGGTAACTGTAGTTCTGCTCGTACATGCGAACCATGGTCCAGTCCGCCATCCACTCCTGATCCGCCTTGGCTTCCATCAGGACCGCGTTGTCGGTGTCCGCCCAGTAGTAGGCACCCAGCAGCAGGATGTTCTTCTTGAACGAATCGTCCTCGCTCCGCTCGTAGGCGATGGATTTCTCGCAGATGTGCCGAACGATGTCCGGATCGCTCCACGGGATACGACCCACGTTGATCTCCGCGTACATGTCGATCGGATCGCTGGACTCACCGTACTGGTGGTCGCCGTCGGCATCCCACGATTCGTCGTCCGGCTCGGACAGTTCGGCATAGTAAAAGTCCGTCTCCGGCCGACCGTAGCCCATGTCCTGGGCACAACGCCGCATCGGCACGTCGTCATAATGTCCGACGAGCAGGACATCCTCGATGCCCCACGCGAACGTGGTGTAGTTCTCGTGAAGAAATGCACGTATTTTGGCCGCAAGATCGTACCCGTCGTAGCTCGAATCGATCCACGACGTGGTGACCACCTCGACCGTCCGCCCCTTCAGCGACTCCCAGTTGGCCAGCGGCTCGACCGCCTCGGTCAGCGCGTCGAGTGTGATGATCACGAAGTCGTGTCGATCGCGTCCATCCGCCCGCAGATCGAGCTCGGGGTACCAGTCCTGGGCCTGGCTGTGGTTGGCGACCAGTCGTCTCGCCAGACGCTCCGCCCGCGGCGACGAGTCGTTGAGCGCACCCGGCACGTCGTCCACCATGCGGTAGTCGACGTACACCGTGATGTCCTCGTACCGCGTCACCTGCCGCGACTGTGGACGATAGGCGAACGGCGTGATTCGCAGGTCAACCAGGTTGTACCTGCGGTAGCCGGCCTTGCGGACGAACTCGACCGGGCTGGCCGGGTACACGGCATCGCTGCCGTAGACGGCCGCGTAGTTCGCGTCGTACACCTGCTGCTGCCGGGCCGTGACGGCCGCGTTTTCTTCGCCAATGACGCCCGGAAGTGGAACGGGGGGCACACGGAACGCGCCGTCCAGCACGCGAGCGCCGTTGGCCGCATACCGCACCCCGACCACCTCCGCCCCCGGCGGAATCGCCACCGCGACGATGCGTGACGGCAGGTTCGGCATGCCCGGCACCAGGTACCGACCGAAGCCGTCCGCGGTGAACGCGTGGAACTGGTCCTTCACCGTAACGGTATGAGCCCCCACGGGAATCGTCACCGTCACACTACCTTGCGCGCCGTGCGGCATGGCGGCCGGCATGGCCACCACGGCGATGTCACCGCCGGAAACCTGCCCATAGACCGGGCCCCCCGCCCACAGCGCGAAGCAGAGAACGCCCGCCGCCACCGCCCCCAACGGGCGCGATCGAATGATTTGTCGTGCCAGTTGCATGGTCCCTAATTCCTCCTTACAAGGGTCGCTATGGTGTCCCAGCGCATTTCGTGCCTGAGCCACGTACTCCACGAACGTGGCGTTGCTTTCGTGGGGGTTTTGCACCGCTCCATCGATCTGCGCAAGAGTGGCCCGGCGCGGAGCGCCGACAGCAACCACAACCGTGCGCCCATCCCACTCCCCAAACCCCCCCCCAACCCCCCCCCCACCGGGAAAAAT
>CAZBUJ010000159.1:0-3032 GCA_964495075.1 uncultured Phycisphaeraceae bacterium
CGGTCGCTCCTAGTGCGTGCTGTAATCCCCTACCGCGCAGCGGTTTAGTCCAATGGCTGGGTTTGGGGGCGCCTCCGGCTGGCTGCATTTGGGTTCTCCCGCAGTCTTGGTGATTTGCCATTCAGATCCTCTGGCAATACGGGGCGACCGACTTTGCACGGTCAGGTTACTAACCCGCGCTTGTGAGCGTCCTTGCGCTGGCCGGTCGGCTGTTACGCTCGTGCCCTCTGCGTTTCCTCGCTCATCGTCACCGCATCCGGTCTAACGGCTTTAAACTTGTGGTCGCCATGGGTCGACAGCCTTTGTGTAATCGGCGGCTATCCGATGTACAGCACACGCTGCCGCAGCAGATCGAACTTCGCGCGGCCGTACATCTGACGCTTGATCAGCTTCAAACGGTTGACCTGCCCCTTGACCTGGCCGTTGCTCCAGCCGGTGGCGAGTACCGCCTTCACCGCGCCGTAATCCGACTTGAGGCCGGCGGCAAACACCCGAAGTCCGCGCGGCACGTCGGCCTCCCAGACGCACTGGATCCACGGATCCAACGCATCGCTGTTGTGCCGGCGAACCATGGCGACAAACTCGCGGCTCAAGCTGGCCGCCGCACGCAACTCGGGGCACCGCTGGAACAGAACGTCCATGAACATTCGGTCCCCGGCATCGATGTGGCTCGGATTTCTCATCATGAGCCATGCCACCCGCCGCGCTGACGGGGGCCGCATGAACGACCTCGATGAAGGACACCCGGCCGAAGCGTCGGGTGCCGAAGGCCGCCAATGCGCCACGCGCCGCCGAACGCTGTAGTAGGAACCCTCGAAGCCACGGTCTCGCAATTCATGGTATAGCTGCGCGGTGTTCTGGCAGCCTTCTTCCCACCGTCTCCGCAGGTAATCTGTAAACGGGTCTGCACGGCTGGCGTAGCGACGCGGGGCTCGTTCCGGGAATTGCCCCGCGTGAAGATATCGGGCGACAGTTTCCCGGTGGATGCCCAGGCGCTTGGCGATCGCCCGTTGCGAGAATCCTTGGCGGTGAAGGTCCAGGAGCTGCTCGTAGCGCGCCAAACGGCGAGCGCGCCGAGCGTCCTGAAGCGTGGGGCTCCGCGGCAGGTGATGCTCCCGGTACGGCCTCGGCCGCGCCACGAGCGTTGGCGCGGGTGCCGCCGACCGGGCCACGTCGGTAACGTCGCCGGTCGCCATAACCGTCTGTCGATGGCGCCGTTCCACCATACGCACCAGCGCCTGCCGCAGGTTTTGCATCAGGTGGAATCGATCGGCCACTTGCATCGCCTGCGGCGCTCCGCTGGAGGCCCCCTCCGCGTAGAACCTCGCCCGGTCTCGGCTGATGACCTCGACCTCGGGGTGGAGCCGCAGCCACGCGGCGAACGTCTCGGCGGAACGATCGTCGATCAGGTCCACGGGGCGGTGCGCCTCCAGGTCGCAGAGAAGCGTTCCATACCGTTGCCCGCGGCGCTTCGCCCAGTCGTCCACGCCCACCACGCGCGGGGTCGCGCCCTGGGCCAGCGGGGTGTGTCGGATACGCCGCAGCAGGGTGTCCGGGCTGATCGGCATCCCCAGCCGCGTGGCCAGGCGTGCCCCGGCTTCCCCACCGCAAGTGAACGCGATCCACCCCAACGCATCGGACAGCCGGTTGGTCCGGCGGGCATGAGGAGCGGCCAGATGCGGTAGACGCTCAACGAAGATCCGGCGGGGACACAACGGCGTGTGGCAAAAGAACTTGCGGGCTTGCACCAGCAGGTGCACGGTGCGATCCTGACACGGGAGGTCCGCCAGCGTTCGGGTATACCGGCTGTGCACCTGCGCCGAAGGCCGACCGCACAGAGGGCAAATGCCCGCCGCCACGGTGCTGGCGACCCGGACCGTAATGTGTTCCGACCCTACACAAACCTGTTGGCAATGCAGCAGCGCCGGTTCGGGCAGAAAAGGACTGACCACCTTGCCGGACTCCATTCCGTACGGCGCGGATCCATCCTTTTGGGGCTTCAGCCCATTCTACCGCCTTGCCCTCACAAAAACTGCGGGAGAACCCATTTGAGGGAGCGCTGACAGTCCAAACGTCGAAACGCCCGCGGACCCCGGCAGATCCCTCGTGCAAACGGAGGCGGAGCCGCCCGCGATCCAGGGCCCAAGGCCGACCGGCGAGACTTTCGCCGCTGCGATCGTTGCGCTCGAGCGGCTTCCGCTGACCGATGCCGAGCGAGCGGCCGCGGTGCGGCGGTTGCTCGCCGGCAACTGACGCACACCTTGCCGATCACCGGGCTTCAGGGCGCCCGTCACAGCCTGGATCGACCAGGCTCTGTTACGGTTCTGGGTACGTCACGACCGTGCCGGTGACTCGTATGACTTATGAAATAGCGGGCTCTCATTCGACAAGCTGAAGGAAGTGCATGCGTCCAGCTGTGTCGCCGGCCACAATCCACTTTCCGTCGGCCGAGGTCGCGCAACAATGTACGCCCCCTTCGCAGGTGAAGGTCGCCATACACTCGCCCGTCTCCAGATCCCAGACTTTTAACGTTTTGTCACCCGACCCCGACAGCGCCCGACGGCCGTCGGGCAGCACCACGCAGGAACTGACCGAGCCCCTATGTCCTTCCAGCGTCTGAAGACAGGTGCCCGTCGCCAGATCCCACACCTTCAGGGTGTCATCCCACGATCCCGACAGCGCCCGATGGCCGTCTCGCAGCACCGCGCAGGAAGCAACCCAACTCCTGTGTTCCTTCAGCGTCTGAAGACAGGTGCCCGTCGCCAGATCCCACACCTTTAACGTTCTGTCATCCGATCCCGACAGCGCACGCCGGCCGTCCGCCAGCACCGCGCAAGAAGTAACAGTATTCTCGTGTCCTTTCAGCGTCTGAAGGCAGGTGCCCGTCGCCAGATCCCACACTTTCAGCGTCTTGTCATTCGACCCCGACAGCGCTCGACGGTCGTCCGCCAGCATCGCGCAAGAAGTAACAGCACTTTCGTGTCCTTTCAGCGTCTGAAGACAGGTGCCCGTCGCCAGATCCCACACCTTCA
>CAZBUJ010000159.1:3132-6648 GCA_964495075.1 uncultured Phycisphaeraceae bacterium
TCGTGTCCTTTCAGCGTCTGAAGACAGGTGCCCGTCGCCAGATCCCACACCTTCAGCGTCTCGTCATCCGATCCCGACAGCGCACGCCAGCCGTCCGGCAGCACCGTGCAGGAAGTAACCGAATCCCCGTGTCCCTCCAGCGTCTGAAGACAGGTGCCCGTCGCCAGATCCCACAACCTTTAGCGTCTCGTCATCCGACCCCGACAGCGCACGTTGGCCGTCCGGCAGCACCGCGCAGGAATTGACCAAATCCCCGTGTCCTTCCAGCATGTGGGGACAGGTGTCCATCTCCAGATCCCACACCTTCAGCGTCTTGTCGCCCGACCCCGACAGCGCCCGACGGCCGTCCGGCAGCACCGCGCAGGAAGTGACCCCGTTCCCGTGTCCCTCCAGTGTCTGAAGACAGGTGCCCGTCTCCAGATCCCACACCTTGAGCGTATGGTCATCCGACCCCGATAGCGCCCGCCGGCCGTCAGGCAGCACCGTGCAGGAAGCGACCCTACCCCCGTGTTCCGCCAGCGTCTGAAGACAGGTGCCCGTCTCCAGATCCCACACCTTTAGCATATGGTCATCCGACCCCGACAGCGCCCGCCGGCCATCCGGCAGCACCGCGCAGGAACTGACCAACCCCCTGTGTCCCTCCAGCGTCTGAAGACAGATGCCCGTCTCCAGATCCCACACCTTTAGCGTATGATCATCCGACCCCGACAGTGCACGCCGGCCGTCCGGCAGCACCGCGCAGGAACTGATCCAGGCCCTATGTCCCTCCAGCGTCTGAAGACAGGTGCCTGTCTCCAGGTCCCATACCTTCAGCGTTTTGTCGCCCGACCCCGACAGCGCCCGAGGGTCGTCCCACAGCACCGCGCAGGTAGCGACATAGCTCTTGTGTCCCTCCAGCGTGTGGAGACAGGTGCCCGTCTCCAGATCCCACACCTTCAGCGTCTTGTCGCCCGACCCCGACAGCGCCCGACGGCCGTCCGGCAGCACCGCGCAAGAGGTCACAGCACTCTCGTGTCCCGCCAGCGTCCGGAGCAGTGATCCGCCGGGCGGCGTGAGCGACGGGTGAGTGGGCAGGAGACTCGCGGGGCAGCCAGACGCCCGCGGACGGCCCGTCTGAGCTACCAGGGCCTGGATCTCCACTTGGTCAAATCCCAGCAGCCGTCCACGAAGCTGGCTCGCCAGTTGCGACGTGTCCTTGGCCAACACGTGGGCCGACAAACGCAGCGCGCCGTGAAGTAGGTCGGTAAGGGATGCTGTGTGCCCAATGTCCTCGGCGCTCGACGCCTCCGGCCGAGCGGCTGGCTGCTTTGGTTTAGTAGTAGCCAACAACTTGCAATCTGCCATCGCCGCATTGACATCCGTGGCGTCCAACCTCGCCTGCAGCCAGCGCAGGTCGAACACTAAGGCGCGAGCGTCGGAATCGCGGTCGGCCTTGATCAAGTGGTGGATCAGATGACCGTAGAAGTAGCCGTCATCCGATCGCGGGAGACGGAGTCCTTGCTCCGGAATCTCAATCGTATTCTCGTCGTCAGCAAGTTGCCTCTGGTACGCATCGACCAACCGGACGTGCAACTCCTGATCCCGGCCGCGCGTACGGCCACGCACGTAGTCCCTCTGCAAGTCGTGCAGCCGAATGGCACGGTTCGGAGACGGCCCCTTGGCGGTCAAGAGTTCCAGGCGGACCAGGCGGGTGAGCAGGTCGTCGGCATGGCGGCCGTGCAGTCCGGCCGCATCCCACAGGACTCGAATCGCCGGCTCGGGGATCACGGCATCCTCGGGGAAGACGGCCAACTCCTCGTATCGTTCAATCTCGATCGGCTGAAAAGCTGTCAGGCCGACCTGGATTGAGCGCATGACGCTGCGCTGTGGATCTTCCGGATCGAGTTCGAGGAACTCGATGTCAGCGTCGCGCAGGGCGCCCAGCAAGCTGGACCAGTCCAATCCTTCCGCCTTCCGCCGGCCGCAAATGGCCAGGGCCAGTGGCAGCCCCCCGCACTCGCGCGCCGTGTCGCGCGCTGCCTGCGGAAGTGCCGAGTCCGGCGGGAGCCCGGCCGCCTGGGCGAGGAACCGCAGGTCCACCGGTGGGTGCAGCAAGTCTACGCGATGCGTGCATTCGCTCGGCAAGAGGCTTGTATCGCGGGTCGTGATCAGCACGCGACCGTCCGGGCCAACAACGTCGAACTTCGCAGCGTGATCGGCGTGCCACACGTCGTCGAGGACTATCAAGACGGCGCGGTCGGCCAGCAGGCGCTTCAGGTGGTTTTGCGCTGCGGGTAGGTCTTCGAACGCGGGGCGGGTGTGCTCGATCCATTCGGCCACATCGGCCATGCGGGCCATCAGGTGGGAAGCAGCCTGTTCCTGGGCGACCTGGCCGATGACGAGCCAGAACACGCCGTCCGTGAACCGCTCGGCCACCTCGGGGTCGCGGGTCGCGTGTGCCGCGAGGATGGTCTTGCCCACGCCGCCCATGCCGTGGACACCGACGCGCCAGGGTCGGCCGGTGATTCCCACGGCCCCGGCCGGTCCATGCAGCAGAAGCTGCTTGATCGCCTCCGCCTCTTCGGGCCTGGCAAAGAATGCCTCCGGGTCTTGTGGCGCTGTGTTGGGCCCCGTTGGTCTTGCGCCGACTTCGTGCTCCGCGAGGCCTGCTAAGGGTGTTCGGGCGCTTTCTTGATCGACTCGATCAAACGTGTGAGCCCGGCCTTTCGCTGCGCCGGTGGAAACAGATCCACGTACTGGAGTCGGTCGAGGGTTCGCGTATCGTCGATTTCGAATGGCGGGATTTCGCATTTCGACAGCCGAACGGGGAAGAGGAAAACACTTCCGGGTGGATGCTGTCGATACGCCGCGATCGCGTCCAACGCCTCAGTGTAGATGCCCGATGTCGTCCGAGCCTGGGCTTCCTTGGACAGGCATAGAATAACCGCATAGCTTTCTTTCATCGCCTGGCGAATGGCGAACTTCCAGTCTTGTGCCGGTAGGATGTCCTGGTCCCACCAGACCGTCTCGCCGGCTCTGCGCAGGTCGGCGTGCAACCGTGCGGCTTCGGGTTTGTTGTCATGGCAGTACGAGAGGAAAACGTGTTTCTTGCTCATGCGCTTTCTCCGTCCGATGCGCTGCTGATTGTCAACGCCTGACACGAAACGCGGGGTCTGCGCCGTTTTTGGAGGCCTGTAGCCGCGTCCTCGATCCAGTTGCCCGGCTACCACGTGTTCTACCCTACGTCCGAGCCGAGGGCGGCTTTCCCTCGACGAGTTCAAGGAAATGCACGCGCCCGGTTGCATCGCCTGCTACGATCCGTTTACCGTCGGCCGTGGTTGCGCAACAGACGATGCCCCCATCGGCGGTGAATGTCGTCAGGCAGGTGCCCGTCGCGAGGTCCCACACCTTCAGGGTTTTGTCATCCGATCCCGACAGCGCCCGCCGGCCGTCCGGCAGCACCGCGCAGCAACGGACCCAACCCCCGTGTCCCTCCAGCGTGTGGAGACAGGTGCCCGTCTCCAGATCCCACACCTT
>CAZBUJ010000160.1:0-6342 GCA_964495075.1 uncultured Phycisphaeraceae bacterium
GGCATGGATGGGGGGTGGGGGATGGGGGATTGGGGATGGGTGGGTCGTCACGGAGCGTAAAGGCCCGACTCACGGCCCCAACCTCGCCGTGGCAGCGACGATCAGGCCGCGACAGGCCGGGGCGCCGGACGCCACCCGCGATCCGTCGGACCAGCGCCGGCCGCGTCGAGCCGGAGAATTCCCGCATCATCGCGGCGAACAGCCAGGGGACCCCTCTGCCGAAAGGGAAGTGACGTGTCCACAGAGGATTCGAACGGCAAGACCGGAACCACGGGACGGCCGCCGGACGCCAACCCGGCCGAGACCGCGGACTGGATTGCGTCGTTCACCGACGTAATCGAGTCGGCAGGTCCGTCACGGGCGGGGTATCTGCTCTCCGCGTTGCGAGACCATGCCCGGTCCGTCGGCGTTGCGCTCGATGAATCGCTCAACACGCCGTACGTCAATACGATCCCGCTGGAGGCGCAGCCGCCGTACCCGGGCAACCGGGACCTCGAGCGACGCATCAAGAGCATCATCCGGTGGAATGCGATGGCGATGGTGGTCCGCGCGAACCGGGAAAGCCCCGGGATCGGCGGGCACATTTCGACCTACGCTTCAGCGGCGACGCTGTACGAGGTGGGCTTCAACCACTTTTTTCGCGGCCCGGGCAAAGACGGATTCTCCGGCGATCAGCTCTACATCCAGGGCCACGCCGCCCCGGGGATTTACGCGCGCGCCTTCCTGGAAGGGCGGCTCGACGAGCAGCACCTGGAGAACTTCCGCCGCGAACTGGCACCGGGCGGCGGGTTGTGTTCCTACCCGCACCCGTGGTTGATGCCGCACTTCTGGGAGTTCCCCACCGTGTCGATGGGGCTTGCCCCGATCATGGCCATCTACCAGGCCCGCTTCAACCGGTATCTGCAGGACCGCGGCATCAAGGACACTTCGAAGGTCCGGGTCTGGGCCTTCCTCGGCGACGGGGAGACGGACGAACCGGAGACGCTCGGGGCGATCAGCCTGGCGGCACGGGAGAAGCTCGACAACCTGTGCTTCGTGATCAACTGCAATCTTCAGCGGCTGGACGGCCCGGTCCGCGGCAACGGAAAGATCATCCAGGAACTGGAGGCCGTCTTCCGCGGAGCCGGGTGGAACGTGATCAAGGTCGTCTGGGGCGACGACTGGGACCCGTTGCTGGAGAAGGACAAGAACGGGCTGCTGGTCAAGCGGATGGGCGAGGTTGTCGACGGGCAGTACCAGAAATACACGGTCAGTTCCGGTGCCTACATTCGGGATCACTTTTTCGGCGTCGATCCGGCGTTGCTGGAAATGACCCGGCGGCTGTCGGACGAGAAGTTGGCGAAGATGCGCCGCGGCGGGCACGATCCGGAGAAGGTGTTCGCGGCGTTCAAGGCCGCCGTCGAAACCAAGGACCGTCCCACGGTCATCCTGGCCAAGACCGTGAAGGGCTACGGAATGGGGGAAGCCGGGGAAGGCCGGAACATCACGCACCAGCAGAAGAAGATGAACGAGGAGGAGATGCGCGAGTTCCGATCGCGGTTCGGCATTCCGGTGTCGGACGACCAGATCGCAAGCGCACCGTTCTACCGCCCGTCCGAGGACAGTCGCGAGATCAAGTATCTGCGCGAGCGGCGGGCGGCGCTGGGCGGACCGATGCCGGATCGGCCGCCGGCCACCGCATCGCTGCGGGCACCGTCGATGGCTCTCTTCCACGAGTTTCTCGAAGGCAGCGGCGGGCGTGAAGTCTCGACGACGATGGCGTATGTCCGCATGCTGGCGAAGCTCGTACGCGACAAGGACATCGGCAGGCATATCGTGCCGATCGTGCCGGACGAGGCACGCACGTTCGGCATGGAGGCGATGTTCCGGCAGTGCGGGATCTACGTCCACGGCGGGCCGTTGTACGAGCCGGTCGATTCGGAAACGCTGCTTTACTATCGCGAAGCCAGCGACGGGCAAATTCTCGAAGAAGGGATCAACGAGGCGGGTTCGATGGCGTCGTTCATCGCGGCCGGCACCGCGCATACCGCCCACGGCGTGAACTTGATCCCATTCTATACCTTCTACTCGATGTTCGGGTTCCAGCGCATCGGGGACTTGATCTGGGCGGCCGCCGACATGCGGTGTAAGGGGTTTCTCATGGGCGGGACGGCCGGTCGGACGACGCTGGCCGGCGAGGGGCTGCAACATCAGGACGGTCACAGCCACCTGTTCGCGTCGGCCTACCCGACGGTCCGGGCGTACGACCCGGCGTTTGCGTACGAGATCGCGATCCTGTTGCACGACGGCATTCGCCGGATGTACCAGGATCGAGAGGCGTGCATGTACTACATCACGATCGCGAACGAGAATTACGCGATGCCCCCGATTCCGGCGGACGACACGGTGCGGGACGGTATCGTGAACGGGATGTACAAACTGCGCAGCCGCGACGTCGGGTCGCAGAAGCCGCGGGTGCAGCTCTTGGGCAGCGGCGCGATATTGAACGAAACGCTGAGGGCCCAGGAGTTGCTGGCGGACAAGTACGACGTGTCGAGTGACGTGTGGAGCGTCACCAGTTACAAGCAGCTTCGTCGGAACGCGTTGGACGCCCGGCGTTGGAACATGCTGCACCCGCTCGAGAAGCCGCGCCGCAGTTATCTGGAAACGGTGCTGGACAGTGTGAGCGGACCGTTCGTTGCCGCCAGCGATTACGTCAAACTGGTGGCCGAGCAGATCGATGCGTGGGTGCCGGGCGGCTTGCTCGCGCTGGGCACGGACGGGTTCGGCCGCAGCGAGGCGCGGGCTCAACTCCGTCGCTTCTTCGAGGTCGACGCGGAGTGCATCACGGTTGCCGCCCTGACCCGGTTGATGGAGCAGGGCGCGATGGACAGAAAGCAGGTGTCGACCGCGATTGCCGATTTGGGCATCGATCCGGAAAAGCCCAACCCGGCGGTTTCCTGACCGCCTCGAGCGGGCCAGCGGATGGACGAGACCCACGCCGGTGCCGACGAAGCCCGGCGGAGCAACACACGTGAGATCAGCGGTATGGCTACGGAGTTCACACTACCGGATCTGGGTGAGGGCATCGCGTCGGGTGACGTCGTGTCGGTGCTTGTCGCCGAGGGCGACGTCATTCAGGCGGGCCAAGGCGTGATCGAGATGGAGACGGACAAGGCGGTAGCCGAAGTGCCCTGCCCCCACGGCGGTCGTGTCGCCACGATTCACGTGGCCAAGGGCGACACGGTGGAAGTGGGGGCTCCCCTTTTGACAATCGAGGAGAGCGCGGCGGGGGCCGACCCTGGCTCCGACACCAAACCGGAACTGAAAGCAGCGCCCGCCCCAAGCGAGGCACCGGTGGTGGTTGATATGGGCAAACCCAGAACGGCCACCGGATCGGGCCCGCCGGCCGTCGCGCCGAGCCGCAAGCCGGCGCCCGCCGCATCCGCCGCCGCGGAAGCGCCTGCGGCGCCGTTCACCCCGCGCCAGGTTGATCGGCGTTCGGTGGTAGCCGGTCCGGGAACGCGTCGCCTGGCCCGCGAGTTGGGCGTCCACCTGGACGAGGTGGAAGGCACGGGTCCGGGCGGTCGGATCACCAAGGCCGACGTCGGGGCCGTCGCGGCGAAGCGCGGCTCGAAGGCGGAGCGGACCGAGCCGGCCGCCGCCAGCGAACACGACAGGTGGGGTCCGGTTCACCGCGAACCGCTGACCCAGATCCGCAAAGCGATCGCGGCCCGCATGGTGAAGGCGGCGACGACGATCCCCCACGTCACGCATTGCGACGACGCGGACGTGACCGAGCTGGATCACGTCCGTCGCACCGCGGATTTCGAGGACCTGGATCCCCCCGTCAAGGTGACGCTGCTGCCGTTCGTCATGAAGGCGCTATGCCACACGCTGAAGAACCATCCGGCGTTCAACGCGAGCTTCGACGACGAGAGCCAGCAGGTCATCTACAAGGACTATGTCTCGCTCGGGGTGGCCGTCGACACCGATCGGGGTCTGATCGTGCCGGTCATCCGGAACGTGGACGAAATGGACATTCTGAGCATCGCGTACGCCGTGGTGGAGGCGGCCAATCGGGTGAAGTCGAGCCGCTTCGACCTCGACGAGCTGCGGGGTGGCACGTTCACGATCAGCAACGTCGGGGCCTACGGCGGGTCGTACTCGACGCCGATCATAAACCACCCGGAGTCGGCGATCCTGTTGGTGGGTCGCGGGCGCATGACCCCGGTGTACAACAACGGGTCGTTCGAGCCGCGGATGATGCTGCCGTTAAGCCTGTCGTACGACCATCGCGTGATCGACGGCGCGATGGCGGCGAAGTTCATGCGTGAGTTGATCTGGTACCTCGAATCACCGGGCCGGCTGTTGCTCCTGCCCTAGCCGTCAGAGGTGGACTATCCGATGAGTGATTCCACCGCTCCTGAGCCGCGTCCGGCCTCGCCGACCGGCGACATGCCGAACGACGAGTTTCGTGCCGCGATGCACCGGGTGGCCGACATGGTGGCGGACTACCTGGACAACGTCCGGGACTATCCCGTGCTGCCCCGGATCGAGCCGGGCGAGGTGCGCAGCGCCTTGCCGTCCGCCCCGCCGGCCGACGGCGAGCCCATCGACCGGATCCTCGACGACTACAAGTCGATCATCGAACCCAACGTCACGCACTGGAACCATCCCGGCTTCATGGCGTATTTCGCGGTGACCGGGTCGGGGCCGGGGATCCTGGGCGAAGCCCTGGCGGCCGCCGTCAACGTCAACGCCATGCTGTGGCGGACGGGTCCGGCGCCCACCGAGTTGGAGGAGCTCGTCTGCGACTGGGTGCGGCAGATGATCGATCTGCCGCCCGAGTTCAAGGGCCACATCAATGACACGGCGTCGATGAGCAGCCTGCTCAGCCTGGCCGCCGCCCGCCACCGGCTTTCGGAGTACGACATTCGCCAGCGCGGGATGGGCGGCCGGGGCGACCTGCCCGCGCTGACCGTGTACGCGAGCGAGCACGCCCACTCGTCGATCGACAAGTCGGCCATCACGCTGGGCATCGGCCTGGCGAACGTCCGCCACGTGCCGGCCGACGACGCCTTTCGCATGGACCCGGACGCCCTGGCGGCGGCGATCGCCGAGGACCAGGGCGCCGGCCGGCGGCCCGTGGCGGTGGTGGCCACGGTGGGGACGACGTCCACCACCAGCATCGACCCGCTGGCGGCCATCGCGGACATCTGCCGGCGCGAGAAGATCTGGCTGCACGTGGATGCGGCCTACGCGGGCAGCGCGGCGATCTGCCCGGAGTACCGGGCGTGGATGGCCGGCCTCGAACGGGCGGACTCCGTCGTGCTCAATCCGCACAAGTGGCTCTTCGTGCCGGTGGACTGCTCGATCCTGCTCGTGCGCGACCCGCATCTGCTCAAGGAAGCGTTCTCCCTCGTGCCGGAATACCTTCGCACGAACGACAGCGGCGTGACCAATCTGATGGACTACGGCGTGCAGCTCGGACGGCGGTTCCGGGCGCTGAAGGTGTGGATGGTCATTCGCCGGTTCGGGGTCCGGGGTCTGCAGGATCGGATCCGCGCCCACTGCCAGATGGCCCGGCAACTCGCCCGGCATGTCGAGCAGGATCCGGAGTTCGAGTTGTGCGCGCCGGTGCCGTTCAGCACCGTGTGCTTCCGGGCCGTCCCGGACGCGCCACCGGACGGGCAGGACGACTTCAACGAGCGGCTCATGCACGCGGTCAACGCGGTCGGCCCGATCTTCATCTCGCACACGAAGCTCCGCGGTCGGCTGGTGCTGCGGGCGTGTGTGGGCAACCTTCGGGTCGAGCCCGAGGACGTGCCGAACTCTTGGAAGATCATCCGGCGCTGTGCCGACCAACTGCTGGTCGGGAAAAAGGTGTCGGGATGATTTTCTTGAGTTGCTGCCCGGGAAGACGAACCAGTGCGATGAATGCCGCTCGGCGCGCCGTACGTCCTGGCGCGTCAAGAAAATGATCCTGACACCTTTTTCGCGGAATATGGCCGGTGACGATCTGACAACCGTTCTGACCTACCACGACAAAACGAAACATCACCCGCGGCGCTACGCCCGCAGCCGGGGCTACCTCGACTGGGCGACGCAACCGAATCCGTTTCGCCGTTTCGACGGGGCCCCCCTGATCGAATTGCCACTCGACGGTCCCGACGACACGCCACCGTACGAAGCGTTGTACACCCCCGCCGCGGTCGACCCCGCGCCACGCACTCGCGCGACCGTGTCGCGATTCTTCGAGATGTCGATGGCCATCTCGGCGTGGAAACAGGCGGGCATGTCGCAATGGGCGCTGCGGTGCAATCCGTCCAGCGGCAACCTGCATCCGACGGAAGCGTACGC
>CAZBUJ010000161.1:0-6137 GCA_964495075.1 uncultured Phycisphaeraceae bacterium
CGGGTCGTACACGAAGTGCGTCGCGGCGCCGCCGGCCCCGCCGCTCACCCGCGACGCGATCTCGTTCGACTCGTTCGTCTCGTGATGCTCGGCGGCCAGTGAGGTATCGGTGCCGAGGTCGAACACGCCGTCAGCGGCCACATCTTCGAACCACCGCACGCTGACCTGGTCCTCGCCGGCCGACCGGTTGCCGAGGTCGTCCAGGGCCCAGCGGGTGGTCACCGGCGTCGACACGAAGTCGTCCGACGCGGATTCCAGCTCGCCCTGTGACGCATACAGCAACCGGTTCAGGTCGTCGTAGCCGTACTTCCAGGAATGCCCCAACCCCTGGCCGCTCACCCGGGCCATCGTGCGATTGCCCCGCGCGTCGTAGGCGTACTGGTAGCGCAGTGCCGATCCGGCCCCGGTGGCGTAATCAATATCGAGCACCCGTCCATGACCATCCAGGCCGGCGATGCCACCGCTACTCCCGCTGTCGTACGCCTGCACGATCCCGTTGCCAAGGACCTGCTCGACCCGCCGACCCGTACCCATGTACCGGTAGCCGACCAGCATCCCGCCGGCGTCGCTGATGGCCGTCAAGCGATCGAGGGCGTCGTCGACACCGCCCGCCGCGCCGTAGGCGAAGGTGATGGTCTCCGCGCCGTCAAACGGGTAGGTCATACCGGCCAGCCGCGGCCGGTCTTGCCCCGCGCCGTCGCCGAAGTCCCAGCGATAGCTGACCGTCCGCGCCGCGGAAGGACCCGAGTCAAGCTCCTGCGTGGCGGTGACCACCGTGTCAAACGCGCTGTAGGTGAAGGTCGTCGTGTTGATCAGAATGCCGTTCGAGTTCAACACGCTGGCCGTCGCCAGCAGGCCGTGCTCCGTGTATCCATAGGCTAGCTCGGCGGCCGTCCCGTCGGCCAGCCACGGGAAGCCGTTGGAAGTCATGGCCTCGGGCACGTCGGCCACGATCCGGGCCAGCCGGTCGCGGTCGTCGTACAGGTAATCGAGGAGTACATCGCGAGCGTCGAGCCGTGAGGCCACCTGGCCGTCGAAGCGATAGGTGAACTCGACCGACGGCTCGGCCTCCGGCTGCCCGGTCTCGGCATCCGGGTAGTACACCGCCCGCATCCAGCCGTTATGCCGCGAGACCGGCGCGTAGACCTCTTCATCGTCTTCCCCTTCGCCGCCTTCGATGAGTTCACGGTGCGTCACCGGGGCGCCGTACTCGTAGTGCGTCACCTGGAGGGTGCCGTCGGCCGCGTCCCAGTGGATGTCGTCGGGGCCGGTGATGGGGCTCCCCCCGTTGTGATCGGGGTCGACGGCCGCCACGTCGGTCAGCACTCCGTTGGTGCCGATGTAGCGATAGGCCGTGATCTGTTGCTCCTCCGGGTCCGGGTCGCCGCCCGCCCATTCGGCGTTCTCGATGACCAGCACGACGCGGCCGAGGCCGTCGTAGACGGTGCGGGTGGCGATCCCGCCCGGCCCGACCACGAGATCCTGTCGCCCCGCGGCGTCGTAGCCGTAGCAGGTCACCCGCGCATGCTCGCCGTACGCTTCGCACGTGTATTCGCCGTCACCGCCGCCTTCGTACTCCGAACAGGTGCACCCGATGAGCGTACCGGCGTCGTCGAACGTGGCCGGCGAGTCCAAAGCGTCGTACGCCGGCGGCGTTCCGGTCCCGGCGTCCGTGTACGTGTCGGTGTTGGTGCCGAAGTCGACGGTGGCCACGATCCGCCCGGCCTTGTCGTACCAGGTGTAGACCCAGGCCCGGATATAGGCCTCGGCGTTCCATTCGTAGCGGGTCGACGTCACCGCCCGGTCGTTGTCGTCGTAGCCGGTCTCCGTGGCCGCCAGCTCGATCCGTTCGCCACCAATCTCGACGAGGCGGCGGCTCCAGACCTGGCGATCCTTGGCGTCGTAGACGTACTGCTGGATCGGCTCGCCCGGCGAATGGACCTCGATCGTCCGGTCGGCGTGATCGTAGTACGTGTAGGTCGAGCGGGTGAGGATGTCGTACTCCGCCCCGTCCTGCCGCCAGTCGTAGTTCCGGGTCTCTTCGACGAGACCGCGCGGGTTGTACCGGTACACGGTGAACGACTGGAACGGCGTGGTGGCCACGGCGCCGGTGATGGCGGGGATGACCTGCGTCTCCACGTGCGACCAGGCCGAGTCCCCAGGCGAGAGAACCGTCGGATCCACCCCGGCCGGCACCTCCGGGCCGTACTCGGCCACGGCGATCGCCCGGTCCTGGTGGTCGTACCAGGTGAGCGTGTGGCTCCGCAGGTCCGCCGCCGCGCCGCCATCCCCGTACCGCTTGACCCAGACCTCGCGCATCCGCCAGTCGTAGAGGTGTTCCGTGCGCCAGCCGATCTCGTCCTCGTCCACCGGCGGGACCAACTCCCCTTCGGCGTCGACGTAAAAGTACTGGTTGGCCGGCTTGTGGTTGTAGTGACGGATCTCGGTGATCTGCGCGACGTCGGTCACGTCGTTGCCATAGGTCCGCCGCTCGACCAGAATCATGTTGTCGGGGCACGGGTCCTCGCTCCCCTCATCGCACTCCGACGTGCGCCAGTAGGCGTGCTCGTCGTTCGTCCCGCGGAACACCTTGTGAACCTGGCCGAGATCGTTGAAGGTGTAGCGGGTGATCGTGCCGCTGGCCTCCTGCACCCGCTGCGGCTCGCCGTTGGGATAGTACAGGATGGCCGACGACACGCGGGGCAGGTCCTCGCCGCGACCGCCCGTCTGTTCGACCCCGGTCACCCGGCCCTGCCCGTCGTACGCCACCGTGGTTTCGACGAGGACCTCGTCCGGCGAGAACGCCTCCTCGGCCGGCGGGTAGCTCTTGGGTTCATTAAAGTGGACCTTGACCTTCGACTCGACCTTGCCGCCCAGCAGGTACGTCACCTCGACCGGCGACAGCGTCCGGTACTCCTGGAAGCTCGGATCCGGGATCACGTCCGGGTAGTGCCAGACCGCCAGGGCCCGCGAATCGAGCGGGTCGGTCTTGTAGACGAGGTGCTTCTCGCGGCCGTTGGGGTAGATCACCTTCCGCAGGCCGTACGGCTCCTCGTAGAAGTACTGCGTGCGCAGCTCGAGCGGCGGCGTGTCCGCGTCGGCCACCCGCACCCAGCCGGCCGGGACCGGGTACTCCTCCGTCCGTGACAGGTCGGCGTCGACGACCTGGAGTTCCGGCCGGCCGTACTCGTCGTAGCGGTTGTAGTTCGCGAAGAACTGGTTGTAGATTCCCGGCTCGCTTTCCTTTTCCCCGCCCCACCTGAACCATTCGAGATTCCCATCCTCCGTAAAGATGGAGTGCTCGACCGCGTGATACGGCTCGCCGTCGGTCCCGGTCACCGCCGGACGCGTCACGGTCTTGGTCTTGACGCCGGACTCCGGATCGCCGGCTTCCACGTAGGTGTAACTCGCGCACGTTTCGGCGCCGGACGCCGTGTGGTCAGGCGCTGGTTCGTCGAAGGTAACTTCGCGGGTCACCAGGTCCGGCCGATCCGCGTCGCGCTCGATGTGGTTGAGGTAGTAGATGTCGCCGGCGGCCAGGGCGGCCGTCCCCTGAGCGATGCCGACCGCCACCGGATCGCGGGACAAGTCGGACTCCTCCAACTCGCCCAGCGACACGATGTCGCAATCGCAGGCGTCGGCCTCGGCGTCCCATTCGCACGTGTCCACCGCTTCCGGGTACGCGTAGACGTAAATCAGGCCTTCCTGCTCGCCCCGTTCCTCCCGCCGGGCCACGCTCCAGCCGCGGGTGCGCTGCTGAATCATCCGGCCGAAGCAGTCGAACCGGTACTCCGTGCCACTGCCTTCCTGGCTGTACCCGACCCCGCCGTCCGCCTCGAACGTCCAGGTCCGGTCCTTCAGGACGATGCCCGTCGGGCTGAGCTCGATGATCCGCCGGCTGCGGATCCCGGCATTGCTGGACCCGTCGAACGTCCCGTTGGTGTTGATCATCTGCGGCCGGTAGTCCAGGGCATCCGGCGGCGTCTGCGGATCGAGTTCCTCGATCTCCACGTCCGGGTCGAGTTCATCGATCACCATCATGAACCGGGTCGCGGCCAGGTCCGCCGGCTCGAATTCATCGAGCCCGAAGCAGCACGAGATCGGATCAGGTAAATCGCAGTCCCGTGTCGGATGCGCATTGATCGGCACGCGGTAGGGGTAATGAAAGAGCGTGGGATAGAAATCGCTATGCAAGGCGGACGTGTACCCGGCGGAGCACTCCTGCACGGCGAACGGGAACACGCGGAACCCGTAGTAGACGTACCGGCCGCCGCCGGTCGCCCCGGTGCGGTTGTCCATCAGCAACCGTTGGTGCATCCCGTGGGCGGGAATCGTGTTGTCCTGGGGATGCCCGGCGAACCGGGCCAGCCGGCGATACACCTCCCCGGCGGACTCCTCGTCGTTCAGATCCATCAGCAGCAGGTCGGCCATCTCGGCGAGCGTGCGGTCCGTGCCCGGCACGTTGTCCCGTTTGCCGTGCGTGAACAGCAGGTTGGCCGATGCCGTTCCCTCGTAGGACGGGGCCAGCGCGTTCGCGATACGCTGCACCGTATTGTCGTAGAAGACCGCCTGCAGGGTGGAGAGCTGCGAGTGGAGACCGCTCTTCGGACCGCCCACCAGCGGTTCGGTGATGCTCGGCAACCAGGAGCCGTACCAGTACACCGTGGTCTGCTCATTCGGTTGCCCCGCGTCACCCGTCGGCCGGACCACGGTGGCCTTCTTCAACTGGCCGCCGTCCTCCGGCCATAGCCGCCCGTACTCGTTGGGCACGCTGTAGCACGGGTAGTAGTGGAGGTAGTCCATCTCCTCGTACAGGTATCGCACGTGGAAGACGCTACCGGCCGGCAGGTCAGGATGCTCGACCGGATCGTAGGCGTTCAGCGCGTCCAGGCCGTGGACGTCGTCCGTCTGCTCGCGGAAGCACGGGTGCCACGGTTCCACATCGAGGTCTCCCACGTAGGTGGCCGATGGGAATTCCTCCTGGGCGAGGGTGAGGCAATCGATCGTGTCGGGATCGATGTAGCCCTCGTAGACGTGGATGGAGTGTACGGCCGTCTGCCGGCCCATGGCGTTACCCACCGACGTTCGGAACTCGCGGTGCACGTAAATCAACGTCCAGACCGCCTCGTTCGCCGCCATCCCCGCCGCGTGCAGCGTCACCGCCTTGAGCTGCCCTTTCTGCTGGCAGTTCTGGCAACACTCGGTGCAGGCCAGGGTGTCGGGGTTGTCGCAATCCGTCTGCCGGAAGTCGCAGTAGTGCAGGCGAATCGTGTTGCCGTAGCGATCCTCGATCTGGGTGGTGATGCCGTAGTAGGGCCACCCGAAGCCCAACGTTCGGGGAGGGTCGCCGCCCTCGAAGGGCGGATCGTGCATGTGCACGACGATGCCCCCTGCACCCGGATCCGTTTGCTCCGAGTACTCGAACCGCGGCAGGTCTTCGTACACCGCCTTGATGGTGTACTTCACCGCACCGCGGTGGAGCCAGACGTAGAAGTATCCCGGCAGGGTCTCCCACTCACCGGTCTCCGTGTCCATCACGCCGTCGGCGCTGTAGCTCACCCGGGCGTCGAACCACGGCGGCGCCTCGTAGCGGTCGGTGCCGGGGACCCAGTTGAAGGGGATGGCGTGATGGGCGTCGGGCACGAAGTAGCATCGCTTCTGGCCGTCCTCGACGAGGTGCCGCCACCGGGCGTCGATGATGAACAAGGGGTTCTCGCCCATCATCCAATTGACGCCGTTCCAGTCCCAGAACCCGGCCTGGGGGAAGTCGTACTCGGCGTCCGCCAGGTATTGCAGGACGAAGTTGTTGGGATGCGCGTTCCATTCGTCCGAGGCATTCTCGCCGTACGTGCGCACGTGCCGGAACACCGCGCCGCCGAACGGCAGCGTGAAATCGATCTCCTGCAACAACGGGGTGACGGTCGCGAGGTCCATGACGCCCTGGTGCGTCGCCCGCTCCGGGTAGGCGATGTCGCCGCCGGTGTGGGCGGATTCCCGCGACAGCAACGGCGTGGAGCTGGCGGCCGGGGCGGTGGCCAGCGGCGGGAAATCCGCGGGACCGAACCCCTGCCCGGGACTCCAGTTCAGCATCCCCAACCCGTTCGCCGTCCAAGAGCCCTTGGCCCAGCTGGGGCGGC
>CAZBUJ010000162.1:0-5853 GCA_964495075.1 uncultured Phycisphaeraceae bacterium
ACCCCACCGAGTGGCGGGCGCGGACGTTCGCGGCCCGGCCGACGCAGCCACCGGAGCCGTACGAGCCGCCGATACCGGCCGATTCGGCCGCGGCGGCCGACGCGGCGCCGCCGCCCGACATCGCGGCGGACGAACCGGCCGCCACCACCGAGTCCGCGGCCCGGGCCGAACCCGAACCAGCCGCGCCGGAGCCGGCTGAGTCGTTGAAGGATAACGCCGAGCGCAGCGCATCCGTTGCCGCGGACGCCGACCCGCCACCGCCCTCCGTGGATTTCGTCGCACGGGCGGCGGGGTACACGTTGCCCGACATGCCCGATGATCTCCGCCAGCTACCGGACCTCGACATCCGGACGTCGCCGAGCGTCGACGACTGGCGGCGGATTGATGAGGCATTCGGAATCGTGACGGTGGCCTACACGATCGACAGCCGCGAGCCGGCCATTTACCTCATCTGGGACCGTCACGGTCGGATCCGTCGGACGAATGAACTGGACCGTCGGGGCTACTCGAACCGATGTCGTCACCGCAGTGAGATCGACCGTTTTCGTACCCGGCTGATGGCGGCCAAACGGCGGATGGGCATCTTACGTCCCATGCGGATCATCGGTCTGGTGCCGGCCGACGTGGATCGCGGGTTCGCCGCGGCCCAGCTCGACGCGGTGCGCCGGGCGAATCTCCCGCCCGACCAGGTGGCGACCACCGTCGCCCGCTACGATGTGAGCGGCGCCGCGCCGTACGGTCTCGTCATCGACGAGGTGATTCGCACCCGCCGGTAGGTGGCCGGCTCGGGCCCGCGGACCCGACCGGCGAGGCGACCTCCTCCGACTTGTTTCCGAGACGTCGTTTTTTGGGGCCCGCCGACTTGCAGGGGCTGAGATTCCACGAAGTTGTGGTAGAGTGGATGCGGCGTTCATCGCGGGAGTCGATCGAAACTCGACGCACCGCTGCCGGCCGTCGCGTGGCGGACTTGGACGGGCGCGTCGCTGCTGCTACTGGAGGGGACACCTATGCGCCGGAAATCAGAACGTGTTGGGTTTATTGGCATTGTGTTGTTGGGTGTAGCGAGCGTCGCGGGAGTCGCCGAGCACACCGGATACGATCGTGGCGTGTCGGGCATCGGCAAGGTGGGACGGCCAGGCAGTTTCCGCACGGACGACCGGTCGACCGCCGCGCGTTCCGACGCCGGCTCGCCGGCGGGTGACTACCTGATCGTTTCGCGTGAGCACGGGACGCTCTATGCGGTCAATCCGGTGGGCGGCTTCATCAGCGCGTTGGTCGCCGGACCGGAGCTGCGCGATGGCTACCCGTCCGGCCGTGGCGCCTGCGATCTCTCCTCGTCGCGCACGGACCTGCTGACGAGTCCCGCGGGGGACATCCTGGCGAGACTTGGTGTTTCAGATCGGTTTGGCCTGTACGCACTGGACATGAGCAGCGGTGACTGCGCGTTGCTGCCGGGCAGCGACGATCCGTTATGGTACGAAGCTGGCGCGATCGACTGGCTCGACACCGATCGCCTTCTCGTCGTGGCCGACGCATGGGAATCCTGGTTCGACGGCCGCGTCCTCGAGTACGACGTTGTGGCGGGCGAGACGACCGTCATCAGCGGTCCGGAGCGCGGCGGCGGCCCGCTGATGCGAGCGCCGCGGGGGCTTGCCGTCTGGGACGCGAACACGATCCTGGTGGTCGAGTTTGGGATTTACGCCGACGAGGTCGGGCTCTACCGGATCGCCCTGGACACCGGCGACCGGACTTTTCTCAGCCGCCTGTCGGTCCAGCCGTTCGGTCGTCCGATGCCGGGCGGCGGCTTTGTCACCCTCGGCGACGATGAGGGAGGTTCGGGCCCGGTGGGCAACTCCGTATGCCGCGACGTGGCCGTGATCTGCGGGCGAATCATCGTCCATGTCACCACGGAGACCGGCGTTGGCGAGTACTCCGGCGCGCTGCTGGAGATTGATCCCGACACGGGCGACCGCACGCTGATTCTGGGCGAGGCGTTCGTCGACGATGGCACGGCCAGCCAGTTGATCGAGGTGGTGCCGGCCAATCCGCACGGTCTCGGGTACATATCCGCCGCCAGCATCATTCTGCCGGAGGGCACATGCGAGATGGTGATGACGGGTCCTTACCAACGGGGCGTTTTCCGCTACAGCCTCGACACCCACGAGTATGACCTGGTCGCCGATCTCCAGGCCGTGATCGCGCCGGGTTTGCAGTTCGGGGCCAGCGGCCTCGCGGTCCACGATGTATGTTTCGGCGACTGCAATTGCGATGGTGTGATCGACGGCGTGGACCACGCGACCTTCGTCACGTGCGTGCAAGGCCCGGCATGGCCGGAGGACGCCGACTGCCGTTGCGCGGACATGGACACGGACGGCGACGTGGACCTCGCGGATTTTGCCGCTTACCAGTTGCTGTCCGCGGCGGCGGGCCAAGGCGGTTAGGATCCACCGCCGTGCTGGCTCGGCTTGATTGACGTCGACGGCCGCGTTCCGGCGTGATGATTGCCGCGTCCATCAGGACCGCGTTGCCCCGAATCACACGGTGGAACCCGCGGGCCTTTCTCCGGTGGCCGGTTCGTCTGTCGGCGGGGCGATCGATGCGCCGAGTTCCGCCGGTTGGCGGGCGCGGCGCACGCGCGCCGGAGGCGCTCCGCGGGTGCGTTGGTGCGGTGACGACGAAGTGCGGGGTGGCTCGAATGAGCGCTGTGGCCGGTCGTTCGGGTGAGCATGGCCGTATCGATCGGCTCGGCGGCACCGGCCTCCACGTACCGCTCGATCTCTCGGACGGGCGTCGCGCCAGCCTCGGCGCGGGGCTGACGAAGCGCATCGCCAAGGTCGTTGTCGAGCCTGACGGGCGTGGACGCGATCCACGTGTGCTCGAAGCCGGCGAGGGCGGCAGGCACCTCGAGGATTCCACCCGGCCGGTTGAGTTCCCTGGCCAGCATCTCGATGAGCGAGAGGAGTGAAGTGGCGCGGGGTCGCGTCAGACCACGTCGGCGCGTCTTTCCGGCGACTGCACGGGGTGAGTCTGCAATTCGACCATTCGCCGATAGGGGCCGCTACGGGCCATCAGATCTTCGTGCGTTCCCTCTTCGATGATGCGTCCGGCTTCGATGACGACGATTCGGTGCGCCGACGCGACGGTGCTCAGCCGGTGCGCGATGACGAAGCTCGTTCGACCCGACATCAGGGTGCGAAGGCTCGCCTGGATGATCCGTTCACTCTCGGTGTCGAGATTACTCGTCGCCTCGTCGAGGATCAGGATCGTCGGATCGGCGAGAATCGCCCTCGCAATCGTCAGCCGTTGGCGCTGCCCGCCGCTGAGCCGCACGCCGCGCTCGCCGATCAGCGTGTCGTATCCGTGCTCCAGATCGACAATGAAATCGTGGGCATTTGCCTTGCGTGCGGCCCCGATGACTTCTTCTCGTGTCGCGTCACGCTTGCCGTAGCCTACGTTTTCCGCGATCGTGCCGTCGAAGAGGAACGTATCCTGCTCGACGATGCCGAGGAGCCGTCGATAGCTCTCCGCGTCGATGTCGCGCAGGTCGGCGCCGTCAAGTTCGATGCGTCCGCACTGGGGGTCGTAAAAACGCGCGATCAGGTTGCACAGTGTCGTCTTACCAGCGCCGCTGGGTCCGACCAGAGCAATTGTCTCGCCCGGTGACGCATCGACACTGACATTCCGGATGACCGGTGCCTCGGAGCCGGGGTACGCAAACCCGACGTTTTTCAGCGTGATGCGGCCTTGGACTGTGCCTCGGTCAAGGGTGATCGCGTCGCCACGACTTGGCATGTCGACCGGCTCGGCCAGGAGATCGAGCGTGCGATCGAGCCCCGCCAGGCCGTTCTGGAGGGTCGTTGCGCTTTGGGCGAGCGTGGCGATGGGTCCGAGCAGAGCCGTCAAATAGGCGAGAAACACGACGAGATCGCCGACGGTCAGCGCCTCGCGGGCGGTCATAACGCCCTGTTTGACGAGTGTGGCGTCCGCCAGCACGCGTGAGCCGCCGTACCACAACAGGACTGCCGTCGCCAGCGGAATCAGCACGCCCCATACCGCGTCGACGCCGCGCATCCACCACCATGCGAACAGTTCCTGCCGCGCCATGAAGTGATTATTGGTGGTGAAGCGGGCTGTTTCGGTCTTGCCGCGGGCGAAGCCGCGGATGATTCGAATGCCGCCGAACGACTCGGTGGTCTGGCCGTCGATCCACTGCCGCGTCGTGCGGATGTCACGCCAGAACGGCCGAATCCGCGCGACCCAGGTGCGGTGGGTGTACCAGACCGTCGGGATCAACGCCAGCGAACCGACGAGCATCCGCCAGTCGACGAAAACGAGCACGAACAGGCTGCCGAACAGTTGAATGATCGCCCGCCAGGGATTGTAGATCATCGAGAAGACCAGATCGCCGATGCCGCCGGCGTCTTCGCGGAGGACGCTGGCCATACCGCCGCTCTTGATCTGGTAGATGCGGTGAAGCGGCAGACGCACCACGTGATCAAACAGCTTCCGCCGGGCGGCGACGGCGACGCGCTTGGAGACGCGGGTCGCCTGCCACCGGCCCCACAGGCCTACGCCCAGGGAGCCGACCGACATGACGACCATGGCGATGACAATCACCGTCAGTAGTCGGCTCGGGTCGCTCGGAAGGCCGACCCAATCGGCGACGCCGGATGGCAGTGGCTGGCCGCCCAGGACATTATCGACGACCAGCTTCGTGCCATAGAGCGGCACGAGGCCAAGCACCGTCGAGACAGTCAGCGTAGCAAGCGAAAAGACGAGCGTTCGCCGGTGCCCGCGGAGGAGGCCCCAGAACGCACGGAACAATGCCACGAAGCTCCGGCCGCGATGGATCGATTTGATTTCGGCGGTTTGGATGGGGGCGGTGGGGGCTCGACCGCGACGAGAGTCTGCCGGGCCGCCCGCGGCGGAATCGTCGCATCCTCGCGCGTCGCCGTTCGTCGCGGCGGGGGCACGGCGGGACTTGCGCGCGCGGAGTTGTCGGCGGTATTGTTCATATCGGGCACGGCTGGAATGGTCGAATTTCGCCATGCTCTATTCTAGCACGCGCGCCGCGTACCGCCCAGGAATGGGGGACGAGTCGGGATCCGCGGGGCATGTTCACCAAGCCCAGCCCGGGCTGCCGGCCCCGGGCTTTGGATTTTTTGCACCGTGTGACCGTTGCTGCGGGGGCAGCATCACGCTGTTCTGTGGAGTACTCGGCGCGTGCCGACGATAACAGGCAAGACGACGACTTGACGGACAAAGCCGTCACCGAATCACTCGCACAGAGCGCCGACGAACGCGGCGAATACCACGTGTACGCGCCCGACTCCGCCGCACCAACATCGTGTCCGTCTTTTCGGTCGGCAGCGAACGAGGCGCGCACTTCTACGCGATGGAGTTCATCGAACGGCGATGACGTACGCATGCGGGAGAGCCCACATCCTCGTTTGTAAATGGTCACTCGGCCGGCGCGACGCCGACTGGATCTGGAAGGCGAGTTGCGCGTGCCGGAGAACCTCCCGTGCACGAACGCGCACAAATGTGCGCACAAACGGAGGTTCTTGCGAAGCGCTACCCCACGGAAATCGTCTCAGTTACGACTCCCCCCAAGCCCGGAAAAACGGAGAGGGCGGGATTCGAACCCGCGGTACGGTTACCCGCACACTGGTTTTCGAAACCAGCTCCTTCAGCCACTCGGACACCTCTCCTTGCCTCGCCGCCCCCATCGTCCTGACAGCTCAGGCAACTTAACCGCCGCCGCTGCTGCCGCGGCTGCCGCCCGGCTGGTACGCCGGACGCGAGACGGGTCCTTTGTCTACCAGATTTCCCGGTCAGTGTAAAACCCGGTGC
>CAZBUJ010000163.1:0-5684 GCA_964495075.1 uncultured Phycisphaeraceae bacterium
TGCCGTCGTCGCTGGTCGTGCCGTCGTCGCTGGTCGTGCCGTCGTCGCTGGTCGTACCGTCGTCAGCCGGCTGCGTGCTGTCGTCGCCACCATCGGACTGATCCACATTGCTGCCGGCCGGCGGGACGTTCGTTTGGCAAGCCGTGGTAAAACCGATCAACAACACACACAAAGCCAGTACCCAAAGAATCTGTCTCATTGCCTCACCTCGAATCCTGCAAGTGTCCTGCACCCTGGCGCGTTCCGAAGCTGATGGCCGGGCAAAGCTGCCATCCGCCCTGTACGTCGTGACGGCGCCTTGGCGCAACTGTACCATCGTGAAAAGGGCCTCTCACCTCGGCGGGCGAGAGGCCCTTGGATTGTCAGTCGGTCCGATCTGCGATCGAACCCAAACCGCGCACCACGCTCACCTTAGCGACGCCGACGAACCAGGACGAGCAGCGGCGTGGCCGCCAGAAGCATCCACGTGGCCGGCTCCGGAACGAAGGTTTGCGTGAACAGAGAGAACCCGGCCATCGAAACGTCGTCCTCGGTCAGATCGGGGTCGATGGTGACGATGCCGATGTCCTTCAACACGGTGACCCGACTACCGAAACCGTCGAGTTCCGTGGTGTCCGTGAGGCGGTCCGCGCCGGCGGCCGCCTTGTCCCACACCAGCAAGTTGGCGGTGGGCGGCGTCAAGTCAATCGAATCGATGTCCTCGTTGATCGTTACACTCGACTGGACCGTCGGATCATCGGTGCTGACGCCCTCGGCGAACGAGCTGACCAGGGCCAACGAGGCCCCCGTCATGTCGCCACCGGCAGTCAGCGCGGCATCGAAGCCGAACAGCATGTCCATGATGTGGCCGTCAAACGCCTGGAACGCACCTTGGACCTTGATACCGTTGGGCACGTCTTCGTCGGTGATGATGTTGATCTCCGAAGCAACCGGAGCACCAACGGTCGGGGTATAGGTAAAGTTCGTGAACTCCACCGTTCCGTCATACGACGTGACCGACGGCACCGTTCCGTCGATTAGGTCCTGCAAACTGATTACGTCTCCAACGGCAGTGCCCGCCACACACAGCATCAGCACCGCCGCTAACGAACAAGCCATTACCCTCAAATTCTCCCTCATCCGTCAGCCTCCCTCCATAAAACGGCGTTAGTTGCGAGGCGGGCGGAGTAGAACGACAGGTGGGAAAGGGCTGACGCGACAGGCACACCGCGAGTAGCGTATGGCACGCTCTCTGCGTTCTGCGCACGGACCACTACTTTTGTGTAGTCAGGACAACCCTATAGCCAGAATGGGGCTCCCTCTCCCGAACTGACGGTCGTCTTCCTCTCACCTCCCAAGTCTTCTCCACCGACGGTGCACACGCGCACCGTTTCACTCCCTGTACAATAATATAGCGGACGCGCCTCTCCCCTGGCAAGACCCCTCGTATAAAAGCCGTATAATTTTCACACGGCCTGACTGAGGGAAAACCCGCGCTCCGACCCCGCCCGCCACGGCAAACGACGGTCCAAAACCGAACGCAGAAGCCGCGTCGACGCATGCAGGACCGACTTTTACCGGAACAGCCGACCAAGAAACACCTGCCAGCTACTCCAACCAGGGCATCTCGATCCTGAGGCCTGGACAGAAAAGAACCTCATGCCCAGGCCAAGATGACCTGATTCCAAACGGCTCAGCCAGCACCGAGTTGGTCCGGCGACGATCGAGGCCCACGTTGGGACCGCAAGACTCACCGAATTCCCCGCTCCCAGTCCTAAAATGCACGCTTTCGGCCACCTCATGGTCAAACTCGCCCAACCCCGGAAAGGCCGGCCGTGGCACCGCCGGGTCGGCCCGGGCGGCCGAGTCGCCCCCCGAAAAGCATGGTGGCCGTACCCAGTCGCCTCGCGTTGTGGCAGTCGAGGCGACCAACGCGAGCACGGACCACTGCTCGAGGCCAGACCTTCCTATCCCCCCGCTGCCCCCTTGCCCGCCTCGGCTGCCTGTTTGCCAAGCTCAGGCGAGCACCGAATCAACCGAGGCGGGTGAATAACATGTGATATTCGGGCGGTTGCGATCGGGGGGATGGCAAACGCCTGTAATCGTGGTACAATGCTGTGCCCGTCGCCATACCGGTGTCGTCCGTCTTCTAACTTGTTATGGCGCTTGGAGTTAACGGACGAATCGCCGTCGCGGACATCTCGCTCAGTCGCATGACCGGCGTGGCCGGCAGGTACTCGGAGCACGAACTTCAGAATGGCCACCGTCAGTTCAACATTGTGGACAGATATCATCGGGTACATTCGGGTCCACCATCCGGACCTCGTACGCGGGTGGTTTGTTCAGCTCTCGCCAGGCGGGTTTGAAGGGGGGGTGCTGACGGTTACCGCCGCCAACCCCGCCCAGGTTCGCTATCTCAGCCAGCGCTGCGCCCGCCCGTTTGCAGCAGCCGTGCAGGCGGCCACCGGGCATCTGGTCACGGTGGCGTTTGAGGCATCGTCCGACGAAGAGCTGGCGGACGAGTACGGGCAATCTCCCGACTTCGTGGGTGATGACGGTGGCTTAACGCTCAACGATGATTATGTATTCGAGCACTTCGTGACCGGCCCGTGCAACCGGCTTGCTCACGCGGCGGCCGTGGCGGTGGCTGAGAGCCCCGGCCGGGCCTACAACCCCCTGTTCATCCACGGCAACGTCGGTCTGGGCAAGACCCATCTGCTGCAGGCAATCTGCCACGGGATTGGCAGGCAGGCAGGTAACCCAACGACTTTATACCTCTCTTGTGAGACGTTTATCAACCATTTCATCGGGGCAGTGGAGCACGGGGCCCTGAACCGATTTCGGTACCGCTACCGGCACGTGGATGCCCTGGTCATCGACGACATTCAGTTCCTGGCCGAGCGCGAGCGTAGCCAGGAGGAATTCTTCCACACGTTCAATACGCTGCACCAGTCACAGCACCAGATTGTGCTCTCGGCGGATTGCCTGCCATCCGAGATCCCGAGCCTGGAGGAACGCCTCATAAGCCGGTTCAACTCCGGTCTCGTTGCCCGGATCGACGCGCCCTGTCTGGAAACCCGCATGGCGATCGTCCGGAAAAAGGCAAAGCTCCGTTGCATCGAGGTCCCGGAAGACGTGGTCCGCTTGATCGCAACCCGCGTTGACAGCAACATTCGGGAGTTGGAGGGCGCTTTGGTCAAAATCGACGCGGTGAGCCAGATGACGAATGGGCAGATCGATCTGCCCGTCGCCTACGAGGCCCTCGGGCACAACGGCAGCCAATCCTCGATCATGATCCAGGACATCCTGCAGGCGGTCACAGCGTGGTTCAACGTACGGTTGACTGATATCCAGGGCCGCAAGCGGAACAAGTCCATTGCCCGGCCCCGACAAGTGTGCATGTACCTGGCCCGTGAGCTGACATCCCACAGCCTGGAGGAGATCGGCGGCTATTTCGGCGGCCGCGATCACACAACGGTTCTGCACGCCAGCCGGCTGATCGCTTCACTTCGCACCGAGGAGTCACCGTTGAACGATGCCATTGACGAGATTACGCGCCAGTTGCAGCGCCGTCAGACGGGAGGCCGGCCTGATGCCCACAGATGATGTGACTAACCGGGCCGTCTCCCCCAGCGAGGCCTTAATGCAGCCGGCCGGCCGGCGGCCTGCCACAGCCAGGCTGGCGTCCGCCACAGGTTGTCCACCGGCCCCGGGCTACTGGTGCGGCCAGGAAACCATGGTATACTCTGAGCTTACGATTTCGTCACAGGATTAGCCTGCACGCCTCACAGGACATAAGACGATCAGAGAGGATTCTTCTACTAAACACTAGTAGGAGACGAGCAGAAGAGAGTTGTTATGAAACTTCGCGTCAACCGGCATGAACTGGCCGAAGCGTTGGCCGCCGCCAGCAGCGTCGCGGCGGCCCGGACGCCCAAACCGATCCTGCAATGTGTGCTTCTCGAAGGCCATGCCGACTGTTGTGTGCTGAAAGCAACGGATCTGGAGTTGAGTATCCGCTGCACGGTGACGCAGGTCGAGGTCGAGCAGACGGGGGAATTGCTCGTATCGGCCGACAAGCTGGCCCACATTGTGCGGGAATCGAACGAAGATGTGCTGTCCATCGAGGCAAGCGAGGGTGTGTGCCACGTGCGTGGTCAAGACAGCCATTTCCAGATTTACATGCAGAGCGCCAGTGAGTTCCCGCCGGTGCCGGTGATGGAGGGTGAGCCTGACTTTGAGATCGAGGCGGCGGTGCTGCGGCGATTGACGGACTGGACGGCGTTCGCGGCGGCCCGGGAGAACAGTCGCTATGCTATCAATGGTGTGCTGTGGGAGCAGGCCAAGGGAAAGCTGCTACTGACGGCGACCGACGGTCGGCGCCTCTCACACGCGGGCGGGAAGATCAAGGGCGGCGGTGGAGCAGGTATGCGGGTGATCGTTCCCGTCAAGGCGATGACCCTGTTCATGCGGATCCTGTCAGACGCGGACGCAGTGTTGGGGGTCAAAGTCGCGGGTAACCAGGTACTGCTGCAAGCGGCCCGGGCAACAGTGAGTGCGTCGCTGATCGAGGGCCAGTTCCCCAACTACCGCGACGTGATCCCGGATGACGTGGACAAGCAGGCTGAACTAAGCACGGCCGAGTTCCTCAGTGCGATCCGGCGGGCAGCCCTGTTAACCAACGAGGAGTCGCGGAGCGTGCGCCTCGCCTTCAGCAGCGACTCGTTGACCCTGACCAGCCGTGCCCCCGAGCAGGGGGAGGCGATGGTTCGGATGCTGGCCGCCTACAATGGCGAGCCGGTCGAGATCGGGTTCAACCCGGTGTTTCTGGTTGACGTGCTCAAGGTCGTGGACGACGAGCGGGTTACGATCGCGCTGAAGGCGGCAAACCGGCCAGGGGTGATCCGAAGCGGCGAGGACGCGGTGTACGTCGTGATGCCGCTTAATCTCTCGTGAGCACGCCGATGCCCGATTATTGGTCCCGGAACGCGGACGGCCGACCGGCCACCGGGATGAGCTGGATCGTCCGGAACCGCCAAGTTCGGGACCGTGTGTCCCCCGTTGGCGAGTGCATACCGGATCACGAGGCGGCGCTGGCGGGCCGGAAGGCGATCCGCGAGGCGGTGGCCGCCTTTGTGGACGATGAGTTCCGGGCACACTGTGCTCTGGGGCGGGTCGAGGCGGACCGCGTGGTGATCCTCGTGGATTCGGCCGCGGCCGCTGCGGTGTTGCGGCGCCAGTGGCTGACGGTGCTCCGCAGTCATCTTGTGGATACGTGTCGCGCGTTCCGGGCGCGGCGGTTGGAGTTTCGGATTGGGCTGGGGGACGACCGATTCATGGCCGACGTGGACCGGGGCGGTCCCGCCCGCGCGTAAAGAGGATAACGCAGAGTGAGTACGGATCGGGCGAACGACACGACAACCCGGCAGGTTGACGAGGAGACGGTGGCGCCGGTGCGCAGTCGGGTGACCGACACCGCACGGGATGGGGGCGAGTACAGCGCCGACAGCATTACAGTGCTGGAAGGGCTCAGCGCGGTTCGTCACCGCCCGGCGATGTACATTGGCGGCACAGGGCTCTCGGGGCTTCACCACCTGGTCTATGAGGTGATCGACAACGCCATCGACGAGGCGATGGCTGGCTACTGCAGCCGGATCCTCATCAAGTTTGATGTGGAGGGCGGGTGCAGCGTCATCGACGACGGG
>CAZBUJ010000164.1:0-5531 GCA_964495075.1 uncultured Phycisphaeraceae bacterium
CGGTTGATCCGCAATGCGCGTCGGCGACGAATCGGACATGGCGGCCGACCGTGCTGTGGTATGATCCCGGGATGCGACGGCGCTCATGGAAACGACGATTCCTCAAACGGGTATGCACAGTGGCTTGCATGCTGGTCATCCTCACGTGGGCCAACAGTGCGTTTGTCGGCATCAGCGCGTGGTGGACCACCAGCAGTGCGGGGTATTTTGCTGCCGTGAGCAACGGCTGCGTGCTCGTGGGCCTGAGTTTCATTGGAGGGATGCCTGGCCCCGGGTTTCAGTTCGAGCTTGACTCGGCAGAGAGGTACAACTGGCCCACCCGCCTTGGCGTCGTACCGCCGAGTTTCCGTGGCAGCGCATTCTCTATCCTTCCGTTCTGGTTTGTTCTGGCCGTGTTGGGCCTCCCCACAGTCGTCCTCTGGTACTTCGATCGGCCGCCGCCTAAGGGGTGCTGCAAGCAATGCGGATACAACCTGACCGGCAACACGACCGGCATCTGCCCGGAATGCGGTGAACCAGTTACGAGCCGCCGGGGGGTCGCCGGCGAATCCGAAGCCCGACCGCCGGCTCGTACGGCCGTCGATGCCATGCTCACGGTTCCGCTGAGCCGCCGGATTGCCCTGGGTCTGTGCGCAACGTTGGCCACTGTCGCGCTCTCCGCGTGGATACTCAGTCACGTGGCGCCACGAGTCCTGCCCTCCGTGGATCCGCCGGGGTGGACCTGGGCGTTACAAAACGGCGCATTCCTCGTTGAATCCCGCTGGCCGGTTGAGCCGGATCACTCGCCACCACCAAGCGGTCTATCCCTGCCGGGGATCCGGTTTGCGACAATGATCGAGCCAGACGAGGTGGCCATCGGCCGGTGGGACAGTGAGCAATGGGACGCGGATATGTCGCTGCCGCGACCGCCCGACATCGCGTCGCGCCTCCTGTCCCTGCGGCTGTGGCTTCCATTCGTTCTGTTTTGGACCGGCGCCGCCGCGCTCGTCGTCGAAATCGCCGCGCGTCGCCGATGGCGGCGGCGGTGCGGCCGCTGCCTCCGGTGCGGCGCCCTCGCCCAGACCCCCGACGCGGACCTGTGCGCTTCCTGCCAACACAGCACGGCCGCGCGAGCCGTACGACGGGGCGCGTCCGAATCGTTCGCGCTGCCACGCTGGTGGCGGCCGGTGACGATCCTGACAGCTGTGGCGTTCGCCAATTGTACCGCGGTGTACGCGTGGTCCTTCGCCCATACGTTCGAGCTGCGCTCCGGGGCAACCGAGTGCATGTGCCGGTTCGACGCGGTCTTTGATGACTGGATCGTCGGGAACGAAAGGGCGTTTGCTGACGGTGGGGCCGCCTGGGATGACATCTATTTGGGACTTGTGGAACCGGAGTTGGTGGGTGCCTTGGTCAATTGGAGTCGGACACCGTCGACACGCCAGGATACGCTCGTGGCGTTTTCCCGTGGTCGATTCTGCCTTGCCGATCTGCTCTCCATCTCCGGTGCCGACTTGCAGCCTCCGAAGCCCGATTCCGTGCCAGGCCGCCGGTGCCGAATCGTTTATCCTTCAGGGCCCCCCGTGCCGGTTCACCACTTACCGTGGGGACTCGGCGCGATTCTCCTGTTGCTTTTTGCGTATGCCATCCTAGCACGTGTCCGGCAATCACGCCGCCCCGGTTAGTTCAGCGGTTCGTCGTCTTGCGTTGGCCGGGACCGGCGTCGAGGGACTGAACAAGGACGCCCTGGAGGCCGTGCGGCCCGGCGCCCGCCGCATCCTGAAACGGTTGCGCCAGGACGCGGACTGGGCGGACGCCATCTCGATGCCCGGCCAGACCAACGGTCGCTATCACATCCGGGCGAAGGTCCACCTACGCCCACCTTTGACCACCGCCGATGTACACGAATGACCACGAATGACGCGTGTATTCCAGGACGAGGACGACGGATCGCCGACCAAGGAGTGGATCTGGTCCCGCGACTACACGGCCCACAACCGGGTGGCCCAGGTGTACTACCCGTCGGCGTGCTCGGCGTACGCCGAGTCATCGCCCTATGCCGTGACGACGCGGACGGACAGGCGATTGTGGGATGAAGCCATGCTGGCGGCAACCGTATGGTTCTGCCGCAACCAGCTAGGTGTTCGCCGGATCTACTATCACGCGTTCGAAAACGGCAATCTGTTCAAGCGGATTGAACGGTCGCACCCGCCGCGGTCGCTGTACACGACGCTGCCGCGACGCTTCTGCTTCAAACGGACTGTCGAGGCACCGCAGATGCTGCGTCGCTGCAGGCACCGAGGGGTGCGGCCGGCCCTCCGGTCGCCTCATTCCTGTTGGCATCTGCTGGAGCTTTGAACGTCGGGCTGCGACGAAGCAGAGCATGTACGACAGCCAGCTTACCAGCCGCGCGGACAGGCTGGCTTAAACCACGGATGTATTGTGTTGCCTTAGCCGAAGTGTTTGAGGCCGTGGTTTCTTCCTCTGGAGGAGTGACCTATTGATACGGCACGCGCCACATGCCGACGCGTTCCGGTGTCCCCAAGTTCTTGCGCTCACTGTAACTTGCTGACGGGAAGCAACTTCTGCGCGATGGGCAGCTTTGGCTCACCACTCGGAGGATTCACTCAGCGGACACATCCACGTTCTGCAGGCCCCGTGCCAACCAATCAACTCGCCGCGGAGCGTTTGTGCCTCACCGCGACACTGCTCCCGAGGGCCACGAGCCAGACCGTCGCGGGCTCCGGTACCGGGGCAATCAGGAACTGCCCGACAGCGTAGTCCCTGTCCGGGTCGGTGCTGAGCGAGATGGTGCGCAACTCGGAATCATCCGTCGCATAGAAACCCCATCCAACCGCGGAATCGGCAAAATACGCGCGCTGGGTCAGTGACGTACCGTCGTCGGCGGTTGCGGTGATGATCGCCGAGAGATTCGCCGAGGCGTAGAAGATGATCGCCCCCGTGCTCGGCGGCAGGGTGAGCGCCGCATCCCCATCCGGATTGTAGTAGACGTCTCCCCCCGTGTACCCGTGGCCCCACTCGTACCAGCCGAAACCGGGACCGACGCGCCGATGTTGCCGCGGAGGCTCAATTTTCACGTCCCCCGTGGGCCCACTAACGCTTGACACGTACTCGAAGAGTGGCCGATCGTCCGGCGGGAAAGGCCGCATTATGTAGTCGCCGAGCATCGCGGGTGGTGGGCTCCAAGGATCCGTCACCGTGACAATGATCTCCGCATGGGCAATACCCGTCGGACTCAGGCCGAGCATGACACCGAGAAAAAATGACCGGGACATGATGAGCCCCTCCCCTTCCGGGCATCCGGGCGTATTGAACCGACATTTCCCAACTGACCTGGCCCCAATCCGCTCCCGATTCGTGTGACCCCATCATACCGCGCCCCGGCGTAAGGCGTACACGTATTTCGGACTCTTTTCCGGCTTACGGGGCGTGAAGGCTGGAGCCGCACCCTACCTGGTTTGCGGCGGCACGTCGATCTTGCGGATCATCTTGGCTTGGACAAGCGTATGCCGACCGTCTGGATGCCGCAGGATCACCATGCGGCTGAGTTCATAGGGGAACGCCCCTTTCGCTGATGATGGCTCGGTAAACCCGAGGATGCGCACGTCTTCGAGGGCATTGCCGCTGCTCAGGTGAACGGTGGCGGGAGTGTTCCCATCGAATATGCCGTCGACTACGAAACGTGTCGTTCTAGACGCGGACCTGTGACTGGCCCAGCCAAGGAGTTTGAACAACAAAGCCAGCACGACAATCGCACCGACAATCGGACCAACGACGCTGATTGTCTGCACGAACAGGTGCATTCTTACTTGACTCCAGTAGTCAACCCACCGACTCTGCTGACAACCCGCCATCAGGATGACAGTATGTCAGCGCTACCGCGCCCTCTCCAGGCGTCCAGGCTCAGGTTCTCCACCGTTTTCGAGCTACGCTACCGAAAAGCCCGTGATTCATAGGTTCAAATCCATGTCTAGTGTACCACACAATATACATCCTTTGGGAATTCCGGGTTAAGACACATCCAGCCACGTCAGCAACTCCACAGATGCCCGGTAATGGTCGGCGCTGTTCTCCATCGCCCGCTGACATTTGGCAACCGCAGCCGGACGCCGAGTGACGGTGGTAGCTCGTGCCCGGATGACCGGGTCACGACCGGCCAGTCGCCGATCCGTACCGCCCGGACGCGCCGTCGCCAAGGAAAGGATGCTGGTTGCGTGACGGGCGGCGCCATGGCCATGGTTCACGGCGACCAAGTCCCGCGGAAACGGACTGCTCGGTAACGGTCCGGATTGCGCTGGACGACAGAGAACCTCTTCGTAAGACGCGCAGGGAGTTGGGTGGCTATTGGTAAAGCAGATCAGGCCAAATCCAATCGCATCGTGTGTCTGGTCTTGGCGGCTTCGGCGTTCATTCCTCGGTCAGCTGCTTCTTTCAGCAGAACCTCAACAAAGCCGCCAGCATCACTCTCCGCCAGAGCAGGCTCAATGGTCGACTCGACCACCCGGAATCCGAGCTTCTCCCAGAACCTGGTGGAAGCCTGGCCGGTGACGGCATATACACAAGGCAGGTCAGCATAGGCGTGGGCTTCAATCGCACTCCATCCTCGGGTCCGTGCCCACGCAATCAGCATTCGGACCATGCGCGACCCGAGCCCCTGGCGCCGGTACGGGTTGTCCTCCTGCTCAGACGATCCCGTCATCATGCAATGGATGAAGAGGCTCTTGGCAGCAATCTGATCCAACCGCGGAAAGTCTTTCTCCACGAGGTCGTCTGCGGGACCGCATGGATATGTCTGCTGCATGCAGAATCCAGGCCCCGCGGCGGCCAACTCGCAGATCGCTTTGGGATAGAAGCGCAACTGCCCAACGATCTGATCACCGTGCCGGGCCATCACAGCGCAGGAGCCGTAGGTTTCCGTCAACTTCGTCAGGAGCGGCCGATTTCGAGTCCTGATTTGGTCCCATGGAACTTGCGAACTTGGGCCGGGCTGGTCGATGTTCTCCTTGGTCAAGGGGCCGCCGTGCAGGCAACGCCAGAGGATGAACTCCATCGACATCATCTCGACGTTGATATCGTTGAACATCGGGGCGCTCCTTCCCTGTTCCTTGGGACTTCCCAACGTTTCCGGTATTCTACCATAACAGCGACCCACACTGTGTATCAATGAGTCACGGCCCGGCATGGGACGCAGCCTGCGTCTCGCCGGACCAATCGTCGCGGGGCCGGATCAGCTGCCGTTTCGTGCGGTCCCGGCCGCGACCGGTGTGTTGGGGGGCCGGTCCAATCGCATAAATCCTAACCTACGACCTGGACTCGTGTTCGGGGTGAAAGTCAAGGCCGCCAATGCGCCACGCGCCGCCGAACGCTATGGTAGGAACCCTCGAAGCCACGGTCTCGCAATTCATGGTACAGCTCCGCGGCATTCTGGCAGCCTTCTTCCCACCGTCTCCGCAGGTAATCCGTAAACGGGTCTGCCCGGCTGGCGTAGCGGCGCGGGGCTCGTTCCGGGAATTGCCCCGCGTGAAGATATC
>CAZBUJ010000165.1:0-5282 GCA_964495075.1 uncultured Phycisphaeraceae bacterium
GCTTCGCTGGGTCTGAAGCTGGCGGCGCGGTACGGGGATCATTATGCGGAGGTTGACGCCGGGAAGGGATTGACGCTCGGGCTACACCCGGCCGGCCCGGGGTCGCCCCAGCCGGGGACCCGCGGCGCGGTGCTGGTCACCTTCGGTGTGACAGACGCGATTGAGAAAGAGGTCGATGCGCTCAAGGCCCGTGGCGTCCGGTTCGACGGTCCGGTGAAGGTTGACGACCCGGTCAAGGTGGCATATTTCGCGGACCCGGACGGGAACGCGCTGTGCCTCTGCGAATCGCGATAGCGCTCGCGGCCGCGAACAGACTGTGGATCGCCACGGCTATTGTTCCTCGAGCAGTTCTGCGTATTCGCGAAGGCGTTTGAGGCCTGCGAAGAGGCGGGACTTGACGACGGACTCCGGCAGATCGACCACCAGTGCGATTTCGGCGCGGGGCAGTTCCTCGACGTAGCGCAAGCGAAGCACCTCGCGCTGTTCTTCGGTCAGTCTGGCGACCAACTCGGAGACCTTCGACCGCATCTCTTCCTTGACCAGGCGGGTCAGGTGGCGATTAAGGGGAACCTGATCGAAATCCCCCGGTACAGCATGGCGCTCGCACTATCCACCGCAACATCGTTGAAGCTTGTGATATGGTCAATGCGCGTTGAAGGCTCACCCCGCTCGATCACGGCAGTGCCGGCTCGAACGCGATGCCTCATGAGTAATTGACCATGAGTCGTTGGTCATTCGCGCTAGCGATAATATCGATCCGGGTTGTATAGATAATAGTAATCAAAGGGCTCCAGCCGCGGCAGCCGGACGAATCGGTTCCCCTCGGCATCGACCTCCTCGTTCTGGAAGAAGATGAACGGGAAGCCTTCCCATTGCGAGCCTTCCGGGCGCTGGCGGATGCCTTCTTCGCGGATCTCCTGGACGATCGTGCTCACCCACTTGAGATCCTTCGCCTTGTCGCCGAACTCCTCCCAGTCGCCGTCCGAGTTGTGCTCGTACATCATTGCGACGAACTGGTCCTGGGTCACGCCCATTTTCTCGGCCACCGGCTCCGCGAGCCGCCGCGACCACTCCTGGGCGATCTTCAGCCGCTCGGCCTGCTGGGTCAGGTTGCCGTAAATCCCGCTCGACATCTGGTGGTGCAGGATGATGGCGTTGGAGTAGGCATAGGAGCGGTCGGCGAGGGTCGTGATCACCGCGGCCATGCTCGCCGCAAACGACTTGACGACCACGTGCACCGGGGCCGGGCTCGCCTCGATCGCTTTGACGATTCGATACCCTTGCATCACCGAACCGCCCGGGCAGTTGTCGATGACGATGAAGATCGGCAACTCCTGCGACTGGTTGTTGAAGTAGTTGATCCGTTCGGTGACGTATTTGGCGGTGCCCGAGATGATCGGGCCGTTCAACGGGATCCGCCGGTCGCTGATGTAGAGCGTGCCCTCGACCAGCGGGTCCTCGCGGTAGTCGATGTCGCGAACGATCTTGTCGTTGAGCTTGTCCCGGGCCTCCCGAAGCTCGAGCTGCCCGGCGACTTCGGCCATCTCCGCGGCCATTCGCTGCTTGATCGCCTCCACCCGGGTCTGGGCCCGCTTGAGTTCCGCCTCGCCCACCTCGTTCTCCGCCGCCAGTCGTTTCGCCTCGTTGTGCAGCTCGGCCAGGCTGTCCTCCACGGTCGCCTCTTCGAGTTTGCGGGTGGTGGTCCGCTGCTGGATGACGGACTGCATCTCGCTGAGTTCGCGCTTCTGGTCGGCCTGCTGCTTGGCGGCTTCGACTTCCAGGCGGGCCACCTCGGCTTTCAGCGCGGCCAGCTCTTCTTCGTGCTCCGCGTTCTGCAACGACATGCGCGATTCGATGGCCTGCTTCTTCAACTCGACTTCCTGAAGCGAGTTCTTCTGGCGCTGCATCAGCAGGTCGTATTCCGTCTTGAGCTGCTGCAACTCGTCCTTCATCTTCTCGAGTTTGATTTCTTCGGGCGACTTCGCCTCCGGTGCTTCGCTCGTCACCGGGGCAGGCGCCGACTCGGGCACGTCGTCGGCTGACACGGCGAGCAGTCCCGGCCAGATCAGCAACTGTACAATCATCATGATGCCAGCGGTTCGCAACACAATCCGGGCCTCCATTGAACCAGACTAATCACTTGTCTTCCGCCGGGTGCGCCAGGCTCGGCGCCACCGGCCACCGCGGGGGGACGACGGCGACGCACCGATCCCCGACAGCCTCTGTTGCTTATAACCTTATCGGTCGGGCAATCGCGACCGCCGGACGGGCAGGGTTGGAATTCCGGACCGGAACACGCAAGTTTTTACGCTTTCCGCGGGCGGACAGGCCGCGGGCTGGCCGGGCCCACGTCGCGCCCGGGTGCTAGCGGGCGTAGATGTAGCCCCCGTAGCCGTCGAGCGAGCCCCGTCGGCTCAGCCGCCAGATATGGATGTAGCGGGCTTCGTCGCGGGTCACCCGCTCCAGTTCCAGGCCGATCCCGTCCAGGTCACGCACCCGCAGTTGCCCCAGTTGCACGAGCAAATCGCCTCGGCGCACGTCCAACCGGTCGGCGGGGCTGTTGGGCGTCACCTCGACCACGAGCAGTCCCGTGTTCTGGGGAACGCCCAGCCGCCGCGCCATCGCCAGGCTGAGCGGCTCCAGCTTCATGCCGTACAGCTTTTCCGCCAACGCCGCCCCGTCCGGCTTCGGAATCGCCCGCAGCGGAAAAGTGACCTCCTGCACCTTCCCGTGGCGGCTGGTCTTCAGACGCAGATCGTCGCCCGGGCGGCGGCCGAGCATCGCGATGTGATAGTCCACCGCCTCCCCGATGGGGATGCCGTCGACTTCCACCAGCACGTCCCCGAGCCGAACACCTGCTTCATACGCGGGGCTCTTCTCCCGCAGCCCCACCACCCGGGCCGCGTCGGGCCCCTCGATCTTCATCCCGATCTCGACCCGGTATCGCTTCTCGATGTCCAGCATGCCCGGCAACACGTCGCGGAGCTGATTCACGGGAATCGCGAACCCGATATTCTGGGCGTCGCCCCGGATGGCCGTGTTGATCCCGATCAACTCCCCGTGAATGTTCAACAGCGGACCACCCGAGTTGCCGGGATTGATGCTGGCATCCGTCTGGATCAGGTTGTGGTACGCCACCCGCTGGGAGAACTGCACGTCGCGGTCCAACGCACTGATGACGCCGGTTGTCACCGTATGCTGCAGCCCGACCGGGTTTCCAATCGCAATCGCCGTTTCGCCGATCATCAGGTCGTCGCTGCGCCCCCAGGGAATGGGCTTGAGGATCACGCCCGGCTTCGGATTGATCTTGATGACGGCCAGATCGTGTTCGACGTCGCTGGCCACCATCTCCGCCTCGTACTCTTCGCCGTCGGCCAGCGTGACCGCCAGCTCCGTCGCCCGCGTCACCACGTGGGCGTTGGTCACGATGTAGCCGTCCGGGTGAATGACGAACCCGGTGCCCAGGTTGGTGGATTCGGTCGGAATCTGGAAGAAGTCCTCGAACATGAGCCCCAGCGGCGAGCGGACCGACCGGATGGTTCGAGCCGTCGACGAGATGTTGACGATCGAACCGCTGGTCCGTTCCACGACCTCGACGACCGGGGTCCGGCGGGCCGCCCGGTTCGCGTCGCGATCCGGGCCGGCCACGATCGGCAGGCTTGCCATCATGGTTACCGCAACCGTGGTTAACGCGTTCATGTCATCTGGGCTCCGATTCGTGCATTGCGTACGTGCGGTCGCGGGCGGCCCGGCGGCGCCATGGCCGAGCCGCCGCCGGCTCAGGCAGGCCGGCACGCGATCAGTCCGCATATGCTCAGGGAAGCCACGCGGCTTTGCAACCGACCCGATTACTTCTACGTCGCGGCGGCCGCGTGGGATCGTCAGTGATTGTCAGATGGGAGAGACAGGAACGCCCCGCCTCGAGCGAATCACGCGAAGCGGGGCGTTCCGGAGAAGCGCTGCCGGCGTGCGTTTGGGTCGGCGTGAGTCAGGCGGTCACGCCGCGGCCCGGCGTCACCCGCGCCCAGCGATCTGCTTCAGCAGCCCTTTCTTCTTTCCGTCGTCCGGGCCAGGCGGGTCCGCGCCGTCGGAGGGGGCCGATGCCTCGTGTGGCCCCACACTCGGGCGGCCGGGCTTTCGGTCCCGGCCCACCACGCACTGGCCGTTGAAGACGGCGCCCTCGGCCATCTCCAGTCGGTAAACATGCAGATCGCCTTCGATCACGGCGGACGACCCGAGGCTCGCTTTGCCCGACGCGTTGGTGTTCCCTCGCACCTCGCCGGCGATGAAGACGTTGGACGCCTTGATCTCGCCTTCCAGCAAAGCGCCTTTCGCCACCATGATGTCGCCGTTCGTTTCGAGCGCGCCTTCGAACTTGCCCATCAGTCGAACGTTCTGATCAAACTTGACGTTCCCTTTGAACACCGCGTCGGAACCGATCGTCGTCGGATAGCTCTTTGCGCTGAGTCCGGGATCTGCCATTGGCTGCTACCTCCAATACCGTCGGTCATCGTGTCCGGGCGCCGGGCCGTCCGTCGCCGGTGAGGGGCCCGACTCGCGCCTCCCATGACATCTATCGGGTCGCCATGCAGGCCGAATGAGCGCAGAAAACACGGACGCCGACCGGCGTTCCTCCAGCCGGCCCGACGTCCGCGTAACCAAATGCGGCCCATAACCGGGGTGCCGGCCGCCGGGCGAACCGCGGGATCCCCCGCACTCGTGAGAGTACTATTGGTGCCGGGCACGAATGAACGCGAGGCACGAATCGACTCGGCGCAGTGGAGCGATGCGGAGCGAACCGGTAGAGTGATGGGGATGGAAGAGGACCAACGGTACATGCTCGCCGCGCTGGACGAGGCGCGAGCTGCCGATGACGCGAACGAAGTGCCCGTCGGCGCCGTGGTCGTGCACGACGGGCGGATCATCGGTCGCGGCCACAACCAACGCGAGACCCTGCGCGACCCCACCGCCCACGCCGAGATGCTGGCCATCACGGCCGCCGCCGCCAGCTTGGCCGACTCCCGCCTGACCGGATGTACGCTGTACGTGACCCTCGAGCCCTGCGCCATGTGCGCCGGTGCGGTCGTGCTGGCTCGTCTGGACCGATTGGTCTACGGGGCCGACGACCCCAAAACGGGAGCCTGTGGGTCGATGTACACGATCCCCACCGATCCCCGGGCCAACCATCAGGTCGCGCTGACCCGCGGTGTACTGGAAGAGCACTGCGCGGCGTTGTTGCGCCGTTTCTTCGCACGCCAGCGAGCCCTCGGCAAGAAGTGACA
>CAZBUJ010000166.1:0-5147 GCA_964495075.1 uncultured Phycisphaeraceae bacterium
GACGATTATTCCGAACGGCAGTCCGAAGAGCAGCCAACTGAATTGCAGGCGCCCGGCAGCGATGATCAGCACGGCGTGGAGCAGAACGGTCGACAGGATGCCGACCCACGCCCCCAACCGTGCACCACGCCCGGTGAGCAGAACCGCCGGATCACGGCGGACGGCACGGACCATGACGCGACACCATACGATCCCCGCGATGACGCCGGTGATCGCCCCCCAACACAGCCCCAGCACAGCGGACGGATCGTCCGGCGACGTCGAGCCGGGCCTGCCGAATGACATCCGGTACCACGTGCTGGCCCACGTCCCGAACAGCCCTCCCGCGATCGCCGCCGCGAAGCAGACCCCTCCGTACAATCCCCATCCGCCAATTGACTTGTCGTTTGTCTCGTTCGGCATGAGTCGTGTCCTCCCGATGCCCCTGCATCATGATTCTAGGCGGAAACAACGGTGGATGCGTGTCCGAAGAGTCACGACTCGAGCAATCGCTTGACCGTGGCCAGGAATTCCGGCTCGTCGAGCGGCTTGCTCAGATGGGCATCCGGGGTGATCGGGCTGGGGTCGCCGATCCAGCCGAACAGGCGACTCGGGTCCTGCCCCACCGACGACGCGAACAGAATCGGGATCCGGCTGAACGCGGCAAACTCCGGCAGGCTGCGCACCGCCTGGATCACGGAGTACCCCGTGGTCAGGCTTTCCACCACGACGTCCATGACGATCAGGTCCGGCGGGGTCTGCCGTGCCAGATCCAGCCCGTCGTTGCCGGTGGCCGCGTCGATGACCGCGTACCCCTCTTCTTCCAACAGGGCGCGGGTGCTGGCCCGGTACTCCGGATCGCCGTCGATCAACAGGATCTTCGCCTTCTTCGCCATCGTCGCTGCCTCGACACGCGTCGAGCAAGAGCGGGCAGGCTAGTCATCGCCCCTGTTGGCGTCAAGGCCACGACGCCCCGGCGCCAATGTCCACTTTCCACTTTCTACTCTCTACTCTCTCGGCCGAAGGCCGTGGCCGCCCGACCCCCGCCTCAGTACAATCCGCGCGATGTCCAGACCGCCACACTGGCCGGAGGGAACCGCACTTGCGGCCGTGCTGTTGCTCGCCTTCGCGCTGCGCGCCGTCGGCCTCGAAACGCTCCCCCGCGGCATCCTCCCCGACGAAGCCAGCAACGGCTACGACGCCTGGTGCCTGCTCCGCACCGGCGCGGACCGGTGGGGCGAACCCACCCCGATCCATCTGCGAGCTTTCGGACGCGGCGACTACCGCCCTGCCCTGTACGCTTACCTCACCATCCCGAGCGTCGCCTTGCTGGGCACCGACCACTTCGTGACGGCCACCCGGCTGCCCGCCGCCCTGTGCGGCGTGGCCACCATCGCCCTGCTCTACCTCGCCGTGCGCCGCATCTGCGACGTCCGGGTCGCGTTTTGGACCGCCCTGCTGCTCACACTTTCGCCGTGGCACATCCAGCTCAGCCGATTCGGACACGAGAGTGCGCTGACCCCGCTGTTTCCCGCCCTGATGCTGCTCACCCTCTCGCTGGCCGGTTGGCCGTTACGCGGGCGGAGCGCCGCCGATCCGCGAGACGTGACACTTCGATGGCACTGGATGGCCGTGTTCGGGGCGGTGACCGGTCTGTCCGTCTACGCCTACGCCACGATGAAGCTCTTCGTGCCGGCCGTGCTGCTGGCCGGCGCGTGGATCTATCGCCAGGAGATCCAGGCCGCGCGGCGTCGACGCCGCGACCTGCTCGCACTGGCCGCCGCCGCCGGGGCGATGACCGTCACGCTCGCCCCGATGCTCTGGATGACGGTCACGCGGTGGGATGTGATCAGCGCCCGGGCGATCGACCAGTCGCTGTTCCACCAGGGCCGTCCGCTGGGCAGCGTACTCGCCACCGTGGCGGGCCAATACGCCGCCCACTTCGGACCGGCCTGGCTGTTCATATCGGGGGCGGACTCGTTTCTGTCCAGCATCCCGCACGTCGGGCAGCTCAACGGGTACATGGCGGTGCTGCTGCCGATCGGAGTGGTGGTCGCCTGGCGGCAACGACGGCATAACCGTGCCATGTGGCTGGCATTCGCGTGGCTGCTGCTGCACCCCATCGCGTCGGTGCTCTGCGAGAACGGTCCGCACGCCCTTCGGGCCGCCTGCGGGATCGGATCGTTCCAATGGCTCGCCGCGATCGGGATCGTGGGCGTGCTCGACCGGTGCCGGGCCCGCCCCCCGCTGCACGCCGGCGTGACGGCGGGCCTTCTTGTTTGTTTCGCCGCCAACAGCGCATGGTCGGTCGGCTGGTATTGGCAATTCTTCGCCCGGCGGGTGGACGTCCCGCACCTCTTCTTCCAGGATGACCTGCGCGACGCGATGATCGCGATCCGCGACAACTGGCGCGACTACGACCGCGTGTTCGTGTCCGACCATTGCTCGCGCGAATCCGACCCGGTCGCCGCCGGCCGCCACTGGCAGAGCGATCACCCGTGCATTATGGCGTGCCTGTTTCTGCCCGTGCCGCCGGCCGAGTTCCAGGCCTGGGAGAAGCAGATTACGTATGCCGACGAAACCGCCCCGTTTCATCGCGTGATGTCGGCTGGACCGCTCACGTTCAGCACGCGCACCGACGTGCTCGACCGGCACTTCCGCGAACACCCGGATCAACGCGTGCTGATGGTCGCGCGACCCGGGGATGTCGACGCCGGCCGCGTGCTCGATGTCGTCCGCGACCGAAACAACGAGCCGCGGTTTCTCATCGTCGAGGCCGACCCCCCAGGACACCACCAACCGGCATCAGAAGACGACCCCGATGGTCTTTGACACCGACGGCGCCTCGAGCCCTTCCAGCAGAGACGGTATGACCAGCACCGAGATCGTATCGCGCACGCCCTCCTGACCCCCCGGCACGGAAAGGGTGGCTTTGTACAGCTCGCCCGGCACTTCGGTCGTCACACTGTTCGAGTAATTATCCGAACCCGAGACGGCGATCGTGACACTGGCGCCGGTGGCGCACGAGATCAACACCTCCGCGACGTAACCCTGACCCGGCCCCGGGTCGGGCGGATTCGTGGAGAAACTGTCGATCGACACGTCACCGCCAAAATCGATGGTGAGGGTGGGGAACGGGCCTAACGAACTGACGCGGTGCGACACGCTCTCCTTCTGTCCCTTTCCCGGCACCCGGGCATACGCCTTCAGTTCCTTCAACTCCGACACCGGTTGCGTGGTGAACTCCACCACGGACTTGATGTGATCGCACACGAAGTCGCCGATGCCCGGCGTGCCCGGCGGGGCATCGACTGGCCCCGTGCCGATGGCCGCACACACGGCGAGGTACGCGGCAAGCCCCGTCTCGCACGCGGCAAAGATGGGAATCGCTTCGCCGGTCGGGCCGAAGATCGACAGGTCGATCGCGGCCGATACTTTCGCGCACAACCAGGTGCCGCTCACCGCACCCAGCGGGCCGGCCATCGTGCACGCCGTGCCGAGTTTGCCGATGGCATCGCGGCAGATGTCTTCGGCCTTCTGCCCGTCCATGGCCGGCGCCGGCATGGGCAGTGAGGCCCGGTAGGTGCCGGACGAACCAGTGGGTTCCGCCGGATAGGCGGCTCCGAACGGCCCGCCGTACGGGTTGTCATACAGTACGAATACCGACGCGTCGTCCACGCCGGCACCGCACCGCATCACCTGTATGTATACCGAGGCACTCGACGAAGCCGCGCTCGCGGTGAGGTTCCGCTTGATGACGTCCGACTCCAGACACATGCCCGGCCCCGCTTGCGACAGGTCGATCATCTCCAGTTGCAGCGGAAGCCCCAGCCGCGATCGGGCGACGCTGGCCGCGATGCGCTTGGCCGTCTCGTCCGCCGGTTCGTTCAAATCGATGGCCGTGTTGATCTGGACGGCGCCGTCGCCGGTCACGCCCGAAAGCACGAACTCGGTGTCGCTGGTCCACGCAAGGTCGAGGATCGTCCCGTCGTCGCCGATGAACCGGTTCGGACGGGCCGCGTCGTCGAAGTGGACCCACGTGCCTTCGTCGGTGCCGACTTTGTCGGGCGATTGGTACCGCATGGCCACGATCTTGGTCGGATACCCGTCCTCGTCCTTCTCGGCGTAATACTCGAGCTGCTCACCGTCCGGCGTGGAGGCCGAGAAGAGCAGCGGGTCACCAGGGTTCGTGTATTGCGTGAAGAGCACCGTGGTGGTCGGGTCGGGCTCGGGCTCGGGCTCGGGTCCCGGAGTCGGCACGGTGCCGGTGCCGAATACCAGTGTCAATGCACCGACGCTGAGCAACGCGTCCGCCTCGCCGACCGCCTCCAGGCACAGCGTAAACGAGCCGGTCCGGGCATAGGCCACGGCCGTGGCGGTCAGCGATATCGAACCGGACATCACCCCGACGGCACCACCGCTCGTCGACAGCACGAACGAGCCGACGTTCTCCCCCTCCCCGCACGGGTCAAGCGAGCTGCTCGAACCGATGTAGGTGGTGACGGTGACGGTCTGGTCAGCCCCCCCACCGACTTGCGCGTCCGATGCGGTAAGCGAGAGTGTCGCCGCGGACGGCGCGTCCGACGGCAGCTGCGTGAACAGTTCGACCGCCAGGGCCGTTCGCGCCGCCACGCCGGAAGCCGACAGGTCGAATCGGCCACCCTCGCCCAGCGGAATCGAGAAGTCCCGCCCGGTGATCGTGTACGGACCGGAATCACCGCCGCCCGCGGGCGGGGCGTTTGCGGGGGTCCCCCCTCCGCCGCCCGCCGGAGCCGCGTTGCAACCCGTCATCACGATGCCGGCCACGAGGGCCACACATGCCACGCCGCCCTTCCCGATCCGGACCCGACGGCCAATCGACGCTTTCATCGCTTCATCTCCGTTCGTGAAACTGACAACCCGCACGCGGTCGGCGCGTCGGTCGACGTCCGGCTAAAGACGTCGATCGCCGCCGCCATCCGGACCGGGGCGTCCGGCCCATGGAGTTCCACCCGACCTCGCCAAGCGGCATCGAGAACTGCCGGCCCGTCAGCGCGAAGCCGGCCGCCCCGTCGCCTTCATCGCCCGACGTCGGGGCGGCCCGGCGGCGTGGCGCTGCCACCGCCTCCTCCACCACCACCCCCCCCCCCCGGCGCGCCCGCCCCCCGGCCCCCCACCCCCCCACCGGG
>CAZBUJ010000167.1:0-4430 GCA_964495075.1 uncultured Phycisphaeraceae bacterium
TGGTCGTGCCGGAGCTGGAAGTCGAGGCCGAACTCTATGGGATCGAAGGGATGGGCGGGATGGGCGGGATGGGTGCGCCGCCGCGGCGCCGGTGGTGGCCATTCGGCAAGGCGGCGAGTCGCCGCACGGCGCGGGAAGGCGGCCCAACGCGGAAGGACAGTCGGCCCCGGGAAAGTGGCCGGAGACGGGAGGGCCGAACGTCATGAGTGGCAACCCAACGCAAGGCGGTGACGGCAACAGTGTCAACGGCAACGGCAGCAGCGGTGGCGGCAACGGCGTCAATGGCAGCGGCTTCTACGCCTGCGGTGCCAACGCCAACGGTGTCAGCGACGACCGCGGCAACGGCGTCAACATTAACGGCGTTCGCGGCAATGCCGTTGACGGCAATCGCAGCAAGGTCAACGGCGTGTACGGCAGCGGCGGCATCGGCGGCATCGGCTTCAACGTCAACGGCGTCGAACCGCGGGAAACGGACCATGCACCGCCGCCGTGCTTTTTGCTGGCCGCGTTGCTGCCGGACTTGCAACCGCACGCCGAACTCGACCTGCGAACGCTGGCCTACCATCTCCAGCAGTCCGACGCGACGGCGGCCGACGGGTACTGCCACGCGGCGATCAACGAGGCCCGCTCGTTCCTGGAAGCCCTGGTGGTCAACGTCGTGCACGCGGTTCAGCGGGACGCCCGGGACCGCGGCGCGGACGACGCGGTCTCCAATGGCGCCAGCAACGGTGCCCGTAACGGCGCTCGCAACGGGGCCCGCGACGGCGCACCGAACGGCACCGCGTTTCGCAACTATCGCCGCTATCTGCGGGACGCCGGTCTGATCGACGCCGAGGAAAACGAATTGCTTCGATTCGTGTACAGCGTGGCCAGCGCGAAGGGCAGCCATCACGGCGTGACCGACGAGGCGTGGACGCGTCTGGCCCGTCGGATCGTCTTTGCGGCGGGGCAATACGTGATACAGCGCTACGCGGCGTGGAAACGCAGCGGTCGAGACGTCGCGTCGCCGGCCGACCGGCCAAGTACGCCGCCGCGCCGGCGCTGGTGGCGGTCGAGGCGCTGGCTGCCACCCGGGCGCCGGCTACTGCGCCTGGTGGCCACGTGTCTCCGTGCGCGCTGACGCGGAAAAAGGTGTCAGGATTATTTTCTTGGGTTGCCGGCCAGGAAAACGAACCAGTGCGATGAATGCTGCTCGGCGCGTCCTACATCCTGGCGCTTCAAGAAAATAATCCTGACACCTTTTTCCGTTCGTGGTCAGTTCTTGTGTTGGTGCTGCTTGGCCAGCTCGGCGATGACGTCGAACGCCTTCGGGTCCGCGATGGCGATTTCGCTCATCATCTTCCGGTTCAAGGTCACGCGGGCCTCCTTGAGCCCGTGGATGAATCGACTGTACCGGATAGCCCGGGCCTCGCAGGCGGCGGTCAGGCGGGTCACCCACAATGCGCGGAAATCGCGCTTCCGGGCCCGGCGATCGCGATAGGCGAATGCCCCGGCCCGGGTCACCGCCTCCTTGGCCGTACGATACAACTTGCCGCGGGCACCGCGATACCCTTTGACTTCGCGGAACAGCCGCACCTTGCGGCGATGGCGGGCGGCGCCGGAACGAGCACGTGGCATGATTTCGATACTCCTGTTCGCGAGGTCGTCAGCTAGTTATCCAGCCAGGCCCGGACCTTCTTGGCCATGGTCTCGGTCAGGTTGACCGACTTACGCAACCGACGAATCCGGTTTCCGCTCTTGCCACTCATCAGGTGGCCGGAAAACGACTTCTTGTGGCGGACCTTGCCGCGAGCGGTGATTTTGAACCGCTTGGCACTGCCCTTGTGATTCTTCATCTTGGCCATTACCTGGACCTCGCTCGCCTGGTCAATTTACAGACCGGTCATTATAGCTGGCCATCGGCGGGTTGCAACCTCGCCCGGACGGGCCCTGGGGGCGGGGGACAGGGGGGCGGTCGGCCCCGGTCACGGCAGGTTGGGCGTCGTGCCGAGTTGGAGATTGAGTTGCTTCCGCTGGTCGGCCATCCAATCGCGCTGGCGCAGGATCCGGGTGCAGAACTTCTTCTCAAGCCACCATTCGACCCGCAGTGCCCACTGGCCACGCTGCGGGCCGCGCTCGAAGAGGACCACGTGATACCCGTCGCCGCGGAAGAAGAGGGAGGTCCGGCCGGTGTGCCCGACCAGCACCGGCTGCTCCGCCCGGCGCAGGATTCGGATGTCCTCGCGAGGCGGGTAGTGGTACCGCCCACCGTAGGACACTCCCCCCTTCTCGGGCTCGGGAAACTGGGTCGGCAGTAAGCCGCCCAGCCGCGTGATCTCCTTCTCCAGCGGGTCGGCGAACTCCCGCCGCAACCGGGCTTCGATGGCGCTGACCGACTTCTCGTTCCGCTGCCAGATGGTGACCCCGAAGAACAGCACCAGAACCAGCAGGCAGATGAAACCGGCGTTGAACAGGCGGACCCGGACCTGTCGGGAACGGGCGCGCTGTCGGTCCGCCCGGGTCGGTAGGCGATTGGGTTTCACCGTGGCACCTCCCCGCAGCGCCCGGCCTCACTGCGGACGCCCCATGGCCGCCTGAGCCGGCCGACGCCACGGCGATCACTTCTCCTCGTCGTCCTCGTACGGGTCAACGGCCGTCTGATCGGCACTGGATGCCAGGGCCTCCAAGGCGCTGATGGGATCATCGTCGTCCTCGGCCTCGAGGCCGAGAAAGTCCGCAACGGAGTCCGATTCGGCCACCTCCGGTTCTGTGGGTTGATCGGCCCGTGCCGCGGCGCGGCGGCGAAGCTGGGTCTTGACCGGGCGGATGTCCTCGGGCTCTCCGTTGATCTGCACGGTGAAAACCACAGGGCCGATAATGAGGTGATCACCGGCCGCCAGCGTATCCTCGGTCACGCGGTTGTTGTTCACGTAAGTGCCGTTGGCACTGCCGAGATCCTTGACGACGACGGCCGGGCCGGTTACGTCGATCGCCACATGTCGTCGGGACACTTCCGGAAGCGGAATGCGGATGCCGCAGTCCTCTTGCCGTCCGATGACGACCCTCGCGCCGGGCAGGCGGAAATCCCGCCGCTCACCCGACTCCCGGAACATAACTAGCGTGACTTCCATGCGGCAATGTCACTTTCACTTCAAGTCCAGAGCGCGTTGATATGCCAGACGACGAACGGAACGATCCCCTTCCTTCCCCGTTGCGCCACCCAATCGGAACGGGGTCGCCCGTTGGCGCCGTTCTGAAGCTGCCCAACAACCCCATCCCCGGTTATTCTACCACGGTCAACCGTCAAGACAATACCGACCCTGCGGCAGGTACGCGCGTGACCACACTGGGTTTATACATACACGTCCCCTTTTGCGCCGCCAAATGCGGGTATTGTGATTTCTACTCGGTCGTACCCCGGGGGCCGGGTGATTCCACTCGATTCGTGGACCAGGTGGTGGCTGAAATGGGGCATCGCCTGGGCACCGCGCCGGCCCCACTCCAGACCATCTTCGTCGGGGGCGGCACCCCGACCCTGCTGCCAGGCACCGACCTGCGGCGGCTGCTGGCGGCTGCTCGGCGGTTCGGGCCGGACGCCGAGGAATACACCGTGGAAGCCAACCCGGAGAGCCTATCGGCCCAGTGCGCCGAAACGATGGCGGAAGCGGGGGTAAACAGGGTCTCGCTCGGGGCGCAATCGTTCAACGAGGCGGAGTTGCGCCTCCTGGATCGCGTGCACACGCCGGGGGCGGTGGTCCGGGCGATCGCGCAGGTACGGGGGGCGGGGATTCGCAACATCAACCTGGACCTGATCTTCGGGATTCCCGGCCAGACGCTGAGCGGGTGGCGGTCCGCCCTGCACCAGAGCCTGGATCTGGGCGTGGAGCATCTGTCGTGCTACGCCCTGACCCACGAACCGGGCACGCCCCTGACCCGGCGGATTCGGCAGGGCGAATTGGACCCCTGCGACAACAGCCTGGAAGCCGACATGTACCTCGCCGCGATTGACCTGCTGACCAACGCCCGGTTCGAGCATTATGAGGTCAGCAACTTCGCCCGCCCGGGCCGCCGGTGCATGCACAACATGCTCTACTGGCGGCACGGGTCGTACGTGGGCGTCGGCCCGGCGGCCTCCGGCTACGTGAACGGATGGCGATACCGGAACGTGGCGGACGTGGCGGAGTACGAGCGTCGCATGGTGGCCGCCGGGACCGCCGAAGCGGAGCGAGAACGCCTGACGGGTCGGGCGTTGGCCGGCGAGATGGCGATGCTCGGCCTGCGCCTGATCGGCGGGCTGGACGTGGCGGCGGTCCGCGCACGGTGCGGGGTGGACCTGCGGGTGGCATGCGCTGGGACATGGGCGCGATACGCGGGCCAGCAATTGGTGCAGGTGGCCGGGGACCGCAGCCCGCTGACGCGGGCGGGCCTGCTGGTGGCCGCCACGATCATCG
>CAZBUJ010000168.1:0-4411 GCA_964495075.1 uncultured Phycisphaeraceae bacterium
GAACGAACCAACGGAACCTGGACGCAGGGAACTGCGCCGATCGTTGCCGTGCGGGATTGCAGGATGGAGAGGATCGCTCGTTCCAGGTGGACGCGTGATCGCCGACTCGGAGTGTCAAGATGACGAAATCGGCCGTGAAATGTATCGTGGCGATGCTGGCTGTTGCTTGCGTAGCGCCTGTCGCGTGGGCCCAGAGGCCGCCGGATTTGCGAACGGGCGACCCGGTGCAATTGGTGTTGCGGGACGACGGAGAGGAAGTGACGCTCAGCCTCGGTTCGCATGAGCCGTTCCATCGCACGTCCAACCGGGTGGAAGACACCCGGCTCGTTGAAGTGCCGGACTCGCCGATTCGCCTGATCACGTGGACGGAGGTCAGCGAGGGCGGTCGATCTTGGCCGTACTACGCGATTGCGTTGGATGGCGAGACGGTGGCCACGGTGCGTCGGACATCGTACGATTTGAAGATTCGGCACGCCGAGTTCGACCCGCTGGCGCCGCGCGAGAAGGCGGCGCCATTGTTCCCGGCGGACCTATCCTCGAACGTCTACATTGTGCAGTTTGTCACCCAGCCGCTGGAGGAGTTCCGCACGTCGATCGAGGCGCTGGGCGGGACGGTGTACCAGTTTCTCGCGAACCACGCGTACTTCGTTCGGATGTCGCCCGACGTTCGGGCGGCGGTGGCCGAGTTGCCGTTCGTGCGGTGGGTCGGTCCGGTGCACCCATCGTACAAGATCGAGAAGGAGATCCGCGACCAGTTGGCGGACGACGAGCCCGTTGCCCCGCGACGGTACTCGATCATGATGTACGCGCGTGGCGTGGCGGCCCAGGATCGCGTGGCCGAACGGATCGAGGCGCTGGGTGACGTCGTTCACGGTCGGACGCCGTTGGGCTTTCGCATCGAGGCTACGATGCCGCTGGAGCACGTTCCGCTCGTGGCGGCCCTGGACGACGTGATGTTCATCGACCGCAAGGGTGAGATCGAGATCGACACGGATCTCGTGCGGCAGTTGGGCGGTGCGGACTATGTGGAGTCCGTGGCCGGGTACACCGGCGAAGGCGTGCGCGGCGAGGTGGCGGACACCGAGCTGGACACGAGCCATCCGGAGTGGTCGGCCCCGCCGATCATCCACGTGAGCGGTGGCGGTACGCCGCACGGCACGTCGGTGTACGGGATTCTGTTCGCTCAGGGCGTCGATCCCCAAGCCCGCGGGGTCATTCCCGACGCGGTGGGCATCTTCGCGAACAGCAGCAGTCTGCTCGGCGGCGGCACGACGCGGTATGAGCACACGGCGGAACTGGTTGATCCGGACGGTCCGTACCGGGCGGTGTTCCAGACCAACAGTACGGGCGACCCCCGCACGACTTCGTATACCACGATCTCGGCCGAGATGGATGATATCCTGTTCCAGTACGACATCGCCATCACGCAGTCCCAGAGCAACGCGGGCAGTCAGCAGTCCCGGCCGCAGGCGTGGGCGAAGAACGTCATCTCCGGCGGTGCGGTGAACCACTACGACACGGCCTCACGGGACGACGACTGCTGGTGCTACACGGGCAGTATCGGGCCGGCGGAGGATGGGCGGATCAAGCCGGATCTCTGTTTCTTCTATGATTATACATATGCCCCCACCGCGGGGGGTGGGTACACGCAGTTCGGCGGGACGAGTGGTGCCACGCCGAGCATCGCCGGGTACGTGGGGCTGTTCTACCAGATGTGGTCCGACGGCATTTTCGGGAACGAGGAGCTGGTGGACCCGGGCGCCACGGTGTTCGAGAACCGGGCCCATATGACGACGGCCAAAGCCGTGTTGATCAACACGGCCACGCAGTATCCGTTCAGCGGTACGACCCACGACCTGACCCGCGTTCATCAGGGTTGGGGCATGCCGAACGTGCAGTACCTGTACGACATGCGAGAGCGGATCTCAATCATCGACGAAACGGAAATAATCCAGAACCTCCAGACGCTGGAGTTCAGCGCGTACGTCGAGGCGGACGAGCCGGCCTTGCGCATCACGATGGTGTACGCCGATCCGATGGGTGTGCCGTGGGCGTCGCAGCATCGGATCAACGACCTGACGTTGCGGGTGACGTCTCCTTCGGATGTCGAGTACTGGGGCAACCACGGATTGCACGCGGGCAACTGGTCGGAGCCGGGCGGTGAGGCGAATACGGTCGACACGGTGGAGAACGTTTTCGTTCAGGACCCGGAGCCCGGCGTGTGGACGGTCCAGATCATCGCGTCGGAGATCAACGAGGACGGGCACGTGGAGACGCCGGAGCTGGATGCCGACTTCGCCCTCGTCGCCTCCGGTGCGTACCTGGCGACCTGCACCTCGCAGGGCCGCTTGATGCTGAAGGAGAATGCGTACGGGTGTTCGAGCCCGGTCGAGATCCGGGTGGTGGACTGTGACCTGAACACCGACGATGCGGTGGTGGACACGGTCACGGTGACCGTGTATTCGCCGACCGAGCCGACCGGCGAGGCGGTCGTGCTGACCGAGACGGCCGCCGAGACGTCAGACTTCCGCGGGGTGGCCCAGCTCGGCAGCGTGGATGAAGCGGGCGTGTTGCAGGTGGTGCAGGGCGACGAGATCACGGCGACCTACATCGACGCCGACGACGGCCTGGGCGGTGTAGATGTCGAAGTTTCGGCGCAGGCGGTGATCGACGATTGCGATCCGCCGGACATCATGAACATCGCGTTGTCGGACATCGAGCCGTACAGCGCGGTCCTCACGTTCGAGACGGACGAGACGGCGGTGGGTGCGGCGCGGTTCGGCCTGAGTTGTGACGCGTTGCTCGGGCGGATCGTGGCGGAGGAGTTCGGCACCGAGCACACGGTGGTCCTTTCCGGGTTGCCGCACGGTTCGACGATTTATTACGTTGTTGAGGCGATTGACGAGAAGGACAACGTCGGGGTCGATGACGCGGACGGGGCGTGCTACACGTTTGCCACGCCGCTGGTGATCATCGACGACCAGTTCGAGACCGATCAGGGTTGGACGACCGAGCACGTGGATTTGCAGGACGGTGCTTGGCAGCGTGGCATTCCGGCCGGGGATGGGCGTCGCAACGATCCGCCAAGTGATTTCGACAATTCCGGTCAGTGTTACGTGACGGCCAACCGGGCCGGCAATTCGGATGTGGACGGTGGCCCGACGAGGCTGATTTCGCCGTTGCTGGACCTGAGTGGCGTTCGTGACCCGAAGCTCCGTTACGCGCGGTGGTTTGCGAACGACGATCTGGATGTCGACCGCTTGGACGTCGAGGTTACGGACGACGGGGGGGAGTCGTGGACGCTGATTGAGAGTGTGCCGGGGCCGCGCGAGGCGCCGCAGTGGCAGGTTCGGACGGTGTCCCTGGAGGAGTACGTGGACCTGACGCCGACGGTGCAGGTGCGGTTCAGCGTGGCGGACAACCCCAATAACTCGATCACGGAGGCCGGCGTCGATTACTTCCGCGTGATCAGTTACGACTACACGGCCGCGGGGGACATGGACGGCGATCTGGATGTCGACCTGGCGGACTTCGCCCTGTTCGCGAGTTGCATCGAGCGGCCGGCGTCGGGCGTGTGTGAGCCGGCGAATTTGGCCGGTGGTGACGTGGTTGACCTGGCCGACTTCGCCTTGTTCGCGGTGGAGTTGGAATCGAGCGGCCCGCGATGATGTTGGAATCGGGTGGCCGGCGGCCGTCCGCGTGGTGAGACTGACTAGTTTGACAGCGCCAGTTTCGTTTCGGCTGGCGGGTGGCGATACGAGAAACACCCTTTACTGAGCCAGCCCGCCAGCGTCTGCAGCTCGCAATGGCGGGTTGCAGCGCTGTCAGATTAGAAGCTACCCTATTGACCTTTGAATGGACAAAGCAACGCTGCCAAGGCGTCCGGACCCACCTGTAACGGTTCTTCCGGGGTGCTGCCGTGTCCGCTGAATGACCTCGTCTTCGTGCCGGGTCGTTGGTGTGGCATCCTGTTGCTTTGGCCGTTCAATCCTCAATAAAAACCTGAAAAGGGTGCGGCTTGGCTGCAGAATGCGAGCACCTCCGGCAGTTCTGGGATAGCTTCTGGTACGACAGCGCCAGTTTGGTCTCGGATCGCCGCCGGCGCCGGCGAGAACGCACTTGCCCAACAGGGCCAGCCGGCGTTCGCGAGTTGCAAAGGCGAATTGTAGCGCCGTCAAACTAGTGAGTGCTGGTGTCGGCTTGGGCCGGCGCGTGGCCGGTCGGGTGCTGAAGCCGACTGGCCGGTGGCCGCGCGGCGGGTCTCTGGTGGTTCAGGCTGGTGCCGGAGTTGGGGGGGGTGCGACGATGGCCGGCATCGCCCCCGCCCGCTCGTCCGGGGTGTTTGTCGGGGCGGTGTCCCTGGCAGTCCCGGCCCGGGGCGCGGCGGGCCGGGGGGGGGGGGGGCGCGGTT
>CAZBUJ010000169.1:0-4164 GCA_964495075.1 uncultured Phycisphaeraceae bacterium
GTCCAGATCCACCTTGCCGTCGCCGACCTTCGCCTCTTTACCGACGTCGACCACGCCGTACGAACTGCAGGACCGGTAGACCAGATTCTTGCCGTCCGCGCTGGGGTGGTAGTTCGCGATTGCGGGCAGGACCTTCTTGGTCTTCTGCTCCTCGAGGTCGTAGTGGTACAGGTCCAGCTTGCCGGACGTGTTGTCGTTGACGTTCTGGTACTTGAGGAACGCGGGCGCCGGCTTGCTCAGGTAGAGGAATCCGCCTTTGGCGCCCTCCAGCCGGAAGTAGTTCCCCGCGTCCACGCCCGGGGCCGCCACGATCCGCCGCTGGATGCCCTCGATGTCGATGTCCGTCTTGTCTGCCTGGCCGGCGTCCGCCTCCTCGCCCTCGTCGTTCGCGGCACCCTCCGCGTCGCCTCGGTCGGCGATCTCGGCGTCGTTGGCTCCGTCTGCTTCGTCCTCGCCGTTCTCCTCGTACGGTTCCTCGGAGTCTTTCGGGGCGAACGGCGAGGGTTCGTCATCGGCGAGCACGACCACGTATGGCCGGGCCATGTCGAGGAAAACGTGGTTCTGATCGACGGCGCCCATGACGGGCGAGAACGTACGATTGGACAGGAAGTAGAGGTATTTGCCCGCCGGGTCAAAGGACGGGCTCCAGTCCTGCGTCATGTGGCTGGTCAGCCGGTACTTTTCCCGCGCGTCGAGCGAGAAGAGGAAGATCGACTCGTAGCCGCTCCGCTCCAACTTCGTGTAGGCGATCCACCGGCTGTCGGGTGACCAGACGTAGTCCTGGATCCCCCAGCGCTCCCAGCCGTCATCGTAGTCGGCTCCGTCGAGCGCCTCGCATGTGCCCGCCTCCACGTCGAGCATCTGCAATACCATGAACTTGTCGGAGTAGAGGAGGTGCCGGCTGTCGGGCGACCACACGGGCTGCATGCGGAATCCGCGACCGCTGACGGTGAGCTGACGCCACGGTTGCTCCCCTTTCTGGTCGACCAGGTAGAATTCTTCCTCGCCCGTCTTGTCGGAAATGAACGCGACCCACCGCCCGTCCGGCGACCACGCCGCGTTCTTCTCGCGGGAGTCCGTGGTGTTCGTCAGGTTGACCGTCTCCCCGTCCTCGACGGGGACGTTCAGGATCTCGCCCCGTGCCTCCAGCAGCATCCGCGTGCCACTGGGTGACAGCGAGAACGACCCGGCGGACGGTGATACCGACACGTATTCCGGCCGCATCCGGACCAGGTCGCTGTGAATCTCGACCGGCACGAGCCGCGTCTGCCCGGTGTCGAGATCGAGCACGTGCAGGCGCTCGGCGTACTGGTACACGATCCGGTTGCCGCCGATCGACGGGTTCTTGACGTCGTAGTCCTTGTACTCCGTGAGTGGCGTCGCCTTCCGGGTGCCCGGGTCCATCTTGTACACGTTCATCGTCCCGAACCGGCGGTCCGAGTTGAAGCACAGCGTACCGCCATACCACATGGGGAAGTTGTCGGAGCCGGCCCAGTCGGTGATCTTCTCGTAGTCCTGCCTGTGCAGGCTGCCGAGCCAGATGTCCTGGGCGGTGCCACCTTGGTGTCGCTTCCACGTCCGGTTCTCGCGACCGATCCGGTTGAAGGCGATGCGCTGTCCGTCCGGCGACACGGCCGACAACGCGGCGCGGTCGACCGGGAGCTTCACCGGCATCCCGCCGTCGATGGACACCTTGTAGATCTCTTCCAGCCGGGGCGAGTATTCCCGGCGCGAGCGGAACAGGACGTGCTTCCCGTCGGGGAACCAGTCGACGACGACGTCGCGGGCGGGGTGGAAGGTGAGCCGCTTCGGCACCCCGCCGCGGGCGTCCATCACGTAGACGTCGGTGCCGCCGTCGTACTGCGCGGTGAACGCCAGCATGGTTCCGTCCGGCGAGAACTTGGCCGTCGTCTCCGAGCCCGGGTCGTTGGTGATCCGACGGGCGTCGCCGCCGTCGGCGGGCACCAGCCAGAGATCGCCTTCGTAGGTGAAGACGATCGTGTCGTCGTGGATGTCCGCGTACCGCATCAGGTGGCCGTCGCCCCGGGCCGTGGCCGCACAACCCAACGCGGGGACCGCCACCAGCATGACCCCGATTCGCACTGAATCTCGCATTTATTCACCCTCCTTCGCGATGTGTGGTTCACCACAGCCCGCCGAACCGCGACACCGAGCGGAACAACACACGATAGCGAAAACGCCGGTCCGATAAAAGGCTGCCGGCTCGAATCCGCGGGGTCTTACGAGTCGGGAGCGGTAACACGGCGCCATCCGGTAAACCTGAGCCGCCAAACGTCCGAAAACAGAATTAGCGTATGCATCCCTGGCTGGTTCGACATCTGTTGAGCCCGGTCCACGAACGACTGCTTGGACGGGACACCTTTCGCTGCCGCCGTGAGCTGGAGGCGTCGCAGTGGCACACGCCGTCCCAGTTACGCGAGCTGCAGCGTGCGAAGCTTCGTGCGCTGCTGGCCGCCGCCGCCCATTGCCCGTACTACCGCGATCTGTGCGCCGACCGCGGCATCGACCCCGGGCGACTCGATCCGTTCGAGGCGCTCCGCCGGTGGCCGCTGCTCGACAAGGCCACGATCAAGGCCCATCGTGATGCGCTGACCAACCCCCATGTGCCGGGCGGTCCCATCCTGTTCAACACGGGCGGGTCCACCGGCGAGCCGCTGATCTTCCACTTCGACCGCCGGCGCGTCGCGTACGACAAGGCCGCCCGGATGCGCACCCATCAATGGTTCGGGGTGCTGCCGGGGGATCGCGAGATCTACGTCTGGGGCGCGCCGGCCGAGTTGACCCGCCGGGACCGGATGCGCACCTTCCGCGACTGGCTGACCAACGAACGTCTGCTCAGCGCGTTCGACATGTCGGACGGGACGATGCGCCGGTACCTCGAACAGATCACCGCGTATCGACCGGCAAGCCTGTTCGGGTACCCCAGCAGCCTCGCCCTGCTGTGCGAGTTCGGGGAAGCCCACTGCATCGTCGCCCGACCCGCTTCCCTGAAAGCCATCTTCGTGACGGGCGAGGCCCTGGACGAGCGGCAACGGGCGACCATCGAGCGGTACTTCCGGGCGCCGGTGGCGAACGGGTACGGGAGCCGGGAGGGCGGCTTCCTCGCCCACGAGTGCCCGGCCGGGTCGATGCACGTGACGTCTGAGAACGTGATCATGGAGATTGTCGATGACGCCGGCCGGCCATTGCCGATCGGCAAGCCGGGGGAGATCGTGATCACGCATCTCGACAACTACGCCCTGCCCTTCATCCGTTACCGCACCGGTGACGTGGGTCGCCTGCTGATTCGAGCGTGCCGCTGCGGGCGGGGGCTGCAAGTGATGGACGTGGTCGCCGGTCGACGCACGGACCATCTGGTGGCCACCGATGGCACCATCCAACACGCGCTGTCACTGATCTACGTGCTGCGTGAAGTCGATCGCGTCAAGCAGTTCCGCATCCACCAGGATCGGAATCGGCGGGTCGATATTCATCTGGCGTGCCTGCCCGGCTTCGACGACGCGGACCGTCAGCGGATCGAAGCCGGTGTCCGGACCCGGCTCGGCCAGGATCTCGAACTGCGGTTGATCGAAGTCGACCGGATCGAACCGCTGCCGTCCGGCAAGCACCGGTACGTCGTGTCGGAAGCCGTGGAGGAGGGGCGGGTTGGCCGCGAGTGTGACACCCGACAGCAGGCGGGCGCGGATTGCGAAGCACCAATTGCTAATTACTAATTACTAATTACCAATTACTAATCACTGCATTAAACGGCTTCCTCATTAGCCATTAGTAATTAGTAATTAGTAATTAGTAATTGGCAGTGCTTGCCGCTCAGATCCCCCCCGGAGCTCCCTGTTCGCGGGCCGGCGGAAGGGTGTAGGGCTTGGGGTTCATGTCCATGACCGGCGGCCAAATGCGCGGTGCCCATGGCAGCTCCGGCACCCAGCCTTCGACCGGTTGGGGCTCGATCGGCCGATCGTGACGCACCAGGGCCAGGATGCAGTCCCGGGTGAGTTGCTCGAACCGGCGCTCGGCGACCAGGCGGGGCGTGCACGGTTTCAGCAGGATCGCCGCGTCGCTCTCCGTTTCCTTCTCTTGTTCCTTCTCCTTCTTCGTGGGCTCGGTGTAGTGGCCGCGGGCGTGGATCATGGCCAACACGTCCCT
>CAZBUJ010000170.1:0-4129 GCA_964495075.1 uncultured Phycisphaeraceae bacterium
GGTTGTTGTTGCCGTCGTAGACCCACTGGGTGGCGAGATCCAGATCCCCCACGGCTACGATCTGGCGATGGAGGCGGCCCCGGTGGTCCGCCTCGTACCGCGTCACGTTGCCGTTCGGGTCGGTGATGGTCAGAGCCGCGTCCGCGTCATAGTAAGTGTACGTCGTCGTCAGGGTCGTTAGCGCGTCGGGGTTTTCCGTGATGGTTAACACACGGCCCAGGGAGTCGTACGTGGAGTCGGTGACCACGTCGATCCCGGCCGCGGAACGGGGAATCGTCACCTGCACGACCCGGCCCAGGGCGTCATGGTCGTACAGCGTCTCGAGATTCAAATACCCGCCCCCCTCGCCCCAGTCTCGCGTCACCGTCTCCAGGTTCCCCTGGCCGGTGAACTCGTACTGGATGACATTCCCGTTGCGATCCGTTTTCCGCAGGATCTTCAGGCGACCGGGCAGGTCCACGCCGGTGCCGTTGATATCTTCGTCGACGGCAAAATAGTCGACGTAGTCGTACGTGATCGTCGCATCGGTACCGCCCGGCCCATCGGTCGTGTCCGGGTCCTCAATCTCCGTCAGGTTACCGTCGGCGTCGTAGGTGTAGATCCACTCGCCGCCGTTCGGCTCGATCCGCTTGGTGCGGCGCACCGGCGGGTTCTCGGAATACTCGTACTCATGTACGTTCCCAGCTTCGTCCGTGATCTGGGTCACCATCCCGTTGTCGTCGTACTGGAACAACCGGTGGTACCCGCGTGCGTTGGTGATCCGGATGATCCGACCCCGGGCCGGACTGTCCTCCTGGCCGCCATAGATGTACTCGACCTTGTTCCCGTTCTGCGCAGCCATGGACCAGATGCGACCGATGTTGTCGCGCTCAATGGTCCATGTGTGGCTGTTTCCGTCCGTCAGCGTGACCGTGCCTTGTCCGATCGTGTTGCCGCGAGCGTTCGGGAAGCCGTTGGTGGTGGCCAGACTGGCAATGGTTGCCCACGCCGGTGTCTCGAGTGACGTGTCGTAATTCTGGAGGGTCCGCGTCGAGGTCACACCGGTGGTGTAGGCAGCCTGGTACTCAACTCCGTTCTTGAGCTGCTCGTACGTGATGCGATGCTGCCCGTCGTAGTCATAGGTGATCTCATTCGTGAGTGGGTCCTCGATCGTCACCAACTCGTTGCTGTCGAACTCCAGTGTCGTCGTCTTGTTATCGCTGTCGGTGATATCGATGCTTAGTAGTACTTCATCTTCTATATGGTAATCGAACGTGATGGTCCGGCCGTAGGCCGTGATGATCTGTGACAGCAGTTCGGTCTCGCCGTCGTAGACCAGGCGGGTCGTTCGGCCCCGCGCGTCGATGACTTCCGATAGCTTATTGTCCGGCCCGTCGAAGACACGGACGATTCCTTCGGGCGTGCTCACCCGGAACGTGCCGCTTTCATACGTCAAGGTAAACGAGCGACCGCGGGTGGGCGGGATGAAGTTACCATACCCGTCGGCCGTAAACGCATGGTGCCGACCCGTCCAGTCCTGGAACACGTAGACGGCGGCCGTCTTCTGAATAATGGCCTGGTTGTAGTTGTGCGTCCAACCGTAGCCGAAGCCCTGGTTCTCATTCGCCCGAAGCGAATCGTAGCGGAGCCAGAGTCCCGTCCCCTCGCCATCGTCCACATGGGTCTTCAGGATCGGCACGATGGTCCAGATGTTACCGGTGGTGTACTGCAGGTGCAGTCCGTCCCCGATGCTGTCACCGCCCAGCAGAGGAACGGGATCAGGTTCCACTCCGAAAGGATCGCCGTGCCCCTCCAGATCGGGGGGCAACTCGCCGCCCCCGGTGGAGCCACCGCCGTCCGGGCCACCACTCCCGCAGCCACTCCCCGGGAACGCGGGCCCGAAGCTGATCTCATCGTCGTAGGGGTTATCATCGTCGTCGCACAACTCCTGCTCGACAATCACGATGTCCTCGGTCGACACGGGGTCGTCATCGGCCATGTTTCCGGAGTCATCGACTATACCCACGACGGTGTACTCGCCGGGGAGGGGCGCATCGATGCGGTACTCAAACGGATCATCGCCTTGTGGTTCGTCCGGGGGGTCCCCCGGACCATCCACTTCCCATGTGCAGTTGACATCATCGTAAACCGGTATGGGAATGCCGTTCTGCATGACGGTGTCCACGTCGTACGGATCAAGGTTCGGCTCCTCCTCCGCGGAGTAATCGTAGACAACTGGAATGCACGGTAGTGCGTACCCTTCCCCGTCTGTGCCTTCCACATTCATCTCGGCGTTGATCGGCGGGCCCGTTTCGAATCCCGCCAGCGCCGGGACGGTGCAGGTACCAACCGTGAAGAGGATCAACAGGATTCCGATGGATCGGCTTGTATGGCTGTGGCGTTGCATGGTGGGTCGCTCCCTTCGTATGGTGCTCCTTCGCCCGGCCGTTGATGAGAACGGCCGACGCGGAGGCGTAGTGGTCGCTAGTCGTGTTCCCGGTCCTGACGACGCTCGATCTCGAAACTCGCGTAGGTGGCCGACATCGTGCCTGGATGCTGGTCCCGCACCGCAGCGAATGTCGCCAGGGCCGCTTCCCGCTCGCCAAGCCGTGCCTGCATCAGCGCCTTGTAGAACAGGGCAACGCCCCGGGTCTCCTCACGCACGGATCTGTCGGACGCGATGCCGTCAAACGCCCGCATGGCGGAATCGAACTGGCGGTCATCGATCAGGCTGCAGGCCGATTCGAGAATGACCTGCTCGGCCAGTTCGACGGGGAGATCGTATTCCTGCAACTCGGCCCACGTCGCCCGGGCCGCCGCAGGCTGCCCCATGGACCGCTGGCACTGGCCCAGCTTGAACAGGGCAAGGTGGAGCAGTTCCGCGTCTTCGTCTCGCTCCGCCCGCTCCACAATGCCTTGAATGGTCTCGAATGCCGCTTCGGCGTCCGCGGGATACAAAACCTCCTCGGCCTCGATCAGGGAGGCCTGGGTCGTCGCACGGTGGTCGGGGGCGTGCTCCGCGAGCCACCCGCAGAGTTCACGCACCTTGCCCGGCATGCCCTCCCGGGCGGCCGGGTTCCAGACGGCCCGATCCCGGTAATACTCCACGGCCGCGTACAGAGTGTCCGGGACCCGGTCACTGTCAGCGTGATAGGTCATGAGCGTCTGGAGATTGCGTTCCACCGAGGCGGAGTAATCGGAGGCGCTTTCGACGAGTTGGCCGTCGTGGGGTGCCCATTCGTCCAGCTCGGCCTGCATGACGGCCTCGGTGGCGAGTTGGGCCGCGGTCGGCACCTGGTCGGCGGTCGGCCAGTCGTCGACCACCGCCTGGTAGGCGTCGACGGCCTCGCCGGGGCGTTCCTGCTCGCCCAGGGCGTGGCCGACGTGCAGTTGGGCGTCATCGACCATGAACGTCTCGACGGCGGCATCCAGGTCCGTGTCGGCGTAGTCGGTTACCAGGGCGTCCAGCTCCGTGACGGCCTCGGCGTGGCGTTGCTCGTCGAAGTAGGTCATGCCCAGCTCGAAGTGGATGCGCTGGCGGAAGTCGTCCAACGCGGGATGTCCCGCGAGGTACGCGGTGGCCAGGCCCCGGGCCGCGGCATACTCGCCGTCCGCCCGGAGTTGGCGGATTTCCTCCCACGCCCGCTCATCGTCGGTGTCTCCGACCGCGCCGGCCGGCGTCCACAGGCCGATGGCGATCACGGCACAGGCCGCCAGGCCCGCCGTGATGGCCAACGACCCGCGGACCACGGCCCGGGCCCGCGTGCGGCGGGCGGCGGTTTTAACTCGCGCTTGCGTCGTGCGGTGTGTGCTACGGTCTCGATTGGCTCTGTTTGCCCTTGGCGTACCCATGATTCATTCTCCCGTCATGGAATCGTTCTGCCGGATCGGGGGCGGCGCGAGAAACGACGTGAGTCGTGGCCGGACGTCGGCCACGCGGCCGCGCCGGGTTTGCCGTTACGACTTCGCGGTCGGAGCCATCGATGAGATCGGAGCCGTCGACGTGGGTTGCACGCGCTGGCCGGCTCCGATCGGGTGGGCTCCAAGGCCACGTGACAAAAGATGGCCGCAAAACGGACGATGGCCGCGGGATCCGGGATGGTGGGCGGCGAGGCCGAGGGATCAGCGAGCATCGTGATCCACTCGGTGG
>CAZBUJ010000171.1:0-4067 GCA_964495075.1 uncultured Phycisphaeraceae bacterium
CTGGCGGTCTTTGGCTGGCAACGCGTTGGGGCGATCTACTTGGTCGTTTGTCGGGACGGTGTCGCTGGCAGTCCCGGCGCGGGGTGCGTAGTCCGGCGGGCGGTTGTCGCGTGGTCCAGCGTACTGAGGGGACCTGGCGGTCTTTGGCTGGCAACGCGTTGGGGCGATCTACTTGGTCGTTTGTCGGGCGGTGTCGCTGGCAGTCGCGGAGCGGGGCGCGGCGGGGCGGATTCGCCAAGTGGGGGGAGAGGTGGCTGCTGTCGAGCGTGCGTGTCTGCGGTGGGTGTCTTCGCATTCTGTGGTTGACAGCTCATTCGGCCGGGGCTAGGGTGACGGAGTGTAATCGACTGCGGGGTAGAGCAGTTGGCAGCTCGTCGGGCTCATAACCCGGAGGTCGGAGGTTCGAGTCCTCCCCCCGCTATTTCCTGGGCCGTTGCAAAACGCACCGGCCCCAGGGTTCACAGAACGCGCCGATGCCCCCAAGCGTTGGCGTTTTCGCTTTTTACGTACTGTCCGCAAAGGGGTTACGATCCCTGCCCGCCTCGGCCAAGGTCTCTGATCCGCCACCAGAGATAACCGCATCGTTCCTCGTGGGCGCCTGATCTGCCGGTTTTGGCCCAAAGTCTCTCCACGCCGGAGAGAACCGTGGGCTCGGGTTATCAGGTGGTTGTCTCCGCTTAGCGCTCGTAACCGGGGCGGTTGCGCCCGCCGCCTTCGCGCAACGCTCATCCAGCGGTCAACGCCGGTGGGCGCGGCGACGGACGGCATAGGTAACCAGAGAGGGCACGAGCATGAACGCCTTCCCGGAGACCCTGCCATGATCTCGACGACCGACCCCGAAAGCATGACGGCCGACGAACGTCGGCTCGAAGTCGCCGGCATCCTCGCGTGTGGCGTTCTGCGCCGCGTCCGCCTGGCCAAAACGGCCGATTCAAGCCCCCCCAAAACAGTCTCGGAAATGCCTCGAAAAGGCCTTGATGTCTCGGCGGAAACGAGGCTCAGTGTGGCTCCGCGACCCGCCGGTTGACGGGCCGCGTCTCGGAAATCCTGAACGAAAGGAGCCGCATGATGGACGACATCGCAGGCGAAGTCGCCGCCCTGGACCAGATGTCGACCGGCGACCTGGCCGAGCGCTACGCCGAGCTGCACGGCCGGCCCTGTCGCACTCGCCACCGGGCGTACCTCATCCGGAAGATCGCCTGGCGTTTGCAGGCTAACGCCGAGGGCGACCTCTCCGAACGTGCCCGCCGGCGGGCGGCCGAATTGGCCGACGACGCCGAGGTGCGGGTCATGGCGCCCAAGACTATGATCTGCCCGCCCCAGTACGGCGAGGTGGCCACCATCACGAGGCCGGTGCCCACGGGCCAAGGCAAGCCGACCGATCCCCGCCTGCCCGCGCCAGGTTCTGCCATCGTCCGCAAGTACAAAGGCCGCGTCCACCGCGTGGTGTTCCTCAAGGACGGCAGCGGCTTCGAGTACGAGGGCGACCGCTACCGCACGCTGACGGCCGTGGCCAAACGGATCACCCGCAGCCATATCAACGGGTTCCGGTTCTTCAAGCTTGGGGTGCAGCGATGAGTGGTCGAGGTAACAAGGCGGTGAAGCCGATGATCCGCTGCGCCATCTACACGCGCAAATCCAGCGAGGAGGGCCTCGACCAGGAATTCAACTCGCTCGACGCCCAGCGTGAAGCCGCCGAGGCGTACATCGTCAGCCAGAAGGCCGAGGGCTGGACGGCACTCGCCGACCGTTACGACGACGGCGGGTATTCCGGCGGCAGCATGGACCGCCCAGCGGTCGACCGGCTGCTGCGCGACATTGACCGCGGCAAGATCGACTGCGTGGTCGTCTACAAGGTGGACCGCCTCAGCCGATCGCTGCTCGATTTCTCCCGCATCATGGAGAGGTTCGAGCGCCACGGTGTTTCGTTCGTCTCCGTGACCCAGCAGTTCAATACGACCCATTCGATGGGCCGGTTGACGCTGAACATCCTGCTCTCTTTCGCCCAGTTCGAGCGCGAGATCATCGGTGAACGCATCCGCGACAAGCTCGCCGCTCAGGCTCGCAAGGGCAAGTGGACGGGCGGAGCGCCCGTGCTGGGCTACGACGTCGACCGTACCGGCCCAAGCCCCCGGCTGGTCATCAACGCCAAAGAGGCAGCCCGCGTCCGGGGGATTTTCCGGATGTACCTCCAGGAAGCGTCGCTGCTGCCTGTGGTCAAGGAACTCCTCCGCCGAGGCTGGGTGAACAAGCGCCGCGAGACGAAGAAGGGCAGGAAGCTCGGCGGCAGACCATTCGACAAGGCGACCTTATACCAACTGCTCACCAACCCTACGTACACCGGCAAGATGCGCTACAAGGATGAGCTTCACGCCGGCGAACACGAGGCGATCATCGACCAGGAGCTGTTCGACAAGGTGCAGAAGCAGCTCAAGCTCAATGGGCGAACCGGCGGTGTGGAGGTTCGCAACAAGTACGGCGCGCTGCTTCGGGGTCTTCTGCGCTGCAAGCACTGTGGCACGGCCATGACGCACACCTTCTGCGGCAAGAACAAACGGAACTTCTACCGCTACTACCGCTGCACCCACGCAATGAAGAACGGCCACGACGTTTGCCCGACCGGCACGCTACCCGCCGGCGAGATCGAACGCGTGGTGATCGACGAGGTGCGCGGCCTGACCACGGACGAAGCGCTCCTCGCCCAGGTGCTCAGCGACGCCCACGCCGCCAGCGACGCGGAGTTGGTCGCCACTAAGCGCGACCGCGACGACCTCCGCCAGGAACGCAAGCGCCACCACGAGGAGCTTCAGCGGCTCGCCACCAACGGCAAGACCACGACCGACGTGACCGCCTGCATCGCCGATCTGCACGAGCGGCTTTCGGACGCCGACCGGCGCCTGCCGGATCTTGAAGCGCGGATCGCGGAACTGGAGTGCCAGACGGTGACGCAAGCTGAGGCCCGCGCCGCCCTCGCCGACTTCGACAGCCTGTGGGAAAGCCTAATTCCCCGCGAGCAGGCCCGCCTGCTCAGCCTGTTAATCTCGACGGTGGAGTACGACGGCGAAGCGGGCACCGTGTCGGTGACCTTCCGGCCGACGAGCATCCGCTCGTTGATCAATCGCAAGCTGGAGGATGCAGCATGACCACCATCACCAAACAGATTCACTTCGCCATCAAGTCTCGTCGGAAGACTGCCATGCCGGGCCCGGCGCCCGAGCGCAACGATCCCGCTGGCCGCACGCCGCGCGTGGCCAGGTTGATGGCGCTGGCGATCCGATTCGACCAACTCCTCCTTGAGGGCAAAGTCGCAGACCAGTCCGAGCTGGCCCGCCTCGCCCACGTCACCCAGCCCCGCATGACGCAGATCATGAACCTGCTGCACCTGGCTCCGGACATCCAGGAAGACCTCCTCCACCTCCCACCCGTGGCCGAGGGGCGCGACCCGGTCACGGAGCGCGACATGCGGCCGATCGCTCGAATGGCGAATTGGAAGGACCAGTGTCGGGCATGGGCGCGATTGACACGGTCGCGACGATGAGGCGGCTTCAGGGCCGCCCGAATATACGACAGATCACCACGTGTCCATTGATCAGGGTCGCGTCGGGCGGTGCGGCGGCAAGCCTAGTTCTTGACCAAGCTCGACCTGGATGTGTCCATTGATCAGGGTCGCGTCGGGCGGTGCGGCCAGCACGCCCCACGTCGAATGGCGACCCGGCTGATTGTGTCCATTGATCAGGGTCGCGTCGGGCGGTGCGGCGTCTGAATCCCCGCCCTCCGTCTGCACGCTGATTCCGTGTCCATTGATCAGGGTCGCGTCGGGCGGTGCGGCCGAAGGCCCCGAGCTGGCTCGACGCGGAAGCGAAGTGTCCATTGATCAGGGTCGCGTCGGGCGGTGCGGCAGATGGCGATGAGTGAACTGAAATGCGAATGCGGGTGTCCATTGATCAGGGTCGCGTCGGGCAGACCGGAACACCCGCCGCCTGCCGCCAATACGTGTCCATTGATCAGGGTCGCGTCGGGCGGTGCGGCATGTATGAACCCCACTCTTCCCCGCCTAGGGTTATGTG
>CAZBUJ010000172.1:0-3541 GCA_964495075.1 uncultured Phycisphaeraceae bacterium
GTCTACAACCGATCGGTCGCCGGACACGAGTTCCAGCGGATCATCATAGATGTCGGCCAGCCGGAACCGGATCTCGGGGCGGTCGCCCGGCACGAAGTACGTGCCGCCGGCGCCGCTCATACCGCCAACGCTCACGATGTCGATCCGCGGTTCGGTACCTTCCTGCTCGAGCCGCGTGGGATGCTGGTGGGCCCGGCGAACGCCGATCCCACTCACCTCGCTGTGACAGCCCGTGCAGGAACCATCCGGATACGTGTGCGGCTCAAACCCGACGATCGTCCGATAGGCCGGATCATCCAGATCATCCTGGGTCAGCAAGCCGTCCTGAACGTCCGGATTCTCCGGATCCAGAGCCGTCCCGGTGACGAAGTCGAGATCGTCGTGGCAGGCCGTGCAACTGGACTGGGCGACGCTGACCGACGAGGTGTAGATGTCGTCTTCCTGGGCCGCACCGCCGTGGCACGTCGCACAGGCCATCACGCCGTCCGGGATGATGGGGTAGCCCACATCCGAGAAATCGTGCACCGATTCACGGTGCCCGATGATCAAGTACCGATACGGATCGGTGCCTTCGGCGGTGGCCGCGATGGTGGGCAGGTCATGCCCACGGTGAATACGGTGGATCATCTCGCCGAACTTGATGGTCACGCCCGGCGTCGTCTCCGGGTCGGTGATCAGGTCTTCGGCGCCGGCGGTATGACAGATCACGCAACCGGTTACCGCGAACCGGTTGCCGCCGTGGAGTTGGAGATCATTGTGGCAGTTGTTACACATGTCGCGAAGCACGAACTGCTGCGGGGCCAGAGCCGGCGGAGCGCCCGGATCGTTGGCCACCACGAAATCGAACGTCGCGTCGCCCGCCTTGCGGACGCCGCTGAATGTTCGCCGCGCCTCGATCAGCACCGTGTAGGTACCGTCGAGCAGCGGCATCCCGGTCATCTCTCCGTCCTCCTCGCCGAGCGCCGGTGAATCGTTCAGCGGCGGTGCGTAAACGAGCGGGAACGGCTCGGCTGCGGTGTAGGTGATCGAACCGTCGGGATTCTGCTCGAAGTGGGTCGCGTCGCCGTCTGACGGAATCACGCGCTGGTAGTTGACCGCCGGGCCCGACACGTAGAGCAGCAACCGATCCAGATCCTCCAGCGGGATCGGATCGCCCAAGTCGTCCTCGGTCGTGAAGTCGACCGTGAACGCCCCGCCCGGCTCCACCGGGGCCCCGCCGTTGACCTGCTGGATCGCCACGTGGGTGGCGGGGTAGCTCACCGGCTCAAGCCCCATCGACAGGGCCGCCATCTGATCCGCCGTCAGCGGCGTGGCGTACATCATCTGCGTGAGGTCCGCCCCCGTCTTCAGGAAGCTCCAGGTGCCGGTATCGCGATCGTAGTCGAGGAAGTCGAACTGCAACGCGGTCGACCAGTCCTCCGGAATCGGAATCACGCCGTTCGGTCCGTCCAACGTGCCGGTGCCTTCGTCCCACGTCGTGACGGTGATCGCACCGGTCTCGACGTACTCCTGCACGGCGGCGTTGCCGTGGCAGCCGTCGCACGCGGGGGGCGTCGGAGTCACGGCGTGGGCGGTGTACGGCGCGATCACGTAGAACGATTGCCCTTCGAACGTCGCCGCCTGGAACGTGGCGGTGTGCACCTTGCCGTCGCGGTTCACCAGGAACTTGAAGCCCGTCCGCGGTGGAGCGAAGAACCGTTTCACGTCCTCTTCCACCATGCTCTCGAAGTGGCAGTTGTAACACGAGATCACTGACGCCGTGTGGCAGGCGGTGCAGTGCACGCGGTCCATGTGAATGTCGTGGGCCGGGTTGTTCGGCTCGAGATCCGTATGGCAGTTCTCGCACTTGGCGTCGATCGCACCGTGCTCCAGCATTGACACGTAATCCGTCCCGTCACCGTGCATGTCACCGATCGTATGGCAGTCCATGCAGACCATGCCCGCGTCTCGGTGGACGTCCGGCAGGCCCAGGCCGCCTTCGGCGCCCTGTCGAGAGTGGCAGCCGTAGCAGACTTCGGTATCCACCGGTCCCGGGTTCGCCGGATCCGCGTGGCAGTCGCGACAGGTCGGCTCGTAGGTTGCGGGATCGACCGGCGAACCGTCCGCGTACGTCGCGGCATGGCACTGCTGACACGGCAGGTCGGTCATCGGAATCCCGGTGAGAATCTCGAATCCGCCGTTCTCCTCCGCGTAGAACGTCGCCTTGCCTTGACGGGTCGTGTGCAGGCTATTGGGGAACGACGCCGGCGTATCAATCCCCAGCAGTGCCTCCGCCTCGGCCAGCATCGACCGGACGTAGCCGGAATTGTGGGCGCCTTCGCTGGCGTCACCCTGGATGTACTTGATCAGGAAGCGGGCTTTGAGCACCTCTTCCGCAATGTCGGCTTGCGAGAAATCGCAGTCCGGATCAGCGACACAGTTCCGTTCCTCCGGCGGGCCGCCACAGCACGAATACTCCCACACGGATGGATCGCCCAGGGCCGCCTCGATCCGTTCGAGGCGTACCTGCACCTCGGCGGCCAGTGCCGTGATCAGGTCGTGGGCACGCTCCGGCGTATGACACGGCTCGCAGCCCCTCACGTCGACCTCCCACGTGTGACCGGTGATTGCCTCGATCTCCGGCGGGCCCCCCTCGTGCGGCGCCGTGTACATGTGGCACTGGTTGCACTGGGTCGCCAGTTCGTTGTGGGTGCCGGTCGTCGTCGGCACGAGGTCGACCCCGTCGGGAACCGGCATCTCACCCTGCAGCACGTTGGTCTGCAGGCTGTGGTGCGGTCCGCGGCTGGTCGAATCCCACGTGCGGCCACGCGTGTGGTGGCAATGACCGCACAGGTTGTACCGATCGGGGTCGGTCAGCACGTCTGGATCGTTCGACCACTCCGGCGACGCCGCTTCGGGCCAGCGCAACTGGGCATCACGACGGCCCTCCGGATCCGGAATCGCGTCGTGCCCGGTCTGACGGTGCGCGTCGTGGCAGGCCACGCACTCGACATCCAGCTGGACCGGCGGGGCACCCTGCTCGCCCAACGGCGCGTGACACACGAAGCACGATGGAGAGCCATGGGCATCCGCGTGCGTCGCGGAGTGGGCCGATTCCGCCCACTCATCGTACGTCGGCTGGTGCGAGCCGGTGTGGCAGGAACCGCACAACTCGGCCGCCTTGTCAATGACCGGCAACACGGTCACGTCACTCACGTGCGCACCGCCCGGACCGTGGCAGTTCTCGCACTGCACACCGGCCAGTTCAGGCGTCGTGTCGCCGTCGACAAACCCGCCCTCCTCGCCGAAGCCGACCGTGTGGCACGCCACGCAGCCCGACGCCGGGTCCTGCCCGAACGGAGGCAAGTTATCAAACGCCGCGGCGTGGAGTGTCATGCTCCAGTCCTCGTGCATGTCGGGGTGACACCTGGCACACACGTCCGCCGTAACGTAGTCGCCCGGCTCGTACCCGGACAAACCCACCCGGAACCCCTTGCTGTGCGAGTGGCAGTCGGTGCACGCCGGCATGTCCGGATCGAGCGTATGCGGCCCGGTACCCACC
>CAZBUJ010000173.1:0-1443 GCA_964495075.1 uncultured Phycisphaeraceae bacterium
CGAATGGGCACCCCACGACGGCCAACTCGTCGAAAGCGCCTCCGATTACTCCGCCACGGTGGAACGCAATCTCCAGACGCTCATGACCTATCACGCCGACAGCGACCGGGTCCCGGACATTCTGTACGCCGCCCTGGAGTATTACCGGGATCGCGCCGTGTGGAACCCGGCCGCCCGGGCCGACCTGCCCGACAAGGTGCGTGAGCTCTGCGGATGGCTTGCGGCCCACGCCCCCGACCACCGGGCGACGGCCAAGGCCGCCCTCATCGAGGCCGAGGAGGTCGTGTACCCCGAGGACGCCGAGGCGGCCTATGCCACGATCCAGGGCATTGTCGAGCAGGCGGAGTTGGACGGGGACGCCGAGTTGTTCCGTCTGGCCATGTTCAAGCGGGGGCAATGCCAGCGGTCCCTGGGCCAGCCCGCCGCGGCCCGGGCGACGTGGGCGGAGCTTCAAGAATCCGAACTGCCCGTCGAGCTGGCGGAGCAGGTCCGGCTGGAGTCGGCCTGCAGCCTCATCGATGACCGCCAGTTCGACTCGTCGCTTCAAGCGTTCGAGGCGGTCGCGTCGGACGAATCGGTTCGCGAGGAGGCCCGCGGCGTCGCGCTGTTCTACAAGGCGTTGATGCAGGCCCGGCTGGGCCAGCCGGAGGCGGCGCTGGCGACGTTCGCGGCGGTGCGCGACCAGCATCCGGGCACGATGTCGGCCACGTATGCGAGCCGCGAGCTTGAGCGTCGTCAGGGACAAGACAGCGACTAGCAAGACACCGATCCCTCATGCCGGCCACGTTCATTCGATGGCCGCGCGAGGGAGCACCCTATAAGGGAGCGACTCACCATGCACCGCCACAGCAACATCCTCCGATCCATGGGGATCTTCCTGGTCATCTTCGGCGTCGGGGCGGCCACGATTCCGGCGCACGCGTCCTTTGAGACCGGCCCGCCGATCAACGCCGACATCCAGCTCGATGGGCTAGACGGCTCGGGAACGGGATCCCCGTGCTGGACGATTCATATCGACCTCAGTGCGGAGGAGAATTCGAACCTGCCTCCGTACGACTATGACATTGAGAACGGCGGCGGCACGCCGATCATCGTGGAGGACACGCTCGACTACGTCTGGGTCGTGGACGGCCCCGGCGATCCACCGGACGGTCCACCGGAGGGCGAGGACCCCACGAGCTACACCATCGAGGTGCCTCTTCCCGGCACGTACGAGTTCGAGGTCACCGTCGATGACTCGGGCAATCTCGCCGATGACGACCCCGTTTCGTTCGATGACACCATCCCGGTGGAGTCGGTTTTTTGCGACGACGACGACGATCCCTACGACGACGAGATCGATTTCGGCTTCCCCGGGGGCGACCCGTGCCCGGACTGCCACTGCGGCGGGGACGACGATCCGTTCGGCGGCGACGGTGGAGGTGACGGCGGGGGCGGTTTGCC
>CAZBUJ010000173.1:1543-3290 GCA_964495075.1 uncultured Phycisphaeraceae bacterium
GATCCGTTCCCGCCGCAATACGGGAATAGCATCGGTGACGGCCTGCACGTGCAGTACACCACCGGCAACATCTGGACGGTGGTGCCGATCCTCCAAACGCACGTGGACGACGGGCGGGACACCGCGTTCTGGCTCCGCTACGATTCGCGCCGGGCGAATGAGGACCAGGGCTTCGGCTACGGCTGGACGCACAATTACAACCAGGCCATCATCGAGAAAGTGACGGACACGATCTACGTGTTCCAGGACGCGACCGGCCGGCAGCACGCGTTTACCGCCGACGGGTCCGGCGGCTTCATTCCCCCCAGCCGCGGTCGGTCGTTTACCCTGACGTATGAAGACAACGTGTTCCGGGTGAGCACGCCCGACGGGATCGTCCGCGTCTTCGGGGGGCCGGACGACAAGCTGTCGGAAGTCATCGACGCGCGGGGCCGCACCACGCGCTTGAGCTACGACGAGTATGACCGGTTGTCCCAGATCATCACCGCCTACGGCCGGACCATCACGCTGACGTACAACGGAGGGGACGTCGCGATCACCGACAGTGACGGCCAGACGACAACGCTGGACGTTGAGAGCAACGAGTTGGTGACCATCGAGGATCCGCTCACCCACGAAATCACCTACGACTACGACGGGCAGCATCGCATCACGAACGAGACCCTCCAGAACGGGGTCCAATACCAGGCCGTCTACACCACCGGCGTGATCTCGATACGGGAAATCCAGACCTACGACCCTGCACCCGAGATCGATGACTGGGTGACGATCGCCAGTGTAAGCACCACGAACGGCTTCCCGGCCTACCGCGGCGGCGGGATGGGGCACGGCACGGTCACCCTCACGGACGGGCGGAGTAACACGTGGACCCTCGCCCGCGACAACATCGGCCGCATCTGGTCCATGACGTCGCCGAACGAGCACTCGATCGAATACGTCTACGGCGCGTCGGAAGGCAGCTATAACCGGGGCCGGGTGGTGCGCGTGACCAACGAGCGTGGCCACCACCGGGACATCAGCTATAACGCAGACGGGATGACCGTCTTCATTCGAGACGAAGGCGGGTACCTCCATTACTATGAGTACTCGGCCGAGCCGCCGGTGCGGCGGACCAAGCGAATCGAGCCGAACGGCGACGAGTGGATCTACACCTACGACCAGTACGGCAACGTCACGGAGATCACGGACCCGGACACGACCGACGGGCCCGGCGGCACGTCCGATGCGACGATTACGTACGACTACGTCGAGTACTATGACGTCGATGAAGACATCAATGGCACGGGTGTGGACCTGCCCGGCCGGTTGAAGATCCTGCAGAAGATGGATCGCAACGGGAAGGTCACGCAGTACGAGTTCACCGGCCAGGGGAACCTGGAGACGGTGACGCGAGACTGGGGCGAGGGGAGCGGGTATTTGAACCTCGAGACGGTGTACGACCATGACAAAATGGGCCGGGTTGTGCAGGTGACGATTCCCCGTTCCGAGGCTGGGATCGATGTGGTCACCGACGCCACGTACGACGCCCTGGGCCGTGTGCTGACCATCACGGAGAATCCCGACGCCCTGACCGCCCTGACGACGACCTATACCTACTATGACACGGACGCGGCGTTTACCGTCACCGACCCGAACGGCAACGTGACGCGGTACGAAGCGGATTACCGGGGCCGCCTCCACAAACGGATCGTGGCCGTGGGGGATCTGGATCTCGCCACCCAGTGGGTCTACGACGGCAACAACAACC
>CAZBUJ010000174.1:0-3248 GCA_964495075.1 uncultured Phycisphaeraceae bacterium
AGTTGGCGGCGCAGGTCCATCATGCCGCGGAACGTGCCCACCGCGATCCAGTACTGGGCGAAGAAGCGGAACACGTTGCTGACCACGACCGCCAGGCCGACCGCGAGAAGTACGTAGGTCAGCGTGCGCACGGTGTCCTCTCGCGTAGCCGGTCGCGGGATCCACGCGAGGATCCGGCGGCCTACCTTCCACCGCCAGGGCGGCGGTTCAAGCGTGACCTTGTGTCGGGCGGGGGCGACGCCGTCGGGGCCGTCGGGCACCGTGCCAAGCTGGAGGGTCGCCCCCGGGGGCGCGTCCGCGATGCGCTGCATGCAGGCGGCGGCGTCCACCGGCTGGCCGTCCAGGGTGACGATGAGGCGGCCCCGTTCGATGCCAGCGGTCCGCAATGGGGAGTCGCCAGCCACGCGGTAGACCCGGGCCCGCCGGACCGTGGCGGCGTCAGGGTCCGTGTATTGGGGGATCACCGCATCGAGTTCGCCATCGAGCCGGGCCCCGGCCGTGGCCCGGTCGACCCAACCGTGCAGCCCTTCCTCGGAGACCAGGACCTTGAGGATCGGCACGAGTCCCGCCACGCTGACCGCGTTGAAGAGGGCATAGGCCAGCGACGCGAACAGGCCGAGGACGATGAAGCGACGATGCGGCCAGACCAGGGCGACCATGCGCCGGAAGTAGGGGGACCGGATCGAGCTGGCCGGGGCTCGCGACTTGTCCTGTGCGGATACGATGTGCGCCTTCATGAGTCCGATGGTCCCTGGGCAGGGGTTCCGTCGCCCGGTGTGGTGGTCGGTTGGGATGCCGATGGCGCGGTCGGCGGCGTAGGCGTCATCGGCGGTGCGTCCGGCTCACGCGGGTCCACATCGAGGGCGTCCGGGTCAGGGGCGGCCGGCGCCGTCACGTCCGCGTCAGGGGCGTCGGGGTTGCCCAGGTATCGGCGCCGCAGGTCGGACGGGGCCCGCCTGAGCCTCCAGTGGTCGTCCTCGCGGACGATCAGGAGGATCACGTCGCGACGCGGCTTGGGGACCGCCGGGTCGAGTTCGACGTGGGCATGCAAACCGTAGACGATGTCGCCTTCCACTCGCCGTCGGAACTTCTGGAGGCGGACAACGCTGACCCGCCGCACCGCTCGCCAGCCTCGTTGGAAGGAATCCCGGGGGAAGGGGTCTTCTTTGATGCTCCAGAGCAGGCGGAACGCGTTATAGTCGCCGGCCACGCAGGTATCGATGACCTTGCGGACGAAGGCCGTGACGGCGGGGTCATCGGGCGGCAGGTCGGCCGGAAAATCGATCACGACGCCGGTCTGGATGGGCCGCGCTGTCGTCTTTGTTTGGTCGGTGGAGCGATCGCATCCGCCCGTCGCCCCGGGCAGGGCGAGGGCTATGCCGGTGCAGAGCCCTGTTCGGAGCCATGTACAGAGCCCGGCACAGAGCCAGACTGTCGCCCGGGTTCGCGACACCGCGCCATCCTCTCGGTTGTTCAACCGCGCCGTCCGTTCCATCGATCGCGGCCGATCATATCTCGAACCGACAATGGCGCCAACGAGGGAGCGGGGGAGCGGCGAATGACGAATAGCGACATGGCGGCACGAGGCGCAGGGCGGTTGCCGCCTGGCGGTTGCCCGCGTGGTACGGTGACGCCTGACCCGACCGGTGGCGAACGGAACGATCGGCATTCCGCGGTTCCTGCCGCCTCGGGAGGGGGTAGTGCGGCGACGCGAATTGAGAATCGCCGATTGCGAGTTACAAATCAGGCATCGATCGTTCGGACGGGAAATCGGTAGAGCCGCGCAGCGCCTGCGGCGCGGCTAACAGCCGCCGCTCGACTGCTCACTGCCGCAGGCCCGCCGCTGCACTGCTCAGTTGATTCACTGCTCCCCTGCCCGCGGCTACGGCCCGCCGCTCCGCTGCTCGACTGATCCGCTGCTCCCGCGCCCGCGGCCACGGGCTGCCGCTCCGCTGCTCGACTGATCCGCTGCTCCCGTGCTCGCGGCTGCAGGCCGCGCGGTGGTTGCGGGCAACCCCGATGGCTCGGGATTGCCCGCGCGAACCCGCGTGCGCATGAATGGCGAGAGTGAATCACCCGCGGGATGTACGACGTATGACTCCGACGACCACCGAGCGGGCCGCCGCGGTCTCACCCGCCGCGATCTGGACTAACGCGGCTTCGACCACCGCAGCCTCGACGACGGCGGCCTCGGCCAAGGCGGCTTCGTCCACCACGATTCCCGACGACGTGGTTTCGTGCACGCAACTCCGGCCGTACGGCTCCGTACACACCACTCCGGAGGCACGACATCATTCGGGAAGTAACACTCCGTGCACGTCAACGCCGCAGTCGCCCGTCGAGATCCCGCACGCATCCACTCAACGCCACATCGAACGCACCGTTCAAAGGAGGCTCTCGCTATGTCAGTCCCGGGGCCCGTGCCGCACTCTCCGCGCTCCTACCGACCGGCCCTGCACCGATCAGCCGCACGGGCGGGCCCGGGTGTGGGCAGGAACCGCAGAACGGTGGGTCCTCGGGGCACCCGAACCGACGGTCCACGGTCCCCGCCCGAACACCCGGCTCAAGACACACGTCGAACGCTCGCGGGCATTCGACAGAGGAAGAGCTGGCGTGTCGCCTTTCTTCCTCCAGGGTAAGCGTCCTGAGTGCCGCGCCCTTGACCACCATCAGCGCGCCGCGATGGCAGCAAAGGCGCCGAGGGAGAAGGGGGCCTGCATCTCGGAGGACGGAAGAGAAGCATCCAACCTCCTCACCCTGTTAGAGCCTCCACGCATGGCGGGTGACAAACAAATTCCGGACAATTCGCACGACGCCGGGACCGGCAGTGAGCCCCCGGTGGGCGTCGCCGTTGTGCTGGAGGCGATGCACGACGCCAGGCCCGATCAGCCGGCGCATCAGGTCGCGCCCCCGGTGCCCGGGCCGGGCAGCGATCCGAACCCATGACGTCTGATCGTGACGGGCAGGGACATCACGGGCAGCGGCGTTGGGAACCTGGCCGTCTACCAGACAGAGGTTCAGCGTTTGCACACGGCGGGCGCAGATAGAACGATTTCGCACTGAGACGTGCAATGCCATCGCCGGAGACCGAAGGTGTCATCCACGTATGGCTCATTCTTGCAAATCCTCTCTGCCGTCCGCACCCGCGCGCCGGGCCACCTTCCATGCAGCGAGGCGACCGGACCGTGGCAGGCGATCCGACCGCCTCTAGCACTGCATTCACGGTGCAACGGTATCGGGCACCGCTG
>CAZBUJ010000175.1:0-3140 GCA_964495075.1 uncultured Phycisphaeraceae bacterium
CAGCGGTGCCCGATACCGTTGCACCGTGAATGCAGTGCTAGAGGCGGTCGGATCGAACGCCCGGTCCGACCGCCTCCCTGTTGACTGTCAATTCGTTGTTTGTTGTTCACCGCGGCGGTGCCGCAGTGCCGTCTCCCACGTACTCCCGATAGCACTCCAACCAGATCATGTAGTCGCCCATGCCGACCGCGCCGCTGTGGTCCTGGTCGGCGCATTCGAGAAAGGCCTCATCGTCCAGTCGGGTGCCGAACGCACGCCGGAACAATTCGTAGTCATCACGGTCGACGTCGCCGTCCGTATCCAGGTCGCACACAAGCTCGCATGCGTCTGGAATCCCGTTCGGCTGGCAGTCCTCGGCCATGCCCAGGGCAATCTCGCAGATGTCGGCTGCGCCGTCGTTGTCGCAGTCGTCGCCACACGTGGTGCCAGCCCCAAGCCAGAGTGACGAGCCGGGACATTCGTCTTCGAGAACATCGCTGCACACACCTTCTTCCGTGCAGCATGCGCCTGTCGCCGGGATGCCGCCGGTGACCGATGCGATAACCACAGCCGCGCCGGTCGATCCGGCCGGGGCGGTACAGGGTCTCCACGTATTGCCCCCGTCGCTCGAGCGGTACTCAACGGCGTCGAGCCGGCCTGCCGCGAACCAGCGGATGTCCGGCGCGAGGTCGGCGGGTCCGGTCCACGTCTCGCGGTGCAGAACGATGAAAACCGGGCCCTCCACGGTGACGTCCGTGGTCCATTCCGTGCTGCCCTGCCCATCTTGCCGTGGCACCGGGATCAAGACCGAGTCTGATTGGAACAGCAGCGTACCCGGTCGTTGCTCGGCGGCCGCCGGCTCATGGACGGCCACCGACAAGCCGAGCCACTCGGTTTCCGACGCCCCTTCGGGCGGCGACGGTGCAACGCGGACCGTGATCCGCACGCGGTCGATGGTGCAGGTCGGTGCGCTGCCTTCGCCGCCGGCGATCATGTCGGCCGGTCGGACGTACACGGCGATCGAATCGCCGGGTGCAGGCCGATCCGAATGCCCCGTTGCCGCCGCCAGCGACTTCCCGTCGTTTGGTCCGCCGGCCGCCGATTGGCCGGCCGCGATGGCGATCGCCAGCGCCGTCGCGCAACCGCACAGTCCCAGTCTGATGGCGACTCTTGCTCTCTCCTGCATTGTTGAGCCTCCTTCCTTGCGTTCCGTATGCCGGTTACTCGAATCCCGGGCCCCTTCGAACGGTGTGATGAAACCATGCCATCCGGCGACGGCCGCGTGGCGCACGCTCCGCCCCGTCCGAATGCACGCGACCCGATGGGGATTCACATTGAATAGTCACACCGATGGTCAGCCCAAGGGCCCAGTATAGCGTTCGATCGACGAGGCGGAAAGGGATTAGTCGAGCGGGGCGGTCCTGACTCATCCGGACCGTTGCCGGCAAGGCAACGCGCGTGTCGGGCGGGCGCCCGTCTCGAGTCGACAGCTATCCGAATCGCATTCGAATGAAGTGTCACCGTTCTCACTCGCCGTCTGGTCGTATACGCGGGTGAGGTATCCCGCCGCGGCACTTCATTCGTACTTCGCGATTCCCCATTCATGGGTCAACAAACGAGGGGCCGGCCCACCGAAGCGAACCGACCCGTCGTTTTGCTGCCGCGGTTTGTCGTCCGATCCGCCCCGTCGGTCAACGGCGACGCAGAGGTGCGATCCCGCCCAGAGCGAGCAGCACGAGCGACGCTGGTTCCGGAACGTGGAAACTGGCGCCCTCGAACGCGACTTCGGCCAAGCCGCCGTAACAGTCAAGGAAGCCCTCATCCTCGTCGTCGTAGCCCAGCGAGATGCCGGTTGCGAGCGCCATCGGTTCAAACTCAGATCCGGCGACCAGCGTCAACATGGCCAGAGTATGTGTCCCAACACCCACGCAGGTGGGGAAGCTCAGGCCGCCGAGCGGGAAGCCGTCCAGCGACTCTTCTACCGGGTCCCACGGCGGATCGGCAATCTCAAAGCTGTCAAGCGCCAGGACGGTGGGATCGTCGATGATGAAATCGAGGCCCCAAGCGGCCATTTCCGTGTCAAACGTCGCGACGATGTCTACCTCGATGGTCTCACCATAATCGACAAAGTAGTCGGCTTGATCAAAGCCGACAGTAACCGCGCCGAGTGCCGGGCTGCTGACCAGAAGCAGCCCGACGGCGGCCGAACAAACCGTCTTCCGAATGCCAATCATGTCCATGTCCTCCTCGAGCGAGCTGTGTGTTTCGACACGACCGGGGCGATTTCGGGGATGGCGGCGGCGCCGCCAACGTCGCCGTCGGGTTTGCACTCGGTGTCGGCGCCGAGCGAGCGCGTTCTCACTGGGAGTCGCGCGTCGATAGAAGAGGGGCCAGCCCGCCGAAGCGGACTGACCCCTCATTCCCCTGTCCAGGTTTATGGTTCGATCAGCCCCGTCGATTAACGGCGACGCAGCAGGGCGATCCCGCCCAGAGCCAGCAGCGCGAGCGACGCGGGTTCCGGCACGTGGATCGTGGCACCCTCAAATACGACCTCCGCCAAGCCATCGTAAGTGTCGAGGAATCCTTCATCCTCGTCGTCGTAGCTCAGCGAGATGCCGGTCGTGAGCACCAGCGGCTCAAAATCAGACCCGGCCACCATCGTCAGCGTCGCCAGCGTGTGCGTTCCCACACCGACACCGGTGGGGAAGCTCAAGCCACCGAGCAGGAAGCCGTCCAGGGACGACACCACCGGGTCCCACGGCGGATCCGTGATCTCAAAGCTGTCCAGCCACGCGACGGTGTCATCCTCGATGTTGAAATCGAGGCCCCAAGCGGCGATCTCGATGTCAAACGTCGCGACGATGTCGACGGCAAAAACCTCGCCGTAATCGACATAGTAGTCGCTCTGATCGAAGCCGACAGTAACTGCGCCGAGTGCCGGGCCGCCAAACAGAAGCAACCCGACTGCGGCTAAATAAAACGTCTTCCGAACACCAATCATGTCCTTATCCTCCTCGAGCAAGCTGTGTGTTTCGCCAAAACCCGATCTATTTGCAACGTTATGCACGTGTGAGAGAGTTCATCGTGGGCGTCGCCCGGCCCCCGGGGGGGACCCCGCCCCCCGCGCGCCCCCCCGTAAAAAAACAAAAAAAAGGGACCCC
>CAZBUJ010000176.1:0-3135 GCA_964495075.1 uncultured Phycisphaeraceae bacterium
AATGCCAGCTTCCCAAGCTGGACGTCGAGGGTTCGAATCCCTTCGCCCGCTTTTGTTCCCCCCACCGCGCTGCTTCGCGCCACGTCGCTATGTTTCGTTGCTGACAAGGGGTTACGCGCCGCACTGACCGCGGTCGCAGCAATCGCGGCCGGACTGGGCCCCGCGCCGATTCGCGCCGTTTCGCGCTGCAACTGTCGGGGGTATAGGCGGGGGGACATTTCCCTAACACCGGATGCCGCTGTCGCGTCGTCAGTACCCGTGGCCCTCTGCGTCTTGCGCTCTGGCTTGCCGTCGAGCGGCAAGACCGGGAGTCGGTCCAGCGCGCCCCGCAGGTCGATGAGCTTCGCATCGGCGTAGTGTTCATCCGTCACGCCTTCGGCCGCGTGCCGCATCAGTAGGCGCCGCGTGGTCAGTGGCACGCCCGCGGCTGCCAGGAGCGAATTGAACGTGGTGCGGAACGCGTGCATGTCAAATGTGCGGCCCCGTTCGTCGCGCTTGTCGATCTTCCACGACGGTTTGTCCTTGCCGCGGACGCGCGCCGCCAGCCCCGCCGCCACAAGGTCCAGGTCCAGGACGCGCCGAATCTCGCTCGAAATCACCAAAAGTGGTGCGTCCGCCGGCAGCCGGGCGGGGACGGGCCGTCGCTCCCGGAGCGCGTCGCGTTGCGCGTCCTGCAATCGCTCGGCAAGGTGCTGCGTCAAGTCCGCGGCAAGGTCGGCCCGTAGCGGGATATCCGCCCCACGTCGTGCCTTCTCATTCTCGGGGGCCAACGCCGCCGTCGGCTCGCGGCCGTCCAAATCCACCACGCCGACCGTCAGCGACCGCAGTTCGTTCAGCCGCAGCCCCGTCAGGACCAGCGCCTTGTACGTCAACCCGCGCTGCCGGCCGAGTGCTTCAAGCTGCGCGACCACTTCAGGCTTTTCCTTCAGCCGTTCGCGTGCCTTCTTTTCGCACTTCGCGAAGTTCTCGGGTGTCACCGCCTCATACGTCCAGGATGCTCGCTTCTTTCGCTCACCTTCCGTCTGTGCCACCTTGACAGTCGGGCGTCCGTACTCAGCAAGCGGCCGGCGCTGCGCGGCGTCGATGAGTCGGCGCAGTTCGTCCACGGTGAGCGCCCGACGATGCCGCCGACGGTCCGCGCGTTCATTCGCCCGCCCCAGCCGGGTGAACGGGTTCCCCACGAGCCGGCCGGTATCCACGCACCAGTTTCCGAAGGCGCACCAGCTCAGGCCGTACGTGTTGCGCGTCCGTGCCGACATGCCCGCGGCATCCTGTCCGGCCAACCACGCTTCGAGCTTCGAGCGGTCCAGGTCTTCCAGCTTTGACCATTCGAGCGCGTCGGCCACGGTCTTCAAGTGTCTCTGCCGGTGCGAGCGGTGCTCGGGTGTGGCTGGGAAGCCGGTCTTCCGGTTGATATGCACGCGCAGGTATTCGTCGTGCTCGGCGAAATGCTCGGCCAGCGGCTTCTGCGCTGCCGCGATGTGCTGGTCCTGCGCCGCGTCGATGACACCGTCCCGTCGGATCGCGGCGTCGGCTACGCGTTTCGCCAGAATCCGTTCGGCCGCCGCCTTGTCCGTGGTGCGGGTCGATGATTCTCGCCGGCGGCCGTTGTGGTCGAACCAGCGGGCAATCCACGGTCCCTTTGGCGATCGTCGGAACAGTGTGCCCGCGCCTTTCCATCGTTGTCGGTTGTTCGACATTTGATCACCCTTCCTTCAGGGCAACACTCGCCAAAAGTGCCTGATCGTCCTTGGTGAGTGGGAATCGTGCGACCGATTCTGGATACTTCTCTGCGTAATCCACTAGACACGCGTACCACACGCCGTCCTCAATCTCGGACTCACTTACCGTGATATCGCTAGGTATTCCAAGGCGGTCTGCGTGAAGTCGATATGCGTTGAAGAAGTTGACCTCCGACGACGTCAACACTTGCCCTAGGAGCTTAAAGTGGCGACTAACAAGTGCAGCCTCGAGTACATACCGGAGCACCCCTCCGACGACAAGCCCAGCAACCCATATAGGAACACTCAACCAACCTCGAACAAAAACAAGCACAGCCAAAACTAGGACATGAGCTTCGCCGAAGCCAGGTAGGTAGCTCCAGGCACGCGCGACGAACATGATCCCGAGCGGTCGAAGAACTCCAAACATGCCCGCCTGAGTAAGTGCAGCTCCTGCTGATGTGCCAACGATGGAACCGACGGCAATACACCAGATCGGCAACTGTGGTACAAATGCGGTAATAACGCCACCTGCAAACGCAAGGACAGTTGGTATATGTTCGATCGCTTCGACGGTTCGCAGCACTCGAAATGCGTCGGTCTGTTGGTCGTTCTGCCACAACCGACCCATCAAAGTGAAAGCCCAGTCAAGCTCCAGTCGGATCTTCAAACCACGTGGAGTCATCAGCGCCATGGTGTCCGCGCTCCTCTCGTGCTACGTTTTGGACGCAGCACCACTTCCAGCCCAAGGTAATCGGCCAGCCGTTCCACCGTCTCGACGGTGAGCGCCGTTTCGCCGCTCATGAACCGAGACAGCACGCTTTCCGCGATGCCGGTTTTCTTCGAAATGCGATAGCGGCTCTGCCCGCTCGCTTCTATCGCCTTCCGCACCATGTTCAGCAGCTCGGCCATGCTGAACAGAATAGCATATTGCTTGCTCACTAGCAAGCGCATTTCGCTCCCTTCAAGAGTATGAGCGTGTCGGCCACCGCCACCAGTCAATGTCTCGACCGTGGACAGCAGCTTGCCGTGTTGGCACACCAACTCGGCGAGCGCGTCGTCGCCGCCGTGCCGCGGGTCCACGTCGATAACCACGATGCCCGCCGTCGTGCCGGTGACGATTCCGACATTGGCCGACGGCCGGCGGGTCCACTCCGCCTTCGTCGGGTCGCGGTTCGCTTCCTTCCATCTCCGCGGCGTCACAGGGCGTTTGCCCGGATCGGTGCAGTCGGACCGAACGCACGAGCAGCGGCCGTCCGCCATGGGGTGCAGTGGGACCACGAGCCAGCCGTGGTTCGCGTACCGAGGCGCCACCCGCTTCAGGTCGCTCAACAGCGGCCCCCCTTCTTTTGTGCCTGTTCCGACAGCCAGCGGCGCAGCTCATCGACCGGGTAGACCACCGCCCGCCCCAAGC
>CAZBUJ010000177.1:0-2947 GCA_964495075.1 uncultured Phycisphaeraceae bacterium
TCGTAGCTCAGGGCGGTGTAGATCTCGTCGCTGAGGATCAGCAGGTTGTGCTTGTCGGCCAGTTCGCACAGGGCCTGCACATCGGCCGCCGGATAAACCACGCCGGTCGGATTGCCCGGCGAGTTGACGATGATGATCTTCGTCTTCGGGGTGATCGCCGCCGCGAACCGCTCCGGGTGCAACCCCAGGTCGTCGTAGAGGTCGACCGGCACCGGGGTCCCCCCGGCCAGGTTCACCAACGTCCGATAGGACACGAAGCACGGATCGCCAACCAGTACCTCGTCGCCCGGGTCCACGCACGCGAGCAGCGCGAGCGACAGCCCGCCCGACACGCCGCACGTCACCAGCACGGCAGGGTCCCACGCGAACTCCCGGGTCAGCGCCTGATGGAGCCGTTCCCGCAACGCCGGGATCCCGTGCGTCACCGTGTACTTGTTCTTGCCTTCCCGCACGGCGCCGATGGCTGCCTGCTTGACCGGTTCGGGGACGTCAAAATCGGGCTGCCCCATCGAGAAGTCGATCGGGTTCTTCATCGTCGCCGCCAGATCGAAGATGCGACGGATCCCCGAGGAACCGATGGAAGCCATTCTCGTCGCGATGAACTCGTTACCGGTCATGAATCGTACCCGCCTTTCACAACAGCACCGGCGTGGATGGATCGATCAGGATTGGCGTGATGGGCGGCGCCGACCCTCACCGGGTCCCGGCGGACGGCCCGTCCGCGCGGGGTGGACGGGATGGGCGGGATGGGCGGGATGGCGCGCGACACCGCGAAAGTCTGCATGGACGAGCATGGATGAAACGTCGCCGCCCGCGCCGGGCGGCAACTCCCTCGCGTCGGACCAGGAGAGGCAGCGGGCCTCGACCGACTACTTCTTCTCTTCTTCGCCCTCGGCCTTGGCCTTCTTCTTGGACTTACCGCCCACCGAGGCCTTGCGGTGACCGACCTTGGGGAGTGCGAACGGGGATTGCCCGTCCGTCCACCGGGCCTCTTCCTGTAGCTTCTCGATGCGCTCGGCCCGGCTGAGTACGTTCCGATGTCGCACCAGGCTGGCCTGTGTTTTCAACGACTTGTCCAGTGACATCAGCAATCACGCCCTTTACCAGTGATCCCTGGTGAGTTTCTTGGGATATCCTTCCAGTCGGTACCCACCACCGCTATTCCAATACGCCATGCCAATCTGGCGCAGACGCTTGTGAAACTGCTCGAACGCGCGTGCTCCGGCCGGGTCGTCCCGGTTGAAGCCCCTCCGGCAGATCAACTCCCACTGCCAGTCGCCAGGCATCTCGACCAGCGCGGTGTCGATGCCGTGCTCCGCCAGGTACGCCTGGGCTCGCAACGCGTCGTTGCGGGCCGTCCGATGGAAGCCCTGGACGGCGACGTACGTGTACCCCTTCGTCCATCCGACCGTCTCGGCCGGCTCGGGAGCGCTGGGCTCCGGTTCCGCCGGCGGATGCTCGGCGTCCGCATCCGCCTCCGCCGGTTGCTCCTCCGCCCCGACCACGGGGGACTCGCCGATCCCGTCAAACAACCCGGTCGCGGGGGCCCCACGCCGGGCCAACTCGATGGCATCCACGCCTTCCGCCCGCAGGTCCTGCTGGGCCTTCTCGTACCCCTGCTCGCGACCGGCAACGAGCCCCGCATACCGGCCGGCCCAGAACGCCGCCGCCACGACCGCCACCAGCGCGAATATCACAGCGGCGGCCATCGTGCTGGTCAGAGCAAGTCGCACCACGCTGCCATCGATGACGAAGATCCGTTCCTCCCCGGAGTCGTCGCCCGGAGCCGTCCAGCCTTCCTCACCTCGGGAGGTGGCACCCCGAGACGTGCCATCCCGGGTCGCTGACTCGGGAGCGGGCGCTTCGACCGCCTCTTCGTGCGGGTCGGTTTCGCCGTCGGCCTCCCCGTCGGAGCCGTGACGCGGCCGGATCCATCCCGGCGGGTTCTTGGACTTCGCGAGCACCTCGTACAGAGGCGATCGTTTGGACCTGGCCATCGTCCACCACCTTCACTTCGAGCCGCGGATCGTCCATGACCGCGCAAGCAACGCACGATAACGCAAATGTCGAAATTTGCAACCCGCCGGTTCCGCCCGCCGCCGCGGCCGCGACGGGTCGGGCGATTTGGGCGTCCGGCACCGATTGGGGTGGCGTCCGCGACGACCAGCGGGTACACTCCCGCCAACGCAAGCGCTGATCGGGCGGGAAGGCGGATCGACGCCCGGCGCGGGCGCACGAACCGCCGTACGGGCACACGATCCATGAAGTTCGAACTGGTTGACCGTATCATCGAATTGCAGCCGGGCGAGCGAATCGTGGCCACCAAGGCCGTCTCGCTGGCCGAGGAGTATCTGGGCGACCACTTCCCGTCGTTTCCCATCCTCCCCGGCGTGTTGATGCTGCAGGCCCTGGTCGACGCCGCGTCGTGGCTGACGCGGGCGACGCGGGAATTCGACCACAGCATGATCTTGCTCGCGCAGGCCAGAAACGTAACATACAAAAGTTTTGTCAAGCCCGGACAGCAGATGCGGATCGAGGTGGACTGCCGCCGGATGGGCGATGCCGACGCGGACTTCGCCGGGGCCGGGCATTGCGGATCAACCGAGGTCGTCAAAGCGCGATTCAGTTTGCGGCACTTCAACCTGGCCGACCGCAGCCCCGAGTTGGCCGCGATCGATCAGCGCATGGTGGCCGCCGCCCGGGCCCGGTTCGAACTGTTGCGCGAGCACCACGGGAACTGAGCCCCGCGCCGATCGGCCCGCGGGCCACCGGGTTGAGCAAGAGCACAAGAGCAGCGGAATATAAGCGAAGCCGGTCCGCTCGGCGGAAGTGTAGCGAAGGAGGTTACCCCCTATGGCCATGAGTCGCGACGAGGTGTTCAAGAAGGTCGAAGCCGTCCTGATCGATGCCCTGGGCGTCGATGAAGAGGAAGTGACGGAAGAGGCCA
>CAZBUJ010000178.1:0-2841 GCA_964495075.1 uncultured Phycisphaeraceae bacterium
CCCGTACCCGCGCCCGATCCCCACCCCGCCGCCGCCCAACCTACCGCCCCCCCCCGCCGCACCGACTCCGCCTTCGTCCGACGCACGATCTCCTCCAGCGCCCGGACCGACAACTGGTTCGCCACCACCGAGCGGGCCAGCCGAAGCTGATCGTCCAGCCGGTCAACCCCCAGCAGACTCCGCGCGTGACCCATCGTGATGTCACTCCGTGACACCATCTCGCGGATCTCCTTCGGCAGATCCAGCAGTCGAAGGTAGTTCGTCACCGTGGTCCGGTCCTCGCCCACCCGGCGGCCGACCTCCTCGGCCGATAGCACGAACTCGTCGCGGAGCCGCTGGTACGCCCGGGCCTTCTCGATCGCGTTGAGGTCCGACCGCTGGATGTTCTCCACCAGGGCCATCTCGAGCATCTGCTGGTCGGTGGCGTCGCGGATGAGAACCGGGATCAACTCGAGACCGGCCGCCTGGGCGGCCCGCCATCGTCGCTCGCCGGCCACGATCTCGAGCCGCGTGCCGACCCGCCGGGCCACGATCGGCTGCAGCATGCCGGTCTCGCGAAGGGAGTCGGCCAACGGCGTTACATCGTCCGTGCGGATGGTGTCACGCGGCTGATACGGATTCGGTTCCAGCGCTTCCGGTCGGATCATCACTGCATCGAGCGTCGACCGCCCGCGTGCCGCCGCTCGCGCCGCCCGTGCGGCCTGGGCCGCCCGCGCCGCGATGTCGCCGCCGGACCGGATCGCGGACTCCAGGTCGGCGGTTGGCGTCGATCGGGCGGGCGGCACCGGATCATCCGCGCGGGTGGCAGGCGACCCGCGCGTCGCTTTGTCCGGCGCGGTTACGCCGGGTGCCTCGGTCGGCCCCGCCGGTTCGACCACGCCGGGCGCCGTGGCGGTCGTTTCTGATTCCGCCGCGCGAACCGCGGAGTCCGACAAACCCGACCTGGCCGCGCGAGCCGGCTTCGCCGCCCCGCCCGCCTTGCCGGTGCGCGCCGCGGGGATGGACGGTTCGGACCGGGGCGTGCCGTCGGCGTCGCCCGTTCGATCTGTTCTGGCCTTCACGCTTTTTCTGCCGCGGGCCGCCGGCTTTGCGCGTGCCACAGTCGTGGCACGGCCCGGCGCCTTTGCCGGTGTCACCATGGTGGCACTGCGCGTCGCCTTTGTGCGTGCCGCGTCCTTGACACGCGCCGCCGTTTTCGCGGTGGCCGCCTCGATGCGCTCGGCCGTCTCCCGCGCGTCGTCGTCGGGGGCGATGTCGGCAGAAGCGGCGGCCGTTTTTTTTGTTCCTTGCTCTGGGGCAGGCGGACTCTTGTCAGGCCCGTCCGTTTGCGCGGCCGGCGCCTCCGGGGTGGCGTTGCCCTCTCGCACCTCGGGCGGGACGAGCGCCCCCAGGCCTTTTCCTAACCTCTTCGTTTGTCGAGCCATGATTCTGTTCCACTCGGTTGGGTGTCTTCGATCGCGACAAGCCGCGCCGCTTGTCGCATACCGCAGTGCCGTCTCCGCCTCCGTCATCCGTTTTGGCCGCCGTCAGGCCCGCGGGTCGCTTCACGGCGGCGTCGCGCCGGCGGCCCCGATCGCCCTGCCGCGGCCGCCCGCGAGGCACGTCTACCGCCCTGGGCCCGCCGGTGTCCATCGATCAGCGGACCGGCCCCGCTCCGTGGCGGTATGGATTGCCCTTTTGCTCGCGCTGTTCCGGCCACGGCGATGGAGCGTCTGTGGCCAGGTGCATCGTTACGGGGCGACGGGCGAGTGGCCCGGCGGTCGTGCCCCGGGGGCGGCCGCCGCGCGATCCGATCGCCCCATCGCTTGTGTGGTAGCACGATCCAGAAGCGCGTGCTACTATCACCTGCTCATCGCGTCGCGACATAGAGTACTGCGGCATCGCGGTTGCGTAAACGAAAAAGTGACTGTGATGCTGGTTTTGTGGTGGGGCCGCTTCGGCGGGTGTCGGGGGGTGTCGGGGAGGCCGGTTCGACTCACTGTGAACTGGTTCCTCGATGGCCGGTCGCGGCGGCTTGACGGAGTCGTGCGGACGTGCGGTACGTCGTCGCGGCGGCACGGAGACGGAGGCAGAACGCGATCTGCCCGTATGGAGGTGGAAGCGGAGTTCGCGTTCGGCGGCGCCGAAAGGGGCCGTCGTGACGGTGCGCGGGGCATGAGGCGGAACGCCGCGGGCCGCGGCGTTGGTTTCGGGTCCACTTACGCCGTAATGCGACGCGGCGGCGCGTCCGGGCGGACCGCCGCAGGCTTGGGTGGCCGGACGCAGCATCGTCGGAGGGAAGCGGACGCAGGGCGCGTGTTTCACGTGAAACAACGCGGGCCGGCGTGGTTGGCTTGCGCGTTGGGAGTTTCGGCGGTCAGGTCGGGCACGTGAGGGAGGTTCGGAGGCCAAGCGGTCGTGTTCGACGCCGCACGCGTGAGCGTGAGGCGGCCGAATGGTCATTGTGGCAGGCCTTGTCGTGGCGAATAAGTGCGATTGTCCATTGGTGGCTGTGGTCGATCACATCGGCGCTGCGAGAACTGGGGTACGCGGCACGGCGATCGCGTCGTGTCGCGAGATTGTACCGCCACTTTGCACGCCACGGCGTAGGGAGGCGGCGTGGGGACGGGCGTCGCCCAGGTCGGGCCTGGGCATGCGTCGCGGCCGAGGTGGCCTGTCAGGAGACGGTGCGTCGTGGCAGCACGGGCCGTGTATCAGCGAGGTGACCGCTCAATTGCTCGACAGGGGCGTTTGTGGTTTGGCGCGAGGCCACGGCGTCGGTGGCGGTCCGGCCCGGCAGTCGATTGGGGTTCGGGCGATTGAGGCTCGGGCGGACGGGCGAGCATCGGGTCCTCCTCGAAA
>CAZBUJ010000179.1:0-2722 GCA_964495075.1 uncultured Phycisphaeraceae bacterium
CGGAGTTGATCCTGGAGCACTCGCCGCAGGAGTCGTACCTGGCGGAGGCGTTCCGCGTTCCGGTGACGGCGCCGAAAAAGAAGGCGTCGAAGTAATCGACCATGAGTTGTCCGGCCGCCAGCGTGGCGGCCGAACGCAGGTATTGAGCGAGGCGGGCCGAGTTGCCGCGGGGTGACTCGGTCCGCCTCCGTGCATTGGGGACACGCCGCGGCGGTCGGCGGGGACGCCTGGCGTTAAGATAGGTAATATGCATCTATTGTCTGTAATTACGACTAAATTATCTAATCTGTCGCTTTTGGCTCCGTTGCCGCCCGGGTCGCTTCGTTCGCTGATTATCGATAAGTCCGCCTATGGCCGTGGCTAGTGATATTGGCCGGGAACCTCCCGTCAAACCGAGGCTTGCATGGGTTGGCGGTTTGCTGGATTCGCGCCGGGGATACGGGATTGTCAAAGTATGTATCCGGCTATCGGACCGTCAAAATACGCTTGACCGCCCGAATACCTTTCGGTTAAACTGGCACATGTTCCCACGTTGGAGAGAGAGATAAACTGGGTTAATCCGCACCTGCGCTGGTCAGGATGGGGTTCCATTTTATTGACAATGTGGGAACGCGCAGCGCCGGATGAGATTCGGGGGACTGCGCGTGACGGGCGAGTAAACCGGAGGGGAGTATGGAAGGCTGTTGGACTTACTGCTGCCATCGTGCAAACACGTCGGCCGGGGGTTCTTCCCGGCGCCATTCGCAGTCAAGTCAGCTTCCCATTGATCTCCTTCTTCATGTCGTTTTTGTTGTGGAGGTAACGACGTAGTACCGAACGGGACGAGCAACCGTATTGCGCGTGGTGTGGATGCGCATGTAATCTCGTGGTTGCAGGGCTTTTCCTACAGGAGGTGAAGTGATGGTTTGGAAGAGATGGGTCTGTGTTGCAGCGGGTCTCCTGCTGTGTACGGGCGTGCTGACTGCCGCGTTGACGGATTTCTCCGCCGCGCCGCCGTCGACGACTGATCTGGCGTCGGTGTCAGCACCCGCCGCCGATCCGGGTGCGGTGAACACGGTGTTGCCGGGTGCGGTCGAGGCCGGCACGACCAACGCGTCGGCCCCGGTGGCTGCGGCGGAGCCGGCGGCCACGAATTCGGCGTCTTCGCTGGAGAAGTCGGCGAAGACGACGAGCAATTCTGGTTCGACCTCGATGATCGTGGCGGGCGAGGCCCCCACGCGTGGACCCCGGACGGGTGGTCTGCGGGCGTTGGCCTTTGACGGCACGCCCGGCAGTGACGCGCCGCCGGACTCGTTGGGTGGTTACCTGATGACCCCCTTCGATGCGGATCCGACGGGGGTCGGGGTTGACGTGGACGGCGTCGACGACCCGTGCGGTGCGGGCGGCCGGATCGGCTTGGACCCGACGATGACGCACGTGGTCATCGGCTCGGGCTGGGCGAGCTGGAGCCACGGCTACACGGGCGACGTGTATCACCCGGTGGACTATGCGGGCATCACCGAGCTGGACATCACGCTGCCAACCGGCTCCTGCGCGTTTTACGTGTACGTGGAGCCGAACGTCTTCAACGAGTTCTGGATTGAGTGCATTGCCAATCCGGGCACCGAGGACGAGGTGAGTTCGGGCCAGGTGATGGTGAACGGCCGGTCGGGCGCGAAGTACTTCGGCTTCTACGGCGACGGCCTGGACACCATCAAGGTGACGGCCGACTCGGCGGCCAACGGCTTTGCGGTTGGTGAGTTCGGGATCGCCTGCTACTGCGAACCGGTCTACGGCGCGTGCTGCGACTACTCGATCGAGGATCCGACGCTGCAGTGCACCGACGAGGTTCCGCCGCAGGACTGCCGCGGTCCGTACCAGCGTTGGGGCATCAACGAGGTCTGTGAGGAGTACGACTGCGACGTGACGGGTGCGTGCTGCATCGTCGAAGACGACGTGGCTCATTGCGAGACGTTGGATCCGTATGCGTGTGACGTAGCCGGTGGGGAGTACCTCGGCGACGGTTTCCCGTGCGATCCGGATCCGTGCCAGTGTGCCGACGTCTTCGTCGAGGCGCCGGGTGAGTGGTCGGACACCACGTGTGGCGCCGCGGATGACTGCGAACTGCGCAGCACCGAGGATGTCATGTACGGCGTGACCATTCCGAACGACGGTGAGTGGGTGTTCGACCTGTGCGATTCGGGCTACGACACCTGGCTGGGTGTCGGCACCGACTGCTGCCTGGGCGACATCGTGGCCCAGGACGATTCGTCGGAGTGTGGTCTCCAGTCGTACGCCGAGGTCGACATCACGGCGGGTGTCTACTACGTGGACGTCGAGGGCTACAACGGTTGCGGCGACTACGTGCTGAAGGTCTACCAGTTGGTGGGTGCCTGCTGCCTGCCGGAGGCTCCGTGCGACATCTACGACGAGGCGTCGTGCGCGGCGGCCGGTGGCGAGTACCTTGGTCACGGTTCCGAGTGTCCGGTGGCGGATTGCGATGAGGATGGCATTGCCGACGAGTGCGCGCTCGTGACCGGCATTGCGGAAGACTGCCAGCCGAACGGGATTCCGGACAATTGCGACATTGCGTCGGGCACGAGCCAGGACGTCGATGCGAACGGCGTGCCGGACGAGTGCCAGGCGGACTGCAACGGCAACGGCATCCTGGACGGCTGTGACATCAGTTGTGACGGCGTCTGCTACGACATCTACGGCGACCAGTGCGGCCAGATTCCGGACT
>CAZBUJ010000180.1:0-2555 GCA_964495075.1 uncultured Phycisphaeraceae bacterium
GCCTCTTCCTCACTGCATCATGCGGATGCGCACGGTTGCATCGGCGTCGGCCGCGTCCATCACACACTTGCCGATCAGCTTGTTCACCCCGGCGCCGTCGTCGATCGTCGCCATGTCGCCCACGTCGTCCCAGTACACCGTCGCGCCGGCCGTGATCGCCGTGCCAACCCCGGTCGCCTTTGGGAAATCGAATACACCGACGACCGCCAGCGACCCGACCGCATTGGCTGCGATCGGTGTCTTCGCCACGCCCACCAGCTCACCCTGGACAATCACTTCTCCAGCGGTGACGTCGGCGCCGGGCGTGTGGTCGATCGATGCACCGTCATGCACGAACATCGCCTGTGCCATTGTGATTCACTCCTTCGTGGCTTCGTCTCGGTTCGTTACGCCTTGCCCTTGCTCTTCACGCCGCCCCGCGGTTCCTGAAGCGCGACACCGAAGTCGTGATAGCCGCGCATCTGGATGCCCAGCACGTTGAAGTCCGCGTCGGCCGTCTCGATGGTGGGCGATTCCTGACCGTTGAGGAACGCCACCTCGATCACCGGCAGGTCGGTGGGGTCGGCGAGCAAATACCACATGTCGCTGCTGCTACCGGTGTACTGCGAGTTGGAGAGGTAGCGACTGACCTCGACACGGAACTTGCCCGCGTGCGGGTTGGCGACGGGGTATTTCGTCGACGCCGTCGTGTCACGAATCTCGACCGACTTGAACAACAGGGTCCCCATCGCCGACAACGCGGTCGGAACGAGGATGACCGCCGGCATGATGCCGATCGGCTTGCCGTCCGGGTCGACCTGGTTGAGGAACGCGACCTCGGCTTTGGTCAGGCCATCGATGCTCAGCACCGTATCGGCGCCGATCAAGTAGTTGTTGTTGTCAGCGGTGAAGAACGCCGCGTTGTTCATGAAAACCGACCAGAAGACGTCGTTGATCTTCAGGCCGCTACCGCGCCCCAACTTGCGGGGAACGGTGGTGATGGCCCCCAGATCGTCGTTGATGATGTCCCGCCGGTCGATGGTGAGGATCAGCCCGTACGTGTCGGCCTTGTTCGTGTAGCTCTGCTCGCCCAGCGTACCGTGCTTCAGCTCGCCGCCCGGCGCGACCTGCTCGTATTGGTCCTTCCCGACCAATCGATAGCTGGTGACGGCCTTGAAATCCGACACATTGCGGACGGCGGTGATGTTGCGCCAGGTGCGCTCGACGCTGAAAAACCCTTCCAGCAGGAACTTGTTGGCGACGTTGCTGAGGATTCCACCGATATCGATGGTCGAGAAACCGGCCTGCAGGCTCCGGCCGAACGCGCAGCGCAGGACCTCGCGGCTGTCACGGAAGTTCCAGCCCGCGTAGCCGTTGGCCCGCGCGGCCTCGAGCAGCAGCTCCTGGAGCCCGATCCCCCCGCGGAAACGGCGCGAGGCGGTTTCGAGCGTCTGGTCGTCGTACAGTTCCTCGACCTTCGAGACCTTGCCGGTCAGCATGCAGGCCGCTTCGAGGACCTGCCCGGTCGCCGCGTCGTTGGGTGCGTGCACGGCCGGGGCTTTCGGCCGGCCGGCCCGGAGCTTCTCCAGCTCGGTCTTCTCCTCGGACCAGCCCTCGGCGATGGCTTTTTCCACGATATCAGGGAACCCGGTGCCGCAGATACGCCGGATCGCGGCGATGCGTTTCGTCTCCGCGAGCGCCTGCGCGCGGATTTCGCCGACCGGGTCGGCGGACGGGGCGGCTTCCGTGCCACTCCCGTCCGCCGGCACCACACGGGCCGGCTCCGGCGTCGGCTCGGGCTTGTCCTTTTGCGTGACCGGCGTGTCGTTCGCGTCGTCCATGACGTCGTGCTCCTGCTGCTGGGCCGCGATGGTCGCGGAGGTGCCGCCGTCGGCGCCCAGGTCCACGAAGCTGATCTCGCCCAGGACCGTTCGCCGGGCGACGTAGAGCGGGCCTTCGAACGTGCGCCCGTTGACGGTGATGGACTTTCCGCCGCGCACGAACTCGGCCTGTGTGACCTGGGCGCCGATCGAGGCCTGCCAGGGGAAACCGCGCTTTCCGCTGGCGACGACCTCGCGGGCCACCGCCGTCTCGCGCGAGACGATGCCCTCGGCGATCAGCCGCCCGCCCTCAACGGTAATTCGTTCCGTGTGGCCGACACCGGCGTACATGCTGTGGCCGAAGCGGACGGGCCGGCGCTGGGACGGAACCGACAGGCCCTGGAGGTCCACCACGACGGGGAACCGCCAGCCGTCGACGTGCATCGGCTCGCCGGTGTAGGCGAGCATCGTGAAACGCGGGATCGCCGGGTCGTCGCCCTCGGCCGCGGACGCCTCGAGCGTGATGCGCTCGGCGTTGCAGACCAGCGCAAGCCGATCGGGGACCCGGTTCACGTCGTCACGCGGTTGCTCGGGCGTCTTCGTCGTCCGTGACATCGCCTTCCTCCTCCGTGTCGTCGCCGGCCGCACCGGGGGCGGCCTGTTCCGTCGTCAGCCCCAACTCGCGTGCCAGCGTGACCTCCCGTCCGCGCTGGCGCAGCTCGCTCTCCCAATCCAGCCCGGCCTTCGCGTACTCGG
>CAZBUJ010000181.1:0-1778 GCA_964495075.1 uncultured Phycisphaeraceae bacterium
AAGGAAGTGAAATCGATGATGAAGAAATCAGTGGTGATGCTGACGGTTCTGTTGACGGTCGGATCGCTGGCGTGGGCGGAGGGGCCTCCGGCCATCCCGTCGACGCCGGCGGCGGTGGACGGGCTGGTGTACGCCCGGACGTTCACGTTGGAGCACGGATACACGTTCACGTGGAACAAGGAGCAGCCGACGGTGACGACGGCGACGCTGCTGGTTCTGCGGGTGGCCCCGGAGCTGGTGATTCCTCGGCAGGTGGCCGAGCCGGTGCTGTACGTGGGTGACAGCACGGCCCAGCGGGTGAACGCGGGGAACGAGTCGGGTTACGTGGTGGCGATCGTGCCGGGCGAAGTGGATCTGACGGCGGCGCCGATCTGGTTCGGGACGCCGGACCTGCCGGAGCGTGTGGACGCGACGGTGGTGAAGGCGGAGCGTGGGTTGGCGGAGCAGGCGGGGATCAAGCCGTTCTCGGCGAAGCAGGTGGCGGCGGCGACGGCCAAGGGCGGTGAGCGTCTGAACGTGTCGTCGCTGGACGAGCTGCTTCGGACGGAGGTGGCGGAGTTGATCCTGGAGCACTCGCCGCAGGAGTCGTACCTGGCGGAGGCGTTCCGGGTTCCGGTGACGGCGCCGAAGAAGAAGGCGTCGAAGTAGGCGTCGTCGAGGCAGTAGACAACCTGACGTCCGGACGTCGCAGTGCCGTCCCGACGCAGGATCGGCGGGCGGCGGGCCGGGTGTTGGCGCACCCGGCCCGCTTCCCTGCGCCGTCGCGTTTACCGACGGGTGAGCCGACGGGTTCCGCCCGGGAGGAAGCATCCCGCGGCCCGGGCGGTGGGGGCGGGGCATGCACGGTTATTTGGTGAGAATACTCTGAATGTGATTGACCAATGCGGAGTATTCCGATCACATTGACCATTATAAGGCGTTATTGGGCTGGAGTGCCTTTTTGGCGTTCAGGCATCGCTCACCCTTGTTGTGCCGTGGCGGGCCAACCTCCAACCGATCGTCGAGGCGGTCCGCGTGGGGACAACTCGTGCGTCGCCTGGTGGGAACGTGTTGTGCAAGTGAGGAGGACATACCCTTGAAGCGCTATTGGACACTTATGGTGGCAGGCGTGCTGCTGCTCGCACCCGGGGGGGCGAGCGGTGTGGTATTCGACGCGGACGATGACGGTGACGTGGACCTGGGGGACTATGTGGCATTCGAGGCTTGCCTGACCGGGCCGGGGGAAATGTACACGGATCCGTTGTGCGAGGTGTTCGATGGGAACATGGACTCGCACATCGATCTCTGGGATTTCGGCGGGTTCCAGCGGGCGTTCGGCGCCGTGGGCCCCACCGTTATTTATCGGGCCCAACTGGCCGGCAACTCACTGACCCAGTACCCGTACTTCGAGTACGTCAAGGCGTTTAACGAGGACGCGACGGTCGAGGTGGCGATCGATCCCACGCGATACCTGGACATCGTCGGCCAGACGTGCGACGTCTACATCGTCGACGCGAAAACGAGCGCGGAGTGGACGCTGGACCCGTCCCTGTCCGACGTGACGGCGGGTGGGCCACAGACGGAGACCTTCGGCGGCACCACCATCCAGGAGAACACGTTCCTGGTGACCGGGCCGTTCGAGCTCGACGCCGACGCGGGCATCGGTTTGGGGGTCGGCTACGACATGGTGCTGGACTGCGACCAGGACGGCGAGCTGAGCTTCGGCGACTACATCGACGGGCTGGGCAACGAGGCCGGTCTGTACGCGGTGCACGATACCACGGCCCCCGGCCCGCTCG